>LJCV01000304.1 GCA_001298575.1 Actinobacteria bacterium OK074
CACGACACGCTGGTACGGGACCCCGGCCTCGCCCCCGCCGACGGGCTCGGCACGACCGCACTGGGCCGACGACACTTGCGCCACCGCTTGGTCGTTACGGCACCGGCCGCCGAACTCGCGGACGCGCTGGGGGCGTTCGTGGCGGGAAGAACCGCCCCGTTCCACACCCGCGAGGTGGACCCCCGCCAACTCCCCACCCCCGCCTTCCTCTTCAGCGGCCAGGGCACCGGCCACCACCCCGCGACGACCGCCGCACTCGCCGCCCGCTTCCCGGTCGTGGCCGAGGTACTGCGGGAGTGCGCGGAGGCGTACCAACAGGAGACCGGCGGCGCGTCGCCGTTCCGGCAGGAGACCGACGACGTATCGCCGTTCCTCGACCGGCTCCTCCACGGCAGCGACCCCGCGCACGGGGACACCGCGTTCGCGCAGCCCGCACTGTTCGCCCTCCAGGTCGCCCAGGCCCGGCTGTGGCGGGAGTTGGGGGTGGTTCCGGCCACCGTGGCCGGGCACAGCGTCGGCGAGTACGCGGCCCTGTGCACGGCGGGCGCGTTCACCGTGACGGACGGGGTGCGGCTGCTGTGCCGCCGGGGCCGCCTCATGCAGCGGACGGCACCGGGGGCGATGCTCGCGGTGTTCGCCCCGGAGCCACTGATCGGCCAACTCCTCGCCGACGTCGACGGGTTGGAGCTGGCCGTGCGCAACGGCCCCGAGCACCACGTGGTCGCGGGCCCGCCCGAAGCCGTGGCGAACGCCCAGGCCCGGCTGGCAGAGCAAGGCGTACGCGGCGAACCGCTCCCGGTGGACCGCGCCTTCCACACGGCCCTGCTCGACCCGATGCTCGACGAGTTGGGCGCGGCCACGGCGGACATCCAACTCCTCCCGATCGAGACCGAGTTCATCAGCGGCCTGGACGGAACGGCACACCGCCCCGGCTGGCGCCCCACCCCGGACTACCTGCTCCAACAGGCACGCCGAACCGCCGACTTCCACGCCGTCCTGCGCACCCTCACCCCCGCGCACGTCCTGCTCGAACTGGGCCCCGGCGCCACCCTGACCGGCCTGGTCCGCCACGCCCTGCCCGACACCCCGTGCGTCCCAACCACGGCTCCGGGTAAGGGCGTCGACCATCTCGGCACCCTCTGGACGGCGGTGGCCCGACTGCACTGCGCCGGCGTCGACCTCAACTGGACGGCGCTGCTGGACGGTTGCGCGGGACGCCGCATCCCGCTGCCGACGTATCCGTTCCAACGCCGCTCGCACTGGGTGGGGCCGCCCCCCGTGCCCGGCGACGGCCCGTCGTCCACCATCCACACCGACCGGGAGGCCCACGTGACCGAACACGCCGTACTGGAACGGGTGCTCGACCTCACCGCACAGCACCTCGGCCACGACCGGTCCGCGCTGCGGGCCACCGAGACCTACCTGGGCCTCGGCGCCGACTCCCTCCAACTCATCGGCATGCTCCGCCAGTTGGAGGGCGAGTTCGGGGTACGGATCGCGGTGCGGGAGCTGCTGGAGGACGCCGGTTCCCCGGAGCTGACGGCCCGCCTGATAGCCAAGCGGGCGGAACAGCCGCGCACGCCGACGACCACCGCACCCAAGGCAGCGGCGGCCCCAACTCCCCCGCTACCGACCATCGAAGACGCCCGCGAGGACACAACGCCCTACGCCACCCGCGCCGAAGTGGCCGAACTCCGGCGCCAGATAGACCTCCTGGCCGAAACCCAGGCCGCCCTCATCACCCAGCTCTCCACCGCCGTCGCCCTCCTCAACGCCGAGCGGTCCCGATGAGCACCTCGGCGGCGGACCGCGCCGCAGAACTCTCCCGCCGCCTCACCGAGCAACTGGCCGCGGCGCAAGAGCCACCCGCGAAGGCCGCAAAGGCCGCGAAGGCCACAGAGGCCGCGGAGATCACTGCGGAGGCCACAAAGACTGCGCAGGCCGCAACGCCACCCACCATCCACGGCCCCCACGTCACCCTCCCCGAGGGCTCCGGCATGGCCGCCGACACCGCCACCGCAACCCAGCGCGCGCACGCCGCCGACCTCACCCGCAGGCTCACCGAACGCACCCGCACCAGCAAGGAGTTGGTCCAGCGCCACCGTGCCGTGCTGGCCGACAGCCGGGCCGCCGTCGGCTTCCGCCGGTCGACCAAGGAGACGCTGTACCCGCTGTCCGCCCGCTCGGCCCGGGGCGCGCGCCTCACGGACGTGGACGGCAACGAGTACACCGACATCACCATGGGCTTCGGCGCCCTGCTCTTCGGCCACGAACCGGAGTTCGTGACCGAGGCCGTCCGCGCCCATCTCACCGACGGGGGGCTGCGGTTCGGCCCCCGTCCGGTCGAGGCTGGCGAAGTGGCGGAGAAACTGGCCGAGTTGACCGGTCTTGACCGGGTCGCGTTCGCCACCTCCGGCACCGAGGCCAACTCCGCCGCGATCCGGCTCGCCCGGGCGGCCACCGGCCGCGACCGCGTCGTCATGTTCCGCGGCTCCTACCACGGGCACCTCGACACCGTCCTCGGCCGCCCCGGCGCACCCAACGGCCCCGCAGTCCCCGTCTCCCCCGGCATCCCGGCCAGCGCGGTGTCCGAACTGACCGTCCTCGAATACGGCAGCCAGGACGCCCTGCACACCATCGACGCGCTCGGCGACTCGATCGCCGTGGTCCTGGTCGAGCCGGTGCAGTGCCGCAACCCCGCACTCCAACCCGTGGCGTTCGTACGGCAGTTGCGCGAGCTGACCCGCCGCCACGGCATCGTCCTGCTCTTCGACGAGATGCTCACCGGACTGCGCCCCCATCCGCGCGGCGCCCAGCACCGCTTCGGCGTCGTCCCCGACCTCGCCACCTACGGCAAGGCCCTCGGCAGCGGCTTCCCGATCGGGGCGATCGCGGGCCGCGCCGACATCATGGACGGCGTCGACGGCGGCTTCTGGCGGTACGGCGACGACAGCCGCCCCGAGGCCGAGACCACGTTCTTCGGCGGCACCTACCTGCAACACCCGCTGTCCATGGCGGCGGCCAACGCGGTCCTCACCCATCTGGCCACCGAGGGCCCGGCGCTCCAGGAACATCTGAACGCCCGCACGGACGCCCTCGCCGCCGACCTCAACCGCTTCTTCGCCGACGAGGAATTCCCCCTGGAACTGGCCCACTTCGGCTCCATGTTCCGCTTCACCCACCGCGCCGACATGGAACTCCTCTACCAGCACCTGCTGTTGCGCGGCATCTACGTCTGGGAGTGGCGCAGCTTCTACCTCTCCACCGCGCACACGGACGCCGACGTGGAACGCGTGACGGAGGCAGTGAAGGGCTCCCTGCGGGAGCTGCGCGAAGGCGGCTACTTCCCAACAGCCAAGCAACACAAGGCTGTTGCGGCGCCAACCCGTCGCAGCGGCAGCCTCGACTTCGGTGTGCACTTCTTCGGCGACTACCCGGACGACGTGCCCCCGCCACAGGCGTACGACCGTGTCGTCGAGACCGCCCGCTTCGCCGACGAGCACGGCTTCTCCTCCCTCTGGCTGCCCGAACGGCACTTCCACTCCTTCGGCGGCCTCTTCCCCAACCCGGCGGTACTCGCTTCGGTGTTGGCACGCGAGACGAAGCGGGTACGGATCAACTCCGGTTCCGTGGTGCTGCCGTTGCACGATCCCGTCCGTGTCGCCGAGGAGTGGTCGATGGTCGACAACCTCTCCGGCGGCCGGGTCGGCCTGGGCTGCGCCACCGGCTGGCACGCCCGGGACTTCGCCCTGCACCCCGAACGCTTCGAGCAGCGGCGGGAGTTGGCCTTCGCCCACCTGGAGGACGTGCTCACCCTGTGGCGCGGCGGCACGCTGAGCCGGACGACCGGCGAGGGGCACCGCACCGAGGTACGGATCCATCCGCGCCCGGTGCAGGAGTCACCGCCGGTGTTCCTGGCCACCTCGGGGCGGCGGGCCTCCTACGAGGAGGCGGGCCGGCGCGGACTCGGCGTCCTCACCAACCTGATGAACCAGTCGGTGACCGAACTCGCCGACAACATCCGGCACTTCCGCAAGGCCCGGGAACAGCACGGCCTGGATCCGGAGTCGGGCCGCGTCACCGTCCTGCTGCACACCTACCTCGCCGACGACCACGCCACGGCCCGCGCCGAGGCCCTGGAGCCGATGACCCGCTACCTCCGCTCGTCGCTCCAACTGCACGCGGCGGCAGGCGCGTTCAGCGTCGGCCCGGTGGACGCGGAGAACCTGTCCAGCGCCGACGAGCACGACTTGGAGTACCTGTTCCGGCGCGCGTACGACCGCTACTGCGACGAACGCGCCCTGATCGGCACCCCCGGCAGCTGCGGCCCCCTGGTGACCGCGCTGCACGAGGCGGGCGTCGACGAGATCGCCGCCCTCGTCGACTTCGGCATGCCGGAGGATCGGATGCGGGCGGGGCTGCACCACCTGGACACCCTGCGCCGACACCACCAACAGCCGCCCGGCGAACGCGAGTTGTCCGCCACCGACCCCCAGCGACGCCTCTGGCTGGCCGCCCGGCTGATCGCCGACCCGGCCGCGTACAACGAGATCCAGGCCGTCCGGCTGCGCGGCCCCCTGGACGTGGCCGCGCTGCGGACCGCCGTGGCCGGACTCGTCGAACGGCACCCCGCCCTGCGCACGGTCTTCCGGCCGGGCAGCGGCGAGGAGACGGTACGGCAGGTCGTACGGCCGTATCTGCCAGGCAGCGGCGCCGAGTTGGCGGTGACCGACGCACGCGGCCAGGCCCCGGACGCGGCGATCGCCGCCCTGTTCCGCGAGGAGAGCACGCGGCCGTACGACCTGGCGGACGGCCCGCTGTTCCGCCCCCGGCTGCTGCGGCTGGCGGCCGAGGACCACGTCCTCGCCCTCGGCCTGCACCACATCGTCACGGACGCCCACTCCGCCGGACTGCTCGCGAACGACCTCGAAGAGCTGTACCGGGCGGGGGTCGAGGGGCGCCCCGCCGCGTTCGCGCACCCGGCCGGGCCGCCCCCGGAAGCCGTCCGGCCGTCGTACGACCCGGCCGATCTGGCGTGGTGGCGAAGGCAGTTGGACCCGCTGCCGCCCGCGCCAGCGCTGCCCACCGACCGGCCGCGCGGCCGTCGGGTGGCGGGGCGCGGCGGGGCCGTCGAGACCGTGTTCGGTCCGCGCCGGGAGGCGGAGGTGCGGGAGTGGGCCGGGCGGCAGGGTGTCACGCTGTTCGCCGCGCTACACACGGCCTGGCAGTTGGTGCTGCGCGAGCACTGCGGCCAGGACGAGTTCACCGTCGGCTCGACCTTCGGCACCCGCCCGCCCGGCACCGAGCACACCGTCGGGTTCCACGTCGCCGTCCTCCCGCTCCGGGTCGTGCTCACGGACTCCACGCCGCTGCGGGACGCCGTCCGCGCCACCCGGGACGCCCTGTTCGCGGCGGCCGAGCACCAACACGTCGACCTGGACGCCCTGTTGGCCGCCGTGAACCCCGTCCCCGGGCACCCCCGCCCGCTGGTGACGGTGTCCGCGGACCTCGACACCGCCCCGCTGACCCGGCTCCAACTCCCGGACCTGACCGCCGAGTCGGTGCCCGGCGGCACGGAATCCGCCCCGCTGGAGCTGGCGTTGATGGCCGTGCGGGAGCCGGGCGGCGGGCTGCGGCTGCGGATCCGGTACGACGCCGATCTGTACGACGCCGACACCGTGCGGGGGTATCTCGCCGATGTGGAGCGGGTGTTGGGGTCCATGACCGGTGGCCGGGCGGAGGTGGCGGCGGACGTGGTGGCAGGAGTGGTGGCGGACACCGCGCGGCCGACGGCCGTCTCCGTGCGGGACAGGCTGCGCTCGGTCTGGGCCGCCGTCCTCGGCGTCACCGAAATACCCGAGGACGCCAACTTCTTCGACCTGGGCGGCAGTTCGATCTCCGCGATCCGGCTCGGCAACCGCATACGCGACGCCCTCGACGTAGAGCTGTCCCTCGCGGACTTCTTCGCCGAGCCGACACTGGACGCGTTGGAACGCCTGGTGACGGAGGCAAGGGAAGCGTCGGTACCGGTCCCGCGCGAACCGGCAACAGGACCGATGCCGCACGAACCCGCAACCGCAGCTCAAGCCGCCCCGGCCACCGAGGCTCAGGCCACCCCGGCCATCCCGGCTGAAGCCACCCCGGCTGAGGCCGCCCCGACCACCCCAGCCGTTCTCACCCGCTCTCCCGCCGGTGACCAACAATCCCGCATGCTCACCAGCAGCGTCGCTCAACCACGCGCCGACGTCTTCAACGTCCCCACCCGCATCCGCTTCACCGGGCGGCTGAACCCGGACGCCCTACGTACCGCGCTCGCCCAACTCGTCGCGCGGCACGAGGCGTTGCGCACCCGCTACATGAGGGACGCGGACGGCGGCTGGTGGCAGGAGGTGGTGGCCGCCCCGCCACCGCGGCTGCGCGTCGACGACTACAGCCGCCTGTCCGCCGACCTGGCCGAGGCGCGCGCCGGGCAAGTGTGCCGGACCCTGGCCACCGCCCCCTTCGACTTCGCCCAACCCTCCTTCCCCCGCACCCGGTTGCTGCGGATCACCGAGGACACCTGGGTGCTGATGTTCGTCCTGCACCACGTCTCCACCGACGCCTGGTCGCACGGCGTGCTGCTCGCCGACCTCGCCGCGCTCTACACCGCCGCCGCGTCCGGCACCCCGCCCGCGCTGCCCCAACCCTCCTCCCAGCCCGCCCAGTTCGCCCTCGCACAGCGGTTCCGCAAGGACCCGGCGGACGAACGGCGGCGCGCCGCGCACTTCGTGTCGTACCTCGACGGCGTGCGGGCCGGCCTGACCCTGCCCACCGACCGCCCCCGGCCCGAACGGCTCAGCGGCGCGGGGGCCACGATCCGGGGCCGGGGCTCCGCCGAACTCCGTTCCCGTATCGAGGAGTTCGCGGCGACCGCGCAGGTCACCCCGTTCGCCGTGGCCGCCACCGGGCTCGGCCTGCTGCTGGCCCGGCTGTCCGGCGAGCGGGACGTCCTGCTGTCCGTGCCGTACGCCAACCGCCGCGGCACGGACACCGAGACGCTCGTCACGTACGTCTCCACGGTCGTCCCCGTGCGCGTACGCGTCCAAGAGGACGAAACCGGCGCCGAGTTGGTGGCCCGTACCGGCGCCGGAGCGCTCGCCGCCATGGCCAACGTGCTGCCCACCACGCAGGTGTTGCAGGCACTGCGCGACGCGGGCGCACGCGAGGTCCCGGAGCGGATGCCGTACGCGCTGGCCTTCCAGAACACCGACGACGTCGACGTCGAGATCCCCGGGCTGCGGGTCGAGGTCGACGACCTCGAACCCCCGTCCGCCCGCGCCGAGTTGACCTTCGGCCTCTCGCCGCGCCGCGATCCGGCCCTCGGCTACCGGACCTTCCTCGAATACTCGGCAGACCTGTGGGACCCGGCCTCGGCACAGCGCGTCCACGACGACTACCTATCGCTCCTCGACGCCCTGTGCACCCGCCCCGACCTGCCCGTACGTGTCCTCCTGGCGCCCCCGGACCCCCAGCGCCAGGCCGTCGAACCCCCCACGCCGGCCACCGCGCCGGCACCGATCGGAGAGGCGCACGCCGAATGACCGACCCCGCCGACACCCTGCCCCCCGTCCCGCCCAGCACCGGCATAGCCACCGCCACCGGCACCGACCGCGGCGCCCAAGTAGCCGACCTGCTCGCCTTCTTGGCCGCCGCGACCTCGCCCTACCACGCGGTCGCCGAGGCCGCGGCCCGGCTGGAGCGGGCGGGCTTCAAGGAGTTGCGGGAGACCGAGGGGTGGTCGGAGCACACCGGCGGCCACTTCATCACCCGTGGCGGCGCCCTGCTCGCCTGGTTCGTGCCCGAGGGCGTGCCCGCGCACGCGCCGTTCCGGATCCTCGGCGCCCACACCGACTCCCCGAACCTGCGCGTGAAACCGACCCCCGACACCGGTTCGGCGGGCTGGCGCCAGGTCGCCGTCGAAATATACGGCGGTGTCCCGCTGAACACCTGGCTCGACCGCGACCTCGGCATCTCCGGCCGCCTCACCCTGCGCGACGGCACCACCCGGCTGGTCCAGATCGACGAACCGCTGTTGCGCGTACCGCAGTTGGCGATCCATCTGGACCGCGGGGTGAACGAGAAGCTCGCGCTCGACCCGCAGCGCCAGACCCAGCCGATCTGGTCGCTCGGCCGGCCGGAGCGGGGCGCGCTGCTGCGCCGGGTCGCCCACGCGGCCGGGCTCGGACCGGACGACGTCCTCGGCTGGGACCTGATGCTGCACGACGTGCAGAAGCCCGGACTCCTGGGCGCGGAACGGGAGTTCCTGGTCTCCGGACGGCTCGACAACCTCGTCTCCGTACACGCGGGCGTGACCGCGCTGACCTCGGCCGCCGAGGCACCCCGCGGGGGCCCGGGATCCGCAGGCACCGCGGGAGCCTCGGGAATCGCGGGGCAGATTCCGGTCCTGGCCGCCTTCGACCACGAGGAGGTCGGCAGCGGTTCCGAGACCGGCGCCCAAAGCCCGCTGCTGGAAAGGGTGTTGAGCCGGGTCGTGACCGCCAGGGGCGGCAGTGCCGAGGACTGGTCGCGGGCGCTCGCGGGCACGCTGTGTCTCTCCGCCGACATGTCCCACGCCGTCCACCCCAACTACAGCGAACGCCACGACCCCGACAACCACCCGTTGCCGAACGGCGGTCCGGTCGTCAAGGTCAACGTCAACCAGCGCTACGCCACCGACGGCACCGGCCTCGCCGCGTTCGCCACCGCCTGCGAGCGGGCCGGGGTGCCGTGGCAGCGTTTCGTCTCCAACAACGCGATGCCGTGCGGGACTTCGATCGGGCCGATCACCGCAGCCCGGCTCGGCGTGACCACGGTCGACGTGGGCGTGCCGGGCCTGTCCATGCACTCCGCACGGGAGTTGTGCGGGGCGGACGATCCGGCGTACCTGGCACGGGCGTTGACGGAGTTCGTCCGGTACGACTGAACAGGAGAGTCCTCACGTGTCCCCGAGTCCCCCGAGCCCCCTGACCCCTCCGACCCCTCCGGGCCTTTCGAGCCCTCCGAGGAATTTCACCCTGCGCGGCGCCGCCCCCGAGGCGGCGGCGCTGCGCGTGCTGGTCGTGCCGCACGCGGGCGCGGGCGCGGCGAGCGGTCTGCCGTTCGCCGAACACACCCCGCCCGACTGGCTGGTGGCCACCGCCCGGCTGCCCGGCCGCGAGTCCCGCATCCGGGAACCCGTCCCGGACCTGCCCGGCCTGGTAGCGGACGTGGCCGCCACGCTCCGCTCCCTGCCCGGCACGGCCCCGCTGCTCGTGGTCGGGGTCTGCTCGGGCGCGGTGCTCGCACTGGAGGCGCTACGACGGGAGGGGCTCACCCAACTCCCGCTGCCGGTAGCGGGGTTGGTTGTCGTATCGCAGTGGGCACCGACCGAACGTCCGGCCCCCGGACACCGGCTGCTGCGGAACACCGAGGACCGGACCGAAGTACTGGAAATCCTGCGGGAGTTCGGCGGCATCCCGCAGTCGCTCGCCGAGCTCCCCGAGATGCTCGACCTGGTCCTGCCCGCGATCGTCGCCGACTGGACGGCCGTTGAGGACTACACGAGCGGCACCGCCCCACGTCTCGACTGCCCCCTGCTCACCGTCTTCGGCGACGAGGACGAGCTGTGCACGGAGCAACGGACGGACGGCTGGGCGGAGTTCGCCGACGACGTGCGCACGGTGTGGCTGCCGGGCGGACACATGCTGCTCACGGAGGAGCCGAAGGCACTGGCCGGGGCGGTCGCCGCCCAACTCCCGCTGTTCGTAAGCCGACTGCGGGCGGTGCACGCATGACCACACCCCCCGAACACCAGAACCGGAACCAGGGCCAGGACCAAGACCACAACCACAGCCGGGACCACGACCACGACCAGAGTCAGGACCGCATAGACGCCCTACTCCTGGAGCGCTGGAACCGCACCCCCACCCACCCCGCTCTCATCTCCGGCGAAACGACCGTCACCGCGGGCGAGTTGAGAGACCGCGTCCTCCAGGTCGCCACCGCGCTGCGCGCGCACGGCGTCGGCCCCGGCGACCGGGTCGCCGTCCACCACGAGCGGTCCGTCGAGTTCGTGGTGGCCGTCCTGGGCACGGTCTTCGCGGGCGCGGCTCACGCGGCCCTCGACGTGGACGACCCGCTGCCACGCACCCTCGCCCTGGTAGCGGACTGCGCCCCCGCCGCCGTACTGACGTCACCGTCTCTCCGCGACCGTTTCCAGGACGTGGCGGCCCCGGTCCTGACGCCCGAGGAGTGGCGCGCGTACCCGCCCAACTCCCTTTCCCCGTACGGCAGTCCGGACGACCCGGCGGTCGTCATCCACACCTCCGGCTCGACCGGGCGGCCCAAGGCATCGCTGATCGGTCACCGGGCGCTGGTCTCGCGGCTGCGGGCGTTGCAGTCCACGCACCGGATGGACGAGCGCGACCGGATGGTCCACCACACGGTGTGCAGCTTCGACATGTATCTCATCGAGGTGTACTGGCCGTTGCTCGCCGGCGCCACGGTCGTGCTCGCGGCCCCGCGCCGCCAGCGCGACCCGGACCACCTGGCGGAGCTGATCCGCGCGCACCGCATCACCACGTTCTACTGCGTGGTGTCCCTGCTGGACCTGTTCCTGCTGGCCCGCGACCCGGCGGAACGGTACGACGGCCTGCGCCAGGTCCTCACCGGCGGCGAACCGCTCCCGCCCGAGCTGGTGCGCCGCTTCCACGCCCGCTCGACGGCCACCCTCACCAACCTCTACGGGCCCAGCGAGTGCACGATCTACTGCACCGCCTGGACCTGTCCGCGCGACCCGGACCCGGACGCCGTACCGGACCCCGTGCTGATCGGAACGGCCGTCGCGGACACGGAGTTGTGGATCGTCGACGAGGCCGGGGCGCTCGTGCGCGACGGTGAGCCGGGTGAACTGTGGATCGGCGGCGCGGGTCTCGCCCTCGGCTATCTCGACCGCCCGGAGCTGACGGCGGAACGATTCGTCGCGTCACCGCCGTTCGCACCCGGCCAACGAGCGTACCGTTCCGGCGACTTGGTACGGCGGACCGGTCCGGACGGGGCGCTGGAGTTCCTCGGCCGGGTCGACCGGCAGGTGAAGCTGCGCGGCATCCGTATCGAGCCCGCCGAGATCGAGACGGTCGCGGCCCAGTGCGCGGGCGTACGACAGGCGGCGGTGGTCGCCCACGGTCAGGGCGCGGACAAGCGGCTGACCGCATTCGTCGTCCCCGAAGACGACCTGGACGGCGGCGAGTTGGCAACGGCCGTCCGGGAGTTCCTGCGCGCCCGGCTCCCCCACTACCTGGTGCCGACGACGGTGGAGGCGCTCCAGGAGCTGCCCCTGACGGCCAACGGCAAGCTGGACCGGGGGGAGTTGGTGGGCCGGGCGGAGGAGGCGACACTCCCCCGCCCGTGGACCGGAATCTCCGCGACCTCCGCAACGGACAGCGCCGCCCAACCCGCCACCACCACCGCCGAGTTGGAGCGCCTAATCACCGACGTCTGGCGCGAGGTGCTCGCCGTGCCCGCCGTCACCCCCGACGACGACTTCTTCGACCTCGGCGGGGACTCCTTCAAAGCGGTCGAAGTCGTGGAGCGGCTACGGCAGTTGACGTCCCCCGAACTCCCCATGGCGGCCCTGCTGCTGGAGCCGACCCCGGCCCGCCTGGCCACGGAGATCAGCCGCACCCTGGCCCGGACCCCCGACCCCACCGCCGCACCCGCTCCCATCGCCGACCGTTCCCCCGCCTCCGCCCCCACCCCCAACCGCATTCTGAGACGCATACCGACACAACAGGAGCACTCGCGTTGAGCCCTTCCGGAAAGGTGATCCGTTCCTTCGCCGAACTCGCGCCGGAGCGGTTCGGCGCCCGGTGTCCCGTGGTGACACTGTTCAGCGGCGGCCTGGACAGCACGTACCTGCTGCACCGGCTGACGAAGGCCGGGTTCACGGAGATCCACGCCGTCAGCGTCGACCTGGGCGCGGGCGAGGACCCGGACCAACTCCGTATGGTGGCCGACCGGTTGTCGGTCCGACTGCACGTCCTGGACGGCCGGCGGATCTTCGCCGAGGAGTTCGTGCGGCCCGCGATCGCCGCGCAGGCGGTCTACCTCGGCACGCACCCGATCAGCTCGTCGCTCAGCCGCCCCCTGATCGCCCGCCTGGCCCTGGAACTGGCCCGGGAGCTGGACGCGTGGGGCGTCCTGCACACCGCCAACCGTTCCCAGAACACCCTGCGCCGCCTCAACGGAGCCCTCCAACTCCTCGGCTACGACGGCCACTTCGGCAGCCCCTACGACCGCGATCCGGTGAGCCGGGAGCGCAAGAGCCGGGAGCTGGCCGACATCGGCCTGGTGCACATGACCGACCGGGTCGCGAGCATCGACGCGAACCTGTGGTGCCGGGAGTTCGAGTCGGGGATCCTGGACGACCCGGAGGAGCACACGGTCCCGGAACACCTGTACCGCTGGAGCGCGCGCCGCCCGGCAGGTCCCCCGGACGAGACCGCGACAAGCCCCCAAACCGAGGAAGTCGAGATCGGCTTCGAGGCGGGCGTACCGATCTCCCTGAACGGCACCCGGCTGCCGCTGACCGACCTGATCGAGACCCTCAACCACCGTGCGGGGGCCCATGGGTTGGGCCGTTACAGCGGTCTGGAGCACCTCCCCGGCGGCCAGAAGGTCCTGGAACTGCGCGAGATGCCGGCCGCGGCGCTGCTGCTGCCGTCGTACCGCCATCTGGAGACGGCGACGCTGGACGCGGAGACCGTCCGCGAGAAGATGCACCTGGAGCAACTCTGGGTCAGGGAAGCCCTGGAGGGCCGCTGGTTCGGCGAACTGCGCGGCGCGGCCCAGGCGTTCATCGACACCTGCGCGACCGCGGTCACGGGAACGGTCCGCTGGCACCTCACTCCGGGCACGGCCCACACCCGCTCGATCACGGCCCACAACGCCCGCTACCTGCGCAACAGGGAGGACTGGGAACGGAGTTCGGCGTACGACACGGACTGACACCCGGCCGCGGTCAGCGCACCCGGAGCCGCGTGGTCACCCACGCCCCCACCACCGCGACACCCGCCATCGGCAGGAACACGGCGGCGAAGGCAGCCGGATGCGAGGCGCCAACCGCCGTACCGTTGACGGCGGTTGTGGCCGTATGGGCGACGGTGCCGCCGCCGAGCGCGGCGAAGGCGGCGCCCCCCACGGCCAGCAACAGCGCGTTGGACAGCCCGTCGGAGATCTGAAGCGCGGCGGAGTTGGTCCCGGCCTCCTCCGGCGGGGACAGCTTGAACAGCAGCACCCCGGTCGCGGCGATCACGAGCCCCATGCCGAAGCACCCGACCGTCCAGGCGACGGCGACGCTCCAGACGGGCACGGAGTCGAGGAGCGCGCCGGGCACGGTGGCAATCGCGGCGGCGACCAGCAGCATGCCGAGGGTCATCAGCCGCTCCCGGTACGGTTCGAACCGCGCCCTCGACTGCACGTGCGACCCCAGCGCCCAGGTCACGCCGCCCGCCGCGATCGACATCCCGGCGAGGGTCGGCGTGAGCCCGCGCTGGGTGACGAGCATCAACGGCACGAACGACTCGGCGGAGACGAAGGCCCCCGCGGCCAGCCCTCGCAACAACACGGCGGAGGGCAGCCCCCGAGCGGCCCGATAGGTCCCCCGCGGCAACAACCGCAACACGGAGGGCACAAGCAAGGCAATCCCCAGCACCCCAGGCGCCAACGCCACCCACCGCACGTCCTGAGCGGCGTACTGCAACAGCCCGGCCCCGACCGAAACCCCCAAGGCAAGCCGAACACGCCGCCGGTCAACCACCCCACGACCCACACTGTCCGCACCGCGGTCGGCGGCGTTCCCCTCGGGCGGCCCCCCGGCCCGCACCCGTATCTGCGGCAACGCGAGCCCCAGCGGCAGCACGACAAGCACCGGTATCCCGAGGAACACCCACCGCCAGCCGAGGTGTTCGGTGACGGCGCCGGAGGCGAGCGGCCCGACGACGGACGGTACGACCCAACTGGCGGCGAAGGAGGCGATGATGGCGGGCCGCAGCCGTTCCGGATAGGCCCGCCCGACGACCACGTACAGCGCGACGATCACGAACCCGCCGCCGAGCCCCTGCACCGCCCGCCCGAGGATGAACACCCACATCGTCCCGGCGGTCCCCGCGCACACCAGCCCGACGGCGAACCCGGCGATCCCGAAGCCGACCGCCCCCAGCGGCCCACGCCGGTCGGACCACTGCCCGGAGAGCACCATCCCGAGCAGACTGGTGGTGAAGTAGGCGGAAAAGGCGAAGGCGTACAGAGACACCCCGTCCAGTTCCCGCGCGGCAACGGGCATGGCCGTGGACACCGCGGTCGCCTCAAAGGCGATCAACAGCACAACGGACACGATCCCCACGGTCAGCGCCCGAAACTCCCGCCCCAGCACCCCGTTCCCGGCCCGCACGGAGGACCCACCACTCGAACGACGATGTTCCGCTACGACGCCGACGTCGTCACGGGGTTCCAGGGCACTCATGAGGCCAGCGTAAGGTCCAACGCCACCAGGCCCCCCTGCCAAAAACCGAACCTCCCTGCCCCCTCGCCCCTCCCCTCATCCGTAGCCCCCCGAACGCAGGCACGCCCCCGCCACCCCATTCATGAACGGCGTATGGCAGTCCCATTGCAGCCCGCCCGCCCCTCTTGAGCCGGGCCCCGCCCGCCGCCTACGGTCGTCCCATCAGGTTCGGAGCGTGTGAGCCGTGCCGAACTTGACCAGACCGTGTGCCCGAGTGGTTCAGGGGCTCGCCTGCAAAGCGAGTTACGTGGGTTCGAATCCCGCCACGGTCTCCAGTACGAGCGGCTCCGCCGACAGGGTTCGTTCGCGGTGGAGGAGCCAGACCGTGAACGTCAGGGTGGAGATGTCCGCGTTCAGGGGGCTCAGGGTGCGGTCGGGTTCGTTCCAGGTCAGGATTTCGCCCGTGGTGCCGTCGACTACCAGGGCGGTGTCCGTGACCAGGGTGCCCAGGCGTATCAAGTAGTCGGCGCCGTGCGGGAGTTCGGGCTTGGTGAACTCGGGCGGGCGGGCCTCGTCGTAGTACTCGGGCAGGGTCGGCAGCGGTACGTCCGTGTCCAGGTCGAAGACGCGGGCGTTCTCCGGCAGGCCGGTCTCGCGCAGGAAGCGGCGGGTCGGCTCGTGGGTGAGGCCCGCCGGGAAGTCGACGTCCTCGAAGCGGACCACCGAACCCGCGCCGAACTCCTCGTCCAGCAGCCGCTTCGGGAGGTCCACGGCCAGCCCCTCGGCAGGGCGGACGTGCCGGGCCAGCGGGCGGATCAGCGCGCCCAGCGACGGCGGCGGCACGGTCAGTGGCGCCAGGTTCAGCAGGTCCTGGGCGTGGTGGCCCTCGTACGTCGCCGTGATCTCCCCCGTCGTGGCGTCGACCACGACCGACTCCAGGGCCCGGTCGAAGGTCCGCAGTGCCCCCATGACCCACTGGTCGCGCAGTTCGGCCGCGAGTCGCTCCGCCTTCTCCACCAGGCCGGCCACCCGCAGCCCCAACAGGGCGTCCGGGGCATCCGTGGAGAGGGGTTCGGGGCCGGCGGGCTGCCGGTGCCCGGTGGGCCTCGCTGTCGGCCTTGTCACCGGCCGCGTCGTCGGCCTTGTCGTTGGCCTGGCCACCACGCAGGTGGCCGTGTCCGTCTTGCTCATTGCATCCCCCAATGCACTGTCATGTTCCGTCGTGCTTCCCCGTGTGTGCGTGCGTCCCCGTACGTGCTTTCCCCGTGTCCAGCCCGTGCCGTTTCCCCGTGGGCACAGGCTCGGGAACCGGCCGATCTCGGCCCGCCGTTCCCTCACATCGAAAACCATACGCCGCCCCACTGACAACGCCCGCAGCATTCGCCGACACGCGCCCCGCCGGACCAAGTAACCGCAGGTCAGCGTCGGTTCAGCGAGCGACACGGCAGCGGCCTCCTCGGCCCGGAGCCAGAACCCCGGCCGGGTCCCAGGACAGGAACCCGTCCCGCTACGCCGTCACCACCGCCGCCTGCGGCCTTATCGGCAGCCGGTTGACCGGTCGTCCCGTCGCCGCCCGTACCGCCGACGCGATCGCCGCCGGGGAGGTCACCACCGGCGCCGCGCTCACCGCCTTCGCGCCGAACGGGGCGACCACGTCGCGTTCCTCGACGAGCTTGACGATGCGGATGTCCGGGGTGTCCAGGGCCGTCGGCAGGGAGTAGCCGGTGAGGTCGGGGTGGCGGACCAGGCCGCGGGCGGTGCGCAGGTTCTCGGTGAGCGCGATGCCCACGCCCTGCGTGACCCCGGCCTCCAGCCGGGCCGCGAGCTGCGCCGGGTTGAGCACCCGGCCCACGTCCTGCGCGAGCGCCAGCTCCACGACCCGTACGGAGCCGATCTCGATGTCGACGTCGACCACGGCCCGTACCGCGCAGAAGGCCATGCCGACGAAGGCGTCGCCCTGGCCGGTCGCGTCCAGGGGTTCGGTCGGATGCGGGCGGCACTGGGCGGTGGCCCAGAGTTCCTTGCCGTCCATGGCCTCGGTGACCGTGGTCGACAGGACGCCGTCGTACGAGGTGATCTTGCCGTCGGTGATCTGCAGGAGTTCCGTGGACATGCCGAACTTGTGGGCCAGCGGCTGCAACAGCTGCGTGCGGACCATCCTGGCCGCGCGTTCCACCGCGCCGCCCGACACCCAGGTGTGGCGGCCGCGGCTGCCCGCGCCGGCCGGGGGCTGGTCGGTGTCGACGGGGGCGACATGCACCTCGTCGATGCCGAGGGTCTCCTGGACGATCTGCCGGGCCAGCGTGGTGAACCCCTGGCCGGTCTCGACCGCCGCGCACAGCACGGTCGCGACGCCGTCGTGGACCTTCACGGTCGCCGTGGAGACCTCGTCCGCGCCCTCCGCGCCGAGCATGTGGACCATGCCCAGGCTGTAGCCGACGCCCCGGCGCACCGCGCCCGGTTCGCCCGCGCCCTCGGGGCCGCCGGGCAGCAGCCACTCGTCCTCGGGGGTGTCCTTGGGCAGCGGCGGCAGCGGGAAGTCCCGTACCGCCTGGAGCAGTTCGGCCACGGGCGCGGGGCAGGTGACCGTCTGGCCGGTGGGCAGGATGTCGCCGGTGGCCAGGACGTTCTGCAGCCGCAGTTCCGCCGGGTCGACGCCCAGCTTCTTGGCGAGCTTGTCCATCTGCGCCTCGTAGGCGGCGCACACCTGCATCGCGCCCTCGCCGCGCACATGGCCGGAGGGCGGGTTGTTGGTGCGTACGGCCCAGCCCTCGATGAAGGCGTTCGGGACGATGTACGGGCCGCAGGCGAACGAGACGGCCGCGGCGAGGGCCTCGGAGGACGTGTCCGCGTAGGCGCCCGCGTCCAGCAGGATCTGCGCCTCGACCTTGACCAGCTTGCCCTCGGCGTCGGCGTGGTGGCGGTAGCGCAGCAGGGTGGGGTGCCGGTGGGCGTGCCCCAGGAACGACTCCTCGCGCGTGGCGGTGAGTTTGACCGGGCAGCCCGTCGTCAACGCGAGCAGCCCGAGCGGCAGTTGGAAGCCCTGGTCCTCGCGGTCGGCGGTGGAGCCGGGCACACCGGTGACGACGACCTTGACGCGCTCGGGCTCCAGGCCGTAGCAGGCGGCGGCCGTGTCGCGGTCGGCGTGCGGGTCGGTGGAGGCCACGTACAGCTCGACGCCGCCGTCGGGGCGCGGCACGGCGAGACCGGCCTCGGCGCCAATGGGGGCGGGGTCCTGGCGGCCGATGCGGTACAGGCCCTCGACGACGATCTCGCCCTGGGCGCCCGGGTCGCCGTGGCGCAGCGGGATGTGCCGGATCAGGTTGCCGTCGGGGTGCAGGTCCTCGGCCTCGAACGCCTGCTCCGGGTCGGTCACGGGGTCGAGTACTTCGTACTCGACGATGACGGCGGCGGCGGCCATGCGCGCGGTGTCGGGGTGGTCGGCGGCGACGGCCGCGATGGGCTCCCCGTGGTGGCGGACGACCTCGGAGGCGAACACCGGCCGGTCGGCGCGGCCACGGCCGTGGAAGGTGGCGCCGGGGACGTCGTCGTGGGTGATGACGGCCCTCACGCCGGGCATCCTGCGCGCGTGGGTGGTGTCGATGGAGACGATGCGCGCGTGCGCGTGCGGGGAGCGCAGTACGGCGGCCCACAGCAGGCCCTCGGCCCACAGGTCGGCCGCGTACGGGAAGGTGCCCTCGGTCTTCGCGCGCGCGTCGGCGCTCGGCAGGGACGCGCCCAGGCCGTGCGGCAGTGGTTCGGCCGCGGGAGCGGCCGTGACCGGGGCGGTCTCGTTGCTCACGCTCACACCTGGCCTCCGTCCTGGCCGTACGGCTGTTCGTGCGGGGCGGGTTCGAACGCCGACGGGTTGACGCCGCCCGCACCCGGTCCGGCCTGATGCGGAATACGTGCCTCGTCGGTGTCCGACTCACTCTCGGCGGCGCTCGCGTGCGCCTCCCGTTCGGTGACCACTTCCTGGACGGCCCGCAGCACGCCCCGGTAGCCGGAGCAGCGGCACAGGTTGCCGCACAGGGCCTGGCGGGTCTCCAGTTCGGTGGGCGCCGGGTTGCCCTCCAGGAGGTCGTGCACGGTCATCGCCATGCCCGGGACGCAGAAACCGCACTGCACGGCGCCGCACCGCGCGAGCGCGCGCTGGACGTCGGAGGGCCGGCCTTCGGTGGCGAGTCCCTCGACGGTACGGACCTCGCTGCCCGCGGCGGTGACGGCGGGCACCAGGCAGGAGGCGACGAGCCGGCCGTCGACCTGGACGTTGCAGGCGCCGCACTCGCCCTGGGAGCAGCCGTCCTTGGCGCCCGCGAGGCCGAGGCGTTCGCGCAGCACGTAGAGCAGCGACTCGCCGATCCAGGCGTCGGTGACGGGCCGGTCGGTGCCGTTGACGCGCAGCACGTAGGACACCAGGGGGTGTTCGTCGAGCAGGGGCGCGGGTTCGGACGGTTCGGCCTGGGTGTGCCCGGCGGCCTCCTCCGTTTCCGTGCCGTCGTCGTGGGCGGCGCCGGAGTGCTCGGCGGTTTCGTCGGCGGCGAGGTCGGGGGCGTGCGGGTCGAGGTCGGCGGGCTCGTCGAAGTCCCCGGCGCCCGGCCCGGACTCGGCGGGGCGGACGGCCTCGGCGGCCTCCCGCGCGGCCACGGCACCGGAGTGGCCGTCGTCGTGCGCATCCGGCACGTCCAGCCCGTCCGGCACATCCGCCGCGCCGTCGGCGGTCGCGTCGCCAGGCGGCTCCTGGAGGGCCTGGGACGCCTCGGGAGCGCCACTGGCCCCACCGTCGCCGTACGGCGAGCCGAACAGCCCCCCAGGGGCCTCCACGGGCGCTTCCGTGCCGTGCTCCCCGGCCACCGAAGAAGCTCCGACGGCTCCGGCCGCCCCGGCCGCCTCGTGCAGCTCCGGCACCGCCGACGACTCGGTGTCCCACGGCTGCCCCGTGGCCTGCGCCGCCCAGGCGGCGGGCGCGCCGCCGGGCAGGGTCGCGGGCGGGGTGCCGCCCCACTGCTTGACCAGCGCCGACGTGCTGAACTCGCCGGATTCGTCCGGCAGATCGCCGTCGGCGACCGGGATGGACCACTGTCCGGTGACGTCGTGCCCCGGCGCGGCACCGGCCTGGTGCGCGCCCGTGTCGTGGCCCGGGTGCTCGGGCCGCGCCTCCGCGTAGCCGGAGCCGGTGTCCTGGTAGTTGCTGTCCTGGAAGGCCCATTGGCCGGTCGAGCCCGGGTGGTACGCGAACCCGTCGTGCTGCCCGCCGCCCGCGGTGTTCGGGTCGGGCCACTGGGCACCCTCGGTGGGCAGGCCCCAGGTCCCGGTGTCCTGGTCGGACTCGGGGGCGGGCGTGAACGACGGCGGCACGTAACCGTGGCCGGGGGCCGCGAGCGGCGTGTCCGAGGCGGCCAGGAGCGCGTCGATGCCCCCTTCGGGGAGCTGCACGAAGGCGGTGGCGCCGTCGTCGTAGTCGGCCTGCGGCAGCCGTTCCCACGAGCCGTGCGTGACGCCCGGGTGGGTGCCCTCGGGGTGCTGGTCGTCGGTCACGACAGTGCCCTCCCCAGTGCTCGTCGGGCCAGCGCGGCGACGGTGCGCCGCAGATGCAGTACGGCGGGCGGAAGCTGCGGCACGGAGCCGTCCTCGGCGGGTACGGGGTCGGGGATGCAGGCGGCGGCCACGTAGTCGCCGAAGGCGGACAGGGCCTCGGGCACCAGGGCGCGGTCGTTGTCCCAGTCGATGAGCCGGGCGACCCACTCCTCGGCGTCCAGGGGGCGCAGCGGCATCGGCGCTATGGCACCGACCGCGCAGCGCACCCCGCGCCGGGCGGGGTCCAGGACGAGCGCCACGGACGCGACGGCGCGCCCGGGGCCGGTGCGTCCGGTGGCCTTGAGGAACACCTGGGGGGCGTGCAGCAGCGGCACGCGCACGTAGCCGATGAGTTCGCCGCCGCGCAGCCGGTCCATGCCGGCCAGCAGGTGCGAGACCGGGACCTCGCGGCGGGCGCCGCCGGGGCCCGCGATGACGAGGGTGGCCTCCAGGGCGGCCAGTACGGGCAGCGCGTCCCCCGTAGGGGCGGCGGAGGCGATGTTGCCGCCCAGGGTGCCCGCGTTGCGGATGTGCGGCGGTCCGGCGGCGCGGGCGGCGGCGGCCAGGGCGGGGATGAGCGCGGCGAAGTCGGGGCGGCCCATGCGCGCGTGGGTGAGACCCGCGCCGAGCAGGGCGTGGCCGTCCTGGTACTGCCAGCCGCGGATCTCGCTGATGCGGCCGAGGCCGACGAGCGCGGCGGGCCGCAGTTGCCCGGAGTTGACCGCGGCCATGAGGTCGGTGCCGCCCGCCACGGGCACTGCCGCGGGCAGGGCGGCGAGCGCCGCCACGGCCTCGTCCAGCGTCCCGGGCAGCGTCACGGCCTGCGCCGCCTGCGGTGCGTGCGTGGTCAAACCGGCTGCCCCTTCCCGCTGCGCCACCTGGTCCCACCTGTTGCTGCCGTACGGTACGTGCTGACAGGGCGGACGTGGCAACTCTGGCACATTCTCGCGGCCCTCGAACGCGGGGGTCCGCTAGGAGGCATTCGCCCCCTCACCAGCGGGATGATCCGGTTTGGCACGGCATGGCCGCTCGGCCCGATGCGCTCCTCAATGGCAGTCGATTACCCACTCTCCGGTGATTGTTCGCCTTAGAGGACATTTGTGCGCTTGTCCCGTTATAGGCGTCCGGTTGCGGGTCCCGGGCTCTCACACGTTCGGCGGCGGGCCGTCCTTGGGGCGGCCGAGCACGCCGGGGCGCCGCTGCCAGGGCCGGGGCCCGGCCGGCGGGCGGTAGGCGACACCCAGGGCGTCCAGTCGGCGGTAGTGGGTGCTCATGCGGCGGTCGAAGTCGGCGAAGTCCCGTGCCGCGGGCGCGGGCAGGGCGCTCCAGACGACCTCGGCGAAGGCCGCCAGCCGCGGGTAGGTCTGGTAGTCCACGCGTGCGTGATCCTCCATCACCTCGGTCCACACGTTGGCCTGCGCGCCCAGCACGCGGGCCGCCTGATCCTCCGTGAGCTGCGGCGGGACCGGCTCGAAGCGGTAGACGTCCTCCAGGGTGCGCACCCAGCCGATGGGCACCGGCTCGTCGTCGCCCGGGTCCTGACGGTGGTCCAGGTACACCTGCTGCTCGGGGCACATGACGACGTCGTGGCCCGCGCGCGCGGCGGTGACGCCACCGCCGTAGCCGCGCCAGGACGACACCGCCGCGCCGGGCGCCAGGCCGCCCTCCAGGATTTCGTCCCAGCCGATGAGGCGACGGCCGCGCTCGCTCAGCCAGGTGTCGAAGTGGCGGATGAACCACGACTGGAGCGCGTCCTCGTCGGCGAGTCCGAGTTCCTTGATACGGGCCTGTGCGGCGGGTGAGGCGCGCCACTGGTCCTTGGCGCACTCGTCGCCGCCGATGTGCACGAAGGACGAGTAGTCGGCGAAATCGGTGGCGTCCGCGGGGAACAGCTCCAGGACTTCCTCGAACACCCCCTCGTAGAACCGCAGGGCGTTGTCAGTGGGTGCGAGTACGTTTTTGGAGATGCCCCAGTCGTCCCAGACCGTGAGGGAGGTCGTGTCGATGACGTCTGTGTTGCCGAGTTCGGGATACGCGGCGATGGCCGCCTGCGAGTGCCCCGGGATGTCGATCTCGGGGACGACGGCGATATGCCGCTCGGCCGCGTACGCGACGATCTCGCGGATGTCGTCCTGCGTGTAGAAGCCGCCGTGCGGTTTCTCCTCCCACAGCGGTGAGGCGCGATGGCCGAATTTGGTGCGCGCCCGCCAGGATCCGACCTCCGTGAGCCTCGGGTACCGCTTGATCTCGATACGCCAGCCCTGGTCGTCGGTGAGGTGGAAGTGGAACACGTTGAGTTTGTGCGCGGCCATCAGGTCGAGGTGGCGCAGCACGCCTTCCTTGGGCAGGAAGTGCCGGGCCACGTCGAGCATGAAACCGCGCCAGCGCAGGCGCGGGCTGTCGTGCACGGCGAGCGCGGGCAGTTCCCAGGCGCGCCGCGCGGTGACGGGGGCGCGTCGGAAGGCTTCGGGGCCCAGGAGCTGACGCAGGGTCTGGGCGCCCCGGAACAGCCCGGTCTCGCTCGCGCCGGTCAGCGAGACGAGCGCGGCGGTGACGACGAGGTCGTACGCCTCGGGGCTGTCCGCCTGGAGTCCGACGCGCAGTTGGACGCGTTTCCCGCCACCCGCGTACGGCTCCAGCGGCAGTCCGGTGGCCGCGCCGAGCGTCGAGCGCAGCCAGCGGGCCACGCGTTCGGTGCCGGGGCCCGCGTCGATGCCGGTGGCCCCGTCGAGGCGGAAGCCGGGGGTGCCGGGCGGTGCGGCCTCGGTGCTGAGCGGGGCCGGGATCAGCTCGGGGGCGGGCGCGGTGGGCCCGGCCGCGGCGGAGGTAGTCATATCGTCCGTCCTTTGTTCCTTTACCACTGGTCCACCACCGGTCCCTCAGTCCTTTACCGCTCCGCCCAGGCCCGACACGAGCCGGCGCTGGACGAGTACGAAGAAGACGAGCACCGGAACGGTCATGAGCGTGGAACCCGCCATCACGCCTCCCCAGTCGGGGTCGTCCGGTTTGTAGAAGACGAGCAGGGCCATCGGCAGGGTCGACTGGGAGGTGTCGCTGATGATGAACGACTTGGCGAACAGGAAGTCGTTCCAGGCGGAGATGAAGGAAAACACGCTCGTGGCCACGAGCCCCGGGAACACCAGCGGGAAGAGAATCTGCCAGAGGAATCGCGTACGGCTCGCCCCGTCCATGTACGCGGCCTCCTCCAGCGCCTCCGGGACGGCTTTCACGAAACCGCGCAGCATCCAGATGGCGAACGGCAGCGAGAAGGCGATGTGCGGCAGGATCAGCGCGCCCAGGGTGTTGAGCTGACCGAAGTCCCGCATGAGGAAGAAGAGCGGGATCGTGAGAGCCTCGACGGGCACGGTCTGGGCCACCAGGAACATGATCAGCAGGGTGGTCCGGAAGCGGAACCGGAATCGGGTCACCGCGGTCGCCGCGAGAAACGCGATCAGCCCGGAGACGAGGACGACACTGCCCGCGACGACGAGACTGTTGACGAAGTAACGGCCGAATTCCTGTTGTTCGAACACCCGGCGGAAGGAATCCAGGGTGGGCGAGGTCGTCCAGGGCCGCGGACGGGTCGACTCGATCTCGCCGGCCGGTTTGAAGGCGCTGAGCACCATCCAGTAAAGAGGGAACGCGACGACGACCGCGACGGCGAGCGCGAACGCCTCGGCCGCGAGCCGCCAGGGCCGACGGGGCCGCCACCGCAGGAACCGGCCACGCGCGCGTGCGGGTTCCCGGGAGCCTTCGGCGCTCCGCGGGCGTCGTACGAGTGGGGGTGTGAGGGTCACAGGTCCTCCCCCTGGCGGCGCAGGGAGCGCAGGTAGACGAGGGTGACGGCCAGCAGGATCAGCAGCATGACGACGCCGATCGCCGAGCCGAGGCCGTACTGGGAGGACGCGAACGCCTGTTGGTAGGCGTACACGTTCAGGACGAGGTTCTGGTTCGCGATGCCGCCGCCGTTGGTCATGACGTAGATCTGGGTGAAGACCTTGAAGTCCCAGATGACGGACTGGATGGTGACGACGGCCAGGATCGGCCGGAGCATCGGGGCCAGCACCGAGCGCCAGATCCGCCAGTGCGAGGCGCCGTCCAGGGAGGCCGCCTCCAGGACCTCGGCCGGTACCGCGCGGATGCCGGCGTAGACGGTGATCATCACGAACGGGAAGGAGCACCACACGACTTCGAGCAGGACGAGGAAGAAGGCGCTGTAGCGGCCGTAGGTCCAGGAGTGGTCGCCGAGGCCGAGGATCCGGTTCACCGGGCCGAAGTCGGGGTCGAAGAGGAAGAGCCAGACGGTGGAGCCGGTGACGGCGGGGGTCGCCCACGCGCCGAGCGCCGCCAGCATCAGGGCGAGGCGGGGCACGGCACGGACGCGGGTGAGCAGCACGGCCAGGGCGCAGCCGACGGCGAGGGTGGACAGCACGCACGCGGCGGCGAACACCACGGTGGCGAGGAGGACCTGCCAGAACTGGTCGTCGCCGAAGAGCGCGCTGTAGTTGCCGAACCCGGCGAAGGTGACCGGTTCGCCGCCGCTGACCTGGGCCTGGGTGTAGTTCAGGAAGGAGATCAGGCCGAGCTGGTAGATGGGGTAGAGGAGGAGCGCGCCGAGGACGAGCACGGCGGGGGCGAGGTAGAGCCAGGGGGTCCAGCCTCCGGTACGGGCAACGGGGTTGCCGCGGCGACGACGGCGCCCGGCGGCGGGTGCAGGAGTGCTGCCGTGCCCCACCGAGGCATCGCCACGCCCCACCGCGATGTCATCGTCGAGCACCGTACTCACCCCGCCGAGGCGAAGGCGTCGTTCATCTTCTGGGCCGCCTCCGTCGATGCCGCCGCCACGCTCTTCTTGCCGCTGATGACCTCCTGGAACATCGTCGGCAGGATCAGGGAGGAGTCGATCTGGGACCAGGCCGCCGAGGCGGGCACGAACTTCGTACCGCCGCCCAGGGTCTGGACGAACGGCTTCACGTAGGGGTCCTGCTTCGCGATGTCGTCCCGCACGTCGGCGAAGGTCGGCAGGAAGCCCATCGCGTGGAAGAACTCCTCCTGCGCGGTCTTGGACGTCAGCGACTCCATCAACTCGACGGCGAGCGTGCGGTGTTCGGTGCTCTTGAGGACGCCGATGTTGTTGCCGCCCGCGAACGCCGGCGCGATCGACCCGGCCCGCACGCCCGGCAGCGGCACCACCGCGTACTTCCCCTTCACCGAACCGGCCTCGACCGCCTGGTGGTTGAAGTCGCCGCCGATGGCCATGCCCGCCTTGCCCTGCGCGAACGCGGTGACGACGTCGTTGCCGGTCATGCCCGCGCACTTGGCGGCCGGGCAGTTGTCGTCCGAGAAGAGCGAGGTGTACGCCGTGACGCCCTTGCGCGCGGCCGGGCTGTCGATCGCGGCGGAGTACGAACCGCCCTTGCCCTCGGCGATCTCGCCGCCGTTGGCCCACACGAACGGCAGCGCGCCGTAGGTGTAGGCGCCGCCCACCGCGAGCCCGTAGAGGCTCGGGTCGGCCGCCCGGATCGCGCGCGCGTCCGAGGCGACCTCGGCCAGCGTGGTCGGCGGCTTGAGGCCCAACTCCTTGAAGATGTCGGTGCGGTAGTAGAGCGCGCGGACGCCCACGTAGTAGGGGGCGCCGTAGATCCGGCCGTCGACGGTCACCGACTGGCGGGCCGTCGGGTCGGTGTTCTTGGACTGGCTCCAGTCGGTGAAGTCCTTGGTGACGTCGGCGAGTCCGCCGTCCTTCACATAGCCGGCGGTGTCCGTGTTGCCGAACTCCATCAGGTCCGGGGCGCTCGACGGGTCGTTGAACGCGGCCTTGACGCGCTGGGCGCGGGTCTCGACGGGTATGTACTCGACGTCGACCTTGACGCCGGCGTGGGCCTTCTCGAAGGCGCTGACCGTCTTGTCGACGACCTGCTCCTTCGGCTTGTTGCTGACCTCCTGGAAGAGCCACACCCGCAGCGTGCCGGTCTTCTCGTCCTTGGCCGAGGCGGAGTTGTCCGAGGCTTCGGGGGCACAGGCGGCGAGGCTGGTGAGGAGGAGTACGGCCAGGGGGGCGGCCGTTCGGGCAGAGAGCTTCACGAGCTTCCTCCGGCGGGGAGCACGACTACGGGGCGCACGACTACGAGGGCGCACGCGCGTTGCACTGTGCGCAACGAGCGTTTTGCTCTGCACAACTCCCTGGAGGCTAGGGAGGAGATGAACGCCACCACAAGAGGTCTCGACCACTCCTCAACCACTCCGTGACCACGGGACACACTCCGTGCAACGCCAGGGGGAGGTATGAGGGAAATGCGGGGGTTGCGCACAACCGCCCCGCGGGCACGACAAAGCCGCGGTACCCACAGGAGGGCACCGCGGCCGTACGTTCAATTGTTCGGGGCGATCATTCGACGCCGGGCAGCACCGGCACCGGCACCCGCTCCGGCCCGCGCGAGCAGCGGGCCGACCGGCCTCGGTCCGCGCGAGCCGCGGCCGACCGGCTCCGGCCCGCGCGAGCCGCAGGGGCTACTTGCCGCCGCCCTTGCCGCCGTCGCCCTGGTCGTCGCCCGAGCCCATGGACTCGTAGATCTCCTTGCACATCGGGCACACGGGGTACTTCTTCGGATCGCGGCCCGGGACCCACACCTTGCCGCACAGCGCCACGACGGGCGTGCCGTCGAGCGCGCTCGCCATGATCTTGTCCTTCTGGACATAGTGGGCGAAGCGCTCGTGGTCACCGTCGCCGTGCGACACCTGGGGTGTCGGTTCTACGAGGGTCCCCGTACCAGTACCGCGCTCGGGCTCAAGAGTGCTCATGACGCCAAGGGTACTCAGGCCCGCCGACAACAGTGGAGCGGTGCCGGTTCACGAACGGCCTCAGTTCAGCGACGGGTCGTCCGGGTACGTGGCCACCATCGCGAGTTCGCTGCGCTGGCGGCGCAGCACCTCCCGCCACAGCCGCTCGGGCGCCGGGGAGGACACGTCACCGGGCTCGGACTCGACGACGTACCAGGCGCCGTCGCCCAGTTCGGACTCCAGCTGGCCCGGGCCCCAGCCCGCGTACCCCGCGAAGATTCTCAGGCTGCCGAGCGCGGAGGCGAGCAGTTCGGGCGGGGTCTCCAGGTCCACCAGGCCGATCGCGCCGTGCACCCGGCGCCAGCCGAGGGGGGCGCGTTCGGCCCTGTCGGTGCCGCCGGGGATGACGGCGACACCGAGCGCGGAGTCCAGGGAGACCGGGCCGCCCTGGAAGACCACGCCGGGCTCGCCCGCGAGGTCCGCCCAGCCCTCCAGGATGTCGCCGACGTCCACGGGCGTGGGGCGGTTGAGGACGACGCCGAGCGAGCCCTCCTCGTCGTGGTCGAGGAGGAGCACCACCGCGCGGTCGAAGTTCGGGTCCGCCAGGGCGGGTGTGGCCACGAGCAGCCGCCCCGTGAGCGAGGACACCTCGGTCATGCGAGACATGATCCCGCATATTCCCCGTGCTTGGGGAGGCAATCCGCCAGCGGCGGGGTGGGGGGGGGGGCGTAGGGGGGCGTACCGGGGGCACACGGGGGACGCTTCCGCGGGTCTGTTGTCGGGTGCGGGTGCGTCGTGGCTGATCGCGCCCACGCGGCGGAGCCGCGGAATGTCACAGCCCCGCGCCCCTGAAGCCCCACCGAAGGGGTCACCCCTTGTGTCCGGCCCACCCCGTTTCGTGTTGTGGCAAAGCTATGACGCTCCTGAGTGGTGCTTGGGCTTACGGGACGGGGGTACACGGCGATTACCCTTGGCCGGTCGGCTTCCGTACAACGGTTTGCCGGTACTCATCCGCCCAACTCATCGGAACGCGAGATACATGACCGTCAACGGCTCTGACGACGTACTGCTTGTCCACGGCGGGACCCCGCTCGAAGGCGAGATCCGTGTCCGCGGTGCGAAGAACCTCGTGCCGAAGGCCATGGTCGCCGCCCTCCTCGGCGATGAACCGAGCCGGCTGCGCAACGTCCCAGACATCCGTGACGTGCGTGTCGTGCGCGGGCTGCTGCAGCTGCACGGCGTGACGGTCACCCCCGGCGAGGAACCGGGCGAACTGGTGCTCGACCCCTCGCACGTGGAGAGCGCCAACGTCGCCGACATCGATGCCCACGCGGGCTCCTCGCGCATCCCGATCCTGTTCTGCGGCCCGCTGCTGCACCGCCTCGGGCACGCGTTCATCCCCGGTCTGGGCGGCTGTGACATCGGCGGACGGCCCATCGACTTCCACTTCGAGGTGCTGCGGCAGTTCGGCGCGGTCATCGAGAAGCGCGACGACGGCCAGTACCTGGAGGCCCCCAAGGGGCTGCGCGGTACGAAGATCCGGCTGCCGTACCCCTCCGTCGGCGCGACCGAACAGGTGCTGCTCGCCGCGGTCCTCGCGGACGGTGTGACGGAACTCGCGAACGCGGCCGTCGAGCCGGAGATCGAGGACCTCATCTGCGTCCTGCAGAAGATGGGCGCCATCATCGCGATGGACACCGACCGCACGATCCGCATCACCGGCGTCGAACGGCTCGGCGGCTACGACCACCGGGCCCTCCCGGACCGCCTGGAGGCCGCGTCGTGGGCGTCCGCGGCGCTGGCGACCGAGGGCGACATCTACGTCCGCGGCGCCCAGCAGCGCTCGATGATGACGTTCCTGAACACCTACCGGAAGGTCGGCGGCGCGTTCCGCATCGACGACGAGGGCATCCGGTTCTGGCACCCGGGCGGGCAGCTGAAGTCCATCGCCCTGGAGACGGACGTGCACCCCGGCTTCCAGACGGACTGGCAGCAGCCGCTGGTGGTGGCGCTGACCCAGGCCACGGGCCTGTCGATCATCCACGAGACGGTCTACGAGTCCCGGCTCGGCTTCACCTCCGCGCTCAACCAGATGGGCGCCCACATCCAGCTCTACCGCGAGTGCCTCGGCAGCTCCGACTGCCGCTTCGGCCAGCGCAACTTCCTCCACTCGGCGGTCGTTTCGGGCCCCACGAAGCTCCAGGGCGCCGATCTGGTCATCCCCGACCTCCGCGGCGGCTTCTCGTACCTCATCGCCGCCCTCGCGGCCCAGGGCACCTCCAGGGTCCACGGCATCGACCTCATCAACCGCGGCTACGAGAACTTCATGGAGAAGTTGGTGGAGCTGGGGGCGAAGGTCGAGCTGCCGGGCAAAGCGCTCGGCTGATCGTCATTCGCCTCGCTTCGGCCCAGGACAGCGGGCCTTTCGGCTGGGGGTCTGGGGGTTATCCCCCAGATAGACACAGCATGGAGAAGTTGGTGGAGCTGGGGGCGAAGGTGGAGCTGCCGGGCAAGGCCCTCGGATAACGGCCCCCCGGACACGGCTCTCAACGCCCCCGGACAACAACTCTCGCGTACGCCAATGGGGCGGCCCCCGGTCGGGTGGCCGCCCCATTGGCGTTACTCGGTGCTACCGGGCCGCGTACGCCGTCCCTGGCGTACGGGCCGCGGGATCACTGGCCCTTGGCGGCTTCCTTGAGCTTGCTGCCCGCGGAGACCTTGACGCTGTAACCGGCCGGGATCTGGATGGGGTCGCCGGTCTGCGGGTTGCGCGCGGTGCGAGCGGCACGGTGGGTGCGCTCGAAGGTCAGGAAGCCGGGGATGGTGACCTTCTCGTCGCCCTTGGCGACGATCTCGCCGACGGTCTCGGCGAAAGCGGCCAGTACGGCGTCGGCGTCCTTGCGGGTCACCTCGGCGCGGTCGGCCAGCGCGGCCACCAGCTCACTGCGGTTCATGTTCTTACTCCCGTGTTCTTCTTGCCGATGAGGCGTGCCACGCGGCGGAGCCGCATGTTGGGCACAGCGAAAGCCGATGCTGCCAGGGTCCTCGGTAAGCCCCCGGACCCGGGTCCGTCGCCAGACCCTCGCGCCCAGGGACGCATCCTGCCTGTACCTGCGGCGGGAAAGCCAATCCGGCACCCGTAGGAGTCGTGAGAACACCCTTGGGAGTCACACGAAAAGCGCCACGGCTCAGGTGTGGTGACGCTCCGTCCGCTCCGGGCCGCCACATTAGGGGGCACCAAGGGGCCGCACGGCTTACGACGCGCCGTAACGGCCACGGAGCGTGGCGATGATCACAGCCACCGGCGGGGCCGGACACGGCCCCCGCCGAGCGGTTGCCAGCCGGCCGGCGCCCCATTTCAGCCCGGCCGGCGTTTGAGGCCGAGGCCGTTCAGGCCGATACGGGGGGTCTGGGGGCGGAGCCCCCGGGGACGGCCACACCACCCCCGGGCGCCGGACAACCGCACGCTCAGACCGCCGCCTTGGCGGCCTCCCGCACCGCCCCCGCCACCGCGCCCGCGACCTTGTCGTTGAAGACGCTCGGGATGATGTAGTTCGCGTTCAGTTCGTCCTCGGTCACGACGTCCGCGAGCGCCGTCGCCGCCGCCAGCATCATCTCCGTGTTGACCGTGCGGGACTGCGCGTCCAGGAGGCCGCGGAAGACGCCCGGGAAGACCAGGACGTTGTTGATCTGGTTCGGGAAGTCCGAGCGGCCCGTGGCGACCACCGCGGCGGTTTGGCGGGCCACCGTCGGGTCGACCTCGGGGTCGGGGTTCGCGAGTGCGAACACGATCGCGTCGTTCGCCATGGCGGCCACGTCGGTGCCGTCGAGGACGTTGGGGGCCGAGACGCCGATGAACACGTCCGCGCCGACCACGGCCTCCTTGAGGGTCCCGGTGAGGCCCTCGGGGTTGGTGTTGTCGGCGATCCAGCGCAGCGGCGAGTCGGCGGCGGCGTCGACCAGGTCTTCGCGATCGCCATGCACGACGCCGTGGATGTCGGCGACGACCGCGTTCTTCACGCCCGCGGCGAGCAGCAGCTTCAGGATGGCCGTACCGGCCGCGCCCGCACCGGACATGACGACCCGTACGGCGTCGATCTCCTTGCCGACCACGCGCAGCGCGTTCTTCAGCGAGGCGAGGACGACGATCGCGGTGCCGTGCTGGTCGTCGTGGAAGACGGGGATGTCAAGGGCCTCGCGCAGCCGGGCCTCGATCTCGAAGCAGCGCGGCGCGGAGATGTCCTCCAGGTTGATGCCCGCGAAGCCGGGGGCGATGGCCTTGACGATCTCGACGATCGCGTCGGTGTCCTGGGTGTCCAGGCACAGCGGCCAGGCGTCGATGCCGGCGAACCGCTTGAAGAGGGCCGCCTTGCCCTCCATGACCGGCAGCGCGGCCTTGGGGCCGATGTTGCCGAGGCCGAGGACCGCGGAGCCGTCCGTCACGACCGCGACCGAGTTGCGCTTGATGGTGAGGCGGCGCGCGTCCTCGGGGTTCTCGGCGATCGCCATGCAGACCCGCGCCACGCCCGGGGTGTAGATCATGGAGAGGTCGTCACGGTTGCGGATCGGGTGCTTGGACTGCATCTCGATCTTGCCGCCGAGGTGCATGAGGAACGTACGGTCGGAGACCTTGCCCAGGGTGACGCCCTCGATGCCGCGCAACTGCTGGACGATCTCGTCCGCGTGGGCGGTGGAGGTCGCGGCGATGGTGACGTCGATGCGGAGCTTCTCGTGGCCGGACGCGGTCACGTCGAGGCCGGTCACCGAGCCTCCGCTGGACTCCACGGCCGTGGTGATCTGGGAGACCGCCGTTCCGCTCGCGGGCACCTCCAGACGGACCGTAATCGAGTAGGAGACGCTGGGCGCCGTTGCCATGGCCGACTTCTCTCTTTCACCTGTGACGCTGGTATTCCGTCCGATCGTCGCACCTACTGATGAGTACGTGTTAGCCGGGCCAGGTTGCGAACGTATTGTTCGCCAAACGTCCAGACCGCCGCCGTACGACGGCGGAGAGGCCCGCACCGCCACTCGGCGGTACGGGCCTCTCCTGTTGCCTACGACACCGACCCGCCATGCTCGCCTCGCGGCAAGAGGTCGCTCGTAGCGACGAAGGTTGGGCCCGGGGGCTTGGATCGGGCCGGTGTCTCACCCAGGCTAACAAACGGATCCCGTAAGGCCATTCCCGTCCCGGAAGTTCAGGATTTTTATAGGGAAGACCCTCTGTCCGGCGTACACCCGTACGGGCCGTACGGGTGCTCAGTCCCGCAGCAGATCCGGCACCCCGTTCCCGTCCGGCTCGTCCCGCTCCCCCGACACCACGGTCAGCTGCTGCGTGGCCCGGGTCAGCGCCACGTACAGCACCCGCAGCCCGGCGGGCGACTCGTCGGCGATCTCCGCGGGCGATACGACGACGGGGGCGTCGTACTCCAGGCCCTTGGCCTCCAGGCTGCCGAGGGCGACGACGCGGTCGCCGAGCCCGGCGAGCCAGCGGGCGGCCTCCGCGCGGCGGTTCATGGCGACGACGACGCCGACGGTGCCGTCGACCCGGTCGAGCAGCCGGGCGGCCTCCTCGCGCACGGTGCGGGCGAGGCCGCCCTGGACGACGGCGAAGCGGGGTTCGACGCCCGTCGACCGGACAGCCGAGGGCGACTCGGCGCCGGGCATGGCCAGGGCGAGGACCTTCGCGGCGAGTTCGGCGATCTCGGCGGGGTTGCGGTAGTTGACGGTGAGCGAGAAGCGGCGGCGCGGGCGGGAGCCGAGGGCCTCCTCGCGCGCCTGGGCGGCCTCGTCCGGGTCGGACCAGGACGACTGGGCGGGGTCGCCGACGACCGTCCAGGTGGCGTGCCGGCCGCGGCGGCCGATCATGCGCCACTGCATGGGCGTGACGTCCTGCGCCTCGTCGACGATGACGTGCGCGTACTCGGTGCGCTCCTGGGAGAGCCGTTCGGCGCGCTCGCGCTGGGTCTCCTCGCGGACCGGCATCAGTTCCTCCAGGCCGGTGAGCTGGTCCAGCGGGTCCAGGTCGCGCCGCTTCTTGGGGCGGGCGGGCAGGCCGAGGATCGCCTGGAGCTCGTCGAGCAGGGCCACGTCGTGCACGGAGAGGCCGTCGCGTTGCAGCGAACGGGCGACCCGGCGCACCTCGCTCGGGTTCAGGATCCGCCGCGCCCAGCGCCCGAGCCGCCGTTCGTCGGCCATGGCGGCCAGCACGGCGGCGGGGGTCAGCTCGGGCCACCAGGCGTCGAGGAAGGCGATGAACGAGTCCTCGCTGGTCACGTCCTCGTCGAAGGAGGCGCGCAGTTCGGCGGCCAGTTCGGGGTCGGTGTGTCTGGTGGCGGCGCCGGACTTCTGCCACAGGGCGTCCAGCAGGAGCTTGCGGGCGCGCGGGCGCAGCAGGTTGACCGGGGCGGTGCCGCTCAGGGCCGTCTGGCGGACCCGGTCCAGCTCCCCGGCCTCCAGTTCGAGCCGGCGCCCGAAGGCGACGACCCGCAGCCGTTGCGGCTGGTCGCCCAGCTCCAGGGCGCCGCGCGCGGCCTTCCGGACCACCCGGAGCATGCGGTACGAGCCCTTGGCGCGGGCCACGGCCGGGGAGTCGTACTGCGTGGCCGCGGCGCCGTCGACCAGCGAGCCGATCGCGCGGATGGCGACCTGGCCCTCCTCGCCGAGCGAGGGCAGCACGCCCTCGGTGTACGCGACGAGCAGCGGCGTCGGCGAGACGATCAGGATGCCGCCCGCGTACCGGCGCCGGTCCTGGTAGAGCAGGTAGGCGGCGCGGTGCAGCGCGACGGCCGTCTTGCCGGTGCCGGGGCCGCCCTCGACGTACGTCACGGACGCGGCGGGCGCCCGGATGACGAGGTCCTGCTCGGCCTGGATGGACGACACGATGTCCCGCATGGTGTGACCGCGGGCCTGGCCGAGCGCGGCCATCAGGGCGCCGTCGCCGATGACGGCCAGTTCGCGGCCGTCGAGCGAGGCGGTCAGCTCGGGCCGCATCAGGTCGTCCTCGACGCCGAGGACCTTGCGCCCCTTCGAACGGATGACCCGGCGCCGTACGACGCGCCCCGGGTCGACGGGCGTCGACCGGTAGAACGGCGCCGCGGCGGGCGCCCGCCAGTCGATCACCAGCGGCGCGTAGTCCTCGTCCAGCACACCGATGCGGCCGATGTGCAGGGTCTCGGCGATGTCGGCGGTGTTGTCCTCGCGGACGGCGCCGTCGGCGGGTTCGACGGCGGTGTAGGCGCCGTCGGGCCCCTTCTTGCCGTCCTTGCCGAGGAGAAGGTCGATGCGGCCGAAGAGGAAGTCCTCGAACTCGTTGTTGAGCCGGTTGAGGTGGACGCCCGCGCGGAAGACCTGCGCGTCCCGTTCGGCGAGCGCGCCGGGCGTGCCGACCTGGCCCTTGCGGGCGGCGTCGTGCATGAGGAACTCGGCCTCGTGGATCTTCTCTTCGAGGCGCCGGTACACCCGGTCCAAATGCTCCTGTTCGACGCTGATCTCCCGGTCCCGCTCGGAGTCACTCCCGTGAACCGAACCGACCACGGTTTCCTGCTGAGCCTGAGCGGCCACCGGGCCCCCTTCTGACGTGCTGGGCAGCCGTCAACCGTACGCGAAGGGAGGCGGGGGAGGCTACGTGTGGGAAGCGGACCGTTGTTCGCGTCGGGCGCGTTTGGGTGCTGTCGGGTGCGTTTCGATGCCGGGGTACGCAAAACCCGCGCCCGATAGGGGCGCGGGGCTGTATTGCATGTGCGGCTACCGCCGCGCGGGCGCGAGCAACCACAACGAACCCGCAGACGAAAACCTACGCATCGATCTCCACGAGCCGCTTCCCGTCGAACGTCATGACCTCGAAGTGGTCGATGTCGTTCGGGTCAAAAGCCGCCCCCCCGCTGACGTACAACGGCAACTTCGCCTCCGCCGTCTTCGCGTCGGGCAGCCCGTACCCCCACTTGGGGACCGACCACGTCGTCATCGTCTCGCGTTCGCCGTTCTTGCCGACGGCGATGAGCGAGCACTTCTGCGGGCCCGAGACGTTCTTCAGCTGGAGTCCCGCCAGGGTGCCCCAGTCCTTCTTCGCCATGCCGACGACGGCCGTGACGCCCGTGCTCTTGTCCGTGGCGGTGACCTTGTCGGTCATGCTGTCGAACACCTGTTGGGCGGTGGTGCCCGTGGCCGTCGTGGTTGTCCCGCCGTCGTCGCCGCCGTTGACCGCCATGACGGTCATGGGCCCGCCGATGATCAGCGCGGCGGCGGCCGCGACGAGGTAGAGGCCGCGGCGGCGGGTCATCGCGCGCCGCTCGGAGACCTCGTCGACCAGTCGTTCGGCCAGGCGTGGGCTCGGTTTCGCGGAGAGCGACTCGGCGATGGCCGGGGTGCCGGAGCCGGGGAGGTCCGCGAGCGCGGCCATCATCGGTTCCATGCCTGCGAGGTCGTCGAGCTGCTGCGCGCACCACTCGCAGGTCGCGAGGTGTGCCTCGAAGGCGGTGGCCTCGGCGTCGTCGAGGATGCCGAGGGCGTACGCGCCGACGGTCTCGTGGATGTTGTCCTCGGGTTGGCGGGATCCCGGTCCTGGCACGGACCCGGAACCGGATCCGGGGAATCCGGTTCCGTATCCCCCGTACACGTTGCTCATGCCGTCACCCCGCGCTCTTCCAGAGCCAGCTTCATCGATCGCAGGGCGTAGAACACCCGTGAGCGGACCGTTCCACTGGGGATGCCGAGCGTCTCGGCCGCCTCATTGACCGTACGCCCCTTGAAATAGGTTTCAACCAGGACCTCCCGGTGAGCAGGGGTCAGGTCGTCCAGCGCGTCCGAGAGTGTCATCAGCCACAACGCCTTGTCGATCTCGTCCTCCGCGGGGATGACCTCCAGCGGCGACGGGTCCACCTCCTGCGGCCGGGCCTGCCGGCTGCGGTGCCCGTCGATGACGATGCGCCGGGCGACCGTCACCAGCCAGGGTCGTACCGAACCGGTTGCCCGATTGAGCTGTCCGGCATTTTTCCAGGCACGGATGAGCGTCTCCTGCACGACGTCCTCGGCGCGCTGCCGGTCACCGGCGACCAGACGCAGTACGTACGCGAGCAACGGTCCCGCATGTTCCCGGTAGAGCGCACGCATCAGCTCCTCGTCCGGTTCGGGGGACGAGGACTGGTTCATGCGATGTCGGGCCCTGGGCCTTCGTTCGTCAGCCACGGCGGAATCCTTGCGCACGCCTACCTCCGGTGTCCCCCATTCGACTGGGGTCCTCCCAGCCGGTCGCTCGCACCGGAGTACGGATCTGGTTCCCGTCGTGTTCAAAGCGAGACCACGAATTTCGTGGGCCACGTGTGACCGCTCACCCTCCCGGGCATGCATTTCAGACCCAAGGGGACATACGGCCGCGCGTTCGGAGAGACACGGGTCACAGGCGTCTGAGGGTTCACACCCAGGCATGGCGTGATCATTCCGTGAAAATTTGGCTTGACCTTTGTGGAGATTCTGTCGACGTTGTGTCGCGATCTTTCCTGAAAGATCCTTAAGGTCCGGGCCGGGCACCGGAACTGACGTCGTTTCACGCCCGCGCCGACCTCTGCTCACGCCCGGGCCAGCGCCGCCCGCCGCCGGTGCCGGGCCACCCGTTCCCGGTTGCCGCACACCTCGCTGGAGCACCAACGGCGGCGCCTGCCACGGGAGGTGTCCAGGTAGACGATGGGGCAGCTGTCGCCCGCGCACTGCCGCAGGCCCGCCCGTGCCACCGGGTCGGTGATCAGCTCGACGGCGTCCCGGGCCAGCACGGCGAGCAGCGCGCCGCATTCGGGCGGGGTGCCCAACTCCCGTACGAGCGTGCCGTCCTCGGCCCGGACCGCACACGGCACCGGGGTCGCGGCGCGGGCGAGTTCGTTGACGCGGGCGAGGGCGTGCTCGTACGGCGGGGTGTCGGGCGGGGGGCCGCCGCGCACCAGGCCGCGGACCAACTGCCCGGTCCAGCCGCGCAGTTCGCGGAAGGCCAGCAGCCAGGCGGCGTCGACGCCCGCCAGCTCGGTGCCCGGCGGCACGAGTCCGGCCCCCTCGATCCACGCGCCCAACACCTCTGCGGTGTCGAGCCGTTCGACGGGGTGGGTGGTCACCAGCAGGTCCAGGCACCTCCGCCCGGCGTCGAACCGCAGGTCGTGGGGGGAGGGGAGCGAGGAGTTGGGGGGAGCCGCCGACGAGGTCGGGGTGATCGACGGGGCCGGGGAGGTGGCCGTACCCAGTGCCATGTGCCTGTCACCGCCTAGGAGTTACCGCTGTTTGCCGCGTTCTGTGCGCCTGCCGCGTTTCTCTGCGCCTGCCCCGTTCGCGCGCCTGCCGCGTTCTCTGCGCCTGCCGCCGCGGGTACGGGACCCGCCGTACGGGGGCGGCGCACCGTTTCCTCTACAGTGCCTGCCCCGTTACGCCGCCGGAACCCCTCGTCACGCGGCGTCCGGCGCCGGAGGGTGCACCCGGGCGCCCAACTCGCCCACCTCCGCACGGTTTTGGCGGGTTTCCCCCCACCTCGCGCCCGCGGCGATGGCCTGGCGCCACTGCCGTATCGCCTTCGGCGGCATGCCGACGGCCAGCGCACCGGCCACCCGGTCGCCCCTGCGGTAGACCGCGAGGAACCTGCGGGTGGCCAAGTCGCCGTCCACCACGGCGACTTCGTCGTGCCCGCGCAGATAGCCGTACGCCTGCACCTTCATGCCGTACTGGTCCGACCAGAAGTACGGCACCGGGGCGAAGGGGGTGCCCGTCTCGGGGGCGAGGAGGTTGCGGGCGGCGGTCATGGCCTGTTCGGCGGCGTTCGTGCGGTGCTCGATCCGCATCGACGTGCCGAACAGCGGGTTGTACCAGCGGGCCACGTCACCGGCGGCGTAGATGTCCCGGGCGGCGGCGCAGTACTCGTCGCAGACGATGCCGTCGCCGACGGACAGACCGCTGCCGGCCAGCCATTCGGTGTTGGGCAGCGAGCCGATCGCGACGAGGATCTCGTCCGCGGGCACCAACTCCCCGTCGGACAGCCGGACTCCGTCCTCGGTGACGGCGGTCACGGCCACCCCGGTGCGCAGGTCGACGCCATGTTCCAGGTGGGCGCGGGAGAGCACCTCGCCGACCTCGGTGCCGACCGCGTGCGCGAGCGGCACGGGGGCGGGCTCGATCAGGGTGACCCGGGCGCCCAGCTTGACGGCCACCGCTGCCGCTTCGGCGCCGAGGAAGCCGGCGCCGACGATCACCAGCCGCCGTCCCGCGCCGAGCCCGTCGCGCAGCGCGAGCGCGTCGTCCAGGGTCCGCAGCACGTGCGCGCCCTCGCCGGGCAGCCGCCGGGGCCGTACGCCGGTGGCCAGGATCAGGCCGTCGTAGAAGAGTTGGGAGCCGTCGGCCAGGGTCACGGTACGGCCGGGCACGTCGAGCGCGGTGGCCTGGACGCCGAGGCGGAGGTCCAACTCCAGTGCGTCCAGGGCCTCGTAGGGGCGCAGCCGGAGCTGCCTGGCCTGCCACTCCCCCGCCAGGACCTGCTTGGAGAGCGGCGGGCGGTCGTAGGGGACGTGCGGTTCCGCGCCCACCAGGGTGAGTTCGCCGTCGTAGCCCTCCCGGCGCAGGGTCTCGACCGCCGCGAGACCGGCGGCCGAAGCCCCCACGACGACGATCCGTTCCAGTGTGCGCATGCTGCCTCTCCGTAGGTGTGCTGCCGTCGGCGGTGGTTGAAAGTGAGGACGGTGTTTGACGGCCGATGGTTGACCGCGGCTTGTGGTACGTACACAACACCGCGCCCGGGGGCCGTTCGCCCTGGGCGCGGTGAAGGTATGGGGTGGAGATGGGGTGGAGATGGGGGGTGGAGGGAGGGGCGGGGGAGGCCGGGTCAGGCCCAGGGGCCCTCCGGCTCCGCGTGGCGGGCGGCGGGGTCGGCGCGGTGGGCGCCACCGGCGGCGGGCTTGCGGCGGCTCGCGATCAGGCCGCCGAGCGCGCCCAGCGAGACCAGGCCCATCATGCCGGAGCCGATGTAGCGGTCGATGCCGTCCAGCGCGAAGTACATGCCCGCGGCGGCCGAGCCGTTGACCAGGAACAGGAACCACAGGGTGCCCGGCCGGGACAGGAACGCCTTGATTTTGGGCTTTTTCGCGATCTTGGAGCCCGCTATCAGGGCGAGGGCGCCGCCGCCGTACGTGGCGATGTTCTGCTGGGTGGTGTCGTCGAAGATCTGCTTCGCGGCACCGCTCAGGACGAGGCCGCCGATGAAGACCTGCCAGAGGACCAGGTTGGCGATGAAGGACTTCACCTTGGCCATGAACGTGTGCATGAGGGTTTCCTTGCGGTGAGGGTGAGGGGAGGCGGTGCTGTCTCGGTTGGTGCCGGGGTCAACACTCCCGTCCGCCGACTTTCGCCACGAGGGACCACCCACCCGAACCCGAGGTGTAGCCAGCTACACCGGCGGCAGGGGGGTGTAGCTGGCTACACCCCGGGCGGGGGGTCGCCCCTCCTGCCTCCGGATCTACTCGTACGTAACGTGAATGACATGTGGACAACCGTGAGGCAGAGCGCCCGGGCCACCGCCCAGTTGGCGCGGACAGGGGCCCTGGCCTTCGGCACGTATCTGTTCGTCACCGTGCTGCTGATCACCGCGATCGCCACGGCGGCGGTGGCCGGCGCCGGGATGCTCCCCGAGACGACGTTGCTGATCCGGCGGATCGCCGGGGCCAAGCGACGCCAGGTGGGCGCGTGGACGGGACGGCCGGTACCGGAGGCGTACTTGACGATCGAGGGCACGTTGAAGGAACGGCTGCGCACCGCGGTGCTCGGGCCCGGCCTGCTCACCGACCTGCGCTGGATGGTCGCGCACTACGGCTACGGTGCCGTGCTGCCGCTCCTGGCGTTGCCGCTGTGGCCGGTGGGGCTGGTCATCGACGGGGTGCGGGTCGGGCTGCTGCGCCGCAAGCCGGTCGTGCTGCCGCTGATCACCTCGCTCGCGGACCTGGACGCCCGCTGGTCGACCGCGCTCCTGAAGCCGTCGCCGCAGGCCCAACTGGCCGCGCGCGTCGAGGAGTTGACCGAGACCCGGGCGGGTGCGGTGGCCGCGCACGGCGCGGAGCTGCGGCGCATCGAACGCGATCTGCACGACGGCACGCAGGCCCGGCTGGTCTCCCTCTCGATGCGGATCGGCCTGGCCAAGCGCGCCTACGACCGTGACCCCGAGGCCGCGCGCCGGATGCTGAAGGAGGCGCAGGAGCTGGCGGAGGAGGCGCTGACCGATCTGCGGCACGTGGTCCGCGGCATCCACCCGCCGATCCTCACCGACCGCGGTCTGGTCGGCGCGGTCCGGGCGCTCGCGGCGGGCAGCGGCCTGGAGACCGCCGTGCACGCGGACGAGATCCTGGAACACGGCTCGCGCGCCCCGGCGGCGGTGGAGGCGGCGGCGTACTTCGTGGTCGCCGAGGCCCTCACCAACGCGGCCAAGCACAGCGGCGCGGCCCGCGCCTGGGTCGACCTGGAGCGCACCCCGCGCGGCCTGCGCGTCCTGATCGGCGACGAGGGCATCGGCGGCGCGGAGGAGATCACCCTGGTCACGGGTCTGGAAGTGGGCGGCTCGGGCCTGCTCGGCATGCGCCGCCGGGTCGCCGCCCTGGACGGCACCCTGACGGTGACGAGCCCGGTCGGGGGGCCGACGATGGTGGCGGCGGATCTGCCGTGTGTGTGGTGAGGGGTGGGGGGCACGGCGCCGGGCGGGGCGG
>LJCV01000305.1 GCA_001298575.1 Actinobacteria bacterium OK074
CCGCCGGGTGCGCCGCGGACCGGCCCGCGGGGCCCGGGGGCTGCCGGGCCGCGGCGGCGAGCCCCGCCGCGTCCACCTCGTCCATGCGCACCGTGTCGCCGAGCCGGAAACCGTTTCCGGAACCGTCTGCGACGACTTCGTCCGCACGGCCCCCGGCGGCCGTGCGCGGCCCCGGGAACGCCGCCAGGCCCCGGGCCCGGCGGTCGGCGTCGTCCATACGGCGGCGCAGTTCCGTGCAGCGAGCGCTCGCGCGTTCGTGGTCGTCGCGGGCCCAGGCCAGGTCGAGGCGGACCGAGTCGGCCTCCTGCGGGGAGGCGGCGAGCGTCAGTTGCCGGGTGAGCGCGGACTGCCGTTCGGCGGCGTACCGCTGCTCGCGGAGCATCACGTCGAGGCGGTCACTGAGGGCGTCCCGGCCGCCGGGCCGGGCGTCGTAGGCGGCGAGGGCGGCCGCGTGCAGAACGCGGGCTCGGTCGGACTCCTGCCCGGCGGCGCGCGGGCCGTACGCGGCGGCGAGGTCGTGCAGCAGGGCTTCCACGACGTCCCACGGCGGCACCTCCCAGCCGTCGAGGCAGGCGCGCATGCCGTCGGGATCCCGCTGCCAGAACACGGCACACCAGCCGACGCCCTGATCGAGGCGCGCCAGCAGTCCGTTCAAGTAGCTTGCGAACTCCCGCACTTCGCCCGGGAGTTGATCCACGGCCATGCCCAACTCCCGCCCGACTGGAGTACTCCGACACCGTAGAAAACACCAACAGTGTTACGCAATGGCTACGGCGAGTTTTCAGACCGGCCGCAGAGCGTTCCGGCGGGGCATTCGCGCGGTGTGCGTGGTCCCGTCAACAGAACTGTACGGCCGCCCCGTTCGGCATCCGCACGGGCGTCAGGCGGCGTCCACGACGACGGCCGCATCGGATGCGGTGACCACGGCGACCGGCGCACATCGGCCCACGAGGTCGTCCATCGACAGCCCGAGCACCCGGGCGACGGCCGCGACCGTGAAGAACGCCGGAGTCGGCGCGCGGCCGGTCTCGATCTTGCGGAGGGTCTCGGCGGAGATGCCCGCGCCCGCCGCGACCTCCGTCATGCTGCGGTCGCCGCGCGCCTCGCGGAGCAACCGCCCGAGCCGCTCGCCGCGTTCGCGCTCTTCCGGGGTCAGAGGGGTGCGCACCATGGGCCCATCCTACGCCCCACCCCCGCACCCACACCCAAGCACCGTTATATTAATTGGGTCGCGACCGGTATAGTAATTGGCATGGTGGAACTGAAGACGAACACATCGATCGACGCCATGCACGCCGCGGGCCAGGTCGTCGGCCGCGCCCTCACCGCCGTGCGCGAGGCCACGGCCGTCGGCGTCTCGCTGCTCGAACTGGACGAGGTGGCACGGGCGGTACTGCGCGAGGCGGGCGCGTCCTCACCGTTCCTCGGCTACCGGCCGGCCTTCGCGCCCGTCCCGTTCCCGGCGGTGATCTGCACCTCCGTCAACGACGCGGTCGTGCACGGCATCCCGACCGGCTACCGGCTGCGCGACGGCGACCTGCTCTCCGTCGACTGCGGAGCCGAACTCGACGGCTGGGTCGGCGACTCGGCGATCTCCTTCACCGTCGGTACGGCGCGCGCGGCGGACCTACGGCTGGTGGAGACGGCCGAACGGGCGCTCGCGGCGGGCATCGCGGCGGCCGTCGTGGGCAACCGCATCGGCGACATCGCGCACGCGGTCGGCACGGTGTGCCGGACCGCGGGCTACGGCATCATGGACGGCTTCGGCGGCCACGGCGTGGGCCGCCACATGCACGAGGACCCGGAGGTCCCCAACGAGGGCCGCCCCGGCCGCGGCCTCCCGCTGCGCCACGGCATGGTCCTCGCGATCGAGCCGATGCTGATCGCGGGCGGCAAGGACGCGTACTTCACGGCCCCCGACGGCTGGACCCTCCGCACGGAGGACGGCACCCGCGCGGCCCACGTGGAACACACCGTGGCGATCACGGAGGAGGGCCCGAGGGTACTTACGGCGAGGATTTAGCCGGGGGGGGGCGTCCCGTCGTCAAGGGCGCGGGCAACTGTGCGGGCAACCACAACCAACCGTCACCCGCGCGACAACACCCGCACCCCAAGCCAGTGGGCGCGCCCCTCCCGGAAGAACCTCCCCCGCGCAGAAAACGCCCCGTATCCGTTTACGACACATCCGGTTACGGAGCCGGATCCACCACCATCGCGGATCCGCCGCCCCGTCGTACCGTCTCCGCCGCGGCCAGCCACTCCCCGTTGGCCAGCCGTTGCACGCCCGTCGCCGCGCCGATCTCCGGGTTGAGGGTGAAGGAATGCCCGATCGCCGCCAGCTGCGTACGCAAGTCGCTGTTGTACAGCCCGGGTTCGAGTTCGGTGTTGGCGGCATTGCGCTGACTCGCACGAGGCGCCGCAATCGCGTCGACGAGCGGCAGCTTCCGGTCCAGGAACTCCGTCAACGTCTGGAGCACGGTCGTGATGATGGTCGCCCCACCGGGTGAACCGAGCGCCACCACGGGCTTGTTGTGCTTGTCGAGCACGATCGTCGGCGAGATCGACGACCGCGGCCGCTTGCCGGGGCCGGGCAGGTTCGGGTCGTGGACGGCCGGGTTGGCGGGCGTGAACGAGAAGTCCGTCAACTCGTTGTTGAGGATGAACCCACGGCCCGGGACGGTGATGGCGCTGCCGCCGGTCTGCTCGATGGTGAGCGTGTACGACACGACGTTGCCCCACTTGTCGGCGACGGTGAGGTGCGTGGTGTTCTCGCCCTCGTACGTCGTCGGGGCCGCCGTGCCGCCCGTGCCGCAGGCGGCCGGGTTGCTCGGGTCGCCGGGGGCGAGCGGGCTGGTGAGCACCGCGTCGTCCTTGATCAGGCAGGCGCGCGAGTCGGCGTACGACTGCGAGAGCAGCCCCTTGGCCGGCACGTCCTCGAAGGCGGGGTCGCCCACCCAGCGCCCGCGGTCGGCGAAGGCGATGCGGCTGGCCTCGATGAAGTGGTGCAGGTACTGCACCTCGCTCGCCTTCGAAAGGTCCGTCTTCTCCAGGATGTTGAGCGCTTCGCCGACCGTGGTGCCGCCGGAGGAGGAGGGCGCGATGGAGTAGACGCCCAGGCCGCGGTAGTCGACCTTCGTGGACGCCTGGAGCTTGGCGCGGTAGGCGGCGAGGTCGGCGGCGGACAGCTTGCCGGGGCGGGCGTTGTAGCCCGAACTCGGGTCGACGGGCGGGTTGTTGACGGTGGAGACGATGTCCTTGCCGAGGGCGCCGCGGTAGATGTCGGCAACGCCCTTGCGGCCCAACTCCTCGTAGGTGCGGGCGAGATCGGGATTCTTGAACGTCGAGCCGACGACGGGCAGTTGGCCGCCGGGCAGGAACAGCTGGGCGGTGGCCGGGAAGTAGCGGAACCGGGTCTCGTTGGAGGCGGTCTGCGTGCGGAAGGTGTCGTCGACGGTGAAGCCGTCCCGGGCGATGCGCTCGGCGGGCTTCAGCACCGAACCGAGCTTTCTGCTGCCCCAGTTGTCGAGCGCGGTCTGCCAGGTGGCGGGCGTGCCGGGGGTGCCGATGCTCAGCCCGCTGGTGACGGCGTCGGCGAAGGCGAGCGCCTTGCCGTTCTCGACGAACAGGTTCTGGTCGGCGCTCAGCGGGGCGGTCTCGCGGCCGTCGATGGTGTGCACGGTACGGGACTTGGCGTCGTAGTAGACGAAGTAGCCGCCTCCGCCGATGCCGGAGGAGTACGGCTCGGTGACGCCGAGCGCGGCGGCGGTGGCGACGGCCGCGTCCACGGCGTTGCCACCGTGCTTGAGCACGTCGATACCGGCGGCGGAGGCGTCCGCGTCGACGCTCGCGACGGCACCGCCGTAGCCGACGGCGACCGGCACCTTCGCCGGTGTCGTGGCAACCGTGGCGGGTGGCGCCGCCGCCCCCACCGTGACCACGACGGCCGAGACCGCCGATACCGCCAGACTCCGCGCGACCAGACTCCGTGCCACAGGGCGACGCATCCGTACCTCCAGACGACAGGCGTCTGCGCAGCGTAACGTTATTGGCGTGGTCCCGTCAGGAGCCACTCGGACGTGACCCGGGGCCGCTACCATGCGCGCCCATGAACGACGACGTGCTCACTCTCGTCATCGCGGTCGTCGCGGCCGTCATAGGTGCCGCGCTCGGCTGGATCGCCCGTACGCAGCTGTGGAAGCGCAAACTCCTGCGCAAGCAGGCGTTCTTCGGGCTGCCCGACAACTCCGAGTCGCTGCTCGTGGTCAGCCGCGACGCGGGCGGCCCCGAACTGGCCGTGCTGCGGCACGACATGTTCGCGCTGCTCGAACTCTCCGCCATCGTCAAGGACTGCGGGGCGAACGCGCAGATCGTCGCGCACGACGCGGCCCAACAGGGGTTCGGGGAGCGGACGGAGTTCTGCGTGGGCAACCCCGCCTCCAACCGCCGGATGTCCGCGCACCTGCACAGCCTGCTGCCGGGCGTCCACGTCAACACCGACCCCGCCGAGGCCGGTCCGGAGCGCGGCGCCTTCCAGATCGGCACCGAACGCCACCGCGCGGAGCCCGGCAAGTCCGAATACGTCATCCTGGCGCGCCTCACCGCCGACCTCGGCGCCGCCGCCCGCCCGGTGTTCCTCTTCTGCGGCCAGCGCGCGATCACCAACCAGGCGGCGACCCGCTACCTCGCCCGCCACCACGAACGCCTCGCGCGCAAGTACGGGGCGGGCGCCTTCGTCCTGCTGCTGAAGGTGGTCAACTCGCAGGCGTACGGCCCCGATGTCGTCGAACTGGTCGGCGACGTGACCCGGATCGCGCGCACGCCACTGCCCGTGGTCGAGAAGAAGAGCTCGCACCGGGCGACGTAAGCGTTTCCGCAAGCGTTTTCACGGTGCGGGCGGCCGCCTCTCGTCCACGCGTTCGGGGCGGGTTATGGTCGTAGATCTTGCGACGGCCGGACCGAGGAGCGTGACGGGTGGGGGACGTGTGGCGGCTGCCCGTACCGGTGGCCCCGGACGGCGCGGACTGGCTCACGGTGCGACCGGAGCGGATGGTGCTCGGCGTGGTGCACAACATCACGTCCGCCACCCGACTGCTCGACCTCCTCACGGCGTTCGAGGGCGACGACCGGGTGCAGACCGTCTTCACCTGCACGCGGTCCTCGGTGCTCGACTCGGGGGTGCCGGAGTTCCTTGCGGCACGGGGGATGCCGTACGCGCCGTGGGCGGTGGCGGTGGCGGGTGACTTCGACCTGGCGATCGCCACGAACAGAGGCGGTGACCTGCACGAACTCCCCTTCCCCCTGATCGGGACACCACACGGGGCGGGATATAATAAGACACTGGCTCGGGAGCCGGGAGCCGGGAGCCGGGAGCCGGGAGCCGGGAGCCGGGAGCCGGGAGCCGGGAGCCGGGAGCCGGGAGCCGGGAGCCGGGAGCCGGGAGCCGGGAGCCGGGAGCTTTTGGGCTGACGCGTGAGTGGTTGGTGCACGACGGGGCTGTCATACCGGCGGCGATCGTGTTGTCCCACTACGAACAGCTCGAACGTCTGCGCAGAACCTGCCCGGAGGCCGTACCCGTCGCCGTGGTGGCCGGGGACCCGTGCCTGGACCAGTTGCGCGCCGCTCTCCCCTTCCGCCCTGCGTACCGCGAGGCGCTCGGCGTGGCCCCCTGGCAGAAACTCGTCCTCGTCTCCTCCACCTGGGGCCGGGACGCGCTCCTCGGCTCCCCCGCGCGCGACACCGTACGCCGGGCTCTGGCCGAACTCCCCGCGGACGAGTACCGCGTCGCCGTCGCGGTTCACCCCAACGCCTGGTTCGCCCACGGCCCTTGGCAGTTCCGCAGCTGGCTCGCCCCGCTCGTCGACGCGGGGCTGCTCCTGCCCGACCCCGACACGGACACCTGGAAGGCGCTGCTGTGCGCCGCCGACCACCTGATCGGCGACCACGGCTCCCTGACCCTGTACGGCCTCGCCCTCGGCCTGCCCGTCACCCTCGGCGCCTTCGCGCACGCGCGCGTGGCCGCAGACTCCCCCATGGGCCGACTCGGTGACCTCGCTCCGCGCATCCGGTCCGGGCACCCACTGCTCGCCCAACTCGGCGCGGTCCCAGGCACGTTGCGAAACCTCGGTGGAGATGTCACGTCCCGGCCGGGCGAGTCCGCCGCACTCCTGCGCGAACTCTTCTACACCTGGCTCAAGTTGCCGGAACCGGAGAGACCCGCCACACCCCGTGCGGTCCCGCTGCCACCGGCGGTCCACCCAGTCCGTCCGGTGCCGTGCCTACCGGCCCAGTACGTCACCGTGACGCACACCCCGGGCGGCGACGCCCTCGTACGCCGTTACCCGGCCGCGCCACAGGGCAGCGAGCGCGCCCACCTCGCCGGCGCCCACCGGACCGCCGACCCGGACGACCCCGACCGGAGCCTCGCCCGCAGCGCCGACGTCCTGTTGATCCCGCGAGGCCGCGCCGGCGCCCCCGACACCCTGAACGCCCGCTTCCCCGGCCACGGCCTCGCCGCGCACGAGGAGCCCGACGGCGGCTGCCTCGCCCTGCTCCCCGACGGCACCCGGCTGCGCGCCCACTGGCCGGAACGCCCGCCGTGGGCGTCGTTCACGCTGGCCGCGTCCGTCCTGTACGACCAGGTGGCGCGGCACGGCGCGGCGGAACTGCGGTCCCGGGTACGCGTGTCGGAGGACATGGAACCGGGGCTCCTGGTCGCGGTGCGGGCCTGAAGCCACCGCCGCCCGGACCGCTGCCGTTCCGGGCGAAGCCGGACTCCCGCTGGGGCCCGTTGCGGAAGTCCCGCCGTTCGCCCGGAGGGCGGGCCGGGCGGCGGCGGGGGGGTCCCCCGGTCGAGCGAAGCCGAGAGTGGGGGAGCGTGCTCTCGGCGTGCCGGGCGGAGGCCCTCGTACTTGGACGTACTTGGGTCTGCACCCGGTGCGGCGAGTGGGGGCCCCACGCCCTTGAGACAGTGGGGGAGCGTGCATGGCATCGCCGGGCTGGGGGCACCTCCCGGCCGAAGGCTGAGGGAGGGATTTCCCAACAGGCCCTAGGCCCCCTGCTCTTCCGAGGCCCCCTCGCCCAACTCCCGCAACAGCTCCTCGGCTTCGCGTACCCTCGCGCTGCCCACCCGGCCGAAGCCGTCCGCGGCTAGGTGCCATGCGGCCATCGCTGCCCGGGGGTTCCCGGCGGTCCGCGCCACCTTCCCGCGCAGCAGGTGGATTTCGGCACGCTGGTAGCCCGTCGGCATCAGCGCGGCCGCCTCGTCGGCGGCGGCCGTGGCTTCGGCGAGATGTCCGGCCGCGACGTGGTTCTCAGCGAGCCCGGCCAGAGACTTCGCCTCGTTCACTCGGTCGCCCGCATCCCTGAACCAGGCGCGTGCTTGGGTCAGTTCGCGCTCGGCGTCGTCGGTCTGGCCCGACGCCGCCTGCGCACGACCCAGGTGCAGCCGGAGCAGGGCCCGCCCCCGCGGGTGGTCCAAGTCCCCCAGCGCGGCCAAAGCGTCCCGCAGCAGCACGCTCGCCGGGCCCGGCCGCCCCAGCTTGCGTTCCAGTAGTCCGAGCGCCTCCAGGACGCTCGACCGGGTACGGCGGTAGCCCTCCGAGCCGTCGCCCTCCCCGGCCCGCTCCAGTGCGGCGGCGAAGTGGGCGCGGGCCGCCTGTTCGTCCCCCTCCTCGACGAACCACCGTTCCAGGAAGGCGAATCCGGAGTCGAACTCCATGCGCGCCGCGGCCAGCGGGTCGCCCAGGCGCGCGGCGGCCGACCGCCCGGTACTCAGCGCTTCGAGCCAGTCCGTCGGGCTGCCCGTCTTCAGGCAGTAGGCCCGCAGCCCCTGGCAGATGCGGTAGGCGTACGCGTCCCGTCCGGTGTCCGCGGCCAGGCGCAGGGCTGCGGACACCGCGCCACGGGAGCGTCTCATGGCGTCGATCACCGGGTCCGGGTCGGCCACCGGGCTCCCGTACGCGGCATAGGAGTTGGCGATGTCGTGGCGCCAACTGCCGGACAGGGCCGCCTGAGTGTGTTCGGCGAACCGGGTGTACCAGTCGACGACGCGTTCCTCGGCCGCCTGCCGGTGCTCGGCGGACTCCTCGCCGAGCGCACGCTGCCGCGCGTGTTCGTGCACGAGCCGGTGGAGCGCGTAGGTGTCGCCGTCGCCGCTCTCCAGGAACCCGGCGGCGGCCAGCCGGTGCAACACCTCGCGCACGGCCTCCGGTTCTCCGTCCGCCAGCAGGGCGCGGGCTGCCCCGTAGGAGAACTCGCGGGTCGGGTGCAGACCCAGCAGCCGGTACGCGTGGGCATCGCGATCGGTGAACTGCCGGTAGGTCCAGTCGATCACCTCGGGCAGCGGCAGTCCGTCGCCGTTCTCCGTCAAGGGTCCCTCCTCGGGCAACAGCGCCCCGGTGGCGAGCAGTTCGGCGCTCACCCGCAGGGCCAGCGGGCGACCGCCACTCGCGAGGGCGACGCGTCTGCGCTGCCGTTCGGGCGCCGAGCCCCCGCCCAGCAACGTCAGCAGGTCTTCGCGGTCCTTGAGTTCGAGCGGCTTGAGCCGGAGTATCTCGGCCTCCAACCGCGAACGCATGGCGGGGAGTTCGGAGTGGCAGGTGAGCAGCACCACGCTCTGTTCGGAGCCGGGCAGCAGGGGGACGACCTGGGCCACGGACTCGACGTGGTCGAGGACCACCAGGGCCGGACCGCCGCCGGTCCACGAACGCAGCAGCGCGGCACGGGCGTTGAGGCCGCCCTGCCGGTCCTCCTTGGGCACGTGCAGGGCGCCGAGCAGCTCCTCCAGAACGCTCAGCGGATCCCGCGAGCGGCCCCCGGCGTCGGGGCCGAGGTCGGCGTAGAGGCGGGGCCGCCCCTCCCAGTCGGCGCGATGCCGGTGCACCCAGCGCCGCACGGCGGCGCTCGCGCCCATGCCGGGGTCGGCGACGACGGCGATCACCGTGAGTACGCCCTCCGCCCGGCACTCGGCGTGAATGCGGTCCATCTTCGCGAACAGCGCTTCGTTGTTGACGTAGTGCCGGGCGGTCCTGGGCAGCATGTTCGGCACCGGCACCTCGGCCCCGATCCGGATGGTCCCGATGCTCTCGGCCTGGAACACCGGGCCGTGGAACACTCCGCCGCTGATCTCGTTCGCTCCCGGGCGCGTCAACTCCCGCTTCCCCGCTCTCCGTCGGCCGTATCCCTGGTGATCACCGTAGCCGTTGCACGACCGCTCTCCCACCCCACCCAATTGTTACCTTCACGTAACTTACCAACGGGTTACCTACGGTAAGCAACCCCGGTTACCGTCTGGTCACTTTGCAGTGACACGAGTGAACATCACAAGTAGGAGTGACCCGTGGGACACGGCCGCACCCCCCTGCGCATCTGCGCCACCTCCCCGCGCACCGCCGCGTCCGCCCCGCGCACGCCGGCCACGTTCCTGCGCACCGCCGCCATGGGCGCCGTCTCCGCCACCCTGCTCGCCGGGACGCTCGTCGCCTTCGCGCCGGCCGCCGAGGCCGCCGCCCCGACCGTGCGCTTCGTCGACATCAGCGGCGACGGCGGGGTCACCCTCAAGGCCAACGTCGTTGCCCCCGCCGACACTTCGCGCAGCTATCCGCTGCTCGTACTGCCGACCAGCTGGGGCCTGCCGCAGGTCGAGTACCTCGCCCAGGCCGAGCAGCTCGCCGACTCCGGCTACGTGGTGGTCAGTTACAACGTGCGCGGCTTCTGGCAGTCCGGCGGCGAGATCGACGTGGCCGGGCCGAGCGATGTCGCCGACGCGTCCAAGGTGATCGACTGGGCACTCGCCAACACCCCTGCCGACAGCGGGCACATAGGCATGGCGGGCCTGTCCTACGGCGCCGGCATCAGCCTGCTGGCCGCCGCGCACGACCCGCGGATCAAGGCGGTCGCCGCGCTGAGCGGCTGGGCCGACCTGATCCAGTCGATCTACTCGGGCCGCACCCAACACGCCCAGGCCGCCGCCCTGTTGGGCGCCGCGGGCGCCATAACCGGCCGTCTCAGCCCCGAACTCCAGCAGATACTCAAGGAGTTCTTCGCCTCCGACCTCTCCAAGGAGGACGAGATCCTCGCCTGGGGCAAGGAGCGCTCCCCGGACACCTACATCGACCAGCTCAACGCGAACCACCCCGCTGTCATGCTCGCGAACGCCTGGCAGGACTCGATCTTCCCGCCCAACCAATACGCCGACTTCTACGAGAAGTTGACCGGCCCGAAGCGGCTGGAGTTCCGGCCGGGCGACCACGCCACCACCGAGCTGACCGGACTGTTCGGGCTGCCCAACGACGTGTGGAGCGACACCGAGCGCTGGATGGACCACTACCTCAAGGGCGCGGACAACGGCATCGACCGCGAGCAGCCCGTCCAGCTCAAGGCCACCACCACCGGCGGCTACGAGGGCTACCCCGACTGGAAGGCGGTCGGCCCGACCCGGCGGAAGATCGCCCTCGCGGGTACCGACACCATCACCGCGAACGTCGACTCCGGCGCGGACGGCGGCCTCGTCCTGCTGACCGGACTGCTCGACCAGGTAGCCCAGTTGCCGCCGGTCGCCTCAATTCCCCTGCTGCCGCGCCGTTATGCCGCCGTATGGCAGTCGCAGCCGTACGCCACGGCCCAACACGTGCGCGGTACCGCGCAGTTGCACACCACGGTCACGGGTACCAAGGAGAGCGGCACCCTCGTCGCGTACCTCTACGACGTGGGCCCGCTCGGCCTCGGCAAGCTGATCGCCCACGCGCCGTACACCTTCCACGGGCAGACGCCCGGCAAGCCGTTCGGTGTGGACCTGGAGTTGACCTCCACGGCCTACGACGTCCCGGCAGGGCACCGTCTGGCCCTGGTCGTCGACACGGTCGACCCGCTCTACATCGAGCACAACCCGACCGGCGCGCAGCTGACCTTCTCCTCCCCCGCGGACGACCCGTCGTACGTGTCCGTCCCGCTGGGCGAGCAGTGATCTCCGGCTGCAGCCGGGCGAGTTCGTGCCCTGTCCCTACCGCGCTCCCCGACCCCCGAGGAGCGTAGTCCGCACTCCCCCGCTCAGCGCTCGATGATCCCGGAGCGGAAGCCCTCGGCCCGGTCGCCGCGCGGGGCGGTGCGGAACTGCCCGGAGGTGCGGTCCTCGACGATACGGCCGTCGGCCCTGAACACCACACGACCGCCGGCCGGCCGGGCGAGGCCCCTTCCGTGGATGGCGACGGCCAAGGTCGTACCGTCGTGGGCGAGTTGACGCGAGCACCGGCCGCCGTCCCCCGCCCGGCGGCCCCGGCCCCCGGTCCGCGCCGACGGGAGGTCCTGCGGCGCGGTCTTGTGCACGAAGAGGCTGAACGACCGGGAGACCGTGCCGACTTCGGCACGCAGGCGCGCGAGTTCCCTGTCCTCCTCCGGCAGCGGCCGCCCGTCCGGCGCGACCGTCCCGGGTCCGATGCCCTCCAGGCCGTTGATCACCCCGCACGGCGTCGGCTCCCCCGCCCCGGACGGGCCGACGACCACGACCAACTCCCCCCTGCCGACGGTGAGGCCGCCGTCCCGGAGGACGGACGACTTTCCGTAGTACTTGTTCACGTCACGCAGCTCGATCAACGGATCGACAGCCATGCCCAGCCCTACTCACTCTCAGCTGTGGTGTGGTTGCCGCAAACTATCCAGACAAGAGGGCAGTTAGCGCACGACACGCACTTTTCGGGCATTAGCCGTATTTAAGGCGACGCTCCGTCCCCTGCTCACGTCTCGGAAACCTCCGCGTACACCTGCGAGAGTTCGGGCAGACCGGTGGCCGCCCATGCCTGGCCGTCGGCGACGACGTCGATCTCCCGGCCGGTGCCGAGCCGCACCACGGGCCGGTCGCCCGGCCGGATCGACCAGGCCGCGCCCGGGACGGTCCGGACGACGACGGTGCCGAGGTAGAGCCCCGCGTCGTTGCCGAGCCAGGAGACGGTCTCCTCGTCGTCCCGCCAGCGCGGCAGAAGCTGGTCCAACGCCTCCAACGACCCGGCGGAGTCGTCGAGTTCGACGCCCGCGGCCTCCGCCTGGGAACGCAGCAGCTCGCACTCCGCCAGCAGCGCGGCGACGCCTTCCCAGTCGGCGGCCCCGGCCTCGCCGTCGGCCTCGCCCTCGGGGGTCACCGCGGTCGGGGGTTCGCGGCGGCGCTTGCGCCAGTTGTCCAGGAAAGAGTTGTTCACCGGCCCAGCGTGTCACCGCCGCCGCCCGCACACCACACGCGTGCGGGGCATCCGTACCGGCCATACAGCAGCCGGTCGCCTCCCGGTCCACCTGACGTCGACAGCCGGTCCACCGAAGGCCGTACGAGGCTACGGACGAGTACGGACCCCCTCGGCGCCCCGGCGCCATGACACGAGACAATGGCCACGGCCGGTGGGAGTTGACCCGCCCCGTCGGCCGCCGACGGCAGGCGCCCCCTGACAACCCTCCAGGCGGCTCTTCCCGGGACGCCTCCCCGGCCGCCCGCCGCCGGGCCCGTCCGCCCGTCCGCGAGCCATGCCGTTCGCACCCTCCCGAAGTGCAGTGATCCCATGACATCCAGCCGCACAGACGCCTCGCCGACCCCTGCCCGCCGTCCCTCCTCCGCGGCCGGTCACCCGCGCCCGGGCCGTGGCCGCAGCGGGCGCCGCCCCGGTGACAGCGGCACCCGGGAGCAGATCCTCAGCTCGGCGCTGCACCTGTTCGCCGATCGCGGGTACGCCAGGACCACCATCCGGGCGATAGCCGAGGACGCCGGGGTCGACCCGGCCCTGGTGCACCACTTCTTCGTCAACAAGGAAGGCGTGTTCGAGGCGGCGGTCAACTCGTCGCTCAGCGTGTCCTCCGTGTTCGACTCGATTTCGGAGACCTGGCCGGACGACCATGTGCCGGACGCGGAGTGGTTCGCCCGGAGCTATCTGAGGTTCTGGGAGGACGAGAAGACGCGCTACGCCATGATCGCCATCTACCGCACCGGGCTGGCCGACAGCGCCAACTCCGAGACGCTGCGGACCCGGGTGGAGGCGAGCGCCGCGGCCTGGACCGGCCACAGCGCCCTACGGGACCACCCGGAGGCCCTGGCCCGGGTGGCCATGGCGGCGGGCCATCTGATCGGCCCGGCCATCCTGCGTTACGTGCTCAAGCTCCAGCCGCTGGCATCCATGGACTTCGACGAGTTCCTCGCCTGGGTGATTCCCACGGTGAAGACCCACCTGTCCCCCTCACCGGACCCGTCCGAGACGACGACGGCCGACGAAGCCGGCTGACGGACGACGACACCCCGGCCGCCGCCCCCGCAAGAGACCGGGCGGCCGGGTGCGCGGCGGAAACGGGCGGACCGGGGAGCGATCCCGGCGCCCGGACCCGCTCCGCCCTGCCCCTGCCCCGCCCGCCCCGTCACACGTCCAGATCCACCACCACCGGCGCGTGGTCCGACGCGCCCTTCCCCTTGCGTTCCTCGCGGTCCACGTACGCGTCCTTGACCGCCCGGGCGAAGGGTTCGTTGCCGTACACCAGGTCGATGCGCATGCCCCGGTTCTTCGGGAAGCAGAGCTGGCGGTAGTCCCAGTAGGTGTACGGGTGGTCGTACTTGAGGGGGCGGGGGACGACGTCCGTCAGGCCCGTCTCGCGCAGGGCGGTGAGGGCGGCGCGCTCGGCCGGGGTGACGTGGGTGAGGCCCTCGAAGACGGCCGTGTCGTACACGTCGTCGTCCGTCGGGGCCACGTTGTAGTCGCCCAGTACGGCGAAGGGGCGGCTGCCGGCCGCGTCGCGCGCGTGGGCCGCGCGCAGGGCCTCGAACCACTGCAACTTGTAGGCGTAGTGCGGGTGGTCCACCTCGCGGCCGTTCGGCACGTACACCGACCACACACGGACCGGACCGCACGTCGCCGACACGGCCCGCGGCTCCTCGGCGCCCTCGTACCCGGGGCCGCCGGGCAGCCCCTTGACGACGTCCTCCAGACCCACGCGCGAGAGCACCGCCACGCCGTTCCACCGCCCGGTCGCGTTGACGGCCGCCTCGTAACCGGCCTCGCGCAGCTGGTCGAACGGGAACTGTTCCGCGGCGATCTTGGCCTCCTGGAGGCACAGGACGTCCGTCCCGCTGCTCTCCAGCCAGGCGAGCAGCCTCGGCAGGCGTGCGGTGATCGAGTTCACGTTCCAGGTCGCGATGCGCATGCCCCACAACCTACCGGGCGGGTACGACAACGGGTCCGCGGGCGACGCCCGTACGACCGTCGGCGGCGCCGTCGCCGTACCGTCCGGTGGTCCTCGTCGGGAGCGGGGTCCGCAGCCGCGAGATCCACTGGTTCCCGTAGGGAACTCAGACCTCCGCCGACGCTCCCGGTGCGAGCCGCAGGTGTTCGGCTCCGCCGAGCGCGCCGATCTGGTGGTCGTAGATCGGGCGGGCGAGGTCGGTCAGGAGGACGTCGTGGATGTCGTAGGCGCGCCGCGGCTTGACCTCACGGACGTAGTCGATGACCTCGGAGATCTTGCTCCAGGGGGCCATGACGGGCAGCATCAGCGTCTCGACCGCGCGGTCGGGGACGGTGAGGGCGTCGCCGGGGTGGAAGACCTTGCCGTCGTCGATGAGGTAGCCGACGTTCGTGATGCGCGGGATGTCCGGGTGGATCACGGCGTGCAGTTCGCCGTGTACCTGGACGTCGAAGCCCGCGGCGGTGAACGTGTCGCCGTGGCCGACGGTGTGCACCCGGCCCGGGAAGGCCGCCGCGAGCTGGTCGGCGACCGATTTCAGGGTCCAGATCTCCGCGCCGGGGTTGGCCTCCAGGGCTGCCCTGAGCCGGTCCTCGCTGAAGTGGTCGGCGTGCTCGTGCGTGACCAGGACGGCATCCGCGCCGACGGTCGCGTCCTCCTCGGTGAACGCGCCGGGGTCGATGACGAGCGTGCGCCCGTCCTTCTCGAGACGGATGCACGCGTGCGACTTCTTGGTGAACTTCATGAGATCCATCCTGCCCCTAGGGTGCGGGTCCGGGACGGCTCGGGGGCGGCTCAGGGTGGTGCTCCGACTACCGGGTTGAGACGATCGTTCCCGGGCCGGTCGCTTCGCTTCCGCATTCCCGAGCAGGTCATTCCTGGGGCGTGGTCTCCTCCCGGATGACCTGCTGGGCCACCTTGAAGGCGCTGTGGGCGGCCGGCACACCGCAGTAGACAGCTGCCTGGAGGAGTACTTCTTTGATCTCGACGGGGGTGAGGCCGTTGCGCAGGGCGGCCCTGGTGTGGAAGGCGAGTTCGTCGGTGTGGCCGCCGGCGACCAGCGCGGTGAGCGTGACACAGCTGCGGGAGCGCCGGTCCAGACCGGGCCGGGACCAGATCTCGCCCCACGCGTAGCGGGTGATGAACTCCTGGAAGTCGCCGGAGAACTCGTCCGCCGAGGCCAGCGCCCGGTCCACGTGCGCGTCGCCGAGCACCTCGCGGCGGACCTTGATCCCGGTGTCGTACGCGTCCTGCCGTGCGGCGTGCTCGGGCTGGGCGGCGGCCGGGGCGATCTCGGCCACGGGCACGGCCGGCGGGGCGGCGGTCAGGACGGGCTTGACCGGGGCCGGCGGTATCGCCATCGTGCCGGTCGCGTCGAACCCGGGCAGCCAGGCGGTCGAGAAGTGCCGGACGAGCAGGTCGGTGACGGCGGCGGGCTGTTCGACCGGGACGAGGTGGGAGGCGCCGGGGACCACGGCGAGCCGCGCGTCCGGTATCCCGGCGACCAGGGTGCGGGCCTCGGCGGGACCGGTGACCTGGTCGTCGGAGCCGACCAGGACGAGGGTCGGTACGCCGATGCGGGCGAGGTCGGCGCGCATGTCGAAGGTGGCGAGCGCCTCGCAGGCGGCGATGTAGCAGCCGGGGTCGGTGGTGCGCACCATCTGCACGGCCCACTCGGTGATCGCGGGCTGCGCCGCCGCGAACCCACCGGTGAACCAGCGCTCGGGGGAGGTACGGGCGATGGGGTCGAGCCCGTTCGTCCGGACGATCACTCCGCGCTGCCGGAACTCGTCCGCCGAGCCGAAGCGCGGCGAGGCGGCGATCAGGGCGAGGGAGGCGAGCCGGTCGGGGTGCCGGAGCGCGAGTTCGGCACCGATCGCACCGCCGAGGGCACAGCCGGCGTAGCCGAACCGCTGCACGCCGAGGCCGTCGAGGGTGGCCAGCAACCGGGCGGCGAGGTCGCCGACGGAGTCGGCGGGGTGTGCGGGGGCACCGCCGTGGCCGGGCAGGTCGAACCGGAAGACCCGCCACTGTTTGATCAGCTCCGGAACCTGCCGGTCCCACATGTGCCAGGTCGTCCCGAGCGAGGGGCCGAGGATGAGGACGGGGGCGTCATCCGGGCCGTCGAAGCGGTACTGGAGGGCGGGGTTCGTCGTCTCACTCACCGCACTACGCTAACGTCCCAAACTGTCATCCCCTACCCCGGCCCCTTTCTCCCTCACCGGGCTCGCGAACCTTGACCGAAGATCCGCAGGGCCGCCGGGGGATCATCACGATTTTCTGTGAATCATCACACCTCCTTCACCGGGCGCCGCGAGACCGCGTTGCGAAGGGGGCTGGAGGGGGTACGGCGGGCTCGGGTCCGAGGGCTGCGAGGGCAGCGGGAGCGACGGGTTCCGGCCTTCATGGCCCCGGCCACGGCCCGTTTCGGCCCCTTTCGGTCCCGGTTTCAGCCGTCCCGTCATCACCCGTAGCCCGGTGTGTCCATTCCCGTCAGGGCTCCGACCGGGTCCACGTCGGGGGTGCCGCGGGGCCACCAGTCGTCGTGGCCCGGTTCGGACTCGTAGGCGTACCAGAGGGCGCTGTCGTGGCCCAGGCGGAGCTGGAGGTGGCCCCGGGGGTGGGTGAGCCGGTTGCGCCAGGGGCGGAAGGGCGGGAGGTCGGCGGCGAGGAGCAGGGGGCGGGCCCGGTCGAACCGTCCGGCGGGCGGATCCCAGGGCTCCTCCAGCACGGCGAGGGCCTCCAGGCCGCCCTGCCGCCAGGCGGCGACCGCGCGGGCCAGGTCGGCGGGGGTACGGCCGGTGGCGGCGGCGAGCGAGGCGTAGAGCGCACGGGTCGCCGCGGTGAGGCCGGAGCCGGGGCGGGCGGCGGCGAGCCGGATCGCGTCCTGCCACAGGGTGAGTTCGGCGACCGGGTCCACGCCGGTGGCCAGCAGGGCGTGCGCGCGTGCGGCCGCGTCGGTGGCGAGCTGGTCGAGCGCGAACGGGTCCGGGCCGCCGGGCGCACCGGGGTAGGCGGGAGGCTGCTCCGGGTGCGGCGGCAGGGGCCCGGGGGCCGGGAGGGGCGGCAGCAGCCGGGCGGCGAGGGCCTCGCGGGCGAGGATTCCGGGCAGCGGCGCCGGTTCGCGCTCCTGGGCGGAGCGGGCCGCGCGGGCGGCGTTGCGGCGGGACAGCGCGTCGAGCAGCTCGCGTTCGCCGCGACCGCGGAGCAGGAGGAGGACGAAGGGGTCCTGGTCGAGCAGGCGGGCGGTCTGGTAGCAGAGGGCTGCCGCGTGCTTGCAGGGGTGCCCGGAGTCGGGGCAGCTGCACAGCGGGTCCAGGTCGCCGGGGCCCGGGAGCAGCGGGACTCCGCAGTCGACGAGGGATTCCGGCAGCTCGCCGTCGAGCAGGGCGGCGATGTGGCCGGGCCGTTCGGCCGCCGCGTCGAGGAAGCGGTCCCAGTCCGCGTCCGACAACGTCCGCAGCCGGACCTGCGTACGGTACGGGCGCGGGCGGCTGCCCTGCACGTACGCGAGCGCGAGCCCCGGGGTGACGGTGACGGCGCCCACGTGCCCCCGGTCGGCGTACGTCCTGCCCCGGGCCAGCCGCGCCGGATCCAGGGCGCCCTCCTCCAGGGCTGACACCCAGGCCCCGCCCCACCAGGTCCCGGCGAACCCCTCGCCGCGCCCGCCACGAGCTGGAAAGGCGGAGAAGGTCCGCCGCAGCTCGCCGTCACGGCCGGGGGCGCCCATGCCCATGGCCGGCACGGATCTGGACGGACGGGTCGCCGGGGCGCCTGACTGCGCCTGGGTGCCGGCATCCGCCGGGATGCCGTCTTCGTGATCGGCTGCGGGGAGACGCCGGTGGCCAGGGGCCGCGTAGGCAGCGGCACGGTCACGGGTCGGGAGAGCTACGGCGTCGTCCTCGGCCGCCGAGCCCCGACTCCCGTCGTCGGACTCGGACACCGAAGTCCTGCCCCGCCTCCGGCTGCCGGGAGGCTTCACCAGGCTCCCGAGCAGGTCGGACAGCGCGACGGCGTCGCCTCTGCCGGTGGGGAGGCCGTCGGCGCCCTCGGCGGGAAGGCGGTCAGCAGCTTCGACGGGGAGGCTGTCGGAATCCTCGGCCGGGAAGCGGCCGGCACCGTCGGCGGGAAGGCCGTCAAGGTCTTCGGGGTCGACCTCGGCAACTGCCTCCGGATCGACGGCCGTACGCATGGCCTGCCGTTGAACGGCCGGGGTCTCGTGCACCGATACGTCCCGGGCCGGATCCCCCGTCTTCTTCCCCCGCGCGGCCTCCGGCTCCGCCTTCTCCCGTGCCGCCTCCGCGCGTGCCGCACGCAACGCCTCGCGGGCCGCATCGCCGGGGCGCGGGCCCGTGGCACCTGCGGGCCGTCCCGCCGCCTCGCCCGCAGCGGTCGGCGCCGCGTCGTCCACGGCACCGGCTACCCATCGCTCCAGGGCCTGCCTGGCCTCCGACCCGGCTCCGAGCCCGACTCCGGCTCCTCGCCGTGCTCGCGCCTCCGCCGCCGCGGCCCTGACCGCCCGCCGTACCTGCGCCGGTCCGTCCGGCTCTCCGGCCGCCGTGTCCTCCGCCGCACGCGCGACTGCCGCACGCCCCTGTTCCCCGCCCTCCCCGGTCTCGCGTCCCGCCCGTGCCCGCGCCTCCCGAAGCGCGCGCCGTGCGGCGTCGGCAGGGCGTACCCCCTCGGCGCGCTCGCCCTCCGCCGTGTACTCGGGCTCCGCCGTGGCCTCGGGCTCCTCCCCCGCCGTCACGCCGTCCCCCTCAGCGACACCAGGTCCGACAGTTCGCGGTCGGTCAGTTCCGTCAGGGACGACTCCCCGGAGCCGAGGATCGCGTCGGCCAGGGCTCGCTTGGACTCCAGCATCTGGGCGATGCGGTCCTCGACCGTGCCCTCGGTGATCAGGCGGTGGACCTGGACCGGCTGGGTCTGGCCGATGCGGTACGCGCGGTCCGTCGCCTGTTCCTCGACCGCCGGGTTCCACCAGCGGTCGAAGTGGACGACGTGTCCCGCGCGGGTCAGGTTCAGGCCGGTGCCGGCCGCCTTGAGGGAGAGCACCAGCACCGGTGTCGTGCCGTCCTGGAAGCGGTCCACCATCCGTTCCCGGTCCGCCACCGGTGTGCCGCCGTGCAGCAGTTCGACCGGGACCGCGCGGGCGGTCAGGTGTGCCGTGATCAGCCGGGCCATGCCGACGTACTGGGTGAAGACGAGCGCCGAGCCGTCCTCCGTCAGCAGCGTGTCCAGCAGTTCGTCGAGCAGGGCCAGTTTCCCGGAGCGGCCCACCATGGCCGCCGCGGGCGCCGTCTCCTCCTTCAGGTACAGCGCCGGGTGGTCGCAGATCTGTTTGAGGGAGGTGAGGAGTTTGAGGACCAGGCCCCGGCGGGCGATTCCCTCCGCCGTCTCGATCGTCAGCAGGGACTCGCGGACCACCGCCTCGTAGAGCGCGCCCTGTTCGCGGGTGAGCGGTACCGGGTGGTCCGTCTCGGTCTTGGGCGGGAGTTCGGGCACGATCCCGGGGTCGGACTTCTTGCGGCGCAGCAGGAAGGGGCGGACCAGCCGGGCCAGACGCTCGGCGGCCTGCGGGTCCTCGCCGCCCTCCACCGCGCGCGCGTGCCGGGAGCGGAACGCCTTCAGCGGGCCCAGCAGGCCGGGAGTGGTCCAGTCGAGCAGGGCCCACAGTTCGGAGAGGTTGTTCTCCACCGGGGTGCCGGTGAGGGCGACCCGGGCCGGGGTCGGGATGGTGCGCAGTGCCCTGGCCGTCGCCGAGTGGGGGTTCTTGACGTGCTGTGCCTCGTCCGCGACGACCATGCCCCAGCGCAGTTCGGCCAGTTGGGGCGCCGTGGACCGCATCGTGCCGTACGTGGTGAGGACGAAGCCGTCGGTGAGGTCCTCCAGGGTGCGCTCGGGGCCGTGGTAGCGGCGTACGGGGACGCCGGGGGCGAAGCGGGCGATCTCCCGCTGCCAGTTGCCGAGGAGCGACGCGGGGCAGATCACGAGGGTCGGTTCGCGCCGGGCCCGCTTCAGGTGCAGCGCGATGAGGGTGACCGTCTTGCCGAGGCCCATGTCGTCGGCAAGACAGCCGCCGAGGCCGAGGGAGGTCATGAGGTCCAGCCAGGCCAGGCCGCGGAGTTGGTAGTCGCGGAGGGTGGCGTGCAGCCCGGGTGGCGGCTCGGCCGCGCCCACGCCCGCGGTCAGCCGGTCCCGCAGGGCCGCCAGCGCGCCCACCGGGACGGCCTCCACCGTCTCCCCGTCGACCTCCGCGCTGCCCGTGAGCGCGACGGACAGGGCGTCCACCGGGTCGAGCAGGCCCAGTTCGCGCTTGCGGGCCTTGCGCACGAGCGCCGGGTCGACGAGCACCCAGCGGTCGCGCAGCCGGACGACCGGGCGGTGCGCCTCCGCGAGCGCGTCCATCTCCGCGTCGGTGAGCGGGTCGCCGCCCAGCGCCAACTGCCAGCGGAACTGGAGGAGTTCGTCGCTCTCGAAGAATCCGGTGCCGTCGGTCGCCGAGCCGGGCGCCTGGCGGACCACGGCGGTCGCGGTCAGGTCCTGGGCCAGGTCCCGGGGCCAGTGCACGGCGACCCCGGCGGCGCCGAGGCGGGTCGCGGCGACCCCGAGGAGGTCGTTGACCTCTTCCTCGGACAGGGCCAGCACGTCGGGCACGTCCTGTTCGCCGAGCCGTTCCAGCGGCGGCCACACGCGCGCGGCGCGGCGTACGGCCAGGGCGGCGTCCACGCGCGCGCGGGGGCCGAACACCGTGTCCGCCTCGCCCGCCCACAGGGCCGCCGCGTCGGCCACGAGGGTCGGGTCGGCGAGGCTGTGCACCTGCACGATCGCCGAACCCGCGCGCCGGGCGCCCTCGGCGTCGTCGAACAGCTGGAACGCCGACAGGTCCAGGCGCAGCGAGATCCGTACGCCGGCGTCCATGCCCGCGGCGACCTCGGCCGCCCAGTCGCGGGCGCCGGGCAGCCGTGTCGGGGCGCTCGCGGCGAAGGGCCGGCCCGAGACGTGGGCCGCGGCCGGGGTGCGCGGCAGCGCGGCCGCGACCGCGTCCAGGAAGGACCGCAGCAGCGCTTCCGGGTCGGGCAGCCGCAGCGGGCCCTTGCCGGGCAGCGGGACGGCGTGGCCCTCGTACGGCAGGGCGGCGGCGATGGACCTCACGTGGGCGATGTCCTCGCGGTCCAGGGGGCCCGCGCGCCAGGCGTCCAGGCCGTCCGCGGTCAGCCCGGGCAGCAGCCGCCCGCGCGCGACCAGGCGCAACGCGTGCAGGGCGGCGGCGCCCCAGCAGGCGGTGGCGGGATGCGCGGCGGGGTCGCGGCGGGCGCGGGCGAGCGCCGGCAGCGCCGCCCGCACCGGCAGGGTCAGCGCGGGCACGGTGGCCCGGCGCGCACCGGATCCGTACGGTCGTACGACGGTCAGCTCGTCCGACCGCAGAAGGTCCTCGTCCGCCGGACGCGGGGCGGACGTCGGACGCGGGACGGCCGTCGGATCCTCGTCGGCCGGGTACGCGGTGGTCGGCCCGTCGTCGGGTTCCGGTGCCGGGAGGGGGCCGCCGTCCGGGTCCCAGAACGCGATCCGGCCGCGGCGGGGCAGCGGGTCGGGCAGGAAGACCGCGGCCAGTCGCCTCGTGGCGGCCGTGGCCGCGTCCTGTGCGGCCCGTGTCACGACCACGCCGTCCCCCGTACGCATCCGCCCGGTCACCTCCTGCCCGTCAGCTCGGCCGATACGGATCGGTCGGCCGGTACGGGCCGATTCCGATGTCTTCGACTGTACGGGCGGGGTCTGACAACGGGCCGCGACGCCGTGCCGGACCGGTCGTCGCGAGGGCCGGAGCGCCGGTCAGGGAATCGTCTGCGAGACCACGTACACCACGGGCCGCTCCGGGTCGGAGCGGTTCACCACGATGTCCTGGGTCGGCGCCGGGTTCTTCTGCTTGTGGACCACGCCGTACCAGGGGCCGGTGCCGGTGAAGGTCCAGCCGACGATCCGCTGGTCGCGGGCGGTGATGGTGATGTCGTCCTGCTTCAGCGCGTCCGCGCTCGTCCCGACGTGGTCGAGGAAGTTCTTCAGCCGCTTGTCCGTCGTGCGGAACTGCACGTACAGGCGGCTGGTCTTCCAGTTGTTCGTCTCGTAGTACGCGACGTCCTTGGCGTGCACCGGGATCTGCACCTCGTACAGGCGCCGCTGCACCTTGGACGGCCAGCCCGCGGTGAGGCCGGTCGCCGACCACTTCTTCTCCTTGTCCTTGCCGGCGTCCCGGCTCTGGTTGGCGGAGATCACCAGGTAGCCGGCGGGCACGCCGATGAGCAGCACGATGATCAGCAGGGTCAGCGACCGGCGGCGGATCATGTGGCGGCGGTCCTCCGGCGGGCGGGTGGGCTCGTCCGGCGGCGACGCCTGGCGCGGGACGGCGGCGGCCGTCACAGCGTCTCCTGGCGGGCGCGGCGGGCCTCGGCGTACCGCTCGTAGCGTTCGTACCGCTCGACGCGGCGGCGGTTGGCACGGCGGAAGCGGCGGGCGACGAGCCGGGCCAGGTCCGCGGCGCCGACCATGCCGGCCTCGGGGCCGAGCTGGGCGCGGGCGATCCGGGCCTCGGGGCGGTAGCCGCGGCCGGTGAGGTGGCGCCGGAACGCCTCGCGCGCGGGGGCGATCAGAAGGTCGTCGGCGGCCGACACGCCGCCGCCGATGACGAAGCAGGACGGGTCCAGGGCGGCCGCCAGGTTGGCGATGCCCACGCCCAGCCACTGGCCGATGTCCTGGAGCAGCTCGATGCACATGGCGTCGCCCTCGCGGGCCAGCTCGGTGATCATCGGGCCGGTGATGTCGGCGATGTTCCCCTTGACGTGCTCGATGATCCCGTACGCCACCGGGGAGTCGGCCGCGGCCATCTCGCGCGCCTCCCTGACCAGGGCGTTTCCGGAGCTGTACTGCTCCCAGCAACCACGGTTGCCGCACGGGCAGCGGTGGCCGCCGGGCACCACCTGCATGTGGCCGAACTCGCCGGCGACGCCGTACTTGCCGCGCTTGACCTGGCCGTCCTCCAGGATCGCGCCGCCGATGCCGGTGCCGAGCGTGATCATGACGAGGTGGTCCTCGCCACTGCCCGCGCCGAAGCGCCACTCGGCCCAGGCGGCGGCGTTGGCGTCGTTGTCGACCAGCACCGGTACGGCGAGCCGCTCGGCGAGCCGGTCGCGCAGCGGCTCGTTGCGCCAGGAGAGGTGCGGCGCGAACAGGACGCGGTTGCGGTCCGCGTCGACCCAGCCGGCCGCGCCGATGCCGACCGCGTGCACGTCGTGCCGGTCGGAGAGGTCCAGGACCAGCTCGACGATGGTGTCCTCGACCACCCGGGGGCTCTTGGACTTGTCGGGCGTCTCGGTACGGAGCTTCTCCAGGATGTTGCCGTCGGCGTCGACGACGCCCGCCATCACCTTGGTGCCGCCGATGTCGATGCCGACCGTGGGCACGCGCGGTGCCGTCAGATGGGAACGGCGCTCACGGGTGCCCACGGTCCGCAGGACGGTGGCCCGCGCGGAGCCGCGGTGGGTGAGGTCGCGGTAGGTGCTCATCGCGCCGATTCTGCCGTACGCCGCCGCGGGCTTGCACGTCGAGGGCCTTTGCTTCGCTCGGCCCCGGGACGAGAGCTCGGGGGTACGCGTCGTTTGCCCGGTGCAGGTCCGATTTGGTTGCTCGCGCAGTTCCTCGCGCCCTTTGAGGAGAGGGGCGGGACTTATTTTCCCTCCGAAAGAAACTAAACCCCACGCCCGGCCTTCACGGCCTCACCAGCAACTGGAACTCGAACGAGTACCGCGACGCCCGGTAGGTGTGCGTGCCGAACTCCACCGCCCGCCCCGTGTCGTCGAACGTCGTGCGCTGCATGGTGAGCAGGGGCGCGCCCTCGGGTTCACCGAGGCGGTCGGCCTCGGTGGTGGTGGCGGCCCGGGCGCCGATGGACTGGCGGGCGCTGTGCAGGGTGATGCCCGCGGCGCGCATGAGGCGGTAGAGGCCGGTCGCCTCCAGCTGTTCGGTGTCCAGGCCGAGCAGACCGGTGGGGATGTAGTTGCACAGGTAGGCCATCGGCTCGCCGTGGGCCAGCCGCAGCCGTTCGACGCGGTGCACGTCGTCGCCCTCGGACACCGCGAGCGCGGCGGCGACCTCGGCGGTGGCCTGGACGGTGGTGTTGACCAGGACGTGGGTCGCCGGTCGCTGGCCGGCCGCCTCCAGGTCGTCGTAGAGGCTGCTCAGTTCCAGGGGGCGTTTGACCTGGCTGTGGACGACCTGGGTGCCGACGCCCCGGCGGCGGACGAGCAGGCCCTTGTCGACCAGGGACTGGATGGCCTGGCGGACGGTGGGCCGGGACAGGCCGAGCCGTGCGGCGAGTTCGATCTCGTTGCCCAGGAGGCTGCCCGGAGTCAGCCTGCCGTGTTCGATCGCGGCCTCCAGTTGCTGGGACAGCTGGAAGTACAGCGGCACCGGACTGCTCCGGTCCACGCCGAGTTCGAGCGACACGGTGGGATCCACATCTGGTTTCGGCACGGGCCGAGGGTATCCCCGGTGGTGGTTGACCGGAAGTTGCGTGTTCGATTGTCCGGACAAAGTATTGACAGGCTGTCGCCGCGACCCCACTTTGGACCTATGCGCATCGGACTCATCGGAGCGGGTCGTATCGGCACATTTCACGCCGCCACCCTCAGTCGTCATCGCGAGGTCGGCTCGCTCATCATTACGGACGTCGACCCCGTTCGTGCTCATGATCTTTCGGACCGGTTCGGTGCCACCGCGGCGCCCGGGGTGGACGAGATCTTCACGTGGGGCGTGGACGCCGTCGTCATCACGGCGGCCACGGCGGCCCACGGCGAGCTGATCGGGCGGGCGGCGCGGTCCGGGCTCCCGGTGTTCTGCGAGAAGCCGGTCGCGGTCGACCTGCCGGGCACCCTCGCCGCGCTCGCCGAGGTGAACGCCGCCGGGACGATCCTCCAGATGGGTTTCCAGCGCCGCTTCGACGTCGGCTACGCGGCCGCCCGGGAGGCCGTACGGTCGGGCCGGCTCGGGCGGCTGCACACGATCCGCGCGCTGACCTCCGACCAGACGCCGCCGCCCGCCGAGTACCTGGCGGTCTCGGGCGGCATCTACCGCGACTCCCTGATCCACGACTTCGACATCGTGCGCTGGGTCAGCGGGCGCGAGGTCTTCGAGGTGTACGCCACCGGGTCGGACGCGGGGTCCTCGATGTTCCGCGCGGCCGGCGACCTCGACACCGCGGCGGCGGTCCTCACCCTCGACGACGGCACGCTGGTCACGGCGACCGCGGCCCGCGCCAACGGTGCCGGGTACGACGTCCGCATGGAACTCTCCGGCGAGCTGGACACCGTCGCCGTCGGCCTCGACGACCGTACGCCGATCGCCTCGACGGAACCGGCCGGGCCGCCGCCCGCGGACAAGCCCTGGCCCGGCTTCCTGGAACGGTTCGCACCCGCGTACGAGGCCGAACTCGCCGCGTTCGTCGAGGTCGTCCGGGGCGAGCGCGCCAACCCCTGCGACGGCCGCGAGGCCCTCCAGGCCCTGCGTGTCGCGGAGGCGTGCGAGCTGTCCCGACGCGAGCGTCGGCCGGTGTACCTGGCGGAGATTCCGGGCCCGGCGCACGACTGACCTGCGGGGCACCAGCCCAACTGGCGTACGTACACGGCTCATTGGCCGCGCTTCGGTCGGCGTGACGTTCATGACGGCCGCGGCGTCGGCGGCCGTGGCGCGCGTGCGGCTGTTTACGGTTGCACCATGCGCGCCGCCTATGTCGAACAGTTCGGTTCCCCCGACGTCATCCGTTACGGCGACCTGCCCGATCCGGTGCCGGGGCCGGGCGAGGTGCTCGTGGACGTGCAGCTCACGACGGTCAACCCGGTGGACACGTACGTACGTTCGGGCCGGTTCCGGACGCCGGTGACGTTCCCCTTCGTGCTCGGACGGGACCTGGTCGGGACGGTCGGCGCGGCGGCGGAGGGCTTCGCCGCGGGCGAGCCGGTGTGGTGCAACAGCCTCGGGCACGGGGGCCGCCAGGGCGCGGCGGCCGAGCGGGCGGCGGTGCCGGCCGACCGGCTCTACCGGCTGCCGCCGGGCGTGGCACCGGAGGACGCGGTCGCGGCCGTGCACCCGGCGGCCACCGCCCACCTCGCGCTGTTCACCCATGGCGGGCTGCGGCCGGGTGCGACGGTCCTGGTGGGCGGCGGGGCGGGGAACGTGGGTTCGGCGCTGGTGACGCTGGCAAGCCGGGCGGGTGCGCGGGTGATCGCCACCGCCTCGCCGCGCGACCACGAGTACGTGCGCTCCCTGGGCGCCGCCGGGACCGCCGAGCACCGGACGCCCGCCGAACGTCTCGCGGCCCTGGCCCCGCAGGGCGTCGACCTGTACGTCGACACCTCCGGCGACCACGACCTGGACACCGCGGTCGCGCTCCTCGCCCACCGCGGCCGGATCATCGTCCTGGCCGGTCCGACCGCCCGTCCGGTGCTGCCCGCGGGCGCGCTGTACCTGAAGGACGGTTCGGTACGGGGTTTCGTCATCTCCCACGCCACGGTGCCCGAACTCGCGGACGCGGCAACGGCGTTGAACACCCACCTGGCTCAGGGGCTGCTCGTCCCCCGGGCCCTGGAGTACGTGCCGCTGAGCGAGACGGCGCAGACGCACCGGCGGCTGGAGGCGGGGGAACTGCGCGGCCGGAGGGTCGTGCTCAGCACCGCGTGACCGCCCGGATCCCCGAGGCCCCGGGCCGTTCGCGCCCGGAAACGCGGCTCGCCCCGCGGCGTGGGGGGACCGCGGGGCGAGGGTGTTCCGAGGAAGCGGAAGGGAACCGGTCGGCGGTGGAGCAGGGGCTCGCGCCGCCGGATCACCGGACTACCGGATCAGCAGTCGAAGTCGATCAGGTCGAAGGTGACGTAGTGATCGGAGGTGTAGTAGTCCTCGTCGGTCTTCTGGCCGGTGACGATGCGACGGGCACCGCGGGTCGAGGAGCCGGGGGTGATCACGGTGTACTCGTGGTAGTAGCCCGAGGACTGGCTGGGCAGCACGCCTTCCCGGTTCTGGAAGACGACGCCGTCCTGCGAGTACGGGAAGGGGCCGCCCGACGCGATCAGGTCGAGGGTGTCGTACGCCTGCGAGGGCAGGTCGCTGTAGCAGATACTGCCGACGGAGGCGGCGGAGACGGTCGCCCGCGTCGAGACGACGGACGCGGGCGCGGCGGCGTCCGCCGCGGTGGCGGAGACGGTGCCGCCCACCAGGAGGGCGGACAGGAGCGCGGCTGCGGCGCCGATGCGATGTGCGCGTGGGGGGAATCTCATGGGTCCATGATGACGCGCGTAGACGATGGCATGTCAATGTCAAAGTCGGGGAATTCTCCCGGCACGTCCGATGAGTTTTCGGGAAGTTAACGTACGGTCCCGCGTCCCCACGGGTTCTTCACTGCCGCGGGGACGGCGGTGCCCGGAGACCGGGCGGGGCTCGACCGGGGGCCGACCGGAGATCGGCCGGGGATATCAGTAACTGCCGTACGTGGGGCGGCCCTTGAGGTCGTAGGTGTGGATGGCGACCCCGGTGCTCGTCAGTCGGGCGGCGCGGTGGTGGAAGGCGGTCGGGACCGTCCCTTCCGCGAACAGCCTGCGGCCGCTGCCGAGGACCACCGGGAAGGTCAGCAGGTGCACGGTGTCCACGAGGTCCAGCGCGAGCAGGGACAGCGCGAGGGCGCCGCTGCCGTGGATCTGGAGTTCGCGCCCGGTGCGCTCCTTGAGTTCGGTGACCTCCTTGGCGAGGTCGCCGCGCAGGACCGTGGTGTGCGCCCAGGACGGGTCGGTGAGGGTCGCCGAGGGCACGTACTTGGGCAGGCCGTTCAGCTTGGTGGCGATCGGGTTGTCCGGATCGGTGACCTTCGGCCAGTAGCCCGCGAAGATGTCGTAGGTGCGGCGGCCCAGGAGGAAGGCGTCGGCGCGTTCGAAGTTCTCGACGGCGAACCGGCCGAAGTCCTCGTCGTCGTACGGGAAGCTCCAGCCGCCGTGGGTGAAGCCGCCGCCGGGGTCCTCCTCGGGGCCGCCGGGGGCCTGCATGACGCCGTCGAGGGTGACGAAGGTGGTGAGGGTGAGCCTGCCCATGGGAGTGCCTTCTTTCGGGACGCGAGTCGGAGTGTCCACATGCACCAAGGCAGACTCCGGCGGGGCGGGGGACTCATCGGTCGCCCGCCCCCGGGCACGGTCGTCACCCCGTAGGGGCCACCGGGATCACCTCATCCCGCGTTGGTCGAGAACAGTCCGCCCGTCGGGCCCTGCTTGTCGCCGCCCTGGGCCTTCTTGAGGGCGTTGGCGAGGCTCTCGATGGTGAGGGACTGCAGGATGACGCGGCCGTTGCCCTCCAGCGTGGCCAGGGAGAGGCCCTCGCCGCCGAAGACCGCGTTCATGATGCCCTGGCGGTTGAGGCCGCCGACGCGCTGGACGCCGTAGTGGATGCCCTCCTCGAAGGCGACCACGCAGCCCGTGTCGACCTCGATGCGGCCGCCGAAGTCGGCGGGGTTGAGGTCGATGAAGTTGCCCGCGCCCGCGATGATCACTGTGCCGTGCCCGGTGAACTTCTCCAGGACGAAGCCCTCGCCGCCGCTCATGCCGGTGCGCCCGCCCTGGAAGGCGATGCCGAAGTCGACGGTCGACTCGGCGGCCACGAAGGCGTCCTTCTCGGCGAACCACGCGCGCGTGCCGTTCAGTTCCAGGGCGCGCATCTCACCGGGGAGCACGCCCGCGAAACCGACCGTGCCCTCGCCGCCGGTCGACGTGAAGTACTGGAACGCCGGCGACTCGCCCGCGAGCACCCGCTGGCCGACCTGCATCGCGGTGCCCATCGCCTGGCGGAGCATGCCGCCCATGCCGCCGCCACCGCCCTGGGGCTGCCCGCTGTTCGAGGGGCCGGCGAGCCGGGTCTCCATCGTCACGTTCGTGGTCTTGAAGAGGAACTTGCCCGCCTCGCAGTACACGGTCTGCCCCGGGCGCAGGTTGACGACCGCCATCTGCATGGCGTTGCCGACGATTTCTTGCTGAAGTGTCACGCCGGGAAAACGTACCGGTCCCGCGGAAGAGTTCCACTCCGGGGTCCGGCCACGGGAAGTTCACAGGATCGGGTGAACGACGGCCGCGCGGCCGGGCCCGTACGCACAGCCGCTGTCCGCCCCTGGCGGCGCGACGCTCAGCCGCCCAGTTCCTGGTGGCGGGCCGCGAGCCCGGCCGCGCCCGCGTCCGTCAGCGAGCCGAACAGCCGCAGCCGGGAGATGCCGCCGTCCGGGAAGATGTCCACGCGCGCGTGGGTGGCGACGGCGGGCGCGTCGAGGACGAAGCGGTGGTTGGTGTCGGGCTGGAGCCGGGTGCGGGGCAGGATCTCGTGCCAGCCGGTTTCCTCGGCGTTCTCGCCGTCCCGGACGGACACCGACGCCCAGCCCGCCGCGTTGCCCTTCAGGTACGCCGTGTCGATCTCCAGGGCCCGGAGTTCGGCCTGGGCCGCGAGCCGGTAGCTGATCCAGTCGTGGCCCCGGTCGCGGCGGCGGCGCGTCTCCCAGCCGTCGTCCATCTTGCGCGAGCGGCCCGGCTGGATGGTGTTGGAGGCCGGGGAGTAGAAGAGGTTCGACGCGTCCTCGGCCCGGCCGCCGTTCTCCAGGGCGACCACGTCGAAGGTGCCGAGCACCGCGAGCCACGCCGGGTCCGGGACGACCTCGCCGTACACGCGCAGGCGGGCGATGCCGCCGTCGGGGTGCTGGTTGACGCGGAGGTGGGTGAACCGCTGTTCGACGGAGACCGCGAAGCCGTTGGCCGCGTGGCCGCCGACCGGGGTGCGCGGGACGAGCGTCGTCCACTTCACGTCGTCGGCGAGGAGTTCCTCCGGCGCCGGGGAGCCCGGCACGCACGCGCCCTGGACGGACACCGCTTGCGGGTAGTTGCCCCGGAAGTGCGCCGTGTCGACGACGATGCCGCGGACGACGCCGGGGGCGCCAAGCCGGACCAGCGCCCAGTCGTGGTCCTCGGCGGTCGGCCAGGGGTGTTCGGCCGAACCGCCGCGGCGGCGCCGGGTCTCCCAGCCGTCCATGATCTTGCCCTTGTGCCCGAAGTCCTCGGGCACGAACTCCGCGGGGCCGGGCACCAGCATGTTCTCGCGCTGGGCGAAGAACTCGTCGTTGGCGGCGATGACGGCGGCACCGAGCTGCCGGTCGGCGAGGTTGGCGTACTGGGTGAACGGGAAGTCCGCGGTGCGGTAGTCCCCGTAGGGGTCGCCGCCTCCGTAGGGGTTCGCGTCGCCGGTGAAGCCAGGGATCGCGGTCACGGGGATCTGGTCCGCCTTTCGGGGGTTCGGCCGCTGCGGGTGCGGATGCGGGTGCCGACCGGGGGCGGTCGGGGGCTCGTCAGGGGGTACGGTCGAGCAGGCGCCCCTTCGGTTCGGCGAACTCCCCGGCCGCCGCGATGCGTTCGCCGCGCAGCCAGGTGGACTTCACGACGCCGTAGAGGGTGCGGCCGGCGTAGGCGGTGACGCGGTTGCGGTGCTGGAGCTGCGCCGGGTCCACGGTGAACGTCTCGTCGGGCGCGAGCACCGCGAAGTCGGCGTCCCGGCCCGCCTCGATGGCGCCCTTGCACGCGAGGCCCGCCAGCTGTGCCGTACGCGTCGACATCCAGCGCACGACGTCCTCCAGTGAGTGCCCACGCGCGCGTGCCGCGGTCCAGACGGCGGGCAGGCTGAGCTGGAGTCCGGAGATGCCGCCCCAGGCGGTGGCGAAGTCGGCGGTCTTCAGGTCGGCGGTGGAGGGCGAGTGGTCGGTGACCACGCAGTCGATGGTGCCGTCGGCCAGCGCCTGCCACAACAGGTCCTGGTTGGCGGCCTCGCGAATCGGCGGGCAGCACTTGAACTCGCTGGCGCCGTCCGGGACTTCCTCGGCGGTCAGGGTCAGGTAGTGCGGGCAGGTCTCCACCGTGACGCGCACGCCCTCGGCCTTGGCGGCGGCGATCAGGGGCAGCGCGTCCGACGACGACAGGTGCAGCACGTGCACGCGCGCGTGGAGGCGTTTCGCCTGGGCGATCAGCCGTCCGATGGCCGCGTCCTCGGCGTGCCGGGGCCGGGAGGCGAGGAAGTCGGCGTACTTGGGGCCGCTCTGCTGCGGGGCGGATTCGAGGTGGTGCGGGTCCTCGGCGTGCACGATCAGGAGGCCGTCGAAGCCCGCGATCTCGGCGAGCGAGCGGCCCAGCTGCTCGTCGTCGAGGTGCGGGAACTCGTCCACGCCCGACGGCGACAGGAACGCCTTGAAGCCGAAGACCCCGGCGTCGTGCAGCGGGCGCAGGTCCTTGACGTTGTCGGGCAGGGCGCCGCCCCAGAAGCCGACGTCGATGTGCGCCTTGTCCGCGGCGACCTCGCGCTTGGTACGGAGGTTGTCGACCGTGGTCGTCGGCGGGAGGGAGTTGAGCGGCATGTCGACCAGGGTGGTGATGCCGCCGGCGGCCGCCGCGCGCGTGGCCGTCCAGAAGCCCTCCCACTCGGTGCGGCCGGGGTCGTTGACGTGCACGTGGGTGTCGACCAGGCCGGGCAGCAGCACGTCGTCGCCCAGGTCCACCAGGCGTGCGCCGGGCGGTACGGCGGCGTCGTACGCGGCTACGGCCGTGATGGTGCCCGCGGCGACCGCGACCGAGGCCGCGCGGGTGCCGTCGGGGGTGATGACACGTGTCGAGCGCAGCACGAGATCGGCTGCGGTCAGGTCGGCTGCGGCCGCTCCGTTCTCGGACACCCCGGGCCCCCTTCTGTCGTCCTGCCAGCTGTAAGTACTGCCGTCTGCTCTGCTGTAAGTACTGCCGTCGTCATGCTGTCGTACTGCTGCTGTCCGCTTACGGTGGTGCGTCCGTTTACGTCCGCGTAACGGAATTCAACGTTCTGTTGAAGGAGTCTTGCCGGAGTGCGCCGCACCGTCAAGGGTCACCCCTTCACCACCCCCTGGATATTTCCACACCGCGGAACTTTAATTCCAGCAAGCAGAACGTAACGCCGCACACGCAAGGCGTCAGCCGACCGACCGGTAGGCTGCGGATCTGCCTGTCCGCTCGAAAGGAACGCGCCCGTGCCGTCGTCCAGCGCCAGCACCACCGACGCCGCCAAATCAGCCTCCGGCGGCGTTCAGTCCCTGGAGCGCGCCTTCGACCTGCTGGAGCGGATGGCGGACGCGGGCGGCGAGGTCGGGCTGAGCGAGCTGTCGGCGAGCAGCGGGCTGCCGCTGCCCACCATCCACCGGCTCATGCGCACCCTGGTGGCCTGCGGTTACGTACGCCAGCAGCCCAACCGGCGGTACGCGCTCGGCCCCCGGCTGATCCGCCTCGGCGAGTCCGCGTCGCGGCTCCTGGGGACCTGGGCGCGGCCGTATCTCGTCCGCCTGGTCGAGGAGACCGGCGAGACCGCGAACATGGCCCTGCTCGACGGCGACGAGATCGTGTACGTGGCGCAGGCGCCGTCCAAGCACTCGATGCGGATGTTCACCGAGGTCGGGCGCCGGGTGCTGCCGCACACCACAGGGGTGGGCAAGGCGCTGCTCGCGAACCTGCCGCCGCAGGAGGTGCGCGCGCTGCTCGGCCGTACCGGCATGCCCGCGTCGACGGAGAAGACGATCACCTCGCCGGACGCCTTCCTCGCCGCACTCGACGAGGTCCGCGCGCTCGGCTACGCGGTCGACGACAACGAGCAGGAGATAGGGGTCCGCTGCCTCGCCGTCTCCGTACCGGACTCGCCGACGGCCGCCGCGATCTCCATCTCGGGCCCGGCGGGCCGGGTCACCGAAGCGGCGACGGAGAAGATCGTGCCGGTGTTGCAGCAGGTGGCGGCGGAGTTGTCGGCCGCGCTGGCGAGTTCGGGCGCGCCGTCGGCCTGAGCCGCTCGGCCTGTGGCGCCAGCCGCGCCGCCCCGTCACCGCCGCGGCGGTTCCCCGAAGAGTTCCACCGCCGCGCGCACCTCCGCGAGGCCCCGGGCCAGCGCGCTGACCGAGCCCACTGCGGCGGCGACCAGGAGCAGGGAGCGGCGCAGCCGGGGGATCTCGGGGGCGCCGCTGAGGGTCATGGCCGCGAGCGCGGCGAGTTCGTCCTCGGCGATGTCCCGGTCGGGGAACTCCGCCGGATGCGCGGCGAGTTCACGGCGCAGCCGGGACACGGCGGTGCGCAGTCCCGCCACTCTGGGGTCCTCGTCGCTGCCGATCACCGGTCTCTGCCCCAAGCTCCGCACCACAGTCTCCCCCTCGCACACCGCGCGCCTCGCCGCGTACGCCGTCGTACGCCGCTCCGCTCCCCGTGGCGCTGGTCGGGCGCCCGGGGACGCGGGCCAGTAAACGCCACCCGATGCGCGGGACGCCACAGCCGGGACGGAAATTCAGCCCACGGATACCGCACCGTCGACGCCCGGTCAGGTATGCAGGAGGGATGACGCACAACGAGGCCGACGAGGCCGTGGAGAACCGCGACCGGGTCGTCGGGCTGCTCCTCGCCGCGGGCGGCGGCCGTCGCCTCGGCGGGCGCCCCAAGGCGCTCCTGGACCACCGCGGGCGCCCCCTGGTGGAGTACGCGGCCGGGGTGCTGCGGGCGGGCGGGTGCGACCGGGTCCACGTGGTGCTGGGGGCGGGCGCCGACGTCGTACGGGAGCGGGCGCGGCTGGCGGGGTGCGTGCTCGTGGAGAACCCGGAGTGGGAACAGGGCATGGGGTCCTCGCTGCGGGCCGGGCTCGGCTCGCTCGCGGGGACGGGCGCCCGGGCCGCGCTGGTCGCGCTCGTGGACCAGCCGGGGATCGGGCCGGAGGCGGTGGCGCGGGTGCTGGGCGCGTACGCGGACGAGTCGTCGCTGGCGGCGGCCGGGTACGAGGGGGTGCGCGGCCATCCCGTGCTGCTCGGCGCCGCGCACTGGGCCGGGATCGCCGCGACGGCGACCGGGGACCGGGGGGCGCGCGCCTATCTGAAGGCGCACGAGGAGGCGATCACGCTGGTCGAGTGCGGGGACGTGGCGCGGCCGTACGACATCGACACGGCCGGGGATCTGGTCCATCTGGAGCCGCCCGGGCCTCAACAAAACATTGAAGTTCCACGATGAGGAAACTAGTATCCGAAAAATAGCTGTCCCGCTCGCCTCGTCGCCACTCACGCTCGTCGCCACTCACGCTCTCCGATCACCACTCTCCGATCACCGCTCGCTGAAGGAAGTGACCACGCATGTCCGCACCAGCGCCGTCCTCGCTGGCCATCGTCGACGCCGTGCACCTGGACCGGCAGGAAGAGGTCCTCTCCGACGCGGCGCTCGCCTTCGTGGCCGAGCTGCACCGGCGGTTCACGCCCCGCCGGGACGAACTCCTCGCCCGCCGGGCGGTGCGCCGCGCCGAGATCGCCCGCACCTCGGCCCTCGACTTCCTGCCGGAGACCGCCGCGGTCCGCGCCGACGACTCCTGGCGGGTCGCCCCGGCCCCGGCGGCGCTGAACGACCGGCGCGTGGAGATCACCGGCCCCACCGACCGCAAGATGACCATCAACGCGCTCAACTCGGGCGCGAAGGTGTGGCTCGCGGACTTCGAGGACGCCTCCGCGCCGACCTGGGAGAACGTGGTCCTCGGCCAGCTCAACCTGACCGACGCGTACACCCGGAACATCGACTTCACCGACCCCAACTCCGGTAAGTCGTACGCCCTGAAGGAGAACGCGGAACTCGCCACGGTCGTCATGCGCCCGCGCGGCTGGCACCTCGACGAGCGCCACCTCGTCGCCGCCGACGGCAGCCAAGTCCCGGGCGCGCTGGTCGACTTCGGCCTGTACTTCTTCCACAACGCACAGCGGCTGCTCGACCTCGGCAAGGGTCCGTACTTCTATCTTCCCAAGACGGAGTCGTACTTGGAGGCCCGCCTCTGGAACGAGGTGTTCGTCTTCGCGCAGGACTACGTCGGCATCCCGCAGGGCACCGTCCGGGCCACCGTACTGATCGAGACGATCACAGCGGCGTACGAGATGGAGGAGATCCTCTACGAACTCCGCGACCACGCCTCGGGGTTGAACGCGGGCCGCTGGGACTACCTCTTCTCCATCGTCAAGAACTTCCGCGACGGCGGGCCCAGGTTCGTCCTGCCGGACCGCAACGCGGTAACCATGACGGCCCCGTTCATGCGCGCGTACACCGAACTCCTCGTCCGCACCTGCCACAAGCGCGGCGCGCACGCGATCGGCGGCATGGCCGCCTTCATTCCCTCGCGCCGGGACGCGGAGGTCAACAAGGTCGCGTTCGAGAAGGTCCGCGCCGACAAGGACCGTGAGGCGGGCGACGGTTTCGACGGTTCCTGGGTCGCGCACCCGGACCTGGTGCCGATCGCGATGGAGTCCTTCGACCGGGTCCTGGGCGAGCGGCCGAACCAGAAGGACCGGCTGCGCGAGGACGTCGACGTCAAGGCCGCCGACCTCACCGCGGTCGACTCGCTGGAGGCCCGGCCGACGTACGCGGGTCTCGTCAACGCCGTTCAGGTCGGCATCCGTTACATCGAGGCATGGCTGCGCGGACTGGGCGCCGTCGCCATCTTCAACCTCATGGAGGACGCCGCCACCGCGGAGATCTCCCGCTCGCAGATCTGGCAATGGATCAACGCGGGCGTCGAGTTCGAGCGCGACGGCGAGCCGGTGACGGCCACGGCGGAGCTGGCCCGTGAGGTCGCCGCGGCCGAACTCGCCGCGATCCGCGCGGAGATCGGCGAGGAGGCGTTCGCGGCGGGCAACTGGCAGCAGGCCCACGACCTGTTGCTCCAGGTGTCGCTGGACCAGGACTACGCGGACTTCCTGACGCTGCCGGCGTACGAGCAGCTGCGGGGCTGAGTGCCCGTCAACTCCCTTGCCGGGCTTGGCGTTCGGCTTCGGCTTCGGCTTCGGCTTCGGCTTCGGCTTCGGCTTCGGCTTCGGCTTCGGCTTCGGCTTCGGGAGTGTTGGGGAGTGTTCACTTCTCCGAGTGGCCCAGGGACTTGTCCGGGGCCACTCGGTCGCGTACGGCCCTCTTCACCGCCGTGGGTTCCGGGAAGCCCTGCTCGCGGCGGTCCCACACCACCTCGTCGTTGACGCGTACGACGAAGACACCGCCCGTGCCCGGCTTCAGGGACAGCTCGGTCAGCTCCGTCTCGAAGGTCGTCAGCAGCTCCTGGGCCAGCCAGGCGGCTCGGGGCAGCCAGCGGCACTGGGTGCAGTACTCGATCTCGACGCGGCGGTTCGCCACCGCGGGAGCGTCACCGGATCCCGCTGTGTCCACAGAGGCATCCGCAGAGGCGTCCGCTGAGGTGTCCGCTGAGGTGTCCGTCATCCGAGATGCACCGACCAATCCTGTTCCGCGGCCGGTTTGCCGTGCAGGTCGGGGACCTGCTTGAGCCAACTCGGCCGTCCTTGCTGTGTCTTCGCCGTCCGGAGGGCGTCCTCCGCGGCGATCTCCTCCCGGGAGGGGAAGTCCGTGGGCAGCCAGGCGGCGGACGCCCGCACGCGCGCGTGGAGGTGGGCGACGTACGCCTCCCGGACCTCGTCCGGCGTCGCGAAGCCCGGTTCACCGGCCAGCCAGGCGTCGGGCACCTCGGCCGTGACCTCGCGGAGCAGCTCCTCGGTCACCTTCGGCGCCAGTTCGGCGTCGGCCGTACGGGTGTCGGGGGTGTAGTGACCGAGCGCGTGGCGGCGGAAGTCGTACGCCTTGTCCGGGGCCGACAGGTCCCAGCGGTGGTGGAAGACGAGGGCGGCGCCGTGGTCGATGAGCCACAGCCGGGGCGGCACGGTGCCGAAGGTCGGCCAGACCATCAGGTTGGAGCTGTGGACGGTCCGGTCGACGTTCACGGTCAGCGCGTCCAGCCAGATGACCTGGCCGGCCTCCAGCGGATCGACCCGGAAGGTCCTGGCGACCTCCGGGGTGAAGTCCCTGGCTCCCGGCAGGTAGTCCATGCCGAGGTTCAGCCCCGCGCTCGCGGCGTGCAGACCGCGGACTTCCTGGTGCGGCTCGTCGGCGGCGATCACCGGGTCGAAGTGGGCGAGCACCAGTTCGGGTACGCGCAGGCCCAGGCGGCGGGCCAGCTCGCCGACGATCACCTCGGCGACCAGCGCCTTGCGGCCCTGCGCGGAGCCCGTGAACTTCACGACGTACGTCCCCAGGTCGTCGGCCTCGACGACCGCGGGCACGGAGCCGCCGGCCCGGAGCGGGGTCACGTATCGGACGGAGGTCACTTCGCGCAGCACACCGGCAACTGTAAATCAGCCGGTCACCGCGGCGACCGGCATTTTCCGCGCCGGTCGCACATGGGTACGATCACGGGCATGTCGCCCGCCGCCTCTCAGGAACCCGATCCGACCTGCGCAAACCCCGTGCCCAACCGGCCGCGGACCACTAGGATCGAGACTTCGGCAGCAGGCAGCAGGCAGCAGGCAGCAGGCAGCAGGCAGCAGGCAGCAGGCAGCAGGCAGCAGGCAGCAGGCAGCAGGCAGCAGGCAGCAGGCAGCAGGCAGCAGGCAGCAGGAGGGCTTATCGGGGCGGGGGCGGGGCGGGCGCCGGAGGAGCCGGAGAAGAAGACGGTCCTGTTCGTGGCCCGGTCCGCCGTCGCGTTGCACCGGCTGCTCGACCTGCTCCCG
>LJCV01000306.1 GCA_001298575.1 Actinobacteria bacterium OK074
GGTGGGGGCAGGGGGGGGGGGGGGGTTGTCTCGGTTGTCGCGGCTGTCGCGGTTGTTGGATCGGGTTACTGCGCCGCCGCCTACGTATTGGTAGGTGTGGGGCGACTGCGGGCCCGGTGGGGGCTGGTCGCGCTCACGCGGCGGAGCCGCATATCAGACACAGCCCCGCGCCCCTGAAAAGCAGGGGCTGCGCCCCGCTTTTCCGGCGCCGCGCATAGCCGCGCGTTTTTGAGACGGCCGCGGTTCCACGTTTTGAGCCGCGGGTGTCTGCGCGTTTTTAGGGGCGCGGGGCTGCGTTGGATATGCGGCTACCGCCGCGTGGGCGCGAGCAACCACAACGTACCCGCTCACCGCCCCGCCCCGCCCCGGAACAAAACCGCTTGCCCTGGTCAACCGCGCAGCTGACCATGACCCCTCGTGACCGAAGAAGCCTCGATTCTCCGGGCGTTGCTGCCCGATCTCTCGCCCTGGCGGGCCTCCGCGGACTTTCGGCGGCTGTGGCTGGCGGGGGTGATCACCAACTTCGGAACGTTCCTGACGTTCGTCGCCGTGCCCGTGCAGCTCAAGGAACTCACCGGCTCCGCCGCGGCCGTGGGCGCGATCGGCGCCGTCGAACTCGTACCGCTGATCGTCTTCGGGCTGTACGGCGGCGCGCTCGCCGACGCGTACGACAAGCGGACGCTGATCCTGGGCACCGAGGCGGCGCAGGGGCTGCTGTCCGGTGCGCTGCTGGTGAACGCGCTGCTGCCGGAGCCCGCGATCTGGCCGCTGTACGTCGTCGCGGCCCTCTCCGCCGCGCTCGGCGCGCTGCAACGGCCCGCGCTGGACTCGCTCGTGCCGCGCATCGTCGCGTACGAGCACCTGACGGCCGCCGGTTCGCTCAACTCGCTGCGCTGGACGGTCGGCGGGGTCGCGGGGCCGGCGCTCGCGGGCGTCGTCGTGGCGTACGCGGGGCTGGGCTGGGCGTACGGCGCGGACCTGGTGACGTTCGCGATATCGGTCGCGCTGGGCATCGGGCTCGCCGCGTCGCCCGCCGCGCACGAGGCGGTCAAACCGTCGCTGCGGTCGATCGCGGAGGGGGCGCGGTACGCCTGGAGCCGCAAGGAACTCCTCGGTACGTACGCCATCGACCTCGCCGCGATGTTCTTCGCGATGCCGATCGCGGTGCTGCCGTTCCTCGCGGACGAGCTGCACGCCGAGTGGTCGCTGGGGCTGATGTACGCCGCGATCCCGGCCGGGTCCCTGCTCGTGTCGCTGACCAGCGGCTGGACCTCGCGGGTGCATCGGCACGGGCGGGCGGTGGTGTTCGCGGCGGCGGGGTGGGGGGTTGCCATGGTGGGTGCCGGGGCCGCGGGCAACGTGTGGCTGGTGCTGGCGTTCCTCGCGCTCGGCGGCTGCTTCGACATGGTCAGCGGGATCTTCCGGGCGGCCATGTGGAACCAGACGATCCCCGACGAGCTGCGCGGCCGTCTCGCCGGGATCGAGCTGCTGTCCTACTCGGTGGGGCCGACGACGGGGCAGGTACGGGCGGGAGGGATGGCCGCGCTGGCGGGGGTGCGGGCGTCCGTGTGGGGCGGGGCCGGGCGTGCGTGGGCGACTGCGGGTGCGTTGTGGTTGCTCGCGCCGTTCCTCGCGCCCCTCAAAGCAAAGCAGGGGCTGCGCCCCGCTTCAGGCCGGCTGGTCGCCGTCCTGGTTGCCGGAGGCGTCGTGCCACCGGGGATCCGTCTCCCACTCCAGGTTGCGTTCGTGGGCCGTGTCCATCGCGTGCTGGGCCTCCTCCCTTGTGCCGTACGGGCCGAAGCGGTCCTTGGCCGGGCATTCGGGGCCCTCTTCCACCTTCTGGTGGACCAGGCAGTAGTACCACTCGCCCGGCTTGCCGACCGTCCGTCGCTTGAACAAAGCCATCGCACGGCTCCTCTCGTCCCGTCCATCGTCCCCCACATCGGGCGGATTCCCCCGCTGGATACACTCGCTGCCATGTCTGGCCAGTCGCTGCTCGTGCCCGGGGAACTGTCCCCCGCCCGTTCCGTTCCCGGAAACATCCGCCGTCCCGAGTACGTCGGCAAGCCCGCCCCGACGCCGTACACCGGTCCGGAGGTGCAGACTCCCGAGACCGTCGAGGCCATGCGGGTCGCCGGGCGGATCGCCGCGCGGGCCATGGCGGAGGCCGCGAAGAACATCGCGCCGGGGGTCACCACCGACGAGCTGGACCGGGTCGCGCACGAATACATGTGCGACCACGGCGCCTACCCCTCCACCCTCGGCTACCGCGGCTTCCCCAAGTCGCTGTGCACCTCGGTCAACGAGGTCATCTGCCACGGCATCCCCGACTCCACCGTGCTGCGCGACGGCGACATCATCAACCTCGACGTCACGGCCTACATCGGCGGCGTGCACGGGGACAACAACGCCACCTATCTCGTGGGGGACGTCGATGAGGAGTCCAGGCTCCTCGTGGAGCGGACTCGGGAAGCTCTCTCCCGTGCCATCAAGGCCGTTCGGCCCGGGCGGCAGATCAACATCATCGGGCGCGTCATCGAGTCGTACGCCAAGCGGTTCGGCTACGGCGTCGTGCGGGACTTCACCGGGCACGGGATCAACTCCTCGTTCCACTCCGGACTGATCGTTCCGCACTACGACAGCCCGCACGCGACCACCGTCATCCAGCCGGGGATGACCTTCACCATCGAGCCGATGCTCACACTGGGGACGTACGAGTACGACCTGTGGGAGGACGGGTGGACCGTCGTGACCAAGGACCGCAGGCGGACGGCCCAGTTCGAGCACACGCTCGTCGTCACCGACAGTGGTGCGGAGATTCTTACCCTGCCGTAGGGCCACGGCCGCCAGCACCGCTCACAGCCCAGCACCGCTTACAGCCCACTACCGCTCACAGTCCGCTACCACTCACAGCCTGCTACCGCTTACAGCCCGCTCCTCGTCGAGCGGGCTTTTTTCATGTGGGGTGAGGGGTGATCCGGGGTACCGTCATAGCGACAGTTACCGACAAGGCGTCGGCAACCTGTTGACTTAGGTAAGCCTAACCATAGAAAATGAGACCGTTCCTGTTCCAGCCCCGCTCCACCTCGTCCCGCCCCGGCCCCGGAGGTCCCATGCACACGTCGGAGAGCACCTCGGACGCGTCCAGCACGGCGTTCACAGCGTCCGCAGCGTCCGCCGCGTTCTCGACGGTTATCCGTACCGCGTCCCACGAGCAGCACGTGGAGGCGGAGACCTCGACGTTCATGAGCGACCTGCTCGGCGGCAGGCTCGGGGTCGAGGCGTACGCCCGGTACACCGAGCAACTGTGGTTCGTGTACGACGCGTTGGAGGCGGGGGCGGAGTCCCTCGCCGCCGATCCGGTCGCCGGGCCGTTCATCCAGCCCGAGTTGTTCCGGCGGGCCGCGCTGGAGCGGGATCTCGCGCATCTGCGCGGTGCCGACTGGCGTTCCGGGGTCAGCGCCCTTCCCGCGACACTCGCGTACGCGGACCGGGTGCGGGAGTGCGCGGAGCGGTGGCCCGCCGGGTACATCGCGCACCACTACACCCGTTACCTCGGCGACCTCTCCGGCGGCCAGATCATCCGCGACAAGGCGGAGAAGACCTGGGGGTTCGAGCGCAAGGGCGACGGTGTGCGGTTCTACGTGTTCGAGGGGATCGGGAACCCGGCGGCGTTCAAGCGGGGGTATCGCGAACTGCTGGACGCGGTGCGGGCGGACGATCTGGAGAAACAGCGGATCGTGGCCGAGTGCAAGCGGGCTTTCGCTTTGAACACGGGGGTGTTCGTGGCCTTGGGCGACGAGTTCCGTCTCTCGGCGTGAGCGTCCCTGGGGGCTGCCGCCCCCAGACCCCCGCCATCGGCCTGAACGGCCTCGTCCTCAAGCGCCGGACGGGCTGGTGGTGCGGCCGTGCGGCCTCAAGTGGCCCCCGGCGGGAGGGACTTGAGGACGACGTGGCTGTCCTCCTCGACGCCGACCCGGCTGGTGATGCGGGCCGACCGCCACCGGTGCGGGGCCGGGGAAGGCGCCCGCAGCCTCCCAGCGCCTGGACCGCCGGGACGGGCCGGCGGCGCTGCCGGGACGGGCCGGCGGCGCTTGTCTAACGCTCCAGGAACACCCGGCCCCCCACCTCCACCCACCCCTCCGGCTGCGGTGCCGTAAGAATCTGTGAACCCGTGCCCTGGACTATGTTCAGGGCACGGCCCAGTCGGGCCGTCAGTTGGAGGGCCGCCGCGCCTGTCGCCTCGTCCTCCTCGATGCCGTCGCCGCGGCCGGGGAAGCCGCGGGCGCGGATGCGGCCCGCCGCCTCGTCCTCCCAGGCCCAGGCGTACAACCACTCGCCGGGGGGCGGCACTTCGAGCGCGTCCACGTCCGCCGCGGTCGGGTACTGGCGCAGGGTCCGCGGCGCCGCCCACTCCGCCCGGGCCTCGATCCAGCAGAACTCGCCGTCGAGACGGGCGCCCACCACCCCTGCCGGGGTGACGAGTTCGGGTACGTCGAGCAGCCAGGCCGCGCCGACGCAGGGGTAGCCCGCGAACGCGAGCCGTACGGAGGGGGTGTAGATGTCGATCACCCCGCGCTCGGGGTCGTCCACGAACACCGTCTCGCTGAAGCCGAGTTTGGCCGCGAATTCCTGCCGGTCGGCACGCTCGGGTATATGGGAGCCCTCGCGGACGACGCCCAGCTCGTTGCCGTATCCGCCGCGGGGACCGCAGAAGACACGCAGCACGTCGTAGTCAGTCACCTGCGCATTCAAGCATCAACGGGCAGCTGAACGCCGGGCGGAGGCCGACCGTTGCCTCCACCCGGCGTTCGTCCGGGGGGGGTGTTGCGCGGGACTAGCCCGCCGTACGGCGCCTGCGGACCGCGACCATCACGCCCGCGCCCGCCGCGACCGTCGCCGCCACCGCCGCACCGAGCGTGACCACCGGTACGTCCGCGCCGGTGGACGCCAGCGCGCCCGTGCCGCCCGTCGTGGTGCCCGTGCCCGTGCCGCCGGTGGTCGTGCCCGTGCCGGACACGGCGTCGGAGGCCGATGCCGACGCTGCCGCCGACGCGCTCGACTCGTCGTCCCCGCCCGGGAGTTGGGCGTCGGCCGTGAGCGCCACCGCGAGGTCCACCGGGTCGAGTTCCGTGCCCTCCGTGTAGAAGCCCGCGAACGCCTCCGCGCCCTCCTTCGTGACCGTCGCCCTGACGTCGTCGAGGGTGATCAGGTCGTCCTCGGCGGTCAGTTCGGCCGAGTCGGCGGTGAGGTCGGCGAGCGGGACGTCCTGTGTCTCCTTGCCCAGGCTGGTCACGTCGGCCGTCAACTCGCCCTTGCCGCCGTCGAGTTCGACCTTCACGTCGCTGAGGGTGAGGTCGAGGCCGTACGTGCCGTCGGCGGCCTCGTGGCCCTTGAAGTTCACCGCGCCCGCGAACGCCGCCGCCAGCGTGTCCGCATCCGTGTCGTACGTGCCGGTCGCGTCGGTGAAGGTGAACACCCCGTTGTCCGCCGCCTGGGTCGCGCCGCCGCTCGCGGTGATCTTCCCGTTGGCCACGGAGCCGACGACGTACGTCCGGAAGGACTCCTTCACGCCCCAGCCGAGGGTGCCGTCCGCGATCTCGCCCTTCGTCGCCGCGCTCGCAGCACTGGTGGAGGGCGAGGAAGTGGCCTTGTCCGTCGGGGAGTTGGTGTCCGTCGGGGCCGGGTTCCCGGTTGCCGGGTCGGTCGCCGGAGGCTCGTCGGTCGGCGGCTGGTCGGTCGGCGGCTCGCCCGTGGGCGGTTCGTCGGTCGGCGGTTCGGTCTCCGGTGTCTGCTGGACCACGCTCAGCGGGTCGCCCGCCGCCCCGTTGTAGCTGGAGCTGCCGAAGACGGTCGCCGCCTCCGGGGTCAGCGTGGTCGCCATGGCCGTCATCTCCTGGGTGACGGTGACGTCGGCGAGCGGCACGTCCTGTTCGGTGGTGCCGCCCTTGGTCACGTCGGCGGTGATCTCGGCGTCCGCGCTGTCGAACTTCACGTCGGCCAGGACGATTTCGGTGCCGTGCAGGGCGATCGTCAGGGTGCCCTGGAAGGCGAGGTCGACCGCGTGCGTGGACGACTCGTAGGTGCCCGTGCCGGAGGTGAACGTGAAGGCGCCGTTGTCGTCGGCCTGGCTCGCGCCGTCGGCCGCGGTGAAGCTGCCCTGGGCGAACGCGCCGGTCACGTAGTTGCGGAACGACTCCTTGATGCCCCACGTCAACTGGTAGTCCTTGAGCGGGACTTCGGCGGCCTGCGCACCGGTCGCGGTGAGCGCGCAGGCGCCCAGCGCGACCGCCACAGCGGCGGTGAGGGCGAGCGGCAGACGTCTCCTGGCAGTGGTACTGGTGGCGGCCATCGTGGCGATCTCCTTGAGGGTGTGTCCGCCGGGCGGCACGGCCAACTGGCGGGGCAGATGAGAGAGTTCAGTCCTCGTCGGCGGGACTGAGGGGGACAAGGGAAGGGACAAGGGAGGGGACAGGGGGGGGACTGGCCGAAGCGGCCTAGGTGCCCGAATCGGCGGAGCCCGTTTCCCCGGCGGAGCCCGTTTCCCCCGAAGCCGACGGGACGGGATCGGCGGCGCGGCGTCGGCGGAAGACCACGTACGCCGCGGCCACCAGCAGCAGGGACCCGGCCGCGAGGCCGACGGGAAGCGCGGGCACTCCCCCGTCCGCCGTGCCGCTCGCGGTGTTCTCGGTCCCGGGTGAAGTGGCGGGCGCCGACGGGGACTTCGTCGTCTCCGGGGTGGCGCTCGCGGTGGTGCCCAGGTCGGGCAGGGCGGGGAGTTCGGCGTCGGCGGTGAGGGCGACGGCGAGGGAGACGGGGTCCATGTCGGTGCCGGCCTGGTACATCCCGCCGAACGCCTTGGCGCCCTTCGCGGTCAACTCGGCCGGTGCTTCCGTGAGTTGGACGAGTCCGCCCTTCGGGGTGAAGTCCTTGGCGGCGAAGGTGACCAGCGGCACCCGCTTGCCCGTGTGGCCGGCGCCGCCGACGTCGGCGTAGAGCGTGCCCTTGCCGTCCTTCACCACCGCCCGGAATCCGCCGAGTCGGAGGTCGAGTCCGTTCTCCCCGGTGAAACGGATCGTGCCCTTGAAGTCGGCGGTGAGCGAGCGGTCGCTCTCCTTGTACGTGCCCTTGCCCGCCGGGAAGCGGAAGAGCGCCCCGCCGTCCTCGGCGCCGTCGCCGAGCGTCCACTTGCCGCGGGCGATGTCTCCAGTGACGTACTCCCGGAAGGTGCGGCGCACGCCCCAGTCGACGGCGCCGTCGTCGATCGCGCCCGAGGACTTGGGTGTCGCGGACGGCGAGGGCTCGGCCGTCGTACGGGAGGCGGACGGCGTCGGGCTCGCGGCGGTGGCCGCCGCCACATCGGCCGAGAGGCTGACCGGGTCGAGCGCGGTGCCCGCCGTGTAGTACCCGGCGAAGGACTTGGCGCCCTGTGAAGTCAGCGTCGCGGGAACGTTGTTGAGGGTGACGACCGTGCCCGCGCCCTTCATGCCGATCCCGCCGAGCGACAGGTTCGCGAAGGGCACCTGGGCGGAGTCGGTGACCGTGCCGGTGCCAAGTGCCTTGCTGCGGACGTCGACGTAGAGCGTGCCGCTGCCGCCGGAGATGCGGACGGTGGGATTGCTGATGGTCAGGTCGAGTTGATAGCCGCCGTCGGTCGTCTTGTGGCCGACGAAGTGGACGCCACCGGCGAAGGCCGCGCGGAACGCGCCCGTGGAACCGTCGTAGGTGCCCGTCGCCGACGGGAAGCGGAACTGGCTGCTGCCCACGGTCGCCGCACCGCCCGTGAGCGAGTAACTCCCGTTCGCGATAGGGCCGGTGACGTAACTCTGGAACGAGGACTTGATGCCCCAGTCGAGTCGGCCGCCCCGCACGGTTCGGCTCTCGGCGTGGGCGAGGGCCACCGGGAGCAGGGCGCCCAGGATCGCCGTGCACAGGACGGTGATCAGGGCTCTCAGGCGCGCGGGCATGGGTGGGTCCTCCGGTTACGACTGCCGGTAGCGAGCAAAGGTAAGGCTAACCTAAGCTCTTCTCACCGGAAACGACAGTGCCCGACAGAAACGACAGCGACCAACAGCACCGAGAGAGACGGACGGAACCGTGCCACGCTTGCGCACACGACTGGCGGGAGCACTGTTGTCCGTGCTCGCGCTCACGCTCGCCGGATGCGGAAGCTCCGGCACCACCGCGGCGTCCCCCGGAACGACAGCCGCGACCAACCGCGTAGAGCCACTGACGGACACCCCGAAGCCCGGCCTCCCGACCACCGTCACCTCGGCCGACGGCAAGAAGGTGACCGTCTCCGCCGCGCGCCGGATCGTGCCGCTCTCCGGCAGCCTCAGCGAGATCGTCTTCACGCTCGGGCTCGGCGACCGGGTGGTCGCGCGGGACATCACGGCCACGTTCGCCCAGGCGGCCAAGCTCCCCCTGGTCACCCGCAACCACGACGTCTCCGCCGAGGGCGTTCTCTCCCTCATGCCCGACCTGGTCCTGGCCGAGACCACCACCGGCCCCGCCGAGGCGATGCGGCAGATCCGCGCGGCCGGCATCCCCGTCCTCCTGGTCGCCCCGGCCCAGGGACTCGACGACGTCGGCCCGCGCATCCAGACGGTGGCGGACGCGCTCGGCGTCCCGGCCGCGGGCAAGGAACTCACCCACCGCTCCGAAACCCGAATCGCCGCCGTACGCAAGGCGATTCCGGCCCCCGAGTCCCGCGCGGAACGCCCGAGGGTCGCCTTCCTCTACCTCCGCGGCCAGGCGTCCGTCTACCTCATCGGCGGCAAGGGCTCCGGCGCGACCTCACTCATCGAAGCGGCCGGCGGCATCGACGCGGGCACCGCCTCGGGCCTCCAGAAGGACTTCACCGCGATCACCTCGGAGGCCCTGGTCAAGGCTGCCCCCGACGCCATCCTCGTCATGACCAAGGGCCTCCAATCGGTAGGCGGAACAGCCGGCTTGAAGAAAATCCCCGGCGTGGCCCAAACCTCGGCAGGCATGACCGGCAGGGTCATCTCGATAGAGGACGGAGTACTCCTCAACTACGGCCCGCGGACGGACCAGGTCCTGAAGTCGATGGTGGAGCAGTTGTACGGGGAAGCGGGGCCCACCAAGTGACCGTACAGAAAAGGGAAGTTACTCCCATCCGCTCTGGGGCCCCTACGAACAAGACGCCCACGCCCCATAGGCGCACCACAACCCCCCTCACCCTCACCCTGATCGCCCTACTCCTCCTGCTCATCCCCATAGCCGCAGGCACCGGCGCCTACCCCATCCCCACGGGTGACGTCCTCTCTTCGATAGCCCACCGAATCGGCCTAGGCGCAGAGCCACTCGACCGCGTCCCGGAAACCGTCCTGTGGGACGTCCGCTTCCCCCGCATAACCCTCGCCCTCCTCATAGGCGCCTCCCTCGGCTGCGCGGGCGCGCTCATGCAAGGCGTCTTCGGCAACCCCCTCGCCGAACCGGGAGTCATCGGCGTCAGCTCCGGCGCGGCCGTGGGCGCCGTCGGCGTCATCTCCGTCGGCGCCGACTTCCTCGGTACGTGGACGGTCACCGCCGTCTCCTTCGTCACCGGCCTCGTCACCGTGCTGGTCGTGTACGCGATGTCCCGCTCCGGCGGCCGTACGGAGGTGGTGACGCTGATCCTCACCGGTATCGCGGTGAACGCGTTCGGCGGCGCCCTGATCGGCCTGTTCCTCTTCTACGCGGACACGGCCGCCGTCAACCAGATCACGTTCTGGCAGTTGGGTTCGCTGTCGCAGGCGACCTGGCCGAAGGTGCTCGCGGTGCTGCCGTGCGCGGCGCTCGGGCTCGTCGTCGCGCCGCTGTACGCCCGCCGTCTGGACCTGCTCGCGCTCGGTGAACGACCCGCGCGGCACTTGGGAGTTGACGTCGAGCGGCTGCGTGTCGTGCTCGTGCTCGTCATCGCGCTGCTGACCGCCGCCGCCGTGAGCGTGTCGGGGATCATCAGCTTCGTCGGGCTGGTGGTGCCGCATCTGCTGCGGATGGCGGCGGGGCCCGGGCACCGTTTCCTGGTCCCGGCGAGTGCGCTGGGCGGGGCGCTGGTGCTGCTGGCGGCCGACCTCGCGGCGCGCACGATCGCGCAGCCCGCCGAACTCCCGCTCGGTGTCCTGACCGCCCTGCTGGGCAGCCCGTTCTTCTTCTGGCTGCTGCGCAGGACCCGCCGCAAGCAAGGGGGTTGGGCATGAGACTGCCCCAACTGAGGCCGCTTTCCCCGCTGAAGCCGTTCTCCCGCCTCAACCCGCTGTCGCTACGGTCAACTCCCCCGCCCCCAACCGCCGTTGGCGACACCCTTGCCGAAGCGGAGGACATACACGTCACCCTCGGCGGCCTCGAAGTCCTCTCCGGCGTGCACGTCACCGCCCGCGCCGGTGAGGTCCTCGCCCTGGTCGGCCCCAACGGGGCGGGAAAGTCCACCCTGTTGGGCGCGCTCGCCGCCGACGTACGGCCGTCCGCCGGCGTCGTACGCATCCACGGCCGCCCGGCGGACGACTGGACGCCCCCCGAACTCGCCCTGCGCCGCGCGGTGTTGCCCCAGTCGGCGGCGCTCTCCTTCCCGTTCACGGTGGCGGAGGTGGTGGCGATGGGCCGGGCCCCCTGGGCGCATCTCGACACCGGGTCCGACGACGGTGCCGTGGCCGAGGCGATGGCCGCGACCGAGGTGACCGCCTTCGCGGCGCGCCCCTTCTCCGCGCTCAGCGGAGGTGAACGCGCCCGGGTGGCGTTCGCCCGCGTACTCGCCCAACGCGCCCCGCTGTTGCTGCTCGACGAGCCGACCGCCGCGCTCGACCTGCGCCACCAGGAACTGGTGCTGCGGGTGTGCCGGGCGCGGGCGGAAGCGGGGGACGCGGTGGTCGTCGTCCTGCACGACCTGGGGCTCGCGGCGGCGTACGCGCACCGGGCCGCGATCCTGTGCGCCGGTCGTGTCTCGGCGGACGGGCCGCCCGCCGAGGTGTTCGAGGACGAGCTGTTGTCGGAGGTGTACCGCCAGCCGGTCGAGGTGTTCCCGCACCCGCGGACGGGCGCGCCCCTGATCACCCCGAAACGGGCACCTTGACCCTTCCTTGACCGCCCCTTGGGGATCAATTTAAGCAAGCGAGATCAAGCCGTGTCTGTGAGTTTTCTTTGACAGTGGAATCCCGCAACGGGCGGGTATGAGTGAGGTAAGGCTCAGGTAAGTTAGGCCAGCCTCACCGCACCGCGCGGACTCTTCCGCGCGGTTTGTCCGTCATGCCCAGGGAGCCCCCATGCGCGCCGTCCGCCTCTCCGTCCTCACCGCCGCGGCGACCGCGGCGGCCCTGGTCACCGTCTCGGGCTGCACGGAGAAGAGCGACGGCAAGGGCAGTGGCGCGATACGGGTCACGGCCGCCGACTCCAAGTGCGACACCTCCACCAAGTCGGTGCCGGCCGGTCACGTCACCCTCTCCATCGAGAACAAGGGTTCGAAGGCGACCGAGGTCGAGATCCTCTTCCCGGACGACCGGATCGTCTCCGAGAAGGAGAACATCGGCCCCGGCACCAAGTACACCCTGACCGCCGAGGTCAAGCAGGGCTCGTACGAGATCGCCTGCCGCCCGGGCATGAAGGGCCACGGCGTGCGGCAGAAGCTGACCGTGACCGGCTCCGGCGCCGTCGCCAAGCGGAACCCCGCGCTCGACAAGGCGGTGGCCGACTACCGCGAGTACGCGCAGGAGCAGGCGGACGCGACGCTGCCGCGGGTGAAGACGTTCACCGCCGCGATCAAGGCCGGTGACCTGGACGCGGCGAAGGCGGCGTACGCGACCTCGCGCATCGGCTGGGAGCGCACCGAGCCGGTGGCCGAGTCCTTCGGCGACATCGACCCGAAGGTCGACACCCGCGCCGACGGCCTGGAGGAGGGCCAGAAGTGGACGGGCTGGCACCGCCTGGAGAAGTCCCTGTGGGCCGACAAGACGATCACCGCCACCGACAAGACCCTCGCCGACCAGCTCGTCACCGACCTCACCGACTGGCAGCAGCGGGTCGGCAAGGCCGAGATCACCCCGACCTCCATGGCCAACGGCGCCAAGGAACTCCTCGACGAGGTCGCGAACGGCAAGGTCACCGGCGAGGAGGACCGCTACTCGCACACCGACCTCGTCGACTTCAAGGCCAACGTCGAGGGCGCGCAGAAGGCGTACGAGCTGCTGAAGCCGGTCGCCGAGAAGAACGACGCCGCGCTGACGAAGGAGCTGGACCAGCAGTTCGCCGCGCTGAACACGCTGCTCGCCCGCTACCGCACGGACAGGACCGGGGCCGCCTCCGACACGTACACCTTCGTCTCGTACGACAAGGTCACCAAGGAGCAGCGCAAGGAGCTGTCGGACGCGGTCAACGCACTCGCCGAGCCGCTGTCCAAACTCGCCGCCGCCGTCGTCAAGTAAGACGTCAAGTAAGCCGTGAGCAAGCCGACTTCAAGCAGGCCCCGGGTATCAGCGCAAGGAGCACGGTCATCATGACGGAGACGACGACGCCCGGTCCGGCGGAGTCCGCGGGCCCCGCCGGTCCCGCTGCGGAGAGCACCCCCTCCCGCCGCCGTCTCATCGGCTGGGGCGGTGCGGGGCTCGCGCTCGGAGCCGCCGCGGCGGGTACGGCGGTGGCGCTGGGCCGCGACGACGAACTCGGCCCGGCCGCCGCCGAGTCGGGTGCCGCCGTCGCCTTCCACGGCACCCACCAGGCGGGCATCGCCACCCCGGTGCAGGACCGGCTGCACTTCGCCGTGTTCGACGTGAAGACCGACGACCGGGCCGAGTTCGTCGAGCTGCTCAAGGACTGGACGAAGGCCGCGCGGCGGATGACCGCGGGGGCGACGGTCGGCGAGGGCGCGTACGGCGGGCTCGCCGAGGCGCCGCCGGACGACACCGGGGAGGCCCTCGGGCTCAAGCCGTCGCGGCTGACCCTCACGATCGGGTTCGGGCCGTCGTTCTTCGACCGGTTCGGACTTGGCGGTCAACGGCCGGACGCGCTCGTCGACTTGCCCAAGTTCCCGGGCGAGAACCTCGACAAGTCCCGTACCGGCGGCGACCTTTGCGTGCAGGCGTGCGCGGACGACCCGCAGGTCGCGGTGCACGCGATCCGCAACCTGGCCCGGATCGGGTTCGGCAAGGTCGCGGTGCGCTGGTCCCAACTCGGCTTCGGGAAAACGTCGTCGACGACTCCGGATGCCCAAACCCCGCGCAATCTCATGGGGTTCAAGGACGGCACCCGCAACATCGCGGGCACGGAGACGGACCGGCTGAAGAGGTTCGTGTGGGTCGGCGAGGGCGACGGCGACGCCGACTCGGCCTGGATGGCCGGGGGTTCGTATCTCGTCGCGCGCCGCATCCGGATGAACATCGAGGTCTGGGACCGGACCTCGCTCCAGGAGCAGGAGGACGTGTTCGGCCGGGACAAGGGCGAGGGCGCGCCCGTCGGGAAGGCGAAGGAGCACGACAAGCCGTTCCTGAAGGCGATGAAGCCGGACGCGCACGTGCGGCTCGCGCACCCCGACTCCAACGACGGGGTCACCATCCTGCGCCGCGGCTACTCCTTCACCGACGGCACCGACGGGCTCGGCCGGCTGGACGCGGGGCTGTTCTTCCTCGCCTACCAGCGTGACGTGCGCACGGGGTTCATCCCGCTCCAGCGCCGGTTGTCGGCGACCGACGCGCTCAACGAATACATCCAGCACGTGGGTTCGGCGGTCTTCGCGGTCCCGCCCGGCGTCCGGGACGCGGACGACTGGTGGGGCCGGACGCTGCTGGGCGAGGAGGCGTAGCCGTGTTCTCCAACTATCTGATCGGACTGCGGGAGGGGCTCGAAGCCAGCCTCGTGGTCTGCATCCTCGTCGCCTATCTGGTGAAGACCGAGCGGCGGGACGCGCTGAAGCCGGTCTGGACCGGGATCGCGGTCGCCGTCGCGCTCGCGCTCGGCTTCGGGTGCGCGCTCGAATTCGGTTCGCAGGAGCTGACGTTCCAGGCCCAGGAGGCGCTCGGCGGTTCGCTGTCGGTCGTCGCCGTCGGACTGGTGACGTGGATGGTGTTCTGGATGCGGCGCACCGCACGGCACTTGCGGACCGAGCTGCACGGCAGGCTGGACGCGGCCCTCGCGATGGGCACCGGCGCGCTGGTGGCGACGGCGTTCCTCGCGGTGGGCCGGGAGGGCCTGGAGACCGCGCTGTTCGTGTGGGCGTCGGTGCACGCGGCCGGGGACGGCACCCCGCGCCCGCTGATCGGGGTCGCGCTGGGCCTGGCCTCGGCGGTCTTCCTGGGCTGGCTGTTCTACCGGGGCGCGCTGCGCATCAACCTGGCGAGGTTCTTCACCTGGACCGGCGGCATGCTGGTCGTGGTCGCGGCGGGCGTGCTCGCGTACGGCTTCCACGACCTCCAGGAAGCCGATCTGCTGCCGGGGTTGACGAACCGGGCGTTCGACATCTCCGGGACGATTCCGCCGGACAGCTGGTACGGCACCCTGCTGAAGGGGGTGTTCAACTTCCAGCCCGATCCGACCGTGCTCCAGGTGGTGGTGTGGCTGGTGTATCTGGTCCCGGTGCTCACCCTGTTCCTCGCCCCGGTAGGGTTCGCCTCCGGGAAGGGGAAGGTGAAGGCAGCCGATGACCAGGGATCGCAGCCCTCGAAGACTCCGCAGGCGTGACCGCAACGCCCTCATAGCCGCCGCGCTGACCGCTTTGTCGCTGACGACGAGCGGCTGTGTCGTGGTGCACGGCGAGCGGGAAGTCCTGCCCGCGGCGACGAAGTCCGAGGCGACGCACGCCCTCGGCGGCTTCCTCTCCGCGTACAACAAGGCCCAGGCCGCCAACGACGGTTCGCTGGACGCCAGTCGGGAGACGGGCGCCCTTGAGGACATCGACGGGGCCAAGCTCACCGCCGCGAAGAAGATCGAACCGGGCGGCAACTCCGCCTACACACCAATGGAGTTCACCGACACCAAGGTGACGATCCCGAAGAAGGCGGGCTGGCCGCGCTGGTTCGTCACGGACTCCGCGTCCAACCGGGACAAGAACCGCTGGCTGCTCGTCTTCACCCGCGACACCATCAACTCCGTATGGCAGGTCGCCTACTTGACGGTGCTGTCGCCCGGTGACGTACCCGTGTTCAAGAAGGACGCGGACGGCTACGCGGAGCCGGTGAAGGCGTCCGACGCGACGCTGGCGGTGGCACCGGGCAAGCTGCCGAAGGCGTACGCGACGTATTTGCAGAAGGGCGGGAAGGCGTTCGCGGCGGGCCCGTTCACGACGACGATCCGCACCTCCCGGGCGGCGACCGCGGCCAAGCCGGGTCTTGCCCGGCAGTACGTCGACGAGCCGCTGACCGCGGGCGACTACGCGCCGCTGGGGCTGCGCACGAAGGACGGCGGCGCGCTGGTGTTCTTCGCCAGCCGCCACTACCAGAAGCAGACGGTCGCGGCGGGCGTGAACATCACGATCACCGACGCGAACATCAAGGCGCTGCTCTCCGGCGACGTGAAGACCTCCCTCACGCTGGAGACCGTGGCCAACCAGGCGGTGTACGACCCGGCGAAGGGCGACACCGGCTCGGTGGAGTTCCTGAGCCGGGTGAGCGGGCTGACCGGCGCCAAGGGGCAGTGAACCAGGGGGTGTTGAGCCCCCCCCGTCCACGGGGAGTCAGCCGCCGTGCGGCCAGGCCGCCACCGGTTCGCCGGTCTGGTCGTCGGCGTACCGCGCGCACGCGTCGGTGAGGGTCTCCAGGAGGGTGAGCGGGTCCGGGAGGGCGAACTCCGGGCCGCGGACCCAGACCACGGCCGCGTCGCCGGGCAGCGCGGCGGGCGGTACGAGGACGTAGGAGCCCCGGCAGTGCCAGCGCAGCCCGGGGTGTTCGTCCATCGTCTCGGGGTGGCAGTCCAGTTCGCACGGCCACCACTCGTCCTCGTCCTCGGGGGTGCCGCGGGTGAGGGTGAAGAAGAGCATCCGCCCGTCTCCGGTGACGGCGACCGGGCCGACCTCGATACCGGCGTCCAGCAGCCGTTCCAGGGCCTGTTCACCGGCCTCCAGCGGGACGTCGAGGACGTCGTGGACCATGCCGGTGGCGGTGATGAAGTTCGCCTGCGGCTGGTGGCGGGCCCAGCGTTCGATCTGCGCGCGGTCGGTGGTGGACTGCGTCTGCCAGGCGAACGAGACGGGGTGGCGGGCCGGGGTCGGACAGCCGACGCGGTCGCAGGAACAGCGGTAGCCGACGGGGTGCGCGGCGGGCGCGAGGGGCAGTCCGGCACCGGCGGCGGCCAGCAACAGCGCCTCACGGCCGGCGTCGGCGACGGGGTCGGCGGGGTCCTTCGGGCGGCGGCCCCGCAGCCACTGGGAGACCCTGCCCTGCGCGGACGTACGACGGCCGAACCCTGCGCTCATCTATCCCCTCGCCTTACCGTGGTGCGGACAGCATGTGCCCCATGGTCGCACCATTGGGCGGCAGACGTGACCGGGGCCCCTGTTGTCACGCTGGGTGCCCGTCGTTCACGTCGTCGTCGTACGGCGGCCAGACGTCTCCCCACTCGGCGTCGCGGGCGGCCTTGTAGAGGGGCCCGTGCCGTTTGGTGACCGTCTCGCGGTGCAGGGGCGCGGCCCCGGTCGTGCACAGGTCGAGCAGGACCTGGCCCTTGCGGATCTGCGGGCGGCGGACGACGCGGGCGGCGGCGGGTTCGAGGGGCGCGCGGGTCGCGGCGAGGTAGCTGAACTTCTCGTCCTCGTACGGCAGTGAGCCGCCCTTGACCTGCCGGTGCAGTGACGAACGGCTCACCCGGGCGGAGAAGTGGCACCAGTCCTGGCCGGGGGCGATGGGGCAGGAGTCGCTGTGCGGGCAGGGGGCGGCGATGCGGAACCCGGCGGCGGTCAGGCGGTCGCGGGCGGCGAGGACGCGGGCGTAGCCGTCGGGGGTGCCGGGTTCGACGATGACGACGGCCCCGGCGTCCCCGACGGCGGTCGCGGCGGTGTCGACGAGGGCGGCGCGGTCGGATTCGCTCAGCTCGTTGAGGACGTAGGAGACGGTGACGAGATCAGTGCTCTCGATGGAGAGCGCTGCTCCGATACGAGAGCGCTGCCAGCGCACGGCGTCCTTGAGCGCGGGGTGCGCGGCGGCGATCTCGCGCCCCAGCGCGAGCGCGGGCTCGGCCCAGTCGAGCACGGTCACCGCCCGCTCCCCGCCCCACACGGCCTGCGCGGCCCAGGTCGCGGCGCCGGTCCCGCCGCCGACGTCCACCTGGCTCCCGGGCACCCAGCCGGGCACGGCGTCCGCGAACGCGGCCAGCGCGGCCCGCACGGCCTCGAAGGTCGCGGGCATCCGGTAGGCGGCGTACGCGGCCACGTCGGAACGGTCCCGCAGCACGGGCGCGTGCGTGGGCGTCCGCCCCCGGTAGTTGGCGATCAGCCGCTCCACGGCCGCCGCGGCCTGCCGCGGCGGCAACCCGCCGACCAGCCCGTCGAGGGCGGCACGGAGGGAGTCGGCGGGGGCGAGGGGGGCGTTCACGGGGTGATTCTACGAGGGGGAACAGAACGTCATGTGCCTCGTAGCGCCCGCGCCATCCGCGTGCCCGCCGCCACCCGCAGCCGGTTGTCCGCGGGGCGGCGGCGGGGGTGGACCGTGTTCGCGAGGAGGACCAGGAACGTGCCCGTGTCCGGGTCCAGGACCAGTGACGTGCCCGTGAAGCCCGTGTGGCCCGCCGCGCCCTTGCCCGCCAACTCGCCCATGAACCACGGCTGGTCGACGGCGAAGCCCAACCCCGGTGCGGTCAGCATGAGTTCGACGAGGTCGGGGCCGAGGATGCGGGCGGGGCCGTAGGAGCCGCCCGCCAGCAGGGTGCGGCCGAAGACGGCGAGGTCGTGGGCGGTGGCGAACAGGCCCGCGTGCCCGGCGACGCCGCCGAGCGCCCAGGCGTTCTCGTCGTGGACGACACCGCGCAGCATCCCGCGGTTCGCCTTCGCCCACGGCCGCCGCGGGGCCGCGGTGGCCGCGGCGCCGGGGCAGGGCCCGAAGGAGGTCGACGTCATGCCGAGCGGGCGGGTGATGCCGTCGCGGACGAGGACGTCCAGCGTGCGGCCCGTCACCCGCTCCAACAGGTGTTGCAGGATCAGCGGGTTGAGGTCCGAGTAGCAGTACGTGCCGGGGACGCCGACCGGGGCCTCGGCGCGCAGCAGCCGCAGCCGTTCCTCGTCCGACGCGCAGGCGTACAGCGGGAGTTCGGGGCGCAGCCCGGAGGTGTGGGTGAGCAACTGCCGTACCGTCACGCCGTGTCGGGCCGCCGCGCGGAAGTCGGGCAGGTAGGCGCCGACGCGGGCGTCGATGCCGAGGGTGCCGCGTTCGAGCTGCTGCACCACGCAGGTGGCGGTGAAGAGTTTGGTGAGGGAGGCGATGTCGAAGGGGGTGTGCACGGTCATCGGTACCCGTGCCGCGGGCGGGAGTTCGACGCCGGTGTCGGTCCGCTCGTCGTAGGCGGAGTAGCGGACCGCCCAGCCCGCGGCCTCCGCGACGGCGATGACCGGGCCGCGGCCCGCCACCACGACGACGCCCGCCGCCCAGGGGTGCGGTCCGCTCACGGCGTCGCTCACCTCGCGGACGAGCAGGCGCAGTTCCCCGGCGTCGAGTCCTGCCTTCTCCGGGGTGTCCTCGCGCAGTCTCGGCGCGCTCAGCTCTCCTCCACCAGGCTCCCGGCCGCGCCCGGGCCGGTGAGTCCCCCGCCCTGCGCGCCCGTACGTCTGTTCCAGGGACGGCACAGTGTCACGAAGCAGGCGACCGCCACCAGTACGGCGGCCAGTTGGACCAACGCCATGGGGACGGCGGTGTGTTCGCCCGCGATGCCGACGAGCGGCGAGGCGACCGCGCCGATGAGGAAGGAGGAGGTGCCAAGGAGCGCGGACGCGGCCCCGGCGGCGTGCCGGGTGCGCAGCAGCGCGAGGGACTGGGCGTTGGGCAGCGCCAGGCTCATCGCGGACATCAGCACGAACAGCGCGACGGCGACCGGCACCAGCCCGACCTCGCCGAACGCGCCGGTGGACATCAGCAGCAGCGCGACCGCGGCCAGCGTGATGACCGCGAGGCCGGCCCCGATCACCTTGTCGAGCCCGACCCGGCCCACCAGGACCTTGCCGTTGATCTGGCCGACGATCACCAGGCCCACGGAGTTGACGCCGAAGAGCAGGCTGTACGTCTGCGGGGAGGCGCCGTAGATGTCCTGGACGACGAACGGGGAGGCCGCGATGTACGCGAAGAGCGCGGCGAAGGTGAAGCCGCCGGTGAGGACGTAGCCGGTGAAGACGCGGTCGGCGATCAGGGTCCGCATGGCGTGCAGGGCCTCGCCGACGCCGTCCGCGCCGCCCTCGGCCGGGGCCAGCGTCTCGGGCAGCCGGACCCACACCAGCGCGGTGAGCGCGATCCCGACGACCGTCAGCAGCGCGAAGACGCCCCGCCAGTCCGTCCAGCGCAGGATCTGGCCGCCGATGAGCGGGGCGATGATCGGGGCGACCCCGGAGATCAGCATCAGGGTGGAGAAGAACCGGGCCATGGCGAGGCCGTCGTACAGGTCGCGGACGACGGCGCGGGCGATCACTATCCCGGCCGAGCCCGCGAGCCCCTGCACGAGCCGGAAGGCGACCAGGAACCCGATGTCGGGCGCGAAGGCGCAGAGCACGGTGGCGACGACGTAGACGACGAGCCCGGCCAGCAGGGGTCGGCGGCGGCCCCAGCGGTCGCTCATCGGGCCGACGACCAGTTGCCCGAGCGCCATGCCGAGGAGGCAGGCGGTGAGGGTGAGCTGGACGGTCGCGGCGGGCGCGTGCAGCGAGTCGGTGACCTCGGGCAGGGACGGCAGGTACATGTCCATCGCCAGCGGGGGCGTGGCGGTGAGGGCGCCGAGGAGGAAGGTGACGAGGAGGCCGATCCGGCGGTCGGCCGCGGGGGCCGTCGCGGGTACGGGGGCGGTCGCGGCCGGGGGCACTTTCGGCTCCGTGACCGCCTGGCGCACGGCCGGGGCGTCGGTGCGGTGTCCCTCGGGTTCTTCCTGTTCCCGCGTGGTGCGGCCACGCTCGGGCATGTGCCCTCCCTTTTCGATCGTCGCGCGACCTATGCTCTCAGCCCGGACGGGTCGCCGGGCAGAGGGCCCAATGGGTGGACAGCGACAGGGGTGCACATGGTGGGCAGTGGAGACGGCCGGGTCAGGTGGGGGATTCTCGCCACGGGCGGGATCGCCGCGAAGTTCGCGGGGGACCTCGTGGACCTGCCGGACGCGGAACTGGTCGCGGTGGCCTCGCGCAGCGAGGAGTCCGCGCGGGAGTTCGCCGACCGCTTCGGGATCCCGCGCGCGTACGGCGACTGGGGTGCCCTCGCGCGCGACGAGGACGTCGACGTCGTGTACGTCGCCACCCCGCACGCGGCGCACCGGGCCGCGGCCGGGCTCTGCCTGGAGGCCGGCCGGAACGTGCTGTGCGAGAAGGCGTTCACGCTGAACGTCCGCGAGGCCGAGGAACTGGTCGCGCTGGCGAAGGGGCGCGGCAGCTTCCTGATGGAGGGCATGTGGACGTACTGCCATCCGCTGGTACGGAAGCTGAAGGCGCTGGTGGACGACGGGGCGATCGGTGAAGTCCGCACCGTGCAGGCGGACTTCGGCCTGGAGGGGCCGTTCCCGCCCGCGCACCGGCTGCGGGACCCGGCGCAGGGCGGGGGCGCGCTCCTCGACCTCGGGGTGTACCCGATCTCGTTCGCCCAGCTGCTGCTCGGCGAGCCGTCGGACGTGGTCGCGAGAGCAGTGCTCTCCAAAGAGAGCATCGATCTCCAGACCGGAGCACTGCTCTCCTGGGAGAGCGGCGCTCTCGCTTCAGTGCACTGCTCCCTCACCGGCGGCACCCCCACCACCGCCACGGTCACCGGCACCCGCGGCCGCATCGACGTCCCCTCCGCCTTCTTCTGCCCGGACCACATCACCCTCCACCGCACAGGCCACCCCTCGGAACGCTTCGACCTGACTCCGCAGGACGGCCCCGCCAACACCTTCCGCCACGAGGCGACGGAGGTGATGCGGGCGCTGCGGGCGGGCGAGACGGAGTCGGCACTGGTGCCGCTGGAGGGGACGCTGGCGGTGATGAGGACGATGGACAGGATCAGGGAGCAGATCGGCGTGAGCTATCCCGGGGAATGACTCACAACTCCCGGCACCCCTGCGCTTTTAGGGGCGCGGGGCTGTGTCTGATGTGCGGCTCCGCCGCGTGGGCGCGAGCAACCCCCACTCACCCGCACCCCGCAACGCACCCGTCACACCCCCTTCAACCCCGGATCCCCCACCTCCGCGACAAAGGAAGCCACGGTGGACAAGGCACCCCCCGGCGCCGTCACGTAAGGCACCACCTTGAAGTCGACCCGGGCAGCCTCCCGCCCCAACCCCACCGTCGCGTACCCCCGCCGCCCGTCATAGAACTTGAGGTGGGGGTTGGCGGCAAGATACGTGGCCCAGTTGGCAGGCCGCGCAACCCCGTCCCGCCCGCTGGAAATGGACGAAGCCACCACCTCCGTCCCCAGGACCCGCGACCCCGGATCATCGAAGTCGTCCTTGATGTCGAACGCGTACCCGACGTGGACGTCCCCGGTCAGCACCATGAAGTTCGCAACACCCGCACTCTTCACCCCGGCCAACACCCGCCCCCGCGACGCCCGATACCCGTCCCACGCGTCCATCGACACCTTCGCCACCGCGTTCAGATCCAACTTCCGCTGCGAAAAGGTGACTTGCTGCGGAACGACGTTCCACAGCGCCCGGGACCGCCGCCACCCGTCGAGCAACCACCGCTCCTGCGCGTCGCCGGTGATCGTGCGGGCGGGATCGTCGACGACCGGCCCGGGCAGCTGCGCCCCGTCGCCGTACGCCTGGTCGGACCGGTACTGGCGGGTGTCGAGGATGTCGAACTGGGCGAGCCGGCCCCAGTGCAGCCGCCGGTACAGGCGGGCGTCGGGGCCGACCGGGAGTTGCGGTGCCCGCAGCGGCAGGTTCTCCCAGTACGCGCGGTACGCGGCGGCGCGGCGCAACAGGAACTCCTCGGGCGGGTCGTCGTTCTCGGAGGTGTCGTCGGCGTAGTTGTTCTCGGTCTCGTGGTCGTCCCAGGTGACGACGAAGGGGTGGGCGGCGTCGGCGGCGCGCAGGTCGGGGTCGGTCTTGTAGAGGGCGTACCGCAGCCGGTATTCCTCCAGGGTGACGGTCTCGCGGTTGAACAGGTCGGGCAGTACGCGGTCGGTGTAGTTCCGGTAGCCCCCGGCCGAGTTGACGGCGTACTCGTAGAGGTAGTCGCCGAGGTGGAAGACCACGTCGACGTCGTCCTGGGCGAGGTGGCCGTACGCGGTGAAGTACCCGTCGTGGTACGCCTGGCAGGAGACGGCGGCGAGGCGGAGGTCCGGGGTGGGGCGGGCCGAGACGGCGGGGGCGGTGCGGGTGCGGCCGGTCTCGCTGATCCAACTCCCGGTGCGGAAGCGGTAGTAGTACACGCGGCCGGGTTCGAGGTGGCCGACCTCGGCGTGCACGGTGTGCTGGAACTCGGGGTGTGCGGTGGCGGTGCCGCGTCCGGCGACCCGCAGGAAGCGTTCGTCGTGGGCCAACTCCCAGCGGACGTGCACCCGTTGGGCGGGCAGGCCGCCGTCGGCCTGGTAGGGCTGCGGGGCGAGGCGGGGCCAGAGCAGGACGGAGGACGGCAGCGGGTCGCCGGACGCGACGCCGAGGGTGAAGGGGTCGGAGGTGATCCGGGCCGGGTCGAGTTCGGCGGCGGCGGCCGTGCGGGCGCCGGGCAGGTCGACGGCGAAGGCGAGCGCGACGGCCGCGGCGGTGCCGGTGAGGAACCGGCGGCGGCCCAAGTGGCGGGCGGCGGCGCGGAGTTCGGGGGCGTGGCGCGAGGGTTGCCGGGCTGCGGGTGTCATCTGGCTCTCCCCTGACGGTTGGCTTACCGGTATTGGAGTGGCCAGGGTCGACGTAAGTCTGTCGCGTACACAACAGCCGCATGTCGGACAGATGAGTTTCGGATGGCGGACCGGCACCGCATCACCGGGCGCGGCCCGCCCGCCACTTGAACCACACCGCCGCCACTCGAACCGCACCGCCGGACGCGGCCCACACCACCACTTGAACCACACCGCCGCCTCGTACGACCTCCCGTACCCTGCGGAACCATGACCGACAGTCACAAGAAAACCGCCGTCGTCACCGGCGCGGGCTCCGGCATCGGCCGCGCGGTCGCCCTCGAACTGCTGCGCACGGGCTGGTCCGTGGCGCTCGCGGGACGCCACGTCGAGACGCTGACGGAGACGGCCGCCCTGGCCGCCGGCACCGCGCCGGGCGCACGGACCGCCACCGACGCCACCATCGCCGTCCGCACCGACGTCTCCCAACCCGCCGACGTCGCCGCCCTGTTCGCCGCCACCGTGGACCGGTTCGGGCGCCTGGACCTGCTGTTCAACAACGCGGGCACGTTCGGGCCCGGCGGGGTGCCCGTCGAGGAACTCTCCTACGACGCCTGGAAACACGTCGTGGACACCAACCTCAACGGGGCGTTCCTGTGCGCGCAGGCGGCGTACCGGCAGATGAAGGAGCAGGATCCGCAGGGCGGCCGGATCATCAACAACGGCTCGATCTCGGCGCATGTGCCGCGCCCCAACTCGGCGCCGTACAGCGCGACCAAGCACGCGCTGACCGGGCTGACCAAGTCCCTCTCGCTGGACGGGCGTCCGTACCGCATCGCGGTCGGCCAGATCGACATCGGCAACGCGGCGACCGAGATGACCGGCCGGATGCGGAAGGGGGTGCTCCAGGCCAACGGCGAGATCGTGCCGGAGCCGGTGATGGACGTGGCCGAAGTGGCGCGCACGGTACGGCACATGGCCGAGCTGCCACTGGAGGCGAACATCCAGTTCGCGACCGTACTGGCGACGACGATGCCGTACGTGGGCCGCGGCTGACCCCAACTCCCCGGCCCAACTCCCCACCCCACGCCCGCCTTACAACTTCCACAACCGGAATCAATCCGTCCGGACTATTCGAGCACGTCGGCGCCGTATGCTCGAACCCTTCCTCCACGAAAGCTTCACAGGTGGAGGGAGCGGCTCCCGCAGCCGTGCCCGAGGGGGGAGGCGGCGGCCGTTCCGCGTCCGGGTGGGGGTGGGAACTCGCGTGGGACCGCGAGACCGCACCCGGACAAGCGGAACGGCCGCCCCACATCAACCCGTGCGGCGGCCGCAAGCTCCGTACAACTCCCGAAAGTACAACTCCCGTACTCAGCCCCGGTGTCGGCCGCCCTCCGCCTCGGCCCGTGCCGTCCGCCGTCGCCGCAGCGCGTACGCCCCGCCGGCCAGCACCACCACCGCGCCGCCCGCGCCGCCGATCGCGCCCCAGGACGTCGAGGAGCCGCCCGAGGCGGCGGACGCCTGGGACTGGGACCCGGCCGCGCCCTTCGCTCCGGAGGAGCCGGAGGCACCCGCGGACGACGACGGTGCCGCCGTGGCCGGTGCCCCGCCCTCGCTCAGCGGCTTGACCAGGGTGCCGATCGAGTCGGTCTTGCCCGCGTTCTTGAAGCCCCAGTCCAGCAGTTGGGCCGTCTCCGCGTAGACGCCGTTGCCGCCCGCCTTGGGGTGCATGACGGTCACCAGCAGGGTGCGGCCGTCGCGGGTCGCCGCGCCGGTGAAGGTGTTGCCCGCGTTGGTCGTGTAGCCGTTCTTGACGCCGATCAGACCGTCGTAGGTGTCCATGCCGTACGCCCCGGTGAGCAGGCGGTCGGTGTTCTGGATCTGGAAGGTCTTCTTGCCGCCCGCGGGGAAGTCGGCGGTCTTGGTCGAGCAGTAGGAGCGGAAGTCGGGGTTGCCGAGCCCGTGCCGGGCGAACAGCGTCAGGTCGTAGGCCGACGAGAGCTGGCCGGGGTGGTCGAAGCCGTCGGGGCTGACGACGTGGGTGTCGAGGGCCTGGAGGTCGGCGGCCTTCTTCTGCATCTCGGCGACGGTCTCGTCGACGCCGCCGTTCAGGTGCGCGAGCACGTGCACCGCGTCGTTGCCGGAGCGCAGGAAGACGCCGAGCCACAGTTGCTCGACGGTGTACGTGATCCCCTCCTTGACGCCGACCAGGCTGGAGCCCGCGGGGATGCCCGCGAGGTCGTCGACGGTCACCGTGTGCCGTTCGGTGCGCTCGAACTTCGTCAGCACCGTGTCCGCGAAGAGCATCTTCAGGGTGGACGCGGGAGCGAGGCGCTTGTGCGCGTTGGACGCGGCCAGGATCTCCCCGCTCTCCTGGTCGGCGACCAGCCAGGACCGGGCGGAGAGTCCCTTGGGCAGCGCCGAGCCGCCTCTGACCTGGGCGCCGGAACGGCCGAGCCGGCTCCCGCCGACGACGGCGGCGGACGTGGCGGCGGCCGGCGTGGGGACGGCGGCGGCCAGGGGGGCGGCCGCGGCGAAGCCGAGGACCGCACGACGGGAAAGGCGAGAGGAGTCACGCATCAGGGGACCGTACAAAGGGATGCTGTGTCCGCGCACAGAGGGGTGCCCAAGACCGGGCAAAGACGGAGTCAGCGGGAGCCCATCGGGGGGCGCGCCGGGCGCACGCGGGGGCTCACCGCACCCGACGGGAAATGGTGAAAGACACCACTCCCCGTACGACGCGTTCCGGCCGGTGCGCACTGCCACCGTCCCACCGGGAGATGCCCACCGGCCGGTCCGCCTTCTCTTCACCAGGCAACGATTGAACTGGGGTTTCCTGGCAACAGCCCCTCCGCAGCCTGGGAATGAGCTGTCTGATGAAGAATTGATTTCGGACGCCGCATTCTCAGTCCACGCACATGAGTTACTCAGGGCGACTCAAAGGTTTCTCCATAACTTGTGGGCGCGTCCACAGCGGGCGCCAAGAACCTTAGAGGAACGGGATGTTTGGCATCTATCTCAAGCGCGAGCTGGGCCGGCGCAAGAAAGCCGCACTGGTCATCGCCATGGGTCTGGCGCTCGGTATCGCGCTGGTCATCACCGTCAACTCGGTGTCGGCCGGCATGTCCCAGGCCCAGGACAAGGTTCTTCAGTCCCTCTACGGGCTCGGCACCGACATGACGGTCACGAAGTCGGCGGCGGCACCCACGTCGAACAGTTCGGGCAGACCGAGCTTCAACTTCGACGCCCAGTCCAACAGCAGCAGCAAGACGCAGAGTTCGGACCAGGTGCGGACGCAGGGTGGTCAGGCCCTGAAGTCCTCCCTCGTCACGAAGGTCGCGGACCAGAAGGGCGTGGCGACCGCGGTCGGCGCGCTCTCCCTGAACGTCACGAAGGTCGACGGCACCTTCACCCAGGGCAAGGCGCAGTCCTCCACCACCACGCAGAGCCAGGGCCAGGGCGGTGGCCCCGGCGGCTCCAGCAGCAGCGGTTCCACGGCCGCGCCGCAGGTCCAGGGCGGCGGCGCCAACTTCGACGTCAACTCGTACTCGGTGGTCGGTGTCGACGTCACCAACCAGGACCTCGGCCCGCTGTCGACGATGACCATCACCTCGGGCAAGACGTTCACGTCGGCGCAGACCGACGCCAAGGTCGCGGTGGTCTCCAAGTCGTACGCCAAGTCCAGCAAGTACAAGGTCGGTTCGACGTTCAAGATCTCCGGCACCAAGTACACGGTCATCGGCATCGCGACGCCCTCCAGCAGCGAGACCACGACCGACGTCTTCCTGCCGCTGAAGCAGGCGCAGACCCTCGGTGACGCCAAGAACGAGGTCACCACGATCTACGTCCAGGCCACCGACTCGAAGCAGATCGCGACCGTCAAGACGACGATCCAGAAGAACATCTCCGGTACGACGGTGACGACCTCCGCGGACCTCGCCGACACCGTCTCGGGCTCCCTGTCGACCGCCTCCAGCCTGGCGACCAGCGTCGGCAAGTGGCTGTCGATCGCGGTGCTGATCGCCGCGTTCCTGGTGGCCGCGCTGCTCACCTCCTCGGCCGTGTCCCGCCGGGTGCGCGAGTTCGGCACCCTGAAGGCGCTCGGCTGGCCCAGCGGGCGGGTGACCCGGCAGGTCGTGGGCGAGTCGATCGTGAACGGTCTGCTCGGCGGCGCCCTCGGCATCGCGCTCGGCCTGGCGGCGGCGTACACGGTGACGGCGATCAGCCCGACCCTGACGGCGTCGCTCGGCAGCAGCGGTGGCGGTGGCGGCCAGGGCGGTCCCGGTGGCGGCGGTCCGGGCGGTGGCGGGCAGGCGGCCTCCACCACGATGGACATCGCGCTGTCGGCGCCGGTCTCGGCGACGACGATCGCGCTCGCGGTGGGTCTCGCGGTCGCGGGCGGTCTGATCGCCGGGGCGATGGGCGGCTGGCGCGCCTCCCGGATGCGCCCGGCGGACGCCCTGCGCAGCGTCTCCTAACCCCTCCCCACCACTCCCCCGAATTTCTTCCTCACGGAGAGAAACTATGTACACGCTCACCGGCGTCACCAAGCGCTATACGCGCGGCAAGGAGACGGTGGAGGCGCTGCGCGGCATCGACCTCACCATCGAGGACGGTGACCAGCTCGTCATCCAGGGCCCCACCGGCGGCGGCAAGTCGACCCTGCTCCAGATGATCGGCGGCCTCGACCGCCCCTCCGAGGGCAGTGTCGAACTGGACGGCCTGGACCTCGCCACGATCGGCGAGGCCAAGCTGACCCGGGTGCGCGCCGAGAAGATCGGCATCATCTTCCAGGCGTTCAACCTCATCCCGACGCTCACCGCGCAGGAGAACGTCGAGACGGCTCTGGTCCCGCTGGGCGTCAAGCCCGCCGAGCGGCGCGAGCGGGCCGCCGAGGCGCTGCGCTCGGTCGGCCTGGGCGAGCGCCTGACCCACGTGCCGACGGAGCTGTCCGGCGGCCAGCAGCAGCGCGTGGCGATTGCCCGCGCGCTGGTCAAGCGCCCGAAGGTGCTGCTCGCCGACGAACCGACCGGCAACCTCGACGAGAGCACCCGCGACGACATCATGGCGCTGCTGGAAGGGCTGTGGCACGAGTACGGGCTGACCTTCATCATGGTCACCCACGACTCGTCCATCGCCCGCCGGGCACCCCGCCTCGCCACCATCAAGGAAGGCCGGCTGACCCTGACGGAGCAGAGCCCGCGGCTCGCGGCCCAGCAGGGCGGCGGCCAGGGCGGCTACTGACCGCCAACAGGGGGCGCCCACAACACCGTTGGGGCGCCCACCGCCCGCTCGGCCTTCCCGGACAGGGGCCGCCCGGCCCCGACCGCCCAGCCCCGTGGACACCCGCGGACAGGGGCCGCTCAGCGCCCGAGCAGTTGGTCGATCTCGGCCAGTTGCCCGGCGGCGAGCGGCCCCTTCGCCATGGCGCCCGCGTTCTCCTCGGCCTGCGCGACCGAGCGGAAGCCGGGGATGGGGATGGTGCTGGGGCTGCGCGCCCACAGCCAGGCCAGGGCGCCCTGCGCGAGGGTGCGGCCGTCGCTGGTGAGGATCTCGCGCAGGGACTCGATCCGGGCGAACCACTCGGCGTCCACGCCCGAGGACCCGTCGCCGAAGCCCTGGAGCCACTCCGGCGGCCTGCTGCGCACGTCGCCCGCCTCGATGATCTCCCCCGGCTTGCGCTTGCCGGCCAGCAACCCCATCGCCAGCGGGCTGCGGTTGACGCTCGCGATCCCCGACTCCTCGCACAGGGCGAACATGTCGGGGGTGTCCTCGATGACGTTCGCCGCGTGCTGCACGGCGGCACAGTGCTCCCCCTCGGCGAACACGGCCGCGCGGGCCGGGTCGTCGGTGCTCCACGCGTACGCCCGGATCAGCCCCTCGCGCACGAACTCCTCGCAGGTTTCCCGGAGTTGGGCCGCGCGGTCGACGTCCGCGTCGCCGATGTGCAGCTGGTAGAGGTCGACGTGGTCGGTGCCCAGGCGCTTGAGGGAGGCGGTCAGCGCGGCGCGGGCGTACGCGGGCGAGTCGTCGGTGCCGACGAGGAGGCGGCGCTCCGGGTCGATCACGTTGCCCCACTTGGTGGCCACGACGACGTCGCCGCGCCGCCCGCCGAGCGCCCGGCCCAGGAGGCGTTCGCTGTGTCCGGTGCCGTACGCGTCCGCCGTGTCGAAGAAGGTGACGCCGAGGTCGAGGGCGCGGTGCACGGCCCGTACGGACTCCTCGTCGTCGACCTTGCCCCAGCCCAGCGGCTGGCCGTCCGGCCGCCAGAACTCGCCGCCGATCGCCCAGCAGCCGAAGCCGAGCGCGCTGACCTCGATGCCGGTCCTGCCGAGGGTCCTGGTGTACGTGGTGGTCTCCATGCCCTGAACGCTAGGAGTTGAAGTGCACACGAGGGCAAGCGCACACGCGAAAGACCGTTGTCAGTGGCGCGTGGCAGGCTGCGTCCATGAACGAACACGCCCTTGAGATCCAGGAGCCGCCCGGCCTCTGGGAGTCCATCGGCCGGCTACAGGGCTGGCTGGCCGCCAACCGGCGGGTCGACGGCCGGGAAGCCGTCCTGCTCCAGCTGCTGAAGATCTCGGAGGAGGTCGGCGAGGTCGCCCAGGCGGTGATCGGCGCGACGGGGCAGAACCCGCGCAAGGGGCTCTCGCACACCTGGGACGACGTCCAGGGCGAGCTGTGCGACGTGGTGATCACGGCACTGGTCGCGCTGCACACGCTGACCCCGCGCGCGGGCGAGGTGTTCGAGGCGCACCTGGCCGGAGTCGTCGAGCGTTCGCTCGACTCCCCGGATTCCAGGGGCGGCTGATGGACCGTCAGGCGCTCGCGGCCGTGGCGACCGGCAGCCCGGGGGTGCGGATCACCTGCCGGTCCGCGGCCACCGCGAACACCTCGCAGCCCGGCCGCGAGGCCGCCCACTCGACGCCCGCCCGGCCCATCGCGAAGGCCGCCGTGGCCGTGGCGTCCGCCTCGGTGAGCGTGTCGGCGACGACGGTCAGGCTGAGCAGGCCGGTGACGGGCAGCCCGGTGCGGCCGTCGACGATGTGGTCGCCGCGCTCGTACCGGCCGGAGGTGGCCACCGCGCCCGCGCCGACCTCCAGGACCACGCACAGTTTGTCGGCCTCCTCGGGGTGGCGCACGCCCACCCGCCAGGGGCCGCCGGCCGCGACGACGTCACCGCCGGCGTTGAGGCAGAACCGCCGTACGCCCGCCGCCGCCACCAGGTCCGCGGCCCGCTGCACCGCCCAGCCCTTGACGACGGCGCACGGGTCGAGCTTCCGCCCCGGCAGCCGTACGTTGAAGGCGCCGCCGGTGGCCGCCTTGTACTCCTCGCACAGGCCGAGGATCTCGGTGAGGTCGTCGCTGAGCCCGTCCGGGGCCAGTTCGCCGCGGTCGAGGCGGGAGACCTCGCTGTCGGGCTTGAACGGGCTGAACCGCTCGTCGACCTCGCGCAGCCAGGCGAACACCCGGTCGGCCAGGGCCTGTTCGGCGAGCGCGTCGAGGTCGTCGTCGATCCGCAGGGAGACCGGGAAGCTCATGACGTGCTCGACGCGCTGCATGTCAGGCCCCCTTCGCGTCGATGGCGGCCTGGAGGGACGTCTTGTAGGCGTCGCTGGTGATGGTGGCTCCGGAGACGGTGTCGATGCTCGCGCTCTGCGCCTTGAGGGTCTCCGAGATCAGCACCGGTACGGCCGCCGCGGTCTGCGGGTGGTCGGGCTGCTGGAGCATCTTGACGGCGGTGATGGTGTCGCCCTTGAAGGTCACCTGGACCTGCACGGGGCCCTTCTCGGTGTTCAGCAACGAGCCGCTGACCGTCTGCGAGGTGGCTGCCGCAGCGGAGGACGAGGAGGCCGAGGGCGACGCGGAGGAGGCCGCCTTCTGGGCCTTGGCGTTCTCGTCGATCACCGCCTGGAGCGAGGTCTTGTACGCCTCGCTGGTGATGGTCGCGCCCGACACGGTGTCGATGTCCGCGCTCTGCGCCTTCAGCGTCTCCGAGATCAGCACCGGTACGGCCGCCGCGGTCTGCGGGTGGTCGGGCTGTTGCAGCATCTTGACGGCGGTGATGGTGTCGCCCTTGAAGGTCACCTGGACCTGGACGGGGCCCTTCTCGGTGTTGATGGTGCTGCTCTTCAGGGTCGTCGTACCGGAGGAGCCGGTGGCGGTGGACGACGAGGACGAGGGGGCCGGGGAGGCGGCGGCCTCGGAGGTCGTGGTCGTCGTACCGGTGGACGGGGCGTACCGCCACACGGGGATCAGCCCGGCGACCGACAGGACCACGACGGGTATGGCTCGCTTCATGGTGGGGTGGCCTCCTCAGCCGGCCAGGCTGAATCGCTCGGCGTGGATCTGCTGCTTGGGCACGCCCATGTGGCGCAGGGTGCGCAGCAGGGCGGTGGTCATGCCGGGCGGGCCGCAGACGAAGACGTCGCGGTCGAGGATGTCCGGGACGAGGCGGGTGAGGCCGTTCGCGTCCAGGAGGTCCGGGGTGACCGGTCCGGTGACCAGGTGCAGTTCCGCGCCCTTCTGGGCGGCCAGTTCGCGCAGTTCTTCGAGGAGGACGGCGTCCTGGTGGGTGCCGACGCGGTAGATGAGCACGACGTGGTTCTCGAGTTCTTCGAGCAGCGCGCGCATGGGGGTGATGCCGACGCCGCCCGCGATGAGCAGGGTCTCGGGGCGGGTGCGGTGCATCGCGGTGAAGGCGCCGTAGGGGCCCTCGGCGAAGACACGGGTGCCGACCTTGATGTGGCGCAGGGAGGCGGAGCCGTCACCGGCGGCCTTCGCGGTCAGGCGCAGGCTCTGCCCGTCGGGGGCGGCGGACAGCGAGAAGGGGTTCGCCTGCCACCAGCGGTCCTTGGTGAGGAAGCGCCACAGGAAGAACTGTCCGGCCGCGGCGGGCATCCGGTCCAGGTCCCGTCCGGTCATGTACACGGACACCACGTTGTCGGACTCGGGGACGACGGCGGTGACGCGCAGCTGGTGGCGCCAGTTGCGCCACAGCGGCAGCACCAGGCGGCCCAGCGCGACGGCGCCGAGGGCGGCGCCCCACACGACGTACCAGTACGTCTTGGCGGCGGGCGTCGAGGTGAACGTCGTACCGATGGCGACCTGGTGGGTGAAGGCCAGCACGACGGCGACGTACGCGTAGAGGTGGATGAAGTGCCACGTCTCGTAGGCGAGGCGGCGGCGGGCGTAGCGGGCGGAGGCGGCGCCGATCAGCAGGATCAGGCAGAACGCGACGATCGCGCGCAGGACGCCCTCGCTGGTCTGGGCGAGGTCGATGATCTCGGAGAAGAAGCCGACGTCGGACAGGTCGGCGTAGGCGAGGGTGACCAGGACCACGTGGGCGACGAGCGTCCACAGCAGGGTGAAGCCGACCCAGCGGTGCCAGCTGGTCAGCTTGTCCATGCCGATGCGGCGGTCGAGCCAGGGCAGCCGGGCGATCAGCAGCAGCTGGAAGGCCATGGTCAGCGCCCCGTACAGACCGCAGAGGCGGCCGATCAGCAGCATGGTGCTGTAGCCGTCGGTGGGCGACTGGGCGAAGAAGTACGCCACGACGGCCACGTTCACGGCGATGAGGGCGTACAGGCCGGTGCGGGCCACCACCTTCGGCCGTATGCCTGCCGTGGGGGGCGGCTGGACGCGTTGGACGGTCGTCACGGGCGGCAGCTCCTTGCTCGGGGTCTGTGGGGGGTCTCGGTGCTGTGGGGTTCTGTGCAAGGCGAGCCTCTCCGGTGCCTGCTGTCGTTTTCCTGTCGTTGTTCTTTCAAGTTGTTATCGATGTCGCGCGGGCGAACGCCGCGCTATGGCGTCGGTTGGCCGGTGCAGCAGTATGAGGAGGTGGAAAAAGTGCGACTCCTGGTCGTGGACGACGACCCTCCCATCGCCGATCTCGTCGCGACGGTCGCCCGCTATGAGGGCTGGACGGCGGTCACGGCGTACTGCGGCGAGGATGCCCTGCGCACGGCCGCCGAGTTCCACCCGGACATCGTCGTCCTGGATCTGATGCTGCCCGACGTCGACGGCTTCGGCGTACTGGACAGACTACGCAAATCCGGCACGATGGTCCCGGTGGTGTTCCTCACCGCACGGGACACGGTCGCCGACCGGGTGGCCGGGCTGACCCGGGGCGGCGACGACTACCTGGTGAAACCGTTCGCCGTGGAGGAGCTGATGGCCCGGCTGCGCACGGTGCTGCGCCGCGCCACCGGACCCGACTTCCGCCGCTCCGTCCTGCGGGTCGCGGACCTCACCATGGACGAGGACACCCGCGAGGTGCGCCGCGGCGAGAAGCTGCTGTCGCTGACCCCGACCGAGTACGAGGTGCTGCGTTACCTCATGCGCAAGTCTCCCACCGTCCTCACCAAGGCGCAGATCCTCGACCACGTCTGGGAGTACGGCTTCGGTGGTCGCTCCAACGTCGTGGAACTGGTGGTCAGCCGCCTGCGCCGCAAGCTGGACGACTCCGGCGGAAACGACGACAGCACAGCCGGCGGGGAGCCGCTGATCCAGACCGTGCGCGGGGTGGGCTACGTGCTGCGGCAGGCGGCGGCGTGAGGAGCCCGCTGCGGCGGCCAGTCGGGGTGCGGCAGACCTACCGGCGGATGCGGCTGGGCACCCGGATCGCGCTGGGCCTGGGGGCGCTGTCGCTGGTGGTGTTCGCGGTCGTGGGCACCGCCCTGACCGCGTACATGCGCGGCTATCTGGAGCGCCAGCTCAGCGACCAGCTGAGCCTCGTCCAGGTCGTCCAGGCCAAGGACGCCAAGGCCAACGGCACCGTGCAGAAGCAGGCGTACTACCGCTGGTACACGGCCGTGTACGACCTGACCGACGGCAGTGCGGTGCTGCGCGAGCCGGCCGACTCGGTGCCGAAGGACACCGGCATGTTCGCGGCGCTGGCGGCGTCGGTGCCCGACCCCGGCCCCTCGGGTTCCAAGGACGCGCACGTCGTGCGCACGGTGCACATCGACGGCGTCGAGTACCTGATGCGGGCCTGCGAGGTGGACAAGGGGGTGGTGCTGGTCACCGCGGCCCCCATGACCGACATCCAGGACACCATGACGCAGCTGATCACCGTCCAGGTGGTGGCGTTCGCGCTGGCGCTGGCCGCGCTGGTGCTGGCCGGGCGGGCGGTGCTGCGGCGCGGCCTGAAGCCGCTGAGCGACATGGCGGACACCGCCCATCACATCACCGCGCACGACCTGACCGACTCGGGGCGCCTGGCGGTACGCGTGGACGCGGACGGCGGGGGCGGCCCCGAGGTCGCGGAGTTGCGGAGCGCGTTCAACACCATGCTGGAGCACATCGACGACTCCCTCGCGGTGCGCACGGAGGCCGAACAGCGGCTGCGCCGCTTCGTCGCGGACGCCTCGCACGAGCTGCGGACGCCGCTGATGTCGGTGCGCGGCTACGCGGACCTCTTCCAGTACGCGGCCGCCCACTCCCCCGAGGAACGCGACAAGCACCTGGCGCGGCTGCGGGCCGAGGCCGCGCGCATGGGCGTCCTCCTGGACGACCTGCTGATGCTGGCCCGCCTGGACGCGGCGGCGGTGGAGACGCCGTTGCGCCCCGTGGACACCGACCTGACGGAGCTGGCCCGGGAGGCGGCGGACGCCTTCCGCGCGGGCCACCCCGACCACCCGCTGACCCTGACGGCGGGCCCGGCCCCGCTGTGGCTGCGACTCGACCCGCTGCGCATCCGCCAGGTCCTGGACAACCTCCTCACCAACGCGGCCGTACACACGCCGAAGGGGACGGCGGTGACGGTGACGGTGACCGGCGCGGCGGTGGAGGGCACGGCCGGTACGGCGGTGGTGCGGGTCGCGGACGCCGGGCCAGGGATCCCCGAGGCCGAACGCGAACGGGTCTTCGAGCGCTTCTACCGGGTCGACAAGGCCCGCAGCCGCGACCGCGGCGGCAGCGGCCTGGGGCTCGCGGTGGCCCGCGCCCTGGTGGAGGCGCACGGCGGCACCATCGAGGTGACCGGCGGGGCGGGGGCGACGGTGTTCGAGGTCCGCTTCCCGCTGACGCCCGCATGACGCCCCGCGCGGGGGCTACCGCCGGCGGCGTTTGAAGAGCAGCGCGGTGACGGCGCCGGCCGCGAAGGTCACGACCAGCACGAACCACAGCGGGGCCGCGGCCCATCCGATCCAGAAGTGGATCCGCACGGACCGCGTGTTGACGAACACGAACCAGATCGCCAGCACGGCCAGTACGGCCCCCACGACCGCCCGCGGGGAGACCCGACCGAGGTCGAGCCCCCGCCTGGCATGTGTGGTCTCACCCTTGTGTGTCGTCACAGCCACTCACTCCTCACCGGCGCCGGTGCCGAAGGTGGACCCGGCCGGGGCCCCGTCGGGTCTCCTTCAGGGGTAACCCACATGGCGGCTTCCCGCATCCGCAGGGGCCGGGCCGTCACACACGGTCAGTCGGGCTCGGGGGCGCTCAGGACGTCCAGGGCGGTGACGGCGACGTGCAGCTGGGTGCGGTGGGCGCCGGACTCCAGGTCGGTGCCCAGGAGCCGCTGGACGGTGTGCAGACGCTGGTAGAACGCCTGCCGGGACAGGCCCATCTGCTTGGCGGCGATGGACTTGTTGCCCGCGGCGTCGAGGTGGGCGCGCAGGGTGGCGAGCAGGTCGCTGCCGTGCCGCGCGTCGTGCCGCACCAGCGGGCCGAGCTGCTGCTCGACGTAGGTCTGGACGCGGACGTCGGCGCGCAGCGCGTACAGCAGCTCGGGCAGCCCGATGTCGGAGGCCACGTGGAAGGGCCGTCCGCGCGAGGCGGGCCCGATCGCGTCGGCGACCTGCTCCGCCTCCCGGAAGGCCCGCGTGACCTGGCCGAGTTCGGTGACTCCCGGACCGACCGCGACGACGACGCCGTCGCCGTAGGCGGCCCGCAGTTCGCGGCCGACGCGTTCGACGACGGGCTGCCAGGCGGAGGCGCGGGCGAGGGCGAGCAGGAGCCCGGTGCGGCGGTCGGAGAGGTCGCCGACGAGGGCCTTGACGCCCCAGGAGCGGAGTTCGGTGGCGAGGTGGTCGGTGGGGGTGGTGCCGGTGCTGCCTGTGCTCCCGGTGCTCCCGGTGCTCCCGGTGCTCCCGGTGCTCCCGGGCGGGGTGCCCTCGTGCTCGACGACGACCGCGAGGAGCCGGTGGCCTGTGGTGGGCAGCCCCAGCGCCTCCGCGCGCAACCGGGCCTCGGTGTGGCTGCGGTAGCGCCAGTGCAGCAGGTCGAGCAGGACGGAGCTGTGGGCGCGCCGGTCCCACTCGGGGCGGCCGGTGAGCCGGGCGAGGGTGAGGGCGGTGGCGGCCTGTTCGAGGATCATCAGATGCTCGGGCCCGAAGGCGGACCCGGCGGCCGGCGGCAGCATCACCAGCCGCCCCCACCTGGAGCCGCGCTCCTCGACGGGCGCGACCAGCCACCCCTCGGGTCCGGCCGTGGCGGCCCGGTCGGGCGTGGGGGCGGTACGGGAGCGCCGGGGCCAGGCGTCGAGCAGCTGCGCGTCGGCGGTTCCCGGGGTGGCGCAGACCACGGCGTGGTGGACGAGGTTCTCCAGCACGACGGGGCACCCGGCCAGGTCGGCGGCGGTCTGCACGAACTCCTCCGGACCGGCGCCGCGCAGCGTGAGCGAGGTGAACAGCTCCCGCACCTGCTGGGCCCGGCGCAGCAGTTCGCCCTGCGCGTCCAGGATCAGCGCGTGCACGGTCTGGGTGACCTCGATGAACCGGACCCCGCGGGCGAGCACGACGAGCGGGAGGTCCCGCTCGCGGCACGCGGTGACCAGCTCGGGCGGCGCCTGCTGGTACCGCCGCCCCAGCTCGACGACCAGCCCGGCGACCCCGACGTCCGCCAACTGGTCGACGTAGCCACGGAGTTGAGTGGGGTCGGAGGGGTGCGGCATCCCCGTGGTGAGCACCAGCTCCCCGCCCTCCAGAAAGGAGGCCGGGTCGAGCAGCTCGGTGACGTGCACCCAGCGGACGGTGCGGTGCAGCTGCGATTCGCCGGCGGCGACACGGGGGTGTCCGGCGGCGATCACTGGGAGCCGGAGGATGTCCGTGACGGTGAGGAACGGCATGGGGGCAACTTACGCGGTTGGGGTACGTCTTCGGCTGCGGGTTCGGTGGGGGTTGTTCGCGCAGTTCCCCGCGCCCCCAAAAGCAGGGGCTGCGCCCCGCTTTTCAGGGCCACGGATCCCCCTGCTTTCAGGACCGCGGGCGCCTGCGCGTTTTTAGGGGCGCGGGGAACTGCGCGACAAGCCCCCACCGAACCCGCACCCGCCCACGCACCCACACCGCCACGGCGAACAGGCGCCCCGCCCACCCCCTACGGCCGCCGAGCAACCAAATCCGCCACCGTCGCGATAGGCGACGTACGAACCCTCCCCCCACCCTCGTGCAAATCCGCCAACCGATACGCC
>LJCV01000318.1 GCA_001298575.1 Actinobacteria bacterium OK074
CCCCCCCCCCACCCCCCTCCGCATCCCCTACGACCTCCGTGCCGAAGTCGTCGCCGACACCCTCGTCCGGATCATCGCCACCCAGGGCGGGCGGGCCGAGGTCGAGCACGGTGAACCCGTGAACCTGCGGCCCGTCCCCGCCCCGGAGGACCCCGCCCCGCTCGACCTCGACGCCGCCCGCTGGGCGCTGCTGCACCCCGCTGCCCACGACCGGCCCCGCGTCAGCGCCGAGCACCTCGCGCAGCGGGAGAGCAACCCCCTCTTCCGTGTCCGGTACGCCCACGCCCGCGCCCGCGCCATCAGCCGCGGCGCCGCCCGGCTCGGCCTCACCCCCGCCGTGTCCGCGGTCCCGGAATCCACTCCTCTGCCTCTTCTCCGCGCCCTCGCCGCCTACCCCGGCGTCCTCGCCCAGGCCGCCGAGCGCCGGGCCCCGGACCGGCTGGCCCGGCACCTCGTCGTGCTCGCCGACTCCTTCCTCGGCTTCCAGCACACCGTGCTGCCCCTGGGCGACGAGAAACCCACGGCCGTCCACCGCTCCCGGCTCGCCCTCGCCGAAGCCGCCCGCACGGTGCTCGCCGACGGCCTCTCCCTTCTCGGCATCAGCGCCCCCGATCACCTCTGAAGCACCCCACACCACCCCACACCACCCCATCCCACCCGACAAGAACCTTCACGAAAGCCCGCCGTCATGAGCCGTTCCGCCCATCCCGCCGGTCCCCGGCACGCCGACGTCCTCCCCGAAGGGCATTACGCAGCTCCGCCCGCCGACCTGAACCAGCTGCACCCCAAGGTCTGGTCCCACACCGTCACCCGCGACGCCGACGGAGTCGTCACCGTCGGCGGTGTCGACGTCAAGACGCTCGCCGACACCCACGGCACCCCCGCCTACGTCCTCGACGAGAGCGACTTCCGTGAGCGGGCGCGCGCCTGGCGGACCGCCTTCGGGCCCGGCGCCGACGTGTTCTACGCCGGCAAGGCGTTCCTCTCCCGTGCCGTCGTGCGGTGGCTCGACGAAGAGGGGCTCAACCTCGACGTCTGCTCCGGCGGCGAACTCGCCACCGCCCTCTCCGCCGGCATGCCCGCCGACCGCATCGCCTTCCACGGCAACAACAAGTCCACCGCGGAGATCGAGCGGGCCGTCGCCGCCGGTGTCGGCCGTATCGTGCTCGACTCCTTCCAGGAGATCGTGCGGGTCGCGCACATCGCCCGGGCCGCCGGACGGCGTCAGGGCGTCCTCATCCGCGTCACCGTCGGCGTCGAGGCGCACACCCACGAGTTCATCGCCACCGCCCACGAGGACCAGAAGTTCGGCATCCCGCTCGCCGGGGGCCAGGCCGCCGAGGCCGTCCGGCGGGCGCTCCAGCTCGACTCGCTCGACGTCCTCGGGATCCACTCCCACATCGGGTCCCAGATCTTCGACATGTCCGGGTTCGAGGTCGCCGCCCACCGCGTCGTCGGGCTGCTGAAGGCCGTTCGCGACGAGCACGGGGTCGAGCTTCCCGAGATCGACCTCGGGGGCGGGCTCGGGATCGCCTACACCAGCGACGACGACCCCCGCGAGCCGCACGAGATCGCCAAGTCGCTCACCGAGATCGTCTCCCGCGAGTGCGACGCCGCCAAGCTGCGCGCCCCGCGCATCTCCGTCGAGCCGGGGCGCGCCATCGTCGGCCCCACCGCCTTCACCCTCTACGAGGTCGGCACCATCAAGCCCCTCGACGGGCTGCGCACCTACGTCTCCGTCGACGGCGGCATGTCCGACAACATCCGGACCTCCCTCTACGACGCCGAGTACAGCGTCGCCCTGGTCTCCCGCACCTCCGACGCCGAGCCGGTGCTCGTCCGCGTCGTCGGCAAGCACTGCGAGAGCGGCGACATCGTCGTACGGGATGCCTTCCTGCCCGCCGATCTCGCGCCCGGCGACCTCATCGCCGTACCGGCCACCGGCGCGTACTGCCGCTCCATGGCCAGCAACTACAACCACGTGCCGCGCCCGCCCGTCGTCGCCGTGCGCGACGGCGAGGCCCGGGTCATCGTGCGCCGCGAGACCGAGGAGGACCTGCTGCGCCTCGACGTCGGATGACACGGTCGTAGCAAAAGCAGAGAATCGCAGGGGATCGTCGGGCGAGCGGGAGCGCGGAAGGCGCTGTGAAGAATCTTCCGTCTTCCGACCCTCGCGCGATGAAATAGATGTCTCACAATCCGGACGAAGGACAGAAACTCCCGTCCGGTTTGTGAGACTGGGCCAACCGGAAACAACCGTAGACGGTATGAGGAAACGAGGTCGGATGATGCGTACGCGTCCGCTGAAGGTGGCGCTGCTGGGCTGTGGGGTCGTCGGCTCAGAGGTGGCGCGCATCATGACGACGCACGCCGACGACCTCGCCGCCCGCATCGGAGCCCCCGTCGAGCTGGCCGGTGTCGCCGTGCGGCGGCCCGCCAAGGTGCGCGACGGCATCGACCCCGCCCTCGTCACCACCGACGCCACCGCCCTCGTCAAGCGCGGTGACATCGACGTCGTGATCGAGGTCATCGGCGGTATCGAGCCCGCCCGCGCGCTCATCACCACCGCCTTCGAACACGGCGCCTCCGTCGTCTCCGCCAACAAGGCGCTCCTCGCCCAGGACGGCAGCGCCCTGCACGCCGCGGCCGAGGAGCACGGCAAGGACCTGTACTACGAGGCCGCCGTCGCCGGTGCCATTCCGCTGATCCGGCCGCTGCGCGAGTCCCTCGCCGGGGACAAGGTCAACCGCGTGCTCGGGATCGTCAACGGCACCACCAACTTCATCCTCGACAAGATGGACACCACCGGGGCCGGCTACCAGGAGGCCCTCGACGAGGCCACCGCCCTGGGGTACGCGGAAGCCGACCCGACCGCCGACGTCGAGGGCTTCGACGCCGCCGCCAAGGCCGCCATCCTCGCCGGAATCGCCTTCCACACGCGCGTGCGCCTCGACGACGTCTACCGCGAGGGCATGAGCGAGGTCACCGCCGCCGACTTCGCCTCCGCGAAGAACATGGGCTGCACCATCAAGCTGCTCGCCATCTGCGAGCGGGCCGCCGACGGCGGCTCGGTCACCGCGCGCGTGCACCCCGCGATGATTCCGCTGACCCACCCCCTCGCCTCCGTGCGCGGCGCGTACAACGCCGTGTTCGTCGAGTCGGACGCGTCCGGTCAGCTGATGTTCTACGGGCCCGGCGCCGGCGGCGCGCCCACCGCCTCCGCCGTCCTCGGCGACCTTGTCGCCGTCTGCCGCAACCGGCTCAACGGGGCCACCGGGCCCGGCGAGTCCGCGTACGCCGGGCTGCCCGTCTCGGGCATGGGCGAGGTCGTCACCCGCTACCACATCAGCCTCGACGTGGCCGACAAACCGGGTGTTCTCGCCCAGGTCGCCACCGTCTTTGCCGAGCATGGCGTTTCGATCGATACGGTTCGCCAGCAGGGCAAGGATGGTGAGGCGTCGCTCGTCGTCGTCACGCACCGGGCGTCCGACGCGGCCCTCGGCGGCACCGTCGAGGCACTGCGCAAGCTCGACACCGTGCGTGGTGTCGCCAGCATCATGCGGGTTGAAGGAGAGTAGCGAGCAATGACCCACCAGTGGCGCGGAATCATCGAGGAGTACCGGGACCGGCTGCCGGTATCCGACAGCACGCCGGTCGTCTCCCTCCGCGAGGGAGGTACGCCCCTCGTGCCCGCGCAGGTGCTCTCCGAGCGCACCGGCTGCGAGGTCCACCTCAAGGTGGAGGGGGCCAACCCCACCGGGTCCTTCAAGGACCGCGGCATGACCATGGCCATCACGCGGGCCAAGGAGGAGGGCGCGAAGGCCGTCATCTGCGCCTCCACCGGCAACACCTCGGCCTCGGCCGCCGCCTACGCCGTCCGCGCGGGCATGGTCTGTGCCGTGCTCGTCCCGCGGGGCAAGATCGCGCTCGGCAAGATGGGCCAGGCCCTCGTGCACGGCGCGAAGATCCTCCAGGTCGACGGCAACTTCGACGACTGCCTCACCCTCGCCCGCGAGCTGAGCGACAACTACCCGGTGGCGCTGGTCAATTCGGTCAACCCGGTGCGCATCGAGGGCCAGAAGACGGCCGCCTTCGAGATCGTCGACATGCTCGGCGACGCGCCCGACATCCACGTCCTCCCGGTGGGCAACGCGGGCAACATCACCGCGTACTGGAAGGGCTACAAGGAGTACGCCGGGGACGGCATCGCCGCCAAGACGCCCCGCATGTGGGGCTTCCAGGCGTCCGGCTCCGCGCCCATCGTGCGCGGCGAGGTCGTCAAGGACCCCTCGACGATCGCCACCGCGATCCGCATCGGCAACCCGGCCTCCTGGAAGTTCGCCCTGGCCGCGCGCGACGAGTCCGGCGGGTTCATCGACGAGGTCACCGACCGCGAGATCCTGCGCGCCTACCGGCTGCTCGCCGCCCAGGAGGGCGTGTTCGTCGAGCCCGCCTCGGCCGCGTCCGTCGCGGGGCTGCTCAAGGCCGCCGAGCAGGGCAAGGTCGACCCGGGCCAGACCATCGTGTGCACGGTCACCGGCAACGGCCTCAAGGACCCCGACTGGGCCGTCGCGGGCGCCCCGCAGCCGGTCACGGTCCCGGTCGACGCGGCCACCGCGGCCGAACGCCTCGGGCTCGTCTGACCAGCACACACAGGGTTCACCCGGGTATTCCCTGACAGGGGTGCACAGGGGGCTTGCGACACGCATCGTGCGCCTCCTGTGCGCCCTATGTCGCCACGGAACCTTCCTTCGATAGGCTGTACTGAACCCGCCTGCCGCATATGCCCTGGCGCATGGCCGGGCGTCGCGTCGTTCTCGCGGCCCGAGGGTCTCCGATCACCTGGCGCAGTCTTCGCATCGCAGTCTTCGAACATCCCGGAAAATCCCCGCAGTTCACCGCAGTTCCCCTCGACCATCCCGCAGTTCAAGGAGAGTCATCCACCGATGGCCGGTCCAGCCTTCCGTGCCGCCGCCGTCCGGGTGCGCACCCCCGCCACCAGCGCCAACCTCGGCCCGGGCTTCGACGCCTTCGGCCTCGCACTGGGGCTCTACGACGACGTCGTCGTCCGGGTGGCCGACTCAGGGCTGCACATCGACATCGCGGGCGAGGGCAGCGAAACGCTCCCGCGCGACGAGAGCCACCTGCTCGTACGCTCCCTGCGCACCGCCTTCGACCTGCTGGGCGGACAGCCGCGCGGACTGGAGATCGTCTGCGCCAACCGCATCCCGCACGGCCGGGGCCTGGGCTCCTCCTCCGCCGCCATCTGCGCGGGCATCGTCGCCGCGCGCGCCGTGACCATAGGCGGCGAGTCGAAGCTCGACGACGTCGCGCTGCTCGAACTCGCCACCGAGATCGAGGGCCACCCCGACAACGTCGCGGCCTGTCTGCTCGGCGGTTTCACCCTCTCCTGGATGGAGTCCGGCGCCGCCCGCGCGATCCGGATGAAGCCCGCCGATTCCATCGTTCCGGTGGTTTTCGTGCCCGGGAAGCCGGTGCTGACCGAGACCGCCCGCGGCCTGCTCCCGCGCAGCGTCCCGCATGTCGACGCCGCCGCCAACGCCGGCCGCGCCGCCCTGCTCGTCGAGGCCCTCACCCACCGCCCCGAGCTGCTGCTGCCCGCCACCGAGGACCGGCTGCACCAGGAGTACCGCGCCCCGGCGATGCCCGAGAGCGCCGCGCTCGTGGAGCGGCTGCGCGCCGACAGCATCCCCGCCGTCATCTCCGGCGCGGGCCCCACCGTCCTGGCGCTGGCCGACGACGACGGCGCCGACAAGGTCGCCGACCTGGCCGGACCCGGCTGGGCCGCGAACCGGCTCGACCTGGATGCCCGGGGAGCGAGCGTGTTGCCGCTTGCTCCCTGACACCCGCGTGCCGGATTTCGAGAGGGGGAATGTTTGTTGGATCCGGTAGTGTTAACCTCAAGTCTGCACCCGACCCCGCCATGGCGAGGTGCTTCGTGTCCCCGTCCGGGACAGGACATTCTTCCGGGAGCCTCCCAAGCCGCACTGTGTTCCGTACCCCGTACCCGGGCAGTACGTAGTACGCGGGCACTGAGCGGATTGCCGGGCACGCTCCGGAATCGGCGCGACCGAGTCACATGACACCGAGACCTCAGTGCATGGGCCGGGAAGCGCCAATCACCAGCAAATTTCCTCCGCCGCCATTGGCGGACCACCGCCCCGGCACGGTTCCCAACAGACGGGACCGCAGCCGGACAGCACAACCGGTCGCCGAGCCAGACAGGCCGACGTCCGCTCCAGGGAAGGACCCTTCGTGAGCGACACCACCGATCTGATGGGCGCGCGTGTCGAGGAGACCGCTGCCGCGCCCGCCACGGACGCCTCCGCGCCTGCCGCCGGTGCCGGCTCCCGGCGGCGCCGCGGTACCGGCCTTGAGGGCATGGTGCTGGCCGAGCTGCAGCAGGTCGCCTCGGGCCTCGGTATCAGGGGCACCGCGCGGATGCGCAAGAGCCAGCTGATCGAGGTCATCAAGGAGGCGCAGGGCGGCGGGGCCTCGGCCAAGGGCGCCGACGCGGCCACCGAGACCAAGCCGAAGCGCCGCGCGACCTCCAAGGCCCGTACGGGCGAGGACGCCCCCGCCGAGGCCGCCGCCGCGCCCGTCAAGAGCGCGCCGAAGGCCGACAAGGCCGCCGAGCAGGCCGTGGCCCAGCAGCAGATCGACATCCCCGGCCAGCCCGCGGGTACGGACGAGGCCCCCGAGCGCCGTCGCCGTCGTGCCACCGCCGACGCCGGCAGCCCCGAGGCGGTCGTCGCCGAGGCGAAGAGCGAGCCGAAGGCCGAGTCGCCCGTCGCCGCCGTGTCGGCCGTGTCCACGGAGCCCCGCGACGCCGACGGCGAGGGCCGCCAGGGCCGGCAGAGCCGCCGCGAGCGCGGCCGGGACCGCCGCAACAAGGGCGACGAGCCGGGTCAGCCGCAGGGCCAGAGCGGCCAGCAGGGCGGCGGCCGGCAGGAGCGCCAGGACCGCCCCGACCGCCAGGACCGGCAGCAGAGCCAGCAGCAGAGCGGTGGCCGCCAGGACCGGCAGGACCGTCAGGACCGTCAGCGTGACAACGGCCCGCGGGCCGATGAGGACGGGGACGAGTTCGACGGCCGCCGTGGCCGCCGTGGCCGCTACCGGGACCGCCGGGGCCGTCGCGGACGTGACGAGATCGGCGGCGCCGAGCCGCAGGTCGCCGACGACGACGTCCTGATCCCCGTCGCGGGCATCCTGGACATCCTCGACAACTACGCGTTCATCCGGACCTCCGGCTACCTGCCGGGTCCCAACGACGTGTACGTCTCCCTCGCCCAGGTCCGCAAGAACGGCCTGCGCAAGGGCGACCACGTCACCGGTGCGGTCCGGCAGCCGAAGGAGGGCGAGCGCCGCGAGAAGTTCAACGCGCTCGTGCGCCTCGACTCCGTCAACGGCATGGCGCCCGAACACGGCCGCGGGCGGCCGGAGTTCAACAAGCTGACACCGCTGTACCCGCAGGACCGGCTCCGGCTGGAGACCGACCCGGGCGTCCTCACCACCCGCATCATCGACCTCGTCGCGCCGATCGGTAAGGGCCAGCGCGGTCTGATCGTGGCCCCGCCGAAGACCGGCAAGACCATGATCATGCAGGCCATCGCCAACGCGATCACGCACAACAACCCCGAGTGCCACCTGATGGTCGTCCTGGTCGACGAGCGTCCGGAAGAGGTCACCGACATGCAGCGGTCGGTGAAGGGCGAGGTCATCTCCTCGACCTTCGACCGCCCCGCCGAGGACCACACCACGGTCGCGGAACTCGCCATCGAGCGCGCCAAGCGTCTGGTGGAGCTGGGCCACGACGTCGTCGTCCTGCTCGACTCGATCACGCGTCTGGGCCGTGCGTACAACCTCGCCGCCCCCGCCTCCGGCCGCATCCTCTCCGGTGGTGTCGACTCGACGGCGCTGTACCCGCCCAAGCGCTTCTTCGGTGCCGCGCGCAACATCGAGGACGGCGGCTCGCTGACCATCCTCGCCACCGCGCTCGTCGACACCGGCTCGCGCATGGACGAGGTCATCTTCGAGGAGTTCAAGGGCACCGGCAACGCCGAGCTCAAGCTCGACCGCAAGCTCGCCGACAAGCGCATCTTCCCGGCGGTGGACGTGGACGCGTCCGGCACCCGTAAGGAAGAAATCCTGCTCGGCAGCGACGAGTTGGCCATCACCTGGAAGCTGCGTCGCGTGCTGCACGCGCTCGACCAGCAGCAGGCGATCGAGCTGCTGCTCGACAAAATGCGGCAGACGAAGTCGAACGCGGAGTTCCTGCTCCAGATCCAGAAGACGACGCCGGCTCCCGGCAACGGAGACTAGGCGCTCCGCTGGTGGTGCCGTGGTAGGCCGCTGATTGTCTGCGGCGCCGTCGTGGCTGGTCGCGCAGTTCCCCGCGCCCCTTACGGGCGCGGGGAACTGCGCGTTTTTTTGTCCGTGTACGATCGCCACTCGCACACCAGATCTCACAGCTTCTTCATGTCCAGGGGGGACTTGAGTGGACACGTCCACGTCCGACGGCGGTCGTCACAGACGCCGCTTCCGTATAGCCCTGCCCTTGGCCGCCGCCGGGATCGCCGCCGCCGCGCCCGCCGCGCTGCTGACGTCCTCCGCGCAGGCCGCGACCCCGCAGCCGACGCCGACTGTCACCCCCGCGAACACCGCGCCGACGCTCGCCGCGCTGAAGGCCCGCATCAAGGGCGCCATCGCCACCGACGGCACGGCGGGGGAGACCGCCAAGTCGTCGATGAGCGCGAGCACTTCGTCGTCGAGCGCGATCTCACCGAAGATCATCGGCGGTACCGAGACGACCATCACCACGGCCCCGTGGATGGCGCAGCTCTGGTATTACGACGACAAGGGCACCACCACCACGGCCGACGACGTCGGCTTCTTCTGCGGCGGCACCGTCGTGTCGCCGACGAAGATCCTCACCGCCGCGCACTGCGTCAAGGGCTACAACTGGAAGGCCAACGGCGCCGTCGTCACCGGCACCGCCGACCTGGCCGACGACGACCTGCACGGCGGCACCGCCTCGGGCGTCTGGTACCAGTGGAACCACCCCTCGTACAACGCGGCGACCATCGACAACGACGTCGCGATCCTCACGCTGGCCAACCCGATCACGGCCAAGCCGATCCCGATGACGACGACCGCGGACACGGCGTCGTACAAGGCGGGCACCAGCGCCACCGTCTACGGGTGGGGCCGTACCAGCGGCAGCACCGAGGACATCGCGCAGACGCTGAAGACGGCGACCCTGCCGATCCAGTCGGACGCCAACTGCGCGGCGGAGTACGGCACCGGGTACATCAAGGGGCACATGGTCTGCGCGGGCGACCCGGCCACCGGCAGCGACGACGGCACCACCGCGATCTGCAACGGCGACTCCGGCGGGCCGCTCATCGTCGGCGGCAAGGTCGTCGGTGTCGTCTCGTACAACACCGAGAACTGCGGCGCTGTACCCGGTGAAGAGGGCGCCTACAGCGGCTTCGCCAAGCTCAGCACCTACGCCGGGCTGACCCACCAGCGCGTCGAGGACACCGACCTCAGCGGCGACGGCCGGGCGGACGTGTTCTTCCGCAACAAGGCCCAGCAGGTCGGCTACGAACTCGACTCCAAGGGCACGTCGTTCGGCGGCAGGCAGTCCTGGGGCGACTGGAGCGGCGTCAACGTCATCGCCCAGGCCGACCTCGACCGCGACGGCTACCAGGACTTCGTCTACCGCGTGAGCGCGGGCGGCGACGTCTACTGGCTGCACTGGGTGCCCGCGAGCGGCAGTTGGGCCACCAAGAAGCTGTACGACGACTGGAAGACCCGCAAGCGGATCATCACCCCCGGCGACCTCACCGGCGACGGCCTGCCCGACCTCGCCTCCGTCGACTCCGGCGGCACGCTGTGGATCTACCCGGGCAAGGGCAACGGCAGCTTCGGCACCCGCGCGAAGGTCGGCACCGGCTGGAACCAGTACAACGTCGTCGTCGGTCACGGCGACTTCAACGACGACGGTCACGCCGACCTGATCGCCCGCTCCTCCGGCGGCAACAACATCTGGCTCTACCGGGGCACCGGCAAGACCGGCACCGCGGCCTTCTCGGCGCGCGTCAAGGTCCGTACGGCGTGGAACAGCGTCAACGCCGTCGACGCCGTCGGTGACATCACCGGCGACGGCAAGGCGGACCTGCTGGCCCGCACCACCGACGGCACGCTCTGGCTCTACAAGGGCACGGGCAAGGCGAGCAGTGCGATCTTTGCCACACGTGTGAAGATCGGCACGAACTTCGCGCAGTACGACATCCTCGGCTGAAACCGCAGGTGAACGCCTGACAATCGGCTGTTTCGATCACGCAGAGTGCCCATCGCGCCACGCGATGGGCACTCTGCGTTGTGCAACCCTTTCCCGAGTTCTCCCGTCTGACCGGACGGGGTGAGGATGGAGCGATACGACCGGTACGACCCGTACGAGCGGTACGGGTGCCGTACGGCCGGTACGACCGCAACAGGACGGCATTGACCGAGCCTGACCCCGACCGCAGGGGGTATCCGACCGAACAGGAATCGAACCCGCCGAAGACGAGGAGCACATGTCCGCCGAGAGCACGCCGGCCCCGGCCACCCCGGGCGACCCCGGCACCGAGAGCGGCCCCCGCAAGAGCGGGAAGGGCCGTCGGCGCAAGACACGCAGTCCCCACCGCAAGGCGTTGCTCCTCATGGCCTGGACCGCGGCGGGGGTGCTCGTCCTGGGCGGCGCGGGCGCGGGCTACCTGTACTTCCACCTCAACAGCAACCTCAAGAGCGTGGACATCAACCAGGCGCTCGGCACGGACCGGCCCACCAACGTCGACAACGGCTCCGAGGACATCCTCGTGCTGGGCTCGGACACGCGCTCCGGCAGCAACAAGAAGCTGGGCGGCGGCACGGACGACGGCAGTGCGCGCTCGGACACCGCGATGATCGTGCACGTGTACGAGGGCCACAAGAAGGCCGGCGTGGTGTCCATACCCCGCGACACGCTCATAGACCGCCCGGCGTGCACGGACACGAAGGGCGTGACGCACGCGGCGGCCTCCGGGGTGATGTTCAACTCGGCCTACTCGGTGGGCGGCGCCGCCTGTGCCGTAAAAACGGTCGAATCCATGACGGGCATCCGCATGGACCACTACATCGAGGTCGACTTCGCGGGCTTCGAGAAACTGGTCAACGAACTCGGCGGCGTCAAGGTGACGACGACCAAGGACATCGAGGACGACGACAGCCACCTGCACCTCAAGGCGGGCACGCACACCCTGACCGGCTCCCAGGCGCTCGGCCTGGTCCGCACCCGGCACGGCGTGGGCGACGGCTCCGACCTCGGCCGCATCCAGCTCCAGCAGGCGTTCATCAAGGCGCTCGTCAACCAGGTCAAGTCGATCGGGATCCTGACCAGCCCGACGAAGCTGTACGACCTCGCGGACACGGCCACGAAGGCCGTGACGACGGACTCCGACCTCGGCTCGGTCAACAGCCTCATCTCCTTCGCGAGCGGCCTCAAGAGCATCAGCTCCACCCACATGTCGATGGTGACGATGCCGGTCCAGTACGACCCCGCCAACGCGAACCGGGTCATCGTGGACGAGGCGAAGGCGAAGCTGGTGTGGGCTGCCCTGAAGGCGGACAAGCCGATCCCGGCGGCGGCAACGAAGGGGACGGCTACGGGGCAGGCGAAGGGTGTGGTTACGGCTTCGTAGGGCTTTGGGGGGGCGGGGGTCGCGTGTCCCGGGGCGCCTTGGGGCGGGGGTGTGCCACTTGGGCCTCACGGCGAGGGTTGCGCTGCTCGGGCCGGGCCTTGCGGCGGAGGTTGTGTCGCTCGGGCCCTACGGCGGGGGCTGTACTGCCGGGCCCTATAGCGGGGGCCGCGCTGCTCAGGGGCGCGGGGAACTGCGCGACAAGCCACGACGCACCGGCCAGACGCGTACGACGATTACGGGGCACCCCCAGGTGCGGTGGGCCGGGACGAGGGGACGCTCACCCGCGCTCGCGGGGTGCCGCTGCGCCCACCCGTGCCGCCCCTAGCGGCACGCATGCCCGCAGCGGCGGCAGGGCGGCGGGGAGCGTGCGGCGCCGCGGACCGCAGCGGCGCGGGCTGGGCGGGGCGCGCAGGGTCGCTGCTTCGGGCAGGCCGCTGGCCTTGGCCGCACGGTTGCCCGCAGTGGCTAGTGGGGGAGTGGCGTCGGCCCCCGGCCCTGCGCCCGCCCGCAGCGAAAGGCGCCCAGAACCCCCGCTGCCCCCGGAGGGAATACCCCCACCGTCCCCCCGGTTTGGGTAGATGACACCAGTCCTGGCAGACTGGTACGTCGGCTCCGGTTCACGCTTTCGCAGCCCGCGGTAGCGACCCGGCGCCCTCCCGAAACTAGGAGACACCTTGAAGCGCGACATCCACCCCGCGTACGTCGAGACGCAGGTCAGCTGCACCTGCGGCGCGTCGTTCATCACCCGTAGCACCATCGAGAGCGGTTCCATCCGCGCCGATGTCTGCTCCGAGTGCCACCCGTTCTACACGGGCAAGCAGAAGATCCTCGACACCGGTGGCCGTGTGGCCCGCTTCGAGGCCCGCTTCGGCAAGGCTGCCGCTGCCAAGAAGTAGCGAGCCGCCAGCGCCGGTCTTCGGCGCCCCCGAGAAGACACATGGGGGCCCGGAGACCGGCGCTTTGCGGTGCGGCAGCGCCTTTCCCTTCCCGAAGCAAGCCCGATGCAAGCCCGAAGCAAGCAGGAGCCGGAGATGTTCGAGGCCGTCGAGGACCTGATCGGTGAGCACGCCGATCTGGAGAAGAAGCTCGCGGACCCGTCGGTGCACGCCGACCAGGCCAACGCGCGCAAGCTGAACAAGCGCTACGCAGAGCTGACCCCGATCGTCTCGACGTACCGCTCCTGGAAGCAGACCGGCGACGACATCGAGACGGCCCGCGAACTGGGCGCCGACGACCCGGACTTCGCGGCCGAGGTCAAGGAGCTGGAGAAGCAGCGCGAGGACATCACCGAGAAGCTGCGGCTGCTGCTCGTGCCCCGGGACCCCAACGACGACAAGGACGTGATCCTTGAGGTCAAGGCCGGGGCGGGGGGCGACGAGTCCGCGTTGTTCGCCGGCGATCTGCTGCGCATGTACCTGCGGTACGCCGAGCGCGTCGGCTGGAAGACCGAGATCATCGACGCCACCGAGTCCGAGCTGGGCGGCTACAAGGACGTCCAGGTCGCCGTGAAGACCAAGGGCGGCAACGGCGCCACCGAGCCCGGCCAGGGCGTCTGGGCGCGGCTGAAGTACGAGGGCGGCGTGCACCGCGTGCAGCGCGTGCCGGCCACCGAGTCGCAGGGCCGCATCCACACCTCCGCCGCCGGTGTCCTGGTCACCCCCGAGGCCGAGGAGGTCGACGTCGAGATCAATGCGAACGACCTCCGCATCGACGTCTACCGCTCCTCCGGCCCCGGCGGCCAGTCCGTCAACACCACCGACTCCGCCGTGCGCATCACGCACATTCCCACCGGAGTCGTCGCCTCCTGCCAGAACGAGAAGAGCCAGCTGCAGAACAAGGAGCAGGCGATGCGTATCCTGCGCTCCAGGCTCCTCGCGGCAGCCGTGGAGGAAGCGGAGAAGGAGGCCGCCGACGCCCGCCGCAGCCAGGTCCGTACCGTCGACCGCTCCGAGAAGATCCGCACGTACAACTTCCCGGAGAACCGCATCTCGGACCACCGCGTCGGATTCAAGGCGTACAACCTGGACCAGGTCCTGGACGGCGACCTCGACGCGGTGATCCAGGCATGCGTCGACGCGGACTCGGCCGCGAAGCTCGCAGCCGCGTAACGCACGCACGTACGCACGCACGCGTACGACACGCACGAGTACGACACGGAGGACTGCGTGAACCTGCTGCTCGCGGAAGTGGCCGGAGCCACCCAGCGGCTGGCCGACGCCGGCGTGCCCTCGCCGCGCACCGACGCCGAGGAGCTGGCCGCCTTCGTGCACGGGGTGAAGCGCGGTGAACTGCACTCCGTCAAGGACTCCGACTTCGACGCCCGCTACTGGGAGGTCATCGCGCGCCGCGAACAGCGCGAACCGCTCCAGCACATCACCGGGCGCGCCTTCTTCCGGTACCTGGAACTCCAGGTCGGGCCAGGCGTGTTCGTCCCGCGTCCGGAGACCGAGTCGGTCGTCGGCTGGGCGATAGACGCCGTACGGGCCATGGACGTCGTCGAACCCTGCATCGTCGACCTCTGTACCGGCTCCGGCGCCATCGCGCTCGCGCTCGCGCAGGAGGTGCCGCGCTCGCGCGTGCACGCCGTGGAGCTGTCCGAGGACGCGCTCCAGTGGACCCGCAAGAACATGGCGGGCTCCCGCGTCGACCTGCGCCAGGGCGACGCCCGCGACGCCTTCCCGGACCTGGACGGCCAGGTCGACCTCGTCATCTCCAACCCGCCGTACATCCCGCTCACCGAGTGGGAGTACGTCGCCCCCGAGGCCCGCGACTACGATCCCGAACTCGCCCTGTTCTCAGGGGAGGACGGCCTCGAACTCATCCGCGGCCTCGAACGCACCGCGCACCGGCTGCTGCGCCCCGGCGGCGTCATCGTCGTCGAACACGCGGACACGCAGGGCGGGCAGGTGCCGTGGATCTTCACCGAGGAACGCGGCTGGGCCGACGCGGCCGACCACCCCGACCTCAACAACCGCCCCCGCTTCGCGACCGCCCGCAGGGCGACGCCGTGAGCAACTCGCCCGTTTCCAACCAGACTTCACGACCGCAGTACGTGTACGAGGAGGCCCGCTAGTCATGGCACGGCGATACGACACCAACGACGCGACCGACCGCGCGACCGGTCTGCGCGAGGCCGCGTCCGCCGTCCGCCGTGGCGAGCTGGTGGTGCTCCCGACGGACACGCTGTACGGCATCGGCGCGGACGCGTTCTCCTCCGAGGGCGTCGCGGACCTGCTGGAGGCCAAGGGGCGTGGCCGCAACATGCCCACCCCCGTCCTCATCAGCTCGCCGAACACCCTGCACGGGCTGGTCACCGACTTCTCCGAGCTGGCCTGGGAGCTCGTCGACGCGTTCTGGCCGGGTGGGCTCACGCTCGTCGCCAAGCACCAGCCGTCCCTCCAGTGGGACCTGGGGGACACCCGGGGCACCGTCGCCGTCCGCATGCCGCTGCACCCCGTCGCCATCGAGCTGCTCACCGACGTCGGCCCGATGGCCGTCTCGTCCGCCAACCTCACCGGGCACCCGGCGCCGGAGGACTGTGACGCCGCCCAGCAGATGCTCGGCGACTCCGTCTCCGTCTACCTCGACGGCGGGCCCACCCCCGGCAACATCCCCTCCTCGATCGTCGACGTCACGGGCGAGGTGCCGGTCCTGCTGCGTGCGGGCGCGCTCACCGCCGAGGAGCTGAGGAAGGTCGTACCCGACCTTGAGGTGGCGAATTGACGGCCCCTGACGCGGGGCGTGGCATATGGGACGGGGAAGAGACGCGGACCTTCACAGGGCTTCCGCGCGACAGCTTCCGCATCCTCCACGTCAGCACCGGCAACGTGTGCCGCTCGCCGATCACCGAGCGGCTGACCCGCCATGCCCTCGCGGACCGGCTCGGCGACCCGCTGTGGGGCGGGCTGATCGTGGAGAGCGCGGGGACGTGGGGGCACGAGGGGGCGCCGATGGAGGCCAACGCGGAGGCGGTGCTCGCCGACTTCGGTGCGGATGCCTCCGGCTTCACGGGGCGGGAGCTGCTGGACGAGCACGTCATCATGGCCGACCTCGTGCTCACCGCCACGCGGGACCATCGGGCGCAGGTGATCTCCATGGGGCACTCGGCGGGGCTGCGGACGTTCACGCTGAAGGAGTTCACCCGGCTGGTGCGGGCGATAGACCCGGCTACGTTGCCGCCGTTGGAGGACGGGGTGGTGGCCCGGGCCCGCGCGTTGGTGCGGGCCGCTGCCGCGTTGCGGGGGTGGTTGCTGGCGCCCACCGCGGAGGCGGACGAGGTGTTCGACCCCTACGGGGCGCCGTTGCCGTTCTTCCGGTCCATCGGGGATGAGATTCAGCAGGCGCTGGATCCGGTGGTGACTGCCCTTACGGGGGTGCGGGCGCCCATGTAGGTGCCTTGGTCGCGCCGTGGGCGGGTGCGGGTGCCGTCGTGGCTGGTCGCGCCGTTCCCCGCGCCCCTTACGGGGCACGGGCCTACATTGGTTCTACGTCACCGTCGACGCCCGGAGCCAAGCCATGTCGGTCACGCATGCCCCCGTTTCCGCCTCCCCCGCCGCGTACGGCGCAGTCGCCGATCTCGATGCCCTGCGGCGGCAGGACCCCGCGCTCGCCGACGTGCTGTTCGGGGAACTGGAGCGGCAGTCGACGACCTTGCAGTTGATCGCCGCCGAGAACTTCACCTCGCCCGCCGTGCTGGCCGCGCTCGGGTCGCCGCTCGCGAACAAGTACGCCGAGGGGTATCCGGGGGCCCGGCACCACGGTGGGTGCGAGATCGTTGACGTCGCCGAGCGGGTGGCCGTCGAGCGGGCGAAGGCGCTGTTCGGGGCCGAGCACGCCAATGTGCAGGCCCATTCCGGGTCCTCCGCGGTGCTCGCCGCCTATGCCGCGCTGCTGCGGCCCGGCGACACCGTGCTCGCCATGGGGCTCCCCTACGGGGGACACCTCACCCACGGGTCGCCCGCGAACTTCTCCGGGACCTGGTTCTCCTTTGTCCCTTACGGGGTCGACCCCGACAGCGGGCTCATCGATTCGGACGAAGTGCTCGCGCTCGCCCGGGTCCATCGGCCGAAGGCCATCGTCTGCGGGTCCATCTCCTACCCCCGGCACATCGACTACGCCGCCTTCCGCACCATCGCCGACGAGGTCGGGGCCCATCTCATCGCCGACGCCGCCCATCCCATCGGGCTCGTCGCGGGGGGCGCGGCGCCCAGTCCGGTGCCGTACGCCGACGTCGTGTGTGCCACCACCCACAAGGTGCTGCGCGGGCCCCGCGGCGGGATGATCCTGTGCGGGAGCGGGCTGGCCGAGCGGATCGACCGGGCCGTGTTCCCGTTCACGCAGGGCGGGGCCCAGATGCACACCGTCGCGGCCAAGGCGGTCGCCTTCGGGGAGGCCGCCGCGCCCGCCTTCACGACCTACGCCCACCAGGTCGTCGCCAACGCCAAGGTGCTCGCCGCCGCGCTGGCCGCCGAGGGGCTCGCGGTCACCACCGGCGGGACCGACACCCATCTGCTGACCGCCGATCCGGCACCCCTGGGGGTCGACGGCCGGACCGCGCGCGGGCGGCTCGCCGCCGCGGGGATCGTGCTCGACACCTGTGCGCTGCCCCGGGCCGGCGTACGGGGTCTGCGGCTCGGTACCGCCGCGCTCACCACGCAGGGCATGGCCGAGGGCGAAATGGCCGTGGTGGCCGCATTGTTCGCCGCGGTACTGCGGAACAAGATCGACAGCAGGCAGGCGCGTGACGAAGTGCGGCGGCTTACCGGTAGATTTCCGCCGTACCCCCGCTGAGCGCTCGGTATTCCGGGCTCGCAGGGGTATTCGTGACGTCGTGCACAGCCACTCGTGCAACCATCGTCGCTACCCATTCGTCCTCAACCGTAAGCACGGGAAGTTAGGGTGTGGGGCTGAGGATGCCCAGCGAGACCTGTGGGGAAGCCTGTGCGTGAATACCTGCTGACGCTCTGCATCACGGCCGCGGTGACGTATCTGCTGACAGGCCCGGTACGGAAGTTCGCGATCGTGGCCGGAGCCATGCCGGAGATCCGGGCACGTGACGTGCACCGGGAACCCACGCCCCGGCTCGGCGGTATCGCGATGTTCTTCGGGCTGTGCGCGGGCCTGCTGGTCGCCGACCACCTGGAGAACCTCAACGAGGTCTTCGCCAACTCCAACGAACCGCGGGCGCTGCTCTCCGGAGCGGCGCTCATCTGGCTCATCGGGGTCCTGGACGACAAGTTCGAGATCGACGCCCTGATCAAGCTCGGCGGCCAGATGATCGCCGCGGGTGTGATGGTCATGCAGGGTCTGACCATCCTGTGGCTGCCCGTCCCGGGCGTCGGCCTGGTCGCGCTCACCCAGTGGCAGGGCACCCTGCTCACCGTCGCGCTCGTGGTCATCACCATCAACGCCGTCAACTTCGTGGACGGCCTCGACGGCCTCGCCGCCGGCATGGTCTGCATCGCGTCCGCCGCGTTCTTCATGTACGCCTACCGGATCTGGTACGGCTACGGCCTCGAAGCCGCCGCCCCCGCGACCCTGTTCGCCGCGATCCTGATGGGCATGTGCCTGGGCTTCCTGCCGCACAACATGCACCCCGCGCGGATCTTCATGGGCGACTCCGGCTCGATGCTGATCGGGCTCGTGCTGGCCGCGGGCGCCATCTCCATCACCGGGCAGATCGACCCGGACGCGCTGAACCTGTTCTCCGGCTCCGAGCGCAACACGGTCCACCAGACCGTCCCCGTCTACATCCCGCTGCTGCTGCCGCTGACGATCATCGCGGTGCCCGCGGCCGACCTGGTGCTCGCGATCGTGCGGCGCACCTGGCGGGGTCAGTCGCCGTTCGCCGCGGACCGGGGGCACCTGCACCACCGGCTGCTGGAGATCGGGCACTCGCACAGCCGGGCCGTGCTGATCATGTACTTCTGGTCGGCGCTGATCGCGTTCGGGGCGCTCGGCTACTCCGTCAACTCGGCTTCCATGTGGATCGTGTTGGGGATCGTGGCGCTCAGCGCCGTCGGCCTCGTCCTGCTCCTGCTGCCCCGGTTCGCGCCGCACGCCCCGCAGTGGGCCGAGCGGTTCGTGCCGCCCCGCTACCGCAGCCGTCGCGCCGCCCTGGTCGCCGCGGCCTCGACTCCCGCCCCGGCGGCGGAGATCGCCACCGGCGTCCCCGCGGCGAACGGGACGAACGGTGCTCCCGGGGTCAGCGGGGGCAGCGGGGGCAGCGGTGGCAGCGGTGGCAGCGGTGTCAACGGGGTGAACGGCGCTACGGCCTTGGGTGCCCGAGCGCGTTTCCTGGAGCGTGGCAAGGCCGGCTCCACGCGCTGAACTCCCTGGTCGTAAAAGGGGCGAGCGTGACGAGTAGGGCTGAAGCGAAGATCCTCATGCTGACGTGAAGGTAAGAATCTGACTAAGTAATGACTCAAGCGTGGGGGAGCAAAGCTCCCCAATACCAGACAACTTGGCGCCGTTCTCGCGCGGATGGGCGGCTTCACTCTCATGTGTGACAGGAAGCACCCCTCCCGAGTAAAGACCTCATCAAATAGTTTGTGATACGGTTCACGAGAACCCAGGACAGAGCCGAAGGACCGTAGTGCGTCGGTCCCTTGGTCATGAGTGGCCGTGAATCACCCCACTCAGCCCGGGACTACGCTCGTCCATGACGACACCCTGCCCCCCTTGAAAGCGGAGTTGCCGCCATGCAGTCCAACGACGTACGAACACTCCTGCACTGTGCCCTGCCCACCGCAGCCGCGGGTGTGGTGGGAGTCGCGGTGAGCGCTGCCGTGGCCGGTGGCAAGGGTGTGCTCGGCGCCGTGTTCGGTGCAGTCCTCGTATTGCTTTTCATGAGCAGCGGTCTTGTGGTGCTGCTGCGCACCGCGCGCCAACTGCCCCATCTCTTCCAGTCGATGGGGCTGTTGCTGTACACCACGCAGATCCTGTTGCTCATGATCGTGCTGATCGTTTTCAAGGGAACGACGGCGTTCGACCAGAAGTGCTTCGCCTTCACGTTGCTCGCGGCCACCCTGGTGTGGATCGCCGCCCAGGTGCGCTCGCACATGAAGGCCAAGATCCTGTACGTGGAGCCGGATTCCGCCCGGACACCGTCGTGACCTGTAGGGCCGGTGTAAAGGGACTTCCGCTCATTTGCTATGGTCTCGCCACAACTGCGGCAGAGCTGGCGCGGGCGGCAGCCGTGCCTGTGACCGCTCACGGCTCGGAGCCCAGTCGCCGCCCCCACATCCGCAAGTCCAGTCCAGTGCCGTCCCGCGGTCGCAGGCCGCGCCGACACATCGAGGTTGCCGTACCCATGCGCCACGCTGAAGGAGCTCGCGGTGAGTAACGCCAAGACGCTCGCCTTCGAGACCGACTGTCACATTTTCGACGGGTGCGGTTTCCCGACCCCCGGCCTGCACTCGTTCCTCTTCGAGCCGATGTTCACGGTCGGCGGTGTCGACTTCAACAAGCCGATGCTGCTGTCGCTGGTGAGCACGCTCGTTGTCATCGGCTTCTTCTGGGCCGCGTTCAACAAGCCGAAGCTGGTCCCCGGCAAGCTCCAGATGATCGGCGAGGCGGGCTACGACTTCGTCCGCCGCGGTGTCGTCTACGAGACGATCGGCAAGCGCGAGGGCGAGAAGTTCGTCCCGCTGATGTTCTCGCTGTTCTTCTTCATCTGGATCATGAACCTGTGGTCGATCATCCCGGTCGCCCAGTTCCCGGCCACCGCGGTCATCGCCTTCCCGGCCGGACTCGCCGCGATCGTCTACATCCTCTGGATGAGCCTGACGTTCAAGAAGCACGGCCTCGTCGGCGGCTTCAAGAACATCACCGGCTACGACCGCTCGCTCGGCCCGGTCTTCCCGATGGTCATGTTCTTCGAGTTCCTCTCGAACGTGTTCATCCGGCCCTTCACGCACGCCGTGCGACTGTTCGCCAACATGTTCGCCGGGCACGTCCTGATCCTGATCTTCACGATCGGCACCTGGTACCTGCTCAACGGCATCGGCATCGCGTACTCGGCCGTCTCGTTCCTGATGGTCATCGTGATGACCGTCTTCGAACTCTTCATCCAGGCGCTCCAGGCGTACGTCTTCATCCTGCTGTCCTGCAGCTACATCCAGGGCGCGCTCGCCGAGCAGCACTGAGCACCACCGGCAACACCCCCTGCATCCCCTGAACTTCCGGTGGCCAACCCCCACCGGCCCGTGTAAAGAGAAGGAAGTTACGGCATGTCCGCTCTCGACACCCTCGCCGCGGTCGAAATCAAGGGCAACCTCGCTGCCATCGGCTACGGCCTCGCGGCCATCGGCCCCGGCGTCGGCGTTGGCATCATCTTCGGTAACGGCACCCAGGCCCTGGCCCGTCAGCCCGAGGCCGCCGGCCTGATCCGTCAGAACCAGATCCTCGGCTTCGTGCTCTGTGAGGCGCTGGCCCTGATCGGCCTCGTCATGGGCTTCGTCTACCCGTCCTGATCCGGTTTCGGACGACGAGAGAATTCCACGGAAGGAACTGATGTGATCTCGCCCCTGCTGCAACTCGCGGCTGAGGAGGAGTCCCAGAACCCTCTCATCCCGGAGATCCCCGAGCTCGTCATCGGTCTGATCGCCTTCGCGATCGTGTTCTTCGTCCTGGGCAAGAAGCTCCTTCCGAACATCAACAAGGTTCTGGAAGAGCGCCGCGACGCCATCGAGGGCGGGATCGAGCAGGCCGAGGCGGCACGCACCGAGGCACAGAGCGTCCTGGAGCAGTACAAGGCCCAGCTCGCCGAGGCCCGGCACGAGGCCGCGCGCCTGCGCCAGGAGGCGCAGGAGCAGGGCGCCACGCTCATCGCCGAGATGCGCGCGGAAGGCCAGCGGCAGCGCGAGGAGATCGTCGCCGCCGGTCACACGCAGATCGAGGCCGACCGCAAGGCCGCCGCGCAGACGCTGCGCCAGGACGTGGGCAAGCTCGCCACCGACCTGGCCGGCAAGCTCGTCGGCGAGTCCCTTGAGGACCACGCCCGGCAGAGCCGTGTGATCGACCGTTTCCTCGATGACCTTGAGGAGAAGGCCGAGGCCGCTCGATGACCGCGCACGGAGCGAGCCGCGAGGCGACCGCCGCCGCACGCGAGCGACTGGACGCGCTCACGGACTCCACGTCCGTGGACGCGGCCACGCTCGCGGGCGAACTGGCCTCCGTCACCGCGCTGTTCGACCGTGAGGTCTCGCTGCGTCGGGTCCTCACCGACCCGGCGCAGCCCGGCGAGGCCAAGGCCGAGCTGGCCGGGCGCATCCTCGGCGGCCAGGTCAGCGGCCCCGCCGCCGACCTGGTGGCAGGTACCGTCCGCTCCCGCTGGTCCAGCTCCCGCCACCTGGTGGACGCCCTCGAAGAGCTGGCGAACATCGCGGACCTCACGGCCGCGCAGAAGTCGGGCGCGCTCGACGACGTCGAGGACGAACTGTTCCGGTTCGGCCGCATCGTCTCGTCCAACCCCGACCTGCGGGCCGCGCTCACCGACCGCGCCGCCACCGGCACGGCCAAGAGCGAACTGCTGCGCAGTCTGCTCGGCGGTCGCGCCAACCCCGTCACCGAGCGGCTGGTGACGCGCCTTGTGACCGCGCCCCGGGGACGTAGCCTGGAAGCGGGCCTCGAAGCCCTCTCCAAGCTCGCCGCGGAGCGCCGGGACCGCATGGTCGCGGTCGTCGCCTCGGCGGTTCCGCTGAGCGACACCCAGAAGCAGCGCCTGGGCGCCGCCCTCGCCAAGCTCTACGGCCGCCCCATGCACCTCAACCTGGACGTCGACCCCGAGGTCGTCGGCGGGATCCGGGTGCAGGTCGGTGACGAGGTCATCAACGGCTCCCTCGCGGACCGCCTCGATGACGCCGCCCGCCGCATGGCCGGCTGACAGCAAACTTCATACGCAGCACCGCACGACGTACGCAGTACTACGGCCCGCGTTGGGCCGTGCAGAGGATTCACCTCTTTTCGGGGGGAGTCCCCAATCCCCCCAAGTGAAACTTCGGGCCCAACAAGGAGAGCAGGGAACCCAGATGGCGGAGCTCACGATCCGGCCGGAGGAGATCCGGGACGCGCTGGAGAACTTCGTCCAGTCGTACAAGCCGGACGCGGCCTCGCGCGAGGAGGTCGGTACGGTCAGCCTTGCCGGCGACGGCATCGCGAAGGTCGAGGGCCTCCCCTCGGCCATGGCCAGCGAACTGCTGAAGTTCGAGGACGGCACCCTCGGCCTCGCGCTCAACCTGGAAGAGCGCGAGATCGGCGCCATCGTCCTCGGTGAGTTCAGCGGCATCGAAGAGGGCCAGCCCGTGGAGCGCACCGGTGAGGTGCTCTCCGTGGCCGTCGGCGAGGGCTACCTCGGCCGTGTCGTCGACCCGCTCGGCACCCCGATCGACGGCCTCGGCGAGATCGAGACGTCCGGCCGCCGCGCCCTCGAACTGCAGGCACCCGGCGTCATGCAGCGCAAGTCGGTGCACGAGCCGATGGAGACGGGCTACAAGGCCGTCGACGCGATGACCCCGATCGGCCGCGGCCAGCGCCAGCTGATCATCGGCGACCGCCAGACCGGCAAGACCGCCCTGGCGATCGACACGATCATCAACCAGCGCGACAACTGGCGCACCGGCGACCCGAAGAAGCAGGTCCGCTGCGTCTACGTCGCCATCGGTCAGAAGGGCTCCACCATCGCCTCCGTGCGTGGTGCGCTCGAAGAGGCCGGCGCGCTGGAGTACACGACCATCGTCGCCGCCCCGGCGTCCGACCCGGCCGGCTTCAAGTACCTTGCGCCGTACACCGGTTCGGCCATCGGCCAGCAGTGGATGTACGAGGGCAAGCACGTCCTCATCATCTTCGACGACCTCTCGAAGCAGGCCGACGCCTACCGCGCCGTGTCCCTGCTGCTGCGCCGTCCGCCGGGGCGCGAGGCGTACCCCGGTGACGTCTTCTACCTGCACTCCCGCCTGCTGGAGCGCTGCGCGAAGCTCTCCGACGAGATGGGCGCGGGCTCGATGACCGGTCTGCCGATCGTCGAGACGAAGGCCAACGACGTCTCGGCGTTCATCCCGACCAACGTCATCTCCATCACCGACGGCCAGTGCTTCCTGGAGTCGGACCTGTTCAACGCCGGTCAGCGCCCCGCGCTGAACGTCGGTATCTCCGTCTCCCGAGTCGGTGGCTCCGCGCAGCACAAGGCGATCCGCCAGGTCTCCGGCCGCCTGCGTGTCGACCTCGCCCAGTTCCGTGAGCTGGAGGCGTTCTCCGCCTTCGGTTCCGACCTGGACGCGGCGTCGAAGGCGCAGCTGGAGCGCGGTTCCCGCCTGGTCGAGCTGCTCAAGCAGCCGCAGTACCAGCCGATGGCCACCGAGGACCAGGTCATCTCCGTCTGGGCCGGCACCACCGGCAAGATGGACGACGTGCCGGTCGTCGACATCCGCCGCTTCGAGAAGGAGCTCCTGGAGTACCTGCACCGCAAGGAGCAGGGCCTGCTGACCTCCATCAAGGAGGGCGGCAAGATGTCGGACGACACGATCCAGGCGATGACCGACGCGGTCGCCGAGTTCAAGAAGCAGTTCGAGACCGCGGACGGAAAGCTGCTCGGCGAGGACGCTCCGGCCGCCGCGGCCAAGTGACGTAAGGAAGGGACCTGACTCATGGGAGCCCAGCTCCGGGTCTACAAGCGTCGCATCCGATCCGTCACCGCGACCAAGAAGATCACCAAGGCGATGGAGATGATCGCCGCCTCGCGCGTCGTCAAGGCGCAGCGCAAGGTGGCGGCCTCCACGCCGTACGCGACCGAGCTCACCCGCGCGGTCACGGCGGTCGGCACCGGCTCGAACACCAAGCACCCGCTGACCACCCAGGCCGAGACGGTCACCCGGTCCGCGGTGCTGCTGCTGACCAGTGACCGCGGTCTCGCGGGCGCCTTCAACTCCAACGCCATCAAGGCCGCGGAGCGGCTGACCGCGCGCCTGGAGCGCGAGGGCCAGCAGGTCGACACGTACATCGTCGGCCGGCGCGGTGTCGCCCACTACAACTTCCGTGAGCGCAAGATCTCGGATTCGTGGACGGGCTTCACCGACGAGCCGTCGTACGCGGACGCCAAGAAGGTCGCGGCCCCGCTGATCGAGGCCATCGAGAAGGACACGGCCGACGGCGGCGTGGACGAACTCCACATCGTCTTCACCGAGTTCGTGTCGATGATGACCCAGACGGCGACCGACGCCCGGCTGCTGCCGCTCAGCCTGGAGGAGGTCGCCGCCGAGGCGGCCCCCAAGGGCGAGATCCGGCCGCTGTACGAGTTCGAGCCGTCGGCGGAGGACGTCCTGGACGCCCTGCTGCCGCGGTACGTCGAGAGCCGGATCTACAACGCGCTGCTCCAGTCGGCCGCTTCGAAGCACGCGGCCACCCGGCGTGCGATGAAGTCGGCCACCGACAACGCGGGCGAGCTGATCAACACGCTCTCCCGTCTTGCCAACGCGGCCCGCCAGGCCGAAATCACCCAGGAAATCAGCGAGATCGTCGGAGGCGCGAGCGCCCTGGCCGACGCGACCGCGGGGAGTGACAAGTAATGACGACCACAGTTGAGACGGCCGCCGCCACGGGCCGCGTCGCCCGGGTCATCGGCCCGGTCGTCGACGTGGAGTTCCCCGTCGACGCGATGCCCGAGATCTACAACGCCCTGCACGTCGAGGTCTCCGACCCGGCCAACGCGGGCGAGAAGAAGACGCTGACCCTGGAGGTCGCCCAGCACCTGGGTGACGGCGTGGTCCGCACCATCTCGATGCAGCCCACCGACGGTCTGGTCCGCCAGGCCGTGGTGACCGACACGGGCAACGGCATCAGCGTCCCGGTCGGCGACTTCACCAAGGGCAAGGTGTTCAACACCCTCGGCGAGGTCCTGAACGTCGACGAGCAGTACGAGGGCGAGCGCTGGTCCATCCACCGCAAGGCCCCCGCGTTCGACCAGCTTGAGTCGAAGACCGAGATGTTCGAGACGGGCCTGAAGGTCGTCGACCTGCTGACCCCGTACGTCAAGGGCGGCAAGATCGGTCTGTTCGGTGGTGCCGGTGTCGGCAAGACCGTGCTGATCCAGGAAATGATCATGCGTGTCGCCAACCTCCACGAGGGCGTCTCCGTCTTCGCGGGTGTCGGCGAGCGTACGCGTGAGGGCAACGACCTCATCGCGGAGATGGAAGAGTCCGGCGTACTGGACAAGACCGCGCTGGTCTTCGGCCAGATGGACGAGCCCCCGGGCACCCGTCTCCGTGTGGCCCTGGCCGGTCTGACCATGGCGGAGTACTTCCGCGATGTGCAGAAGCAGGACGTGCTGTTCTTCATCGACAACATCTTCCGCTTCACGCAGGCCGGTTCCGAGGTCTCGACCCTGCTCGGCCGCATGCCCTCCGCGGTGGGCTACCAGCCGAACCTGGCCGACGAGATGGGTCTCCTCCAGGAGCGCATCACCTCGACCCGCGGTCACTCGATCACCTCGATGCAGGCGATCTACGTCCCCGCGGACGACCTGACCGACCCGGCCCCGGCCACCACCTTCGCCCACCTCGACGCGACGACGGTGCTCTCCCGTCCGATCTCCGAGAAGGGCATCTACCCGGCCGTGGACCCGCTGGACTCCACGTCCCGGATCCTGGACCCCCGGTACATCGCGGCGGACCACTACAACGCGGCCATGCGCGTGAAGTCGATCCTCCAGAAGTACAAGGACCTCCAGGACATCATCGCCATCCTCGGCATCGACGAGCTGGGCGAGGAGGACAAGCTCGTGGTGTGGCGGGCCCGCCGCGTCGAGCGCTTCCTGTCCCAGAACACCCACGCCGCCAAGCAGTTCACCGGCGTGGACGGCTCGGACGTACCGCTGGAGGAGTCGATCGCCGCGTTCAACGCGATCATCGACGGCGAGTACGACCACTACCCCGAGCAGGCGTTCTTCATGTGCGGTGGTCTCGACGACCTGCGCAAGAACGCCAAGGAGCTGGGCGTCTCCTGACGCCGGGCCAGTGACAGTGGGGGACGAGACCGACCCGGAACTCGGGCCGCGTCCCGTCCCCCTTCGTCTGCCTACTAGAATCCATCCCAACACCCGGCGGTACGGTACGGCCGGGTGGTGACCCGAGGAGCCTGCATTGGCTGCTGAGCTGCATGTCGAGCTGGTCGCCGCCGACCGTCAGGTCTGGTCCGGCGAGGCCACCCTGGTCGTCGCGCGGACCACGTCCGGCGACATCGGCGTCATGCCCGGTCACCAGCCGCTGCTCGGCGTGCTGGAGTCGGGCCCGGTGACCATCCGTACGAGCGAGGGGGGAACGGTCGTCGCCGCGGTGCACGGCGGTTTCATCTCGTTCGCGGACAACAAGCTGTCGCTGCTCGCCGAGATCGCCGAACTGTCGGACGAGATCGACGTCCAGAGCGCGGAGCGCGAGCTCCAGCGCGCGAAGGCGGAGGGCGACGCCCCTGCCGAGCGCCGCGCGGACGTCCGTCTGCGTGCGGTGGCGGCGCGCTGAACCGCAGGCATTTCCCGGGCCCGTGAGGTCCCGGGGGAGCGCCACGCGCTGCCGTGACCTGACTCAGCCGCGGCCGGTACCGGAACCCCCGGTACCGGCCGCGGCTGAGGTAGATGTGGGTGTTTTTTCCGTTCCGTTACCTGGGAGACGAGGAGGTCGGCGAAGATGGTCCTCGCTCTGAGTGTGTGCGGTGCGGCGGTCGCGGTCGTGGTGGTGGGGCTGTTCGTCTTCGGACTGCGGCGCAGGCTCATCCAGCGCTCCGGCGGCACGTTCGACTGCAGCCTGCGCTGGAACGTCCCCGAGGAGCCCGACACCAGCGGCAAGGGCTGGAGCTACGGCGTGGCCCGCTACAACGGTGACCGCGTCGAGTGGTACCGGGTCTTCTCCTACGCGCCCCGCCCGCGCCGCACGCTGGAACGCTCGGCGATCGAGGTGGCCGGCCGCCGGGACCCCGAGGGCGAGGAGGAACTCGCCCTGCTCTCCGACGCGGTGATCATCACCTGCGTCCACCAGAAGACCCGTCTCGAACTGGCGATGAGCGACGACGCGCTGACCGGTTTCCTGGCCTGGCTGGAGGCCGCGCCCCCCGGCCAGCGCGTGAACGTGGCGTGAGCCCGCGCGGCCGGGGTCAGTCCCCGGCGTCCGCCGCCTGCGGGCAGAGGCCGTTGTACGGGACGTAGGCCCCCGGTGCCGCCCTGCCCCACGACGACCGCGGGCGGCGCGTGATGGGCCACGGACACGGTGACGTCGACCGGCCAGGCGCTGATCAGCGCGGCCGTCGCGGTACCGGCGAACACGCCGAGGTAGGCCGCGAGGGGCCTCCTGGCCCGTATGGGCCGGCCGGGTCCGGTGGTACGGGACCTGGTTCCGGCGGTACGGGACTCGGTTCCGGTGGTACGGGACCGGCTGCGGTTGCGCTTCATGGTGATTCCCCCGAATACGTCAATGCGTTTGCGACTGCTAGTCCACAGTCTTCCCGGCCGGAGGCCGGGTCCCACGCGGCCGACCGGCCCGGCAAGGGGGCCGAACGTCCCGGTGGCGCGTACGCCGGGGGGCGTGCGCGGCGCACGGCAAACGCCGTGGGTGCGCCGAAGCGGCACCCACGGCGTCGTAGACGCTACGACCGGCCGGCCGGGCTCAGCCCAGCCCGCCGCTGAGCGCGCTCACCAGCTCCCCGTCGCCGGTGTCGCCGCTGAACTCCCAGAAGAACGCCCCGCCGAGCCCCTGCGACCTGGCCCAGGCGGTCTTCAGGCCGATGGTCGCCGGGGTGTCGTACGACCACCAGTCGGTACCGCAGCGGGCGTACGCCGTGCCCGCGACGACGCCGGTGGCCGGGCAGGACGTCTTGAGTACCTTGTAGTCCTCGACGCCCTGTTCGTACGTACCCGCCGCCGCGCCGGTGGCCGTACCGCCCGGTGCGTCCTGGGTGACCCCGGTCCAGCCGCGGCCGTAGAAGCCGATGCCGAGCAGGAGTTTGCTCGCCGGGACGCCGAGGGAGCGGTACTTGGCGATCGCGTCGGCCGTGGTCCAGCCCTCCTTGGGGATGCCGGGGTAGGAGGTGAGCGGGGAGTGCGGGGCGGTGGGGCCCTGCGCGTCCCAGGCGCCGAAGAAGTCGTACGTCATCACGTTGTACCAGTCGACGTACGGGGCGGCGCCCGCGTAGTCGGCGGCCTCGATCTTGCCGCCGGGGGTGCCGTCCGCGGTGACGGCGGCGGTGACCAGGTCGCCGGTGCCGAACCGGGCGCGGAGGGCGGCCATCAGGTTCTTGTACGCGGCGGCCCCGCTGGTGTCGCAGGACAGGCCGCAGGCGTTGGGGTACTCCCAGTCGATGTCGATGCCGTCGAACACGTCGGCCCAGCGGGGGTCCTCGACGAGGTTGTAGCAGGAGTCGGCGAACGCGGCCGGGTCGGCGGCGGCCTGGGCGAAACCGCCGGACCAGGACCAGCCGCCGAAGGACCAGATCACCTTCAGGTTCGGGTACTTGGCCTTCAGCTCGCGCAGCTGGTTGAAGTTGCCGCGCAGCGGCTGGTCCCAGGTGTCCGCCACGCCGCTGACCGACTGGTCCGCGGTGAACGCCTTGTCGTAGTCGGCGTAGGAGTCGCCGATCGCGCACTTGCCGTCGGTGACGTTGCCGAAGGCGTAGTTGATGTGGGTGATCTTCGCGGCGGAACCGGAGGTCACCAGGTTCTTGACGTTGTAGTCGCGGCCGTAGATGCCCCACTCGGTGAAGTACCCGAGTTTCACGGGGGAGTCGGCGGCGGCCCGGGGAGCGACGGTGGCCTGGGCGGGGCCCGCGAGGCCGACGAGTCCGGCGAGTGGGAGCAGCAGGGCCGCGAGCCCGGCGGCGACACGGTGTCTGAAGCGCATGCTGAGCCTCCTGGAGGTGGGGGGAGGAGGGGCGAGGTGGGCATGGGCATGGCAGGTGGTGCGGTATCGCGAGGATAGAAAGGTCTGGACCAAGGGGTCAAGAGGTCTGGACCAGTAGCCTTCGTGAAGACCGCGTGCGCGCCGTGTCCGTCAGCGCTCCCCGCCCGGCACCCACAGCACGTCGCCGACTTCCTTGTTCGCCGTCCGGGCCAGGATGAACAGCAGGTCCGACAGCCGGTTCAGATAGGTCGCCGTCAGCGGGTTCATCGTCTCGCCGTGACTCTCCAGCGCCGCCCACGTCGACCGCTCCGCCCGCCGTACGACCGTGCACGCCTGGTGGAGCAGGGCGGCGCCCGGGGTGCCGCCCGGCAGGATGAACGAACGGAGCTTCTCCAGCTCCTCGTTGAAGCGGTCGCAGTCCGCCTCCAGCTTGTCGACGTAGAACTGCTCCACCCGCAGGGGCGGGAACTGCGGGTTCTCCACGACCGGCGTCGACAGGTCCGCGCCCACGTCGAACAGGTCGTTCTGCACCCGCGTGAGCACCTTGACGACGTCCGCCGCGAGCCCGCCCAGCGCGATTGCCGTACCGATGACGGCGTTCGCCTCGTTGGCGTCCGCGTACGCGGCGATGCGCGGATCGGTCTTCGGGACCCGGCTCATGTCCCCCAGGTTCGTGGTGCCCCGGTCGCCGGTCCTGGTGTAAATGCGCGTCAGATTGACCATGCGACCAGAGTAGTGAGACGACCGCCGGGGCAGCCGTAGGTGTGACGTCCGTCAAATGCGGCGTGACGCGCACTACTTCCTGGTCACAGGTGCCCGCACGAGCGCTAAGGTCCGCCGGAGAGGGATATCTAAACATCGGTCAACAGCGTGTGAGGGGTCGCACAGTGGCAGGGAAGCTCGCCGTCATCGGCGCCGGACTCATGGGGTCCGGCATCGCCCAGGTCGCCGCCCAGTCCGGCTGGGACGTCGTCCTGCGCGATGTCACCGACGAAGCGCTCACCCGTGGCACCGACTCCATCAAGACCTCCTACGACCGGTTCGTCGCCAAGGGGAAGCTCGCGGCCGTGGACGCCGACGCCGCCCTCGGACGGATCACCGCCACCACCGATCTGGACGCCGCCGCCGACGCCGACCTCGTCGTCGAGGCCGTCTTCGAGAAGCTGGAGGTCAAGCACGAGATCTTCCGCGCGCTCGACAAGATCGTGCGCCCGGACGCCGTGCTCGCCTCCAACACCTCCGCGATCCCGATCACCAAGATCGCGGCCGTCACCGAACGCCCGGACCGGGTCGTCGGCGTGCACTTCTTCTCGCCGGTGCCGATGATGCAGCTCGTCGAGCTGGTGCGCGGCTACAAGACCAGCGACCAAGCCCTCGCCGCCGCGCGGGAGTTCGCCGAGTCGACCGGCAAGACCTGCATCGTCGTCAACCGGGACGTCGCCGGGTTCGTCACCACCCGGCTCATCTCCGCCCTCGTCGTCGAGGCCGCCAAGCTCTACGAGTCGGGCGTCGCGACCGCCGAGGACATCGACCTCGCCTGCCGGCTGGGTTTCGGCCACGCGATGGGGCCGCTGGCCACCGCCGACCTGACCGGCGTCGACATCCTGCTGCACGCCACCAGCAACATCTACACCGAGTCCCAGGACGAGAAGTTCGCCCCGCCCGAGCTGATGCGCCGGATGGTTGACGCCGGTGACATCGGCCGCAAGAGCGGGCAGGGCTTCTACACGTACTGACGTACGCACCACACGTATCGCACGTACACGGGAACCGCACACACCTCAGAGGCATCCCACCGAAGAGTGAATTCGGTATCGGTTCGCTTACGGACGGCAACTTCGGGGTGTGTCGACCCGTCAGAGGTTGCACAACCCATGGACACGGAGAAACCACGACGCACTCCCGGGGAGCGCATATGCACATCAGGGGCGACCACGTCGAGCTGGTCGTCGGGGGCCGCCTCGACGTCCGCAGCGCGGCGGACGCCCGTACGGTCCTGCACTCGGCCGTGGACGACGGCGTCGGCGACCTCGTGCTCGACCTGTCCGAACTCGACTCGTGGGACGCCACCGGACTCGGCGTGATCATGGGCGCCCACCGGCGGGCCGGCCGCTGCGGGCGCCGGCTCGTGCTGCGCGACGTACCGCCGCAGATGCAACGCCTGCTGGTGGCCACGCGGCTGCACCGGATCCTGGCCATCGAGGGCGGCATCGGGGTGGAGTCACTGCCACGGGTGTGATACCCAGGGGCGTATGCCTCGGGATCGTCTTGGGATCGTCTTGGGATCGCCTTGGGGGAGGCGGTCGGGGGTCGGGGGGCCCGTGGGGCGAAACGGCACGTCACGCGCAATCCTCATGAAGCTGTGACGTCTCGGACGGCGCGGTACCCCGGCTGTTCGGACATACTGTGCGAAGGTTTAGGGTTCGGCTGCCCGCCGCCCGTCACCTCGACGCGGGCACCGGACCAGAAGCGACAGCGCAGTGTGCAGCACGGCCGGGAGGGGCTTGGGCACGGCACACCGACGCTTTTGGGGGGCTTGGACCTATGGACCCGATCAATCCGGGACCCGAGGAGTACGGCCACGACGGCGACGGCACCGCGTCGCGCCCGCGTCCGTCTCGGGATCCCCTCGGCAACGACTTCGGACAGCACGCACCCGCACTCGCCCGTACCGTCCAGCTGGTCTCGGGCGACTTCCTGCTCACCGTCAACCCCGTCGACGGCAGCGAGATGGAGAACTGCCCGCCCGGGGAGCATCCACCGCGCCCGCGCAAGCTCACCGCCGCCGAGCGGGCCGAGGCCGAGCGCGCCGCCCGGCCGCCCGTGCCGCCGGGTCCCGCGCAGCCCCGGCCGCCGCTGCTGGAACGGGACGAGGAGTTGGAGCGGCTCGTCGGACTGCTCTCCCGCGGCCGTTCCGCACGGCTGACCGGAGCCTCCGGTTCCGGCCGCAGCACGCTGCTCGACGCGGTCGCCGAGCAGTGCGCGGACCTCGCCCCCGACGGCGTCGTCCGCCTCACCGGCTACCGCCGCACCACCACCGACCTGCTCTACGACCTCCTCTACGCCGTCCACGACGCGCCCCTGTACCGCCCCGAGCGCGCCGAACTGCTCGCGCTGCTCGGCGAGGTGGGCGCGGTCGTCCTCGTCGACGACATCGAGTTCGGCGGCGCCGCGCTGGACGAACTGCTCGACGCCACGCCCGAGTGCGCGTTCCTCATATCCGCGACGCCGGAGGTGGCCGCGCCCTCGGCCGAGGCCATGGTCGAGGAGGTCGCGCTCGGCGGTCTCGACCGGACCGGGGGCCTGGAACTCCTGGAGCGCGCCGTCGGGCGCGACCTCAGCGAGGAGGAGGCCAACTGGGCGGGCGACCTCTGGTTCGAGTCCGAGGGGCTGCCGCTGCGCTTCATGCAGGCCGGGGCGCTGCTGAGACAGCGCGACCGGCTGCGCGCCGACGCGGACGCCTTCGACGAGTTCGGCGTCTTCCAGGAGACCCCGGTGGACGCCCCGTTCGACGCGGGCGACGGCCACGACGTACCCCTGCCGTCCCTGGCGGAGGCCGCCGCGCCCGCCCCGCTGCTCGCGTCCCGGCTCAGCGAGTCCGCCCGGGCCGCACTTCGCTTCGCCGTCGCCCTCGGCGGCGAGGTGCCCCACCAGACGCATCTGCCGGCCCTCGCCGACGACACCCACGCGGACGCCGCGCTCGCCGAACTCGCGAGCTGCGCGCTGCTCAGCCCGGTCGGCTCCCGCTACCGGCTCGCCGCGGGCGTCCAGATGCAGCTGGAGGCCGCCGGATACGGCGACGACGCCGGCCGGCACGCGGCGACCGTCGCCCAGCACTACGCCTGGTGGGCCGGGCACCCCTCGGTCACACCCGAGCGGGTCGCGGCGGAGGCGGATGCGGTGCTCGCCGCGCTCGCGGTGCTGGTGCCGCTGACTGCGCAGGTCGCGGAGGGCGAGGAGAGCCTCGCCGTGCGGCTCGCCCGGCAGGCCGCGCCCGCGTTCGCCGCCGGGCTGCACTGGAGCGCCTGGGAACGGGCGCTGCGGGCCGGTGCGGAAGCCTCCCGGCTCGCCGGTGAGGTGGGCGAACAGGCGTACTTCCACCACGAGTTGGGCGTCCTCGCGCTGTGCGGGGGCCAACTCGACCGGGCTCGCGCCGAGTTGGAGGCGTCCATCGGGCTGCGCGGCGCCCTCGCCGACAAGCGCGGCACCGTCGCCGGACGCCGGGCCCTCGCCCTGGTCACCGACCGCTCCGGGGGCACGCTGCCGGGCGGTCAGGAGGTGCCGGACGCCCGCCACGAGGAGTCCGCGTCGCCGCCGGGCGGGGTGCCCGCCGGGTTCGTGCGGCCCGAACCGCTGGGCGACACGGCCACGTTGGTGACGTTCGCGACGCCCGCCGCGGGCAAGCCGCACGCCGCCGTCCGGGGCCTCAAGGGCATCGCCCGCGGCACCCGGCGCAACCTCGCTGCCGCGGGCGCGGGCGCCCTGCTCGCCGCCGTGCTCGGCACGGTGGTCACGCTGGGCGCGACCTCCGACCACAACGAGAACGCGCCCTCCGACAAGGTCGGCGTCAACCCCTCGGCCAGCCAGGGCGGCGGCGACGGCAGCCTCGGCGCGGACAAGGCGGGCGGCGGCACGGACGGCGGCAGCGGCACGGGCGACGCCGCGGCCGCCGTGGTGGAGCCGACGGACCCGGGGCCCGACGGCACCTACGGCACGGCGGACGACCCGACGCCGTCCACCACGGCCGCGGACGGGACCACCGGGGGGACGACGGGCGGTGGGGGCAGCACGACGAAGCCGCCGTCCAGCGGTACGACCACGAAGCCGCCGACCAGCGGTACGACCACGAAGCCGCCGTCCAGCGATCCGACCACCAAACCGCCGTCCAGCGATCCGACCACCGAAGCCCCGACCGAGGACCCCACCACGGACCCGCCGACCGAGGACCCGACCACGGACCCGGCCGATCCGCCGACCACGGACGACACGGCCAGCGGGCCTGCCGAGACGAGCAGTTCGGTGCCCGCGACGGACGCCGGCACCGTGAGCGCGTCGGCGGACTCCGTGATCTGACATCCGCACCACCCACGAAGGGCCGGTTCCGTTTGATCGGAACCGGCCCTTTTCGTCGGGGAGTTGGGGGAGTGGTGGGGGAGCCGGTGGGCCGTGCGGGGCGGACCGGTGCCGTCAGAACAGCCGCAGTTTGTCGTCCTCGATGCCGCGCAGGGCGTCGTAGTCCAGGATCGCGCAGCCGATGCCCCGGTCCGTGGCCAGGACACGGGCCTGGGGCTTGATCTCCTGGGCCGCGAAGATGCCCCGGACCGGCGCGAGGTGCGGGTCGCGGTTCAACAGCTCCAGGTAGCGCGTGAGTTGCTCGACGCCGTCGATCTCGCCGCGCCGCTTGATCTCCACCGCCACCGTCTGCCCGTCCCCGTCCCGGCACAGGATGTCGACCGGGCCGATCGCCGTCATGTACTCGCGGCGGATCAGGGTGTAGCCCTCGCCCAGCGTGTCGATGCGGTCGGCGAGCAGCTCCTGGAGGTGCGCTTCCACGCCGTCCTTGATCAGACCCGGGTCCACCCCGAGTTCGTGCGAGGAGTCGTGCAGCACCTCCTCCATCGTGATGATGAGCTTCTCGCCCGCCTTGTTGACGACGGTCCAGACGCCGGCCTCCGCGTCCGCCCCCTCCTTCAACGTGCAGGGCGGAGACATCCAGTTGAGCGGCTTGTAGGCGCGGTCGTCCGCGTGGATCGAGACGCTTCCGTCCGCCTTGACCAGGATCAGACGGGGAGCGGACGGGAGATGGGCGGTGAGCCGGCCCGCGTAGTCCACGGAGCAGCGGGCAATGACGAGACGCATGGTCGGCAACGCTACTCGACCCGCGCCCGTGTGCGCGATTCGCCCACCGGGACACATCCGCCCCTCCCGTCGCCTCCCGCGCCGGCTTTCGCGAAGTGCCCCGATTTCCCACCGGACGCCCGGAGTTTCCTGGTGGCCGATTGTGCGCCCACCGGCTGACCCCGGTGTGGCCGTTTTCCTGGTGCGGGCCGTCTCCGCTGCTTACCGTATGAACGGGAGGTCGCGAGGCGTGTACACAGCGTGCTCGAAAATCGCGGACTCCTTCCCTGTCCGCCTACCCCCCTGGACCCGGGGGTGACCCCCCTGGACCCGGGGGCGCGAGAGGAGAAATCATGTCGCTCGACGTCTCACCGGCCCTGTTGGAACAGGCCGAGCGAGGCGAGGTTGACGAAGCGGAGTTCGTCGACTGCGTCCGGATCTCCCTGCCCTACGCGTGGGAGATGATCAGTAACCTGGTGGCCGAGCTGAAGGTCGACGGCGGTGCGTTCGCCGACAACCAGACGCCCCCGCCGGACGAGCAAGCGCGCGGCCAACTGTTGCGTGCGCTGGCGAGTGACGCGATACGCGGCGCGCTGCAACGGCACTTCGGAGTCCGGCTGGCGTTCCAGAACTGTCACCGGGTGGCCGTGTTCCCACTGGACTCTTCGGTGGACGACAAACTGGCCCGCTTCACCTCGGTGCGCAGCCAACTGCTCAACCAGTCACCGGAGTTCCGCGACTGCTGAAGCAGTGACGTCGTGAGGCTTGTCGCTCCGTACGCGGGAGGTGCATCAGTCCGGGGCGACAAGCTCCCCGCAGGGCGGTCTTCTCCGGCCTGCGGGGTACCGCACGTACCTGGGACCCAGGGTGCGCGAGCCGCTCAGCGCAGCTGCGGCACCACCTCCGTCCCCAGCCGCAGTACGTTCTCCTCGGTCGCCGCGAGGTCGCCCGAGCCCTCCACCAGGAGCGCGAACCGGGTGATCCCCGTCCGCTCCGACGTGGCCGCCAACCGGTCCGCGCACAACCGCGGTGTCCCCACCGGGTGCAGCCCGCACAGCAGTTCCGTGTACGCCAGCGGATCGCGCATCGCGCGCCGGCGGCCGTCCACCGTCACATGCGCCTCCAGGCCCAGTTTGAGCCAGCCCGGCATCGCCTTGGTGAGCGCCTCGACCGCGTCGGTGCGCCGGTCCGCGACCTGGCAGACCCCGGCCGACACGTGTCCGGCTGCCTCGATCCGGTCCCCGGCCACCCCGGCGGCACGGGCGAACTGCCGCCACAGCGCGACCATTTCGGCCTTCTCCTCGTCCCCGCAGTGCATCCCGAGCAGCATCGGCAGCCCCCGCTCGGCGGCCAGCCGTACACTCGACGGCGAGGTGCAGGCGACGACCACCTCGGGTCCCGGATCGTCCGACAGGGACTCCGAGGGCCGCGGCACGACCGGCACCTCGCGGAAGGCGAACCGGTCGCCTTCGGCCGACACGGCCGGTTCGCGCAGCCAGCGCACCAGCAGATCGAGTGATTCCGGGAACTCCTTCTCGTACGCCGCCAGGCCCGCGCCGAAGACCTCCAGGTCCACCCAGGGCCCGCCGCGCCCCACGCCCAGCGAGAACCGGCCGCCGGAGACCAGGTGCAGCAGCGCGGCCTGTTCGCCGAGCGCCACGGGATGGGTGGCGGGCAGTACGCTGACCGCCGTACCGACGTGGATGCGCTCGGTCCGGCCGAGCAGCAGGGCGGCGAGCGTGACCGCGGACGGGCAGGTCCCGTACGGCACGAAGTGGTGCTCGGCGAGCCACACGGAGTCCAGGCCGGCCTCTTCTGCCACCTCGGCCGACCGCACCGCCCGGTGCAGGGACTCTCCCTGCCCCTGGCCCGGGAACTGGGCCGCGAGGACGAAACTTCCTACGTGCATGGTGCTTCCTGCTTCCTAGTGCTCCTACGTGGAGCTCCCCCACCCCGCATAACTTGCTGACATGTGCCGAAGTCACGGCCTGGCGGAGGGATTTGCGGATTGTCTGCAGAATCGGGCGACGGTGCGGGTGCCGGGGGTGAGTCGCAGACTGACTGCGGAGGGTGTCAACGGGTGCTCTGTGAGGTTTGGTGGATTACGGCTGCCCCGGTGGCCGCCGCGTAGGCTGGACGCGGCCCGTGCTTCCTGTATAACCCCGAGAGGTGTCCCGTGTCCCCGCGTCGCAATCGCCCCAAGGGCACCGATGGTTCGGGCCCGAGCGCCGAGGACGACCGCTCCGGCCGGTACGGCGGCTGGCAGTCCAGCGAGAGCTGGCGCGGCGAGGAGTGGAGCGTGCGTCATGTGGCGGGCGCCAGTGCCGAGGGCAAGACCTACCGCTGCCCGGGCTGTGACCAGGTCATCCCGTCCGGCGTACCGCATGTCGTGGCCTGGCCCGCGCACTCCGGCGTGGACGACCGGCGGCACTGGCACAAGGCGTGCTGGAACGCGAAGGACCGCCGCACCACGCGGGTGCAGCGGTCCCGGAACGCGCCGAAGTTCTGAGCGGCCCGGTGTGACGTGTTGTGCGTCACACCACTGGGGCGGGTCGATCTGTGGGATCCTGTTCGGCTCCGTCAGCCGATCTCGTCAACCTGACGCCCTTCCCGATCTGATGACCCAGATCTGATGACCTAGACGTCCCGGCGCTCCAGCAGCGAGCAGGCGCAGCCGAACGAGGCACCGGCCACGACCAGCATGATCCACAGCGGGTCCCAGCCCGAAGTGCCGGTGTCGCTCAGCGAGTTGTCGTAGAAGATGCTGAGCTGGTTGGGGATCGAGTACTCGACCAGGGCCTCCTGGAGACCCCGCAGGGAGTCGGAGAACAGGAACATCGCGATGACCAGCGGGGCCAGCAGCAGACCGATCATCAGGGTGATGGCGCCCGCCGAGTGCCGGATCACCGAACCGGCGGCCAGCGACAGCAGACCGAGCAGGGCGACGTAGAGGCTGACGCCGACCGTGCCCTTCAGCCACTCCATGGCGGTGGGTTCGGCGAGCCCCTCGTTCCGCAGCAGCGACGTCTGCACGAAAGCGACGAACGTCGTCGCCGCGAGGGTGACCGTGAACGCGAGCGCGAAGAACACGATCGCCTTCGCCGTCAGGATCCGCACCCGGCTGGGGCAGGCCGTCATCGTCGTACGGATCATGCCGGTGCCGTACTCGGACGCGGTGGTCAGCACGCCGAGCGTGACGACGCACATGCTGCCGACCAGCAGACCGGGGAAGCCGAGCTGGAGCGGCTGGTTGCCCTCCAGGTTGGCGTCCGCGGAGGCGAGGAACAGTGTGAGGACCAGCCCGAGTCCGATCACGATCAGCAGGAACACGCCCAGCGTCCACAGGGTCGAGCGGACCGACTTGATCTTCGTCCACTCGGAGGCGACGGCGTGCCCGAGGTGCGTGCGCACGACCGGGATCGGGGAGACGTAGCCGGGGTGCGGGACGGCCTGCGAGGTGGCCTGTGGGGAGGCGGTGGTCGCGGACGGCTGGTGGGCGGTCATCGGGGGTCCTCGCTGTCGTCGTCCTTGCTGTCCTGGCCGGGGCCGGCCTTGGGGGCGTCCGCGGGGACGTCTTCGGGGGCGCCGGCGGCTCGGGCGGTGGCCGGGGCGGGTGCCTTGGCCAGGGCCACGGGGGCCGGGGCCGCCGGGGTGGTGTCCTCCGCGGCGTCTTCCGCCGGCATCGCGAACGGGCGGCCTCCCTGCTCCGGAGGCGGTGGCGCGTACCAGCCCGGCTGGCCCTGGCCCGGTACCGGCAGCTGCGGCGGGGCGCCCGGCGCGGACGGCTGCATCAGGCCCGCCTTCTGGTCGGCCGTCGAACGGTAGTCGACGGCGGCCTGGGTCATCCGCATGTACGCCTCCTCCAGCGATGCCTGGTGCGGCGACAGCTCCCACAGGCGTACGTCGGCGGAGTGCGCGAGGTCGCTGATGCGCGACAGCGGCAGCCCCGTCACGCGCAGCGCCCCGTCCGGCTCGGGCAGCACGTGCCCGCCCGCCTCGGTCAGCGCGGCCGTCAGCTTCTCGCGCTGCTGCGGCTCGGGGTCGGGGGTGCGGACCCGGGCGAAGCCCGCGGAGTTGGCGGCGATGAAGTCCCGCACGCTCATGTCGGCGAGCAGTTGCCCGCGGCCGATCACGATCAGGTGCTCGGCGGTGAGGGCCATCTCGCTCATCAGGTGCGAGGAGACGAAGACCGTACGGCCCTCCGCGGCAAGGGACTTCATGAGGTTGCGCACCCACAGGATGCCCTCGGGGTCCAGGCCGTTGACCGGTTCGTCGAACAGCAGGACCTGGGGGTCGCCGAGGAGGGCGGCGGCGATGCCGAGCCGCTGGCCCATGCCGAGCGAGAACCCCTTGGAGCGCCTTTTCGCCACGGCCTGGAGACCGACCACGCCGAGCACCTCGTCGACGCGGCGGGCCGGGATGCCGGAGAGCTGGGCCAGGCACAGCAGATGGTTGCGCGCGTGCCGTCCGCCGTGCACGGCCTTGGCGTCGAGGAGCGCGCCCACGTGCCGCGCGGCGTTGGGCAGTTCGCGGTACGGACGCCCGCTGATCGTCACGTGCCCCGCGGTCGGGTTGTCGAGACCGAGGATCATGCGCATGGTCGTGGACTTGCCCGAGCCGTTGGGCCCGAGGAAGCCGGTGACGGTACCCGGCCTTACCTGGAAGGAAAGGTTGTGCACGGCCGTGTTGGCGCCGTAGCGCTTCGTCAGGCCGACTGCCTCGATCATTCTCCGCACCCATCGGAAGGTTCAGGACGTCCGGGGGCGCCCCCCGTACGGGTTAGGAGAATAACGGGGTGCTGACGGTTCCCGGGCGAGAAAAACGGGGGTGCCCGTACGGGGGAGAATCAGGGTTTACGGCGGTTTGGGCGGCGCGTCGGATCCTCTCGGCTCGGGGGCTGCCGTTGCCCGCTGCCCGCTGCGGCTGGGGCGCGGCGCCGCTCGGGCTGAGGCGCCCCGTCGCCGCGGCACAGGCAGCAGGCATTCAACTCGCTCCCGCGGCTCAGGCGTCCCGTCTCTTCAGCAGGACGTATCCGCCGATCAGGGCCGCCGCCACCCACAGCACCATGATGAACAGGCCGCCCCAGGGCCCGTAGGGGGTGTCGTTGTCCACCGGGGTGACCACCTGCATGATCTTGCTGCCGGCCTGGTCGGGCAGGTACTGGCCGATCTTCTTCGTGGCCGAAACGTTGCCCAGGATGCTGGAGATCAGGAAGAAGAACGGCATCAGGATGCCCAGCGACAGCATCGGCGAGCGCAGCATCGAGGCGACGCCCATGGAGAACATCGCGATGAGCGTCATGTAGAGCCCGCCGCCGATGACCGCGCGCAGTACGCCCGGGTCGCCGATCGACGCCTTGAGCGAGCCGAGCATGGCCTGTCCGACGAAGAACGTGACGAAGCTGGTGACGAGGCCGACGGCGAGGGCGAGGCCCGCGGCCACCGCGATCTTGCCCGCGAGGAAGGAGCCGCGCTGCGGCACCGCGGCGAGCGAGGTGCGGATCATGCCGGTGCTGTACTCGTTCGACACGACGAGCACGCCGAACACGATCATCGCGAGCTGGCCGAGGCTCATCCCGGCGAAGCTGATGTACGTCGGGTCGAAGGACAGCTTGTCCGAGCGGCTCATGGAGTCGTAATCGTGCTTCGACAGGGCCGCGATCAGCATGCCGAGGCCGATGGTGACGACCAGGGCCAGGGACAGTGTCCACACGGTGGACGCCACCGACCGGATCTTGGTCCACTCGGAGCGGATGACCTGGAGCGTCGCGGCCACGTCAGCTCCCCTTCTTGCGGCGGTCGTTCTGCCAGCCGGCGCCCCACTGCGAGGGGGACGCCTGATCGGCGGACTGGGGCGAAGCCGGGGCCGTCGGTTGGGCCGAAGGCTGGGCCGACGGTTGGACGAGGCCCCACTCCGGGGTGCCCGGCTGGGCGTGCGCGTGGTACTCCACCGACTCCGCGGTCAGCTGCATGAACGCCTCCTCCAGGGACGCCTGCTGGGGGCTCAGCTCGTGCAGCACCAGCTGGTGCTGGGCGGCCAGTTCACCGATGTGCTCGGCCTGGCTGCCGTCCACCTCCAGGGCGCCGCTGCCGCTCTCCACGGCGGTGACCCCCGCCGCGTGCAGCACGTCCAGCAGCCGTTCGCGCTGGGGGGAGCGGACGCGGACGTACGAGCGGGAGTTCTGCCGGATGAACTCCGCCATGGAGGTGTCGGCGAGCAGCCTGCCCTGGCCGATGACCACGAGGTGCTCGGCCGTCAGGGCCATCTCGCTCATCAGGTGGGAGGAGACGAAGACCGTACGGCCCTCCGCGGCAAGGGACTTCATGAGGTTGCGGATCCAGTGGATGCCCTCGGGGTCCAGGCCGTTGACCGGTTCGTCGAACATCAGGATCCGGGGGTCGCCGAGGAGGGCGGCGGCGATGCCGAGCCGCTGGCCCATGCCGAGCGAGAACCCCTTGGCCTTCTTCTTCGCGACCGAGGTCAGCCCGACCACGTCGAGCACCTCGCGGACGCGGCTGTTGGGGATGCCGTTGCTCTGCGCCAGGCACAGCAGGTGGTTGTAGGCGCTGCGGCCGCCGTGCATGGCCTTCGCGTCCAGGAGGGCGCCGATGTACGTCAGCGGGTCCTTGAGGCGGTCGTAGTGCTTGCCGTCGATGCGGACGTCACCCGCGGTGGGCCGGTCGAGTCCGAGCATCATGCGCATAGTGGTGGACTTCCCGGCGCCGTTGGGCCCGAGGAAGCCCGTGACGATGCCGGGCCGCACGGTGAAGGTCAGGTTGTTCACCGCGACCTTCTCGCCGTATCGCTTGGTCAGCCCGTCCAGCTCGATCATGCGGCCACGCTACAACGGGTGCTTTCGGTGTGCCATGGGGGTTTTCGGAACATCAGGTGCCGTTCCGGGTTCTTCCCCAGGGGACCGCGACGGCAGCATCAGGGCCACGGCGACGGCGAGAAGGGTGAGCGCCACCGTCCAGCCGAACGCGTGGCCGAAGGCGGCGGCGGTGCCGTGCGCGAGGCCGCGCTGTACGACCACGGCCAGCACGGCGGTGCCGAACGAGCCGCCGAGCTGTTGCAGGATCCGCACGGTGGCGCTGGCGTGCGGCACGTCCGCCGGCTCCAGCCCCTGGAACGCGCCCACCATCACGGCCAGGTTCACCGCGCTCATGCCCAGACCGCGCACGACCAGCGCGAGCGAGAGCACCACGTCGTCGGCCGTACCCGTGACGAACACGAAGGGGAGCGTGCCCAGCGCGCTCAGCAGCAGCCCGGCCACGACCACCGCGCGGGGCCCGATCCGGTCGGTGAGCGAGCCGGACGCGCGCGCGAGGAGCGCACCCAGCCCCTGCGGGGCGAGCAGCAGCCCGGCGGTCACCACACCGGCGCCGCGCACCTGTTGGTAGTACAGCGGCAGCAGGAACATCCCGCCGAACATGGTCAGCCCGCCGGTGAACATCAGTACCGAGGACGCGGCGAACGACCGCACCCGCAGCAGCCGCAGGTCCACCAGGGGCTCGGCGGTGCGCAGAGCCCGTACGACGAACAGGGCGACCAGAAGGACCCCCGCGCCCAAAGGCACCACCACGCGCGCGTGCCCGAAGCCGCCGAGTTCGCCCACCTGGGAGAGGCCGTAGATCGCGGCGGCCAGCCCGGGGGAGACCAGCGCGAGTCCGGGCAGGTCCAGGCGGGCGGCGGCACCGCGGGGCGTGTCCTTGGGGATGCTCCGCAGGGCGAGCACGATCGCGAGGACACAGACGGGCAGGTTGACGTAGAAGATCCAGCGCCAGTCCAGGTGTCCGACGATGAGCCCGCCCGCGACCGGGCCCAGGATCGGCCCCACGAGCGCGGGCAGTGAGATGACGGCCATCAGCCGCCCCAGCCGCTGCCCGCCGGCCGCGCGGACCAGCAGGGTCTGCATGACCGGCAGCAACAGCCCGCCGCCGACGCCCTGGACGACCCGGAAGGCGATCAGCGCCCCGATGTTCCACGCGGCACCGCACAGCAGCGACCCGGCGAGGAACAGCGCGAGCGCGGCGATCCAGGTCCGGCGCGCCCCGAACCGCTCGGCGGCCCACCCGCTGACGGGGACGACCATCGCCAGGGCGAGCAGGTACGCCGTACTCACCCACTGCACAGTGGCCGTGGAGGCGTGCAACTGGTCGCCCAGCGTGTGCAGAGCGACGGACACGATCGTGGAGTCCAGCAACGGGGCGACTGCCCCGAGGACGAGGACCCCGGAGAGCTTCAGAACGGCGGGGTCGAGGCGGTCGCGGGGTGGGCGGTGTGCACGGGCTGGCGCGGGCATGGCTGTCCCCTCCGGGGCGAGTAAGAGACGTAACGTCTCTAACTCCGGACGATAGGCTACCCCTGGTTGGAGACGCAAGGTCTCTTACGGTGGTGATGCGCGGAGCGGAGAGGACGGCTGCCCATGGAGAGCACCCGGCGGCGCGGTGCCGCCCTGGAGGCCGACCTCCTGGACGCGGCCTGGGCGGAACTCAAGGCCGTGGGCTACCCGAAGCTCACCATGGAGGGCGTGGCGGCACGCGCGCGTACCGGCAAACAGGTCCTGTACCGCCGCTGGCGCAACCGGGCGGAACTGGTGATCGCGGCCATGCGCCACCACAGCGGCCGTATCGCCGACCGCGTCCCCGACACGGGCACCCTCCGGGGGGACACCCTCGCCGTCCTGCACCTGATGTCCGAACGCCAGCGGGAGGTCGGGCAGGACGTCATCCACGGCCTCATGGCGGAGGCGGGGTTCCGCAAGGCGGAGGCCACGGAGACCATGCAGGGCATCATGCGCACCCTGCTCGAACGCGCCGCCGAGCGAGGCGAGATCCCCACGGCGGACGTCCCCACCAGGCTCCTGACCCTCCCCACGGACCTCCTCCGCCACGAGATGGTCCTGGGCGACGAGCCGGTGGGGGAGGGGACGTTGGAGGAGATCGTGGACGTGATCTTCTTGCCGTTGGTGAGCATGAGCGCCCCTTAAGGGGCGCGGGGCTTATCCAATGTGCGGCTCCGCCGCGTGGACGCGACCAGCCCCCACCGCCCCGCAGGCAGGGCACGACAAAGGCCCGTACCCCCGAAGAGGGGGAAACGGGCCCTTGTCGTAGCAGAAGCCGTACAGAGGCTGTAAGGCTACCGATTCACAACATCACCGGGACTGCTGAGCCGGAACCCCACGAGAGATCGGCTCGTCGTCCGCGGCCGGCACACCCGCGGCGGCGACAGCCGCCCCGGTGAGCGTGGCGAGCATCTCGCGCACGTTCGTCAGCTGCGCGTTGATGCTGTCGCGACGGTTCGTCAGCGCCGCGAGCTCGCGCTCCGACTCCGAACGGATCCGGTCCGCCTTGGCGTTCGCGTCGGCCACGATGTCCTCGGCCTGGCGCTGCGCCGTCTCGACGGTCTGACGGGCGCGACGCTCCGCGTCCGTGCGCAGCTTCTCGGCCTCCAGACGCAGCTGCTCCGCGCGGTGCTCGATCTCCGCGAGGCGCTTCTCGGCCTTCTGCTGACGCGAGGCCAGGTCGCGCTCGGACTGCTCGCGACGCTTGGCCAGGTTGGTCTCGAAGTCGGCCGCGGCCTGGGCGGCCTTGGCGCGGGTCTCCTCGAAGAGGGCGTCCGCCTCCTCGCGCTTGGACTGCGCGTCCTTCTGTGCCTCGGCGCGCAGCTGCGAGGCGTCGCTCTTGGCCTTCTCGACGATCCGGACGCCCTCGTCCTCCGCCTTGGCCTTGCGGTCCGCAGCGAACGATTCTGCGTCGTTGCGCACCTGCTGGGCCGCCGACTCGGCCAGCTCACGGTGCTGCTCGGAAGCGCGGCGGGCCTCCTCGCGCAGGTCCTTCGCCTCTTCCTCGGCGAGACGGAGGATCTTCTCGACGCGCGCGCCGAGGCCCGCGTACGAAGGCTCGGCGTCGGAGACCTGCGCCTGGGCGTTCTGCGTTTCGAGGTGGAGTTCCTCGATGCGCTTTTCCAGGGCGGTGATACGGGCCAGAGCGCTGTCGCGGTCGGAGACGAGCTTGGAGATGCGTTCGTCCACCTGAGCGCGGTCGTACCCACGCCGCACAAGCTCGAAGCCGTAGGGGGAAGTGTCGCTCATGGGGTTCCTGTCGAATGAGACCGGTGAGGTGATAGGGGGAATCCTAGGGGCCGAAGCGGTGTGTCATCGAGCGGATGCGTGTTTGATCTGGAGAATGACACTCCTTTTGAGTGGCTAACTGTCGGAGTGCTTGCCAGGACCTGTGCGAAATCTCCCCGGCAAGCACCAAATGCGCGCTTCGCGCTAGCTGTCTGACGCCTTGCCACCCGATCGAGTGGAGCCGGCGGCGGCGCCCGCTTTGACACCACCGTCCTTGGCAGCGGACGGGGCCTCAAAAGATTCCAACGCTTCCAGGACGTCCTGGACACGGGAGATTTCCGCGTTGATGTCCTCGCGGCGCCGTACCAGGATCTCCAGTTCGCGCCTGCCCTCCTCGACGGCGAGACGGGCCTCGCGGATCGCCTCGGCCTTGAGCTTCTCCGCCTCGGCGATGAGGGTGGCCTTCTTCTGCTCGGCCTCCTTGAGGAGGCCCTCGGCCTTCTTGACGGCGGCGATCCGGACCCGGCCCGCCTCGGAGTTGGCGTCCGAGACCAGTTCCTTGGCCTGCGTCTGGGCCTTCGTCAGCTGCTCCTCGGCGGCCTTGATGAGCGCGTCGCAGCGGTCGCCCGCGGACTTCATCTGCTCGGCGGACTCGCGCCGCGCCCGGTCGTGCAGCTCCTCGATCTCGGTGGTGATGCGGTCGCGCAGCTCCTCCGCGCGCTCCCTTATGGCGGTCGCGTCCCGGCGCGCGCCGACCAGCAGCTCGTCGGCGTCCGTACGGGCGCGCTCCACCAGGCCGTTGCCCTCGACCGTGGCCTCGGAGACCAGCCGGTCGGCCTCGGTGCGGGCGGCGCCCACCATCGAGTCGGCCTGCTCCTCCGCGTCCGCGGTGGTCTTCTGCGCGGACTGCCGGGCCTCGGCGACCATCTTGTCGGCCTCGGCGGCCGTCTCCGTGATGAGCGTGTCGACCTGCTCGGCCGCCTCGGAACGCCGCTTGTTGGCGTCCTTGCGGGCCTCGTCCAGCGTCCGCTCGGCCTCCTCGCGCGCGACCGTGGTGACCCGCTCGGCCTCCGCCGCCGCCTCGGCCCGGACCCGCTCGGCCTGGGACCGCAGCCGCTCGGAGTGCTGCTGCGCGGAGTTGACCGTCTCGGCGGCCTCGGTGCGCAGCCGCTCCGCGTCCCCGGTGGCGTCCGCGATGAGCTTCTCGGCCTTCGCGATCGTCTCCGTGCGCAGCCGCTCGGCGTTGTCCCGGGCCTCCGTGGTGACCCGGTCCGCCTCGGCGGCCGTCTCGGTCAGGACCCGCTCGACCTCCGCGTTGGTCTCCGTGGTCAGGCGCTCGGCCTCCGCGGTGACCTCGGCGATGAGGGTGTCGGCCTGGGTGGCCGCGTCCGAACGGATCCGGTTGGCGTCCTCGCGCGCCTGGGCCCGGGTGCGGGCCGCGTCCATGTCGGCGTTCGCGACGGCGTCCGACGCCTCCGTACGGGCCCGCTGGGCGTGCTCCGACGCCTCCGTGCGCACCCGCTCGGCCTCGGCGATGGCGTCCGTGACGGTCCGCTCGGCCAGCGCCTTGGCGGCCTCCGACGCCTCGGAGGACTCCCGCCGGATCCGGCTCGCGTCCTCCGCGGCCCGCTCGCGCTCCGCGAACGCGTCCGCGCGGACCCGGTCGGACTCCTCCTGCGCCTCCCGACGCGTACGGTCCGCCGCGTGCTCGGCGGCCGAGCGCAGCCCGGAGATCTCCTCCTGGGCCTGCTCGTGCAACCCGGACACCGACTCGCGCACCTGCTGGGCGTGCTGCTCGGCCGCGGACACCATCTCGGTGGCCCGCCGGTCCGCCTCCTCCACCAGCCGTACGGCCTCGGCCTGGGCCTCCTCGACCCGGGCGCGCGCGGCGGCGAGCAGCTCCTCGCTCTGCTCCCGGGCCCGCTCCCGCTCCTGGTCGGCCTCCTGCCGCGCGGAACCCACGAGTTCCTCGGCCTCGCGGCGGCGCCGGGCGGCCTCCTCCTGCGCGGCGGCGAGCGTCTCCGCGCTCTCCGCGGCCAGCCGCTCGGCCGCGGCCTGCGCCTCGGCCCGCAGCCGGTCGGCGGTGTCCTGCGCCTCCGTCTTCAGCCGCTCGGCCTCCGCCGCGGCCTCCGACCGCAGCCGTACGGCGACGGCCTCGCCCTCGGCCCGGGAGGCGGACGCGTCCGCCGCGGCGTCGTCCCGCAGCCGTACGGCCTCGGTCTCGGCCTGGGCCTGGAGGGTGCGGATCCGCTCGGCGGACTCGGAGCGCTGCCGGTCGGACTCCTCGGCGGCCTCGCGGCGGATCCGCTCGGCCTCCGCACGGGCCTCCGTCAGCGCCTGTTCGGCCGAGGCGAGCCGCTGCTCGGCCTCGGTGTGCAGCCGGGTCAGCTCGTCGGCGGCCTCCACCCGGCGGGCCTCTATGGCGCGCTCGGTCTCCTCGCGCAGCTCGACGGCGGCCTTCTCGGCCTCCTCCCGCATGGTGTCCGCGAGTTCGGTGGCCTCCTCGCGGTTGCGCTCGGCCTCCTGGCGGGTGCGCTCCAGGGTCTCCTCGGCCTGCCGGCGCAGCGTGGACGCGCGCTCGATGGCCTCGGTGCGGACCTTCTCGGAGTCGGTCGTCGCCGTCGTCCGCAGCTCGTCCGCGTCGGCCTTCGCCTTGGCGAGCAGCTCCTCGGCCGTACGGGCGGCCTCCTCGATCTGCTGGACGGCCTCCTTGCGGGCCTCCGCGCGGATCTTCTCGCCCTCGGCGACCGCCTCGCCCCGCAGGTGCTCGGCCTCGCCGCGCAGCCGCCGGGCCTCCTCCTGGAGCTCGACGGTCTTGGCCCGGTACTCCTTGGTGTCGTCCTTGGCCGCGCCCTTGAGCTGCTCGGCCAGGTCGTGCGCCTCGGCGCGCAGCCGGTCCGCCTCGGCCTCCGCCTCGGCGCGCAGCCGCTCGGCCTCCTCGGACGCCGCCTTGGTGGTGTTCCGGGCGTCCTCCTGGGCCTTGTTGAGGACGTCCTCGGCCGTACGGGCCGTCTTCGCGAGCTGGGAGGCGCTCTCCTCGGCGGTGAGCGAACGGGCCTTCTCCGACGCCTCCGCGAGGATCTTCTCCGCCTCGGCGACCGCGTCCGACTTCACCTGCTCGGCCTCGGCCCTGGTGGCCTCCGCCTCCTTGGTGGCCTCGCTGACCAGCCGGGCGACCTGCTCCTTGGCCGTACGCGTGCGCTGTTCGTTGGACGTCTCCGCACCCGAGAGGGCCTTGGACGCGGCCTCCTTCGCCTCGGCGACGACCTTGTCGGCCTCGGAACGCGCCTCGCGCAGCGCGGTCTCGGCGTCGGCCATGCGCTGCTCGGCGGCCCGGCTCAGCTCGGTGGCCTGGCGGCGGGCCGCGTCCGACTCGGTCGCGGAGGAGGAGCGCAGGCTCTCGGCGTGCTCGGTGGCCTCCTGGGCCTGCGTGGACGCGGAGTTGAGCAGCCGCTCGGCCTCCGCGCGGGCCCGGCGCAGGATCTGGTCGGCCTCCGTGCGGGCCGCCTCGGCGTCGCTCTGGAGCCGCTGGCGCGCCTCGCCCGCGATCCGCTCGGCCTCCGCGCGGGCGGCGGCCAGCGCCTGCTCCGCCTCGGCCCGCGACTCCTCGACCAGGCGGCGCGCCTGGGACTCGGAGCGGGCCCGCAGCTGCTCGGCCCACGCCACGTTCTCGTTGACGTGCGACTCGACGGTCTGCCGGCGCTCGGCCAGCTCCTGGTCCAGCTGCTGGCGCCGGGTGACCGCCTCCTGGTGCAGCTCCGCCTGGAGCCGGTTGGCCTGCTCGGCGTGCTCCTGGAGGATGCGCTGGGTCTGCGCGCGGGCCTGGCTCAGCTCCCGCTCGGCGTCCGCCCGCAGCTGGTCGGCCTGCACCTGGGCATTGCGAAGCATCTGCTCGGCCTGGTAGCCGAGGTCCGACCCGTCGTACGACGACGGGCGGGACATGAGAGTGCGGCGCGCCTCGTGCAGCTTGGCGCGCAGCACCTCGACCTGGTAGCCGAGGTCCTCGGCATGCTGGATCGCCTTTTCCCGCTCGGTCTTCAGCCGCTCCATCTCGGCCTCGAACCGAGAGAGGTGGTCGACGTCAGCCGCCGGCTCTCGCTCCTGGCGTTCGTAGCCCCGCACTGCGCGGTCCCATCCGTCCCCTGGTCGCAAGTGTTTCCGAACGAGCCCCGTCCGTCCGCCGAACGGGGCCCCCGGGGAATGGTGTCAGATCAACGGCCGGGCATGTGCTGCTGCCCCGGCGCTCGTCCCTCGAAACCCGGACCCCGGCCTCGATCCCGTCCCCGGCAAAGCACCGGGCAGGACCCGGCCGCCCTGTTGTCAGGAGGCGACCGCCCCCAACCCTACCGGCCCTTATGTACGTCGGTCAGTGCTCAGGTGACTCAACAGCCGCCGAAGTGACCAGTTCTGTCAGTACTCCGTGGCAATCCTTTGGATGCAGGAATGTGATCCGTGACCCCATGGAGCCGGTCCGCGGCTCCTTGTACAGGACGCGTACGCCCTTGTCCTTGATGTCGGCGGCGTCGCCGTCCACGTCCGCCGTGCCGAAGGCGATGTGGTGGACACCCTCGCCGTTCTTGTCCAGCCACTTCTTCACGGTGGAGTCGTCCCGGATCGGTTCCAGGAGCTGGAGGTACGAAGAGCCGCCGTCCGACGTATCGTTGATCTTGAGCATGGCCTCGCGCACCCCCTGCTCCTCGTTGACCTCCGTGTGGAACACCTCGAAGCCGTAGGTGGACCGGTAGAACTCGACGGTCGCGTCGAGGTCGAAGCAGGCGATCCCGATGTGGTCGATTCGCGTCAGCATGGAGTCAGTGCAGCGCTGATCGGACGGTTACGCAACGTGCGCGCGATCACACTCGTGGGCCGATGACGGGGCGGCTTACCGCTCAGTACCTTGCTAGTAAACCCTCGTTCACACTCCTCGGCAGTGCAGCCGGTAAGGGGATCGCACCTCATGTCTAGTGGAACGACCAGTTCGGTGATCGTCGCGGGCGCCCGTACGCCCATGGGACGGCTGCTGGGCTCGCTGAAGTCCTTCTCCGGAGCCGACCTCGGCGGCTTCGCGATCAAGGCCGCCCTCGACCGTGCGGGAATCGGGGGCGACCAGGTGCAGTACGTCATCATGGGGCAGGTGCTCCAGGCGGGCGCCGGACAGATTCCGGCCCGCCAGGCCGCCGTCAAGGGCGGCATTCCGATGAACGTCCCCGCCCTCACGATCAACAAGGTCTGCCTCTCCGGCCTCGACGCCATCGCCCTCGCGGACCAGCTGATCCGCGCCGGCGAGTTCGACGTGATCGTCGCGGGCGGCCAGGAGTCCATGACCAACGCGCCCCACCTGCTGCCCAAGTCCCGCGAGGGCTACAAGTACGGCGCGGTGCAGATGCTCGACGCGATGGCCTACGACGGCCTCACCGACTCCTTCGAGAACATCCCCATGGGTGAGTCGACGGAGAAGTACAACACCCGGCTCGGCATCGGCCGCGAGGAGCAGGACGCGGTCTCCGCGCTCTCGCACCAGCGGGCCGCCGCCGCCCAGAAGAACGGCGTCTTCGAGGCGGAGATCACCCCGGTCGCCGTCCCGCAGCGCAAGGGCGAACCGGTCGTTTTCAGCCAGGACGAAGGCATCCGCGGCGAGACCACGGTCGAGTCCCTCGGCAAGCTCCGCCCGGCCTTCACCAAGGACGGCACCATCACCGCGGGTTCCGCCTCGCAGATCTCCGACGGCGCCGCCGCGGTCGTCGTCATGAGCAAGACCAAGGCGCGCGAACTGGGCCTGGAGTGGATCGCGGAGATCGGCGCGCACGGCAACGTGGCGGGACCGGACAACTCCCTCCAGTCGCAGCCGTCCAACGCGATCCTGCACGCCCTGAAGAAGGAGGGCCTGGAGGTCGACGACCTGGACCTCGTCGAGATCAACGAGGCGTTCGCCGCCGTCGCCGTACAGTCCATGAAGGACCTCGGCGTGTCCACCGAAAAGGTGAACGTCAACGGTGGCGCAATCGCGCTGGGCCACCCCATCGGCATGTCCGGCGCGCGGCTGGTCCTGCACCTGGCGCTGGAGCTGAAGCGGCGCGGCGGCGGGGTGGGCGCGGCGGCGCTGTGCGGGGGCGGCGGGCAGGGTGACGCGCTGATCGTGCGGGTACCGAAATCCTGAGTACCTGTCTGTACTGACGTTTCGGTGATCGGAGCTGTGATGCAGGACGTCTCCTCGCTGGTGGCCCAGGCCAGGGAAGGCAGGCCGCGGGCGGTGGCCCGGCTCATCTCCCTGGTGGAGGGGGCGTCCCCGCAGCTCAGGGAGGTCATGGCCGCGCTGGCCCCGCTGACCGGCGGGGCGTACGTGGTCGGTCTGACGGGCTCCCCGGGTGTCGGCAAGTCGACATCGACGTCGGCACTGGTGACGGCGTACCGCAGGGCCGGCAAGCGGGTCGGCGTACTCGCGGTGGACCCGTCGTCGCCGTTCTCCGGGGGCGCGCTGCTCGGCGACCGCGTCCGGATGTCGGACCACGCGTCCGACCCCGGCGTCTACATCCGCTCGATGGCCACCCGCGGCCACCTCGGCGGCCTGGCCTGGTCGGCACCGCAGGCGATCCGGGTGCTGGACGCGGCGGGCTGCGACGTGATCCTCGTGGAGACGGTCGGCGTCGGCCAGTCCGAGGTGGAGATCGCCTCCCAGGCGGACACGTCGGTGGTGCTGCTGGCCCCCGGGATGGGCGACGGCATCCAGGCGGCCAAGGCGGGGATCCTGGAGATCGGCGACGTCTACGTCGTCAACAAGGCCGACCGCGACGGCGCGGACGCGACCGCGCGTGAGCTGAACCACATGCTGGGGCTGGGGGAGTCGCGCGGGCCCGGCGACTGGCGGCCCCCGATCGTCAAGACGGTCGCCTCCCGCGGGGAGGGGATCGACGAGGTCGTCGAGGCGTTGGAGAAGCATCGGGCGTGGATGGAGGAGCGCGGCGTGCTGGCGGAGCGTCGTCTTGCTCGCGCGTCGCGTGAAGTCGAGACGATCGCGGTCACCGCGTTGCGGGAGCGGATTGGGGATTTGCGGGGGGATCGGCGGGTGGGGGCGTTGGCTGAGCGGATCGTGGTGGGGGAGCTGGATCCTTATCGGGCGGCGGACGAGTTGGTGGCGAGTATTACTCGGGGTGTGTAGGGCGCCTTAAGGGGTGGGGGGTTTGGGTGAGTTGGCGGGTGCGGCGTTCGTTGTGGTTGCTCGCGCCCACGCGGCGGAGCCGCACATCGGATACAGCCCCGCGCCCCTGTCGGGGCGCGTCCTCTCTGCCCAAGCACCGGGAAATCGCTGGCCAGCCCCCTGACCTCCCTGATAGTTTCCCCCGCATGTTCCTCTCCATGGCATAGGCAACCACCCAAGCCCGTGACCGACGGTGTTCGCTGAACTGCCGTAGCGGTCGCGGCACTTCGGCGTCTCTGCCTACCTGCCTCCCGTGAGGAACTTTTCGCATGTCCACGACCGATTCGTCGCGCCCCTCTGCCTTTTCCCCCCATCCCTCGTACGCCGCTGTTCTGCGAACCCCGTACGCCCGCCGGACCTTCGCGGCTGCTCTCCTGGGGCGGCTCTCGTACGGGACGGTGTCCGTCGCCGTCATGCTGGCCGTGGCCCGGGCGACCGGGTCGTACGCCGTCGCCGGGACCGTCATGGCGCTGTTCGGTGCGGCGGTGGTGCTGCTGTCGCCGTTGCGTGCGGCGCTGGTCGACCGGTACGGCCCCCGCCGGGCGCTCGTCCCTCTCTCCCTCTGCTACGGCGGCCTGTTGTGTGCCCTGGCCGCGGTGACCTGGCGGCCGGGCGCCCCCGCGGTGCTGATCGGCGCGGTCGCCGTGGCCGCCGGGATGTTCCCGCCGCCGCTGGGGCCCACCATGCGCGTGGTGTGGGCCGAACTCCTCGACGACCGGCGCCTGTTGGAGCGCGCGTACAGCCTCGACGCGGTCGCCGAGGACCTGTTGTTCGTGTCGGGCCCGCTGGCGGTGGGCGTGGTGGTGCAGTGGGCGCCCCCGGCGGCCGGGGTGGCGCTGAGCGCGCTGCTGGTGACGACGGGCACGCTCGCCTTCGTGACCTCGCCGGGCGTCGGCGGCGTACGGCCGTCCGGCACCGCAAAGGCCGTACCCCGCAAGGGACTTCGGGCCGCACGGGGCCTGGCCCGGCCGATGGCGGTGGCCGCGGCGGTCGGGCTCGGGCTGGGCGGACTGGACCTGCTGGTGCTGGCGTTCGCGGAACTCCGGCACGCGGGTGAGGGCACCGTCCCCTGGGTGCTCGCGGCGCTCTCCGCGGGCAGCGTGGCCGGGGGCCTGCTGAACGGCGCGATCACCTGGCGGACCCCCGCCCGCGTCCGGGCCCCACGCCTCGCCCTGGCCCTGGGCGCCACCCTCACGGCAACCGCCCTCGCCCCCGGCCTCGCCACCCTGACGGCGGCCGTGGTCTGCGCGGGCCTCTTCGTCGCCCCGGCCCTGACGACGGCCTACCTCCTGGCCGACGAATCCGCCACCCCCGACTCCCGCACCCAGGCCGGCGCCTGGGTCAACACCGCGGTGAACGCGGGCAGCACGGCCGGCACGGCGGTGGCGGGGGGGCTGGTGGGGGCGGTACCGCTGACGGTGTGCTTCGTGCTGGTCGGGGGTGTGGTGCTGGTGCTCGGGGCGGGAGCGGCGGTCGCACCGGCCGCACGCTGACGGACCCGCAAGGGCGGGCGTGTTCACCGGCACGCCCGCCCAAGTGGCCTGTTTCCGCGGTCAGTTGTCCTCGTCCACCGTCACCGTGGCCGCCCCACCCTGCCCGTCCACCCGCCAATCCCGTTCCGTGCCGGTCGTGTTGACGGTCTCCGTCTCCCAGGTGCCGGTCTCGTCCAGGTCGACCGAGGTGACCGTGCCCTTCGTCGCGGTGGCGTGGGCGGCCTCGGCTGCCGTCAGGGACGTGCGGGCGAGGGCGGTGCGCGCTTCGGCGGCGTCCTCGTCGTCGCGCTCGGTGTGGGTGTGGAGGACGGTGGCGGTGTCCGGGGCGATGCGGACCTTGTGCCAGGTGGTGCCGGAGCCCAGGACATCCACTTCCCAGACCGGCGATCCGTTGTCCTCGTCCTCGTCCTCGTCGTCCAGATCCGCCGATACGGCCGTGCCCGGGGTTTCGCGCAGGGCGGCGGCGATGGCCTCGGCGGCGGTGACGGTCACCGTGCCCCGGGCCCTTTCCACTGTCGTGTCCGACTTGGTGTCCTGCTTCCGCTCCCGCTCCCCGTCGCCCGAGACCGCGAGTGCCGTCGCCGTGCCGCCTCCGATCAGGACCGCGGCGGTGACGGCGGCGATGATGACGTTGCGCTTCATGGGTTCCTCCAGGCAGGTGGGCCGTGTCGGTGTTCGTTCGACGTGGATCACCTTCGCGGACCGACGCTGAGGGCAACCTGAAGCCGCCTGAAGGGATCTTCAGGTTCGGTTTGCGACCCTGAACGCATGCGCCCACCCGTCTCCCACCACCGCCCTGTTCGAGGCGCTGCGCGCCGCCCCTTTGGAATCTTGATCGTGGAGGACGAGAAACGCCTCGCCCGTTCGCTCGCCCTCGGGCTGACCGCCGAGGGGTACGCCGTCGACGTCGTACACGACGGCCTTGAGGGCCTGCACCGGGCCGCGGACGGCGACTACGACCTCGTCGTCCTCGACATCATGCTGCCCGGCATGAACGGCTACCGCGTCTGCGCCGCCCTGCGCGCCGCCGGGCATGACGTGCCGATCCTCATGCTCACGGCGAAGGACGGCGAGTACGACGAGGCCGAGGGGCTCGACACCGGTGCCGACGACTACCTCACCAAACCCTTCTCGTACGTCGTCCTGGTCGCCCGCATCAAGGCGCTCCTCCGGCGCCGCGGCACGGCCGGACCCTCGCCGGTCCACCTCCTCGGCCCGCTGAAGGTCGACACCGCCGCCCGCCGTGTCTTCCGCGACGACGCCGAAGTCGCCCTCACGGCAAAGGAGTTCGCGGTCCTGGAACAGTTCGTGCGGCGCCCGGGGGAGGTCGTCTCCAAGGCGGAGATCCTCGAACACGTCTGGGACTTCGCCTACGACGGCGACCCCAACATCGTCGAGGTCTACGTCAGCGCCCTCCGCCGCAAACTGGGCGCCGAGCTGATCCGGACCGTGCGCGGGGCGGGCTACCGCCTGGAGGCCGGACGATGAGACGGCCGCGGACGATGAGACGGCCGCGCCTCCTCGCCTCCGTACGTGCCCGCGCCGCCCTCGGCGCCACCCTCGTCGTGGCGGTCGCGCTGGTCGCCGCCGGGGCCGCCGTGCTGCTCTCCCTGCGCGCCAACCTCGTCGACCAGGCCGACGCCGCCGCCGCCTCGGCCGCCCGGCACGTGGCCTCGCAGCTTGCGGCCGGGATCGCGTACGGCGACCTGGAGTTGCCGGACGCCGAGGACCACCCCGTCCAGATCGTCGACGAGGCGGGCCGGCTGGTCGCGGCCGGCGAGGACCTGGAACGGATCACCGGGACCGGCACCGACGCCGTACGGCCGCAGCGGGCCACGGGAGAAGAGGAGGAAGAGGGAGGGGAGGACGGGGACGAGCCCGCCGTCGGGGAGATCTCCGAGGACGTGCGCACCAGCCGCGGCACGGCCACCGTCGACGGGGACACCGAGGACTACCGCTTCGCCGCCGTGGAGGTCACCACCCCGGGGGACGTCACGCTCACCGTGTACGCGGGCGCCTCCCTCGACGCCGAACAGGGCGCGGTCGGCACGGCGTTGACGTCGATGCTGATCGGTCTGCCCCTCCTGCTGCTGACCGTCGGCTCGGTGACCTGGCTGGTGACCCGGCGGGCACTGCGCCCGGTCGAGGGAATCCGCGGGGAGATGGCCGCGATCACCGCCTCCGAGGACCTGGCCCGGCGCGTCCCTGTCCCCGGCACGCACGACGAGGTGGCCCGCCTCGCCCGGACGACGAACGAGACCCTGGCCGCCCTGGAGACCTCGGTCGAGCGCCAGCGCCGCTTCGTCGCCGACGCCTCGCACGAACTCCGCAGCCCCATCGCCTCCCTGCGCACCCAGCTCGAAGTGGGCGCCGCCCACCCGGAGTTGCTCGACGTCGAGGGCGCGGTCGAGGACACCGTACGGCTCCAGCACCTGGCCACGGACCTGCTCCTGCTGGCCCGGCTGGACGCGGGGGAGCGCCCGGCCCATGTGCGGGTCGACCTGGGGGAGTTGGTCCGGGAGACGGCGGCCCGGCGCTCGCGGGTCAGTGTCGGCCCGGTGGCGGAGACCGAAGTGACCGGCTCCCGGGCCCAGTTGACCCGCGTCCTCGCCAACCTCCTGGACAACGCCGAACGGCACGCCCGTCAACACGTCGAGATCGCTCTACGAGGGGAGGCCGGCTGGGCGGTCCTGACGGTCTCGGACGACGGCCAGGGCGTCCCCCCGGACCAACGCGACCGCGTCTTCGAACGCTTCGTCCGCCTCGACGACGCCCGCACGCGGGACGAGGGCGGGGCGGGCCTGGGGCTGGCGATCGCACGGGACGTGGCGGTACGGCACGGGGGAACGCTGGGGGTCACGGACGCGGCCGGGGGAGGGGCACTGTTCGAACTGAGGCTGCCGGTAGCGCACCCTTGAGGGCCAGTGAACCTACCGCTCTCCCCGCAGGTGCTGCGCCACGGGCCCGAGCGCCTCCCGCAACCCCTCCAACCCGCCCTCCGGCACCAGATCGATGAAGTGCCGCCGTACAGAGGCGACATGATGCGGCGCGACCTTCTTCATCGTCTCCAGCCCGTGCTCGGTCAGGACGGCGAACAGTCCCCGCCGGTCCGACTCGCAGTTCTCCCGACGCACCAGGTTCGCGTTCTCCATGCGCGTGATCTGGTGCGAGAGCCGGCTCTTGGACTGGAGGGTCGCCGTGGCGAGGTCACTCATCCGCAGCCGCAGTCCCTCCGCCTCGGAGAGGTTGACCAGGATCTCGTAGTCGTTCATCGTCAGGCCGAACGGCTGTAGGTCCTTTTCGAGCTGGTACGTCAGCAGCTTGTTGACCTCCAGGTGGGTGCGCCAGGCGCACTGCTCGATGTCGTTCAGCCAGGGCGTGGCCGTCTCGGTCTCCATGAATGAAGTCTACCTAAAAAGTTGAAAGGCTAACTAGTGGGAGTGGTGTGACCTGGTGCGCGCGTTCGACGTCACACTCCGGAGGTTACCGCTCACAGTCCGAAGCGACGCTGGAGGTCGCCAAGCTGTCCGGGAAGGCGCTGTGTGCCCTGCTGCTGTCCGTGCGGGGCCGGTGCCCCGCCGCCCCCGGGCACCCCCGGTTCGTTCGGCACCGCCCCCGTGGCCTGCTCGGCCATGAGGACCTCGGTCGACTGGAGCAGGACGGTGCCCGCCCCGACGAACTCGAACTGGTGCTCCTCCCCGGAGGCCCCGCCGATGCCCGTCAGCGCACGTAGACCGCCCAGGACGCCGGTCATGTACCCGTGGTCGTAGTGGTGGCAGGGCGAGGGGCAGTCCGCCCAGCCGACGAGGGCCTGCGGGTCCACCCGGATCGGCGGTTCCATGAACACCACCGGGCCGTTGGACGCGGCCACGAACTTGCCCGTGCCGATGAGCGTCAGGAACCCCGGAACAATCGACTGCTTGAGCGCGAGACTTGGCTGAAAAGCGAGGAGGTTGCCCGAGCGAATGGTCAGGTTGCCGTTCTCGAGGTCGTACGAGTTCACGTCGAAGGCCCGGTCGGCGAGGAGCATCTTGCCGGAGCCCTCGGCGACCACCCAGTCGCTCGCGTGCAGCGGCGAATGGAACGACGTCCGCACCAGCCGGTCCAGCCGCCCGTGCCCGATGCCGTTGAAGTCGATCGACCCGTAGTAGGCGATCATCTTCCCCTTCTGCAGGAACCACTGGCTCCCCTTCAACTCCACGCAGAAGGTGTAGTGGTTGACGTTGTCGTCCACCGGCAGCGTCATCGGGTCGTAGACCACCGGCCCGCCCGGGGCCCCGTACGCGCTCACAGCTTCTCCTCCGATGCCTGGACGTACACCGAGCCACTGCCGCTCAGCTCCAGTTGGAACGCCTCGCCCGAACCACGGCCCACCATGTCCCGCCAGCCCAGCGCGGTGGACAGCTTGTTGCGCACCTCGCCGTGGTGCGCCACGTACGCCTGCGGATCGACATGGACCGGGCGCTGCGGGGTGATCGGCACCTCGAACACACCGCCGTGCGCCATCACCGCCACCGAACCGTGCCCCTTGAGGGTGGTGGTGAACAGCCCCTGGCCGCTCACCTGGCCCCGGACCATGCCCATGACGCCGCCCTGCGAGCCCATGAACATCGTGCCCTGCTGAAGGGCGCCGTCGAAGGCGAGCAGCCGGTCCGCCTCCACGTACAGGGTGTCCCCGGCCAGCTCGATGACCTGGACGTGGTGGCCGCCGTGCCCGAACAGCACGGTGCCGCTGCCCTCGACCGTCATCAGCGGGGTGGCCTCATTGGCGACCCGCCGCCCGATCATCGACATCAGTCCGCCCTGCCCGCCCTGCACGTTGGGCGTGAAGGAGACCTCGCCCCGGTAGGCCAGCATCGCGCCGCGCTGGCTGTAGAGCCGCTGCCCGGGCTGCACGGTCGCCTCGACCATCTTCGAATTCAGCTCACGGAACGCCATGTCAGACATCCCCCGCGATCGTGTTCCGCTCGCTCGGCTGCACGTACACCAGGCCGTCCCCCTCGAACCGGATCTGGAACGCCTCGCCGCCGCCCTCGCCCATGAACGTACGGAAGGTCACCCCGGCCTGGAAGGACTGCCGGACGTTGCCCTGGTGCGCGATGTACGCCCCCGGGTCCACCGTCAGCGGATACTGCGGACTCACCCGCAGCACCACCGCCGGCCCGTCGGACACCAGCGCCGCCTGCCCGTGCCCCTCGACGGTCGTCGTGAACAGCCCGTTGCCCTGCGAGGCCCCGCGCAGCCCCGTGAACGTCGTCCCCGTCCGCAGCCCCGCATCCGTGGCCAGCAGATTGCTGGACTCGACGTACAGCTTGTCCCCTTGCAATGTCACCAGATTGATCTCACTGGCCCGATCCGCAAACCAACAAGTCCCGTGCCCCTTCACCTCCATCACCGTCATCTGCTCACCGGTGATCCGCCGGGTCACCATTCCCCGCAGCCCCTCACCACCCCCGCTCAGCTTCTTGAACGCCATCTGCCCGTCGTACGCGACCATCGACCCGTTCTTCGCCTTCACGGCGTCGCCAGTCATGTCCACGGCCAGCACCTTGCTGCCTTGAAGTCGGAACATCGCCACGCACAGACGGTATCCGCCCCACGGGTGGAGAAGACAGGTCCCACGGGTGGAGTCGCCCCCTGACTGAACCCTGACCCACCCCCGAGCCCACACCCCCGACAACGGCCCCACACCCCCCGAATGCCACAATGTCAAAACGCTCACACGCCACCGCCACCGCTACCTACCGCTGCCGCAGCCCACCGAAGGTGAACCGAACCGTGGACATAAAGACCGCCACCGCCATCCGTCGCCTCCGCCTGGTCTCCGCGCCGGAGGCCGTGTCGTTCCTGATCCTCCTGCTCTGCTCGGTGCTCAAGCGCACCACGGACTTCAACGCGGTACCCGTGATGGGCATGGTCCACGGCGTGCTCTTCATCCTCTACGTGATCTTCTGGGCCGACGCCTGGAACCGCACCAAGTGGAACCGGAAGACCGCCGCCTTCTACTTCGTCCTCTCGGTCCTCCCCACCGGCGGCTTCTTCGCCGAACGCAAACTCCGCCGCGAAACCGAGGACGCGGTGATCGCCGCCCGCGCCCGCAAGGAAGGAACCGTCAGCGCATGATCGTCGCCTTCTCCGTAACCCCCCTGGGGGTGGGCGAGGACGTAGGCGAATACGTGGCCGACGCCGTCCGAATCGTCCGAGCCTCCGGCCTCCCCAACCACACCGACGCCATGTTCACCTCCATCGAGGGCGACTGGGACGAAATCATGGCCGTCGTCAAACGCGCGGTAGCCGCAGTAGAGGCCCGCGCCCCCAGAGTCTCCCTGGTCCTCAAGGCAGACATCCGCCCAGGAGTTACTGACGGCCTGACCTCCAAAGTGGAAACAGTAGAGCGCCACCTCTCGTCGTAACCGAAACCCCCACACACCGCCACCCACCCACGGCGGCAAGGGGACGGTACGGGGGTGTCCGCCCGCAGCGGCTGGCGCGTCAAAAAACAGCACCTCCACAGCCGCACCGATTCCGCGCCAGACCGAGGACGGATACCCCCGTGGCGGCCCCGACTCACCCACCCACCCAAGGGGCGCGGGGAACGGCGCGAGCAACCACAACGCACCCGCACAGGCCGCCGCAGGCAACCGCCCAAGCCGCCGCAGGCAACCCGCACAGGCCGCCGCAGGCACCCGCACAAGCCGCCGCAGGCGCACCCACAAACACACCCAACCGGCCGCCCCCAAATCGACACGCCCCAAATTATCCACTTTTGTGTGGATATCAGATCGTTTCGATCACTGGAGGGCGCTGTGCGGCCGCAGGGCTACGACTACGACAGCTACAGCCACCTGGCCGGACCGCTCACCGAGCCGTCCCCCCAGGCGTACCGGGTGCAATACACCTCGCTCCTGTCCCGCGAGCCCCGCCGAATACGCGCCATCGCCCTCATGACCCTCGCCCCCCTCCTCACCGCCGCCCTCCTCGTCTACCTCGTCTGGCCCACCCACTGGGTCGAACGAGACGGCGGCGAACGCTGGATGGTCGGCCTCGACATCACCATGCTCATAGCCATCGGCCTGATCGAGCTGTTCATGGTGGCCAACGTCGTCTCGATCGCCCACGCCACGATGGTCGCCCGCGACCCCGTCCCGGTGACCCCCCAGCCCGGCACCCGCGTAGCGTTCCTCACCACCTACGTCCCCGGCAGGGAACCCCTCGCGATGGTCCGCGCCACCCTCGAAGGCGCCACGCGGATCACCCACACCGGCCCCCTCGACATCTGGCTCCTGGACGAGGGCGACGACGAACAGGCCAAGGCCCTCTGCCAAGAGCTGGGCGTACGCCATTTCACCCGCCACGGCGTCCCCGAGTGGAACCGCGACAAGGGCGTCCACAAGGCCCGCACGAAGCACGGCAACTACAACGCGTGGCTCGCGATGCACGGAGCCGACTACGAGTTCTTCGCCTCCGTCGACACCGACCACGTCCCGCTCCCGAACTTCCTGGAACGGATGATGGGTTACTTCCGCGACCCGGACGTGGCGTTCGTCGTGGGCCCCCAGGTCTACGGCAACTACGTGGCGCCCGTCACGAAGGCGGCCGAGTCCCAGCAGTTCCTCTTCCACGCGCTGATCCAGCGGGCGGGCAACCGTTACCGGGCCCCGATGTTCGTAGGGACGAACAACGTGGTCCGTATCGCGGCGATCAAACAGATCGGCGGCCTCCAGGACTCGATCACCGAGGACATGGCGACAGGCTTCGAACTGCACCGCACAAAAAACCCCAAGACCCGGACCCACTGGCGCTCGGTATACACGCCGGACGTCCTGGCCGTGGGCGAGGGCCCGGCCTCCTGGACGGACTTCTTCACCCAGCAGCTCCGCTGGTCGCGCGGCACCTACGAGACCCTCTTCAAGCAGTACTGGAAGGCCCCGTTCTCGATGCCCCCGGGCCGCCTGTTCTCGTACACGATGATGCTCGTCTACTACCCGATGACGGCCGTCAACTGGTTCCTCGGCATCCTCAGTTGCGTGCTGTTCCTGTGGACCGGCGCCTCCGGCACCGAGGTCGCCGCCTCCGTCTGGCTGATGCTCTACAGCGACGCCGCCGCCCTCCAGATCGGCCTCTACCTCTGGAACCGCCGCCACAACGTCTCCCCGCACGAACCGGAGGGCTCCGGCGGCCTCGCCGGCATGGCGATGTCGGCGCTGTCCGCACCGATCTACCTGGCGTCCCTCGGCGCCGCCCTGCTCCGCCTGCCCAGCCGCTTCGTCGTCACCCCCAAGGGGGGCGACGCCAGCCCCGACCGGCTCGCCACCTTCCGCATCCACCTTTTCTGGGCGGGCCTGCTCGCCCTGTCCCTCGCCGCGTCCGTCACCCTGCACCACACCCACGTGGCGATGCGCACCTGGGCGGTCCTCGCCATGGCCATCGCGCTCGCCCCGGCCGCCGTATGGGCCCACGGCCGCTACGCGGAACGCCGCGAACAGGCCGCGCGGACGGCCCCGCAACCGCGCCCCGCGCTGGTCCCGGACGCCGAGCCCGCCCTCGCCGGCACCTCCGCCCCCACGGCCACCGGCTCCCCGACAGGAGGCAACTAGGCATGCGAGTCCCGCCGTTGAAGAAGCCGACCTTCAAGAAGTCGTTCAAGAAGCCGACGCTGAACAGCTTCAAGAACCCCTCGCAGAAGACGAAGAAGACCGTCCTGGGCATCGGCGGCATCGCGGTCCTGGCCGGCCTCAACGCCCCCGCCGCCCTCGGATTCGCCGGAGAGCAGTACCACGCCTACGAGATCTCCCGCCCCTCGTACCAGGCCCAGTACGGTTCCTGGCAGCAGCTCGACATCCCCTCCCAGTACCGCACCAACGCCATCCACGCGGCGCTCCTGCACACCGGCAAGGTGCTGATCGTCGCGGGCTCCGGGAACGAGCAACGCAAGTTCGACAAGGGGTCGTTCGACACGATCCTGTGGGACCCGGTCAAGAACACGTACAAGAAGATCCCCACCCCGGACGACTTCTTCTGCTCGGGTCACGCCCAACTCCCCGACGGCCGCCTGCTGGTGGCCGGCGGCACCGCCCGCTACGAACTCCTCGACGGCGAGGTCGACAAGGCCGGCGGCGGCATGCGCGTCAAGAACGAGAACCCCGACAAGGCGGTCGTCCTCAAGAAGGGCACCCGCTTCCGCTCGCCCGCCGGGGTCGAGTACGTCAGCAGGTTCGACGTCCGCGTCCCCAAGGCCAAGCGCAGCCACAAGATCACGTACAACCGGGCCGGCGTCATGCAGCCCTGGCAGACGAAGATCACCGCGAGTGAGGCCCGGGTCTTCGTCGAGGCCGTGGAGAAGGGGCCGTTGTCGGTCACCGACACGCAGGCGCAGTACGAGATCGTCGGCCTCAAGGGCAAGGACGCCGACAACACCTACGGCCTCTCCGAGAAGATCACCCTGGACAAGCAGGACTTCCAAGGCATCAGGGCCGCCTACGAGTTCGACCCCGTCGCGGAGAAGTACGTCCAGGTCGACCCGATGGCGAAGGCCCGCTGGTACCCCACCCTCGTCGGCCTCGACGACGGCCGCGTCCTCGCCGTCTCCGGACTCGACGACGTCGGCCAGATCGACCCCGGCGACAACGAGATCTACGACCCGAAGACCAAGAAGTGGTCACCCGGGCCCAAGCGTTACTTCCCCACCTACCCCGCGCTCTTCCTCACCAAGGGCGGCAAGCTCTTCTACCCCGCCTCCAACGCCGGTTACGGCCCCGCGGACAAGGGACGCGAACCGGGCCTGTGGGACCTGAAGACCAACTCCTTCGAAAAAGTACCGGGGTTGAGGGACGCCGACGAGACCGAGACGTCCTCCTCGCTGCTCCTGCCGCCCGCGCAGGACCAGAAGGTGATGATCCTCGGCGGCGGCGGTGTCGGCGAGTCCAAGAAGGCCACTCCGCGCACCGCGGTCGTCGACCTGAAGAAGGACAACCCGGTCTTCGAGGAGGGCCCCAACCTCCCCCAGGGCACCCGGTACCTGAACAGCGTGATCATGCCGGACGACTCCGTCTTCACCACCAACGGCTCCTCCGACTACCGGGGCCGCAGCGCCAGCAACATCTTCAAGGCGCAGTTCTACGACCCCCGCTCCAACTCCTTCCGCAAGGCCGCCGACCCGACCGTGGGCCGCAACTACCACTCCGAAGCACTGCTGTTGCCCGACGGCCGTATCGCCACCTTCGGCTCCGACCCGCTCTTCGACGACCAACAGAACACGAAACTGGGCCACTTCGAGCAGCGCATGGAGATCTTCACGCCGCCCGCGCTGCACAAGAACGGCAAGAACCGCCCCGAACTCGGCGCGGGCCCCGAGGTGTTGGACGGCCGCCGCACCGCGACCTTCACCACCGAGCACCCCGAACGCATCGCCAAGGCCCGGCTGATGCGGCCGAGCGCGGTCACGCACACCACGGACGTCGAACAGCGCTCCATCGAGCTGGGGTTGAGCAAGACGGCCGACGCGGTCACCGTCGACGTACCGCGGGACCGGGCGCTCGTACCGCCCGGCTGGTACATGCTGTTCGTGACGGACGCGGCCGGGACGCCGTCGGAGGCGAAGTGGATCCAGGTCAAGTGACCGGAAGTCAACTCCGCCTTCAGGGACGGGAGTTGCGGGCGAGCCCCAGCGCGTACTCCGGCCACCACTGACCGGCGTTCGGGCCGCCCGCACAGGTGCCGTCCGACTCGCCGGGGCGCTTGATCCACAGGTACGCGTCCAGGGCCGGCTCCCCGGTGTCGGTCGTCGGACGGGTGCCCAGGGCCCGGCCGGGCGGGTTGCACCACTCGCCCGGCAGGGGCCCGTTGCCGTTGCGGCTGGTGTCGACCACGAAGTGCTTGCCGCCCAGGGCCGCGGAGAGCTTCAGGCCGTACGTCTTGTTGGCCGCGTCCGTCTGGAAGTTGGAGACGTTCAGGGAGAAGCCGTCCGCGGCGGCGATGCCCGCCCGCCGCAACGGGCCGACCAGCTTGGCCGGGTCCTCGATCCACGCGGGGTTGCCGGCGTCGACGTACACCTTGGTGTTGGACTGCCGCTTCAGCCGGGTGACCGCCTCGCTCAGCAGCTGCTCGCGCTCGGTGTGGTACTCGGCGGGGGTGCAGCCGTCCGCGATGTGGGCGACGGCGTCCGGCTCCAGCACGACGAGGGCCTGGGCGTCGCCGATCGCGGACGCGAAACGGTCGATCCACGTGCGGTACGCGGCGGCGTCGGCGGCGCCGCCCGCGGAGTGCTGGCCGCAGTCGCGGTGGGGGATGTCGTAGGCCGTGAACAGGGCCGTGTCGCCCGCGGCGGTGGCCGCCGAGGCCGCCGCCCGCACCGCCGCCGTCGGGTCCAGCTCGCCCGCGGGCCACAGGGCCTCCGGCTGGTCGGCGATGCGCTTGAGGACCGCGGCGTCGGCAGAGCGGCCTTCGTGCTGCCAGAGGGCGATCTGTTGGGCGGCGGGGCTTTCGGGGTCGGTCCAGAAGCTCGACGGCTGCTTGGCGGTGTCGTTGTGCGCGACGGAGGCTTCGTCAATGCCGGGGGTTGTGGAGCAGGCCGTGACGAGTGCTAGCGCGGTGAGGGCAGTGGCGGTGCGGAGCTGCCGGGACATCGGGACCCCTTGGCGGTGGGTGCGGTCGGGGGGCGATGGTGACCAATCGTGACATAGCGGGCTTTTGTGGTGAGGGTGCGACACCGGTGTCGTTCGGCTGCGGGCCGGTGGGGGCTTGCCGCGCACCCCTGAAAACTTGGGGCCGAGGCCCCGCCGAAAGGGCCTGAACCGATATGCGAGACAGAGCTGACCCCCATGTGACCGGCCGGTAAGGTCTGGTGGCGTGTCGAAACCGCTCAGTCTGTCCTTCGATCCCATCGCCCGTGCCGACGAGCACTGGAAGCAGCGGTGGGGCAACGCGCCCGCCATGGCCGCCCTCACCTCGATCATGCGGGCCCAGCAGATCCTGCTCGCCGAGCTGGACGCGGTCGTGAAGCCGTACGGACTGACCTTCGCGCGGTACGAGGCGCTCGTGCTGCTCACCTTCTCCAAGGCGGGCGAGCTGCCGATGTCCAAGATCGGCGAGCGGCTCATGGTGCATCCGACGTCCGTCACCAACACCGTCGACCGGCTGGTGCGGTCCGGGTACGTCGACAAGCGCCCCAACCCGAACGACGGCCGCGGCACCCTCGCCTCCATCACCGACAAGGGCCGGGAAGTCTGCGAGGCGGCGACCCGGGACCTGATGGCGATGGAGTTCGGCCTCGGGGCGTACGACGCGGAGGAGTGCGGGGAGATCTTCGCGATGCTGCGGCCGTTGCGCATCGCCGCGGGGGACTTCGAGGCGGAGTAGAGTTTTCGCGGGTCAGCGCGTTGTCCCTGCCGACGCAGGGGTTGTTCGAACGCCGCGGTCGGGATAGTGCCCGCGAGCAGTTGGTCCCCGCCGACGCGGGGTTTTTTCGGGCGGATACGCTCGTTCCATGAAACGAAGCGTGCTGACCCGCTACCGCGTCATGGCCTACACCACCGGTGTCCTCCTCGTCCTGCTCTGCCTGAGCATGATCGCCAAGTACATCCTGGACATCGACGGTGCCGCGGACGCCACCCGTGTCATCGCTATCGCGCACGGCTGGCTCTACGTCGTCTACCTCGTCGTCGCGTTCGACCTGGGGTCCAAGGCGCGGATGCCGGTGGGCCGGCAGCTGTGGGTGTTGTTGGCCGGTACCGTGCCCACGGCCGCGTTCTTCGTCGAGCGCAAGATCACCCGTGAGCTGGAGTCGAAGGTCGTCGACCCCTCGCCGGTGGCCGCCAAAGCCTGAGGCGGGCCCCTGGAAGTGTCTCCAGGGGCTTTTGCCATCGACATTTAGTAGGACGTCCTAGTAAATTCGAAGCATGGACGCTGACGCCATCGAGGAAGGCCGCCGACGCTGGCAGGCCCGCTACGACGCCTCCCGTACCCGTGAGGCCGACTTCTCCACGCTCTCGGGTGATCCCGTGGAGCCGGTCTACGGGCCCCGGCCCGGGGACGCCTACGAGGGTTTCGAGCGGATCGGCTGGCCGGGGGAGTTCCCCTTCACGCGCGGGCTGTACGCGACCGGCTACCGGGGGCGGGCCTGGACGATCCGGCAGTTCGCCGGGTTCGGGAACGCCGAGCAGACCAACGAGCGCTACAAGATGATCCTCGCCAACGGCGGCGGCGGGCTGTCCGTGGCCTTCGACATGCCCACGCTCATGGGGCGCGACTCCGACGACCCGCGCTCGCTCGGCGAGGTCGGGCACTGCGGGGTCGCGATCGACTCCGCCGCCGACATGGAGGTCCTGTTCAAGGACATCCCGCTCGGGGACGTCACCACCTCGATGACCATCAGCGGGCCCGCCGTGCCCGTCTTCTGCATGTACCTCGTCGCCGCCGAACGCCAGGGCGTGGACCCGGCCGTCCTCAACGGCACGCTCCAGACGGACATCTTCAAGGAGTACATCGCCCAGAAGGAGTGGCTCTTCCCGCCCGAGCCGCACCTTCGCCTCATCGGCGACCTCATGGAGTACTGCGCCGCCTGCATCCCCGCCTACAAGCCGCTGTCCGTCTCCGGCTACCACATCCGCGAGGCGGGCGCGACGGCCGCGCAGGAGCTGGCGTACACACTGGCGGACGGATTCGGGTACGTGGAACTGGGGTTGAGCCGCGGGCTCGACGTGGACGTGTTCGCGCCGGGGCTCTCCTTCTTCTTCGACGCGCACGTCGACTTCTTCGAGGAGATCGCCAAGTTCCGCGCCGCGCGCCGCATTTGGGCCCGCTGGCTGCGCGACGAGTACGGGGCCGGGTCCGAGAAGGCGCAGTGGCTCCGCTTCCACACCCAGACCGCCGGGGTCTCCCTGACCGCGCAGCAGCCGTACAACAACGTCGTCCGTACGGCGGTGGAGGCGCTCGCGGCCGTGCTCGGGGGGACCAACTCGCTGCACACCAACGCCCTGGACGAGACGCTCGCGCTGCCCAGCGAGCGGGCCGCGGAGATCGCGCTCAGGACCCAGCAGGTGCTGATGGAGGAGACCGGGGTCGCCAACGTGGCGGATCCGCTGGGGGGTTCGTGGTACGTCGAGCAGCTGACGGACCGGATCGAGGCGGACGCGGAGGCGATCTTCGAGCAGATCAGGGAACGGGGGCTGCGGGCCCACCCGGACGGGGTCCATCCCATCGGGCCCATCACCTCGGGCATTCTGCGCGGGATCGAGGACGGCTGGTTCACCGGGGAGATCGCCGAGTCGGCCTTCCAGTACCAACAGGCCCTGGAGAAGGGCGACAAGAGGGTCGTGGGAGTGAACGTCCACACCGGGTCGGTGACCGGGGACCTGGAGATCCTGCGGGTCAGCCACGAGGTGGAGCGGGACCAGGTACGGGAGTTGGGCGCGCGCCGGGCCGGGCGCGACGACGCCGCCGTACGCGCCGCGCTGGAGGCGATGACCGCCGCCGGGCGCTCCGGCGCCAACATGATCGGACCGATGCTGGACGCGGCGCGGGCGGAGGCGACGCTGGGGGAGATCTGTGACGTGCTGCGGGAGGAGTGGGGGGTGTACACGGAGCCGGCCGGGTTCTGAACCGGTAGTTCTGAATTGGCCGTCGTCTAAGGCTGGTTGAGAGCCGTCGGCGGGTCGGTGGCCGCGCCCGCCAGGCCCAGCAGGAGGACCCGGGTCAGCCCCTGTGCCCACTCCTGGTCCGCCCGTTCCGCGCTGACGAGGGTGCGGTGGACGACCGCGCCCGCGATCACGTCGAAGATCAGGTCGGCGGTGCGGGCGGAGGATGAGGGGTCGCGCTCCGGGGGGAGTTCGCCGCGGGTCTGGGCGCGGGTGCGGCCTTCGAGGACCAGGCGTTTCTGCGGGTCGACGATGGAGGCGCGGATACGTTCGCGCAGGTCGTCGTCGCGGGTGGACTCGGCGACCACGGCCATCAGTCCGCTGCGGGCCTCCGGGCGGTCCAGGATGGCCGCGAACTGGAGGACCACGCCCTCGATGTCGGCGGCCAGGCTGCCCTGGTCCGGGGGGAGTTCGAGTTCGTCGAAGAGGGCGGCGACGGCGTCCACGACGAGTTCGTTCTTGCCCGCCCAGCGGCGGTAGAGGGTGGTCTTCGCCACGCCCGCCCGGGTCGCCACGTCCCCCAACGTCAGCTTGGACCAGCCCAGTTCGACCAGGGCCGCGCGGGTCGCGGCCAGGATCGCGGTGTCCGCGGCGGCGCTGCGCGGGCGCCCGGTGGCCCTGGGCGCCGCCGCGGGTGTGGCCCCTGGGGCGGGAGTGCGGCTCTGCATCCCCCGACGATAGCCGCAGGGGCGGGCGGCGCAGTGAGGGAGATCACCGGGGCTCGGGCGGGGGGTGGTATCCGCGGGCGGGGGCGGGCAGTTACGCTACGGCTCGTATCGAAAGCTCACGGCTCGGCCCGGCGCGCGGCTCGGCTCACGGCTCGTCCGGTTGTCGCCGCCCCGTCCCGGCCGGTCGGTTCCGGCCGGTCGGTCCCGGCCCGTCCGGCTTCGTCTGTCCGGCTTTGTCCGTTCGGCTTTCACAGTGCTTTTCACACGTGCGCGAGGAAGGGGGAGGATGTACTCATGCAGCCACGGAACATGTCCATGAGCGGAGTCGTCGACCTCGCCGCGGTGAAGGCGGCCCAGGAGGCCAAGGCGAAGGCGGAGCAGGCCCGCGTCGAAGCGGCCCGGCGGGGCGGCACCGGTGCCCTCTCCCCGGCCGATCTCGTCATCGACGTCGACGAGGCCGGGTTCGAACTCGATGTCATCCAGCGGTCGGCCGAGGTGCCGGTCGTGCTCGACTTCTGGGCCGAGTGGTGTCAGCCCTGCAAGCAGCTGAGCCCGGTCCTGGAGCGGCTGGCCGTCGAGTACAACGGCCGTTTCCTGCTGGCCAAGATCGACGTCGACGCCAACCAGATGCTGATGCAGCAGTTCGGGATCCAGGGCATCCCGGCCGTCTTCGCCGTCGTGGCGGGGCAGGCGCTGCCGCTCTTCCAGGGGGCCGCCGCCGAGGACCAGATCCGCGGGACCCTCGACCAGCTGGTCCAGGTCGCCGAGCAGCGCTTCGGGCTGACCGGTCTGACCGTCGACCCGGATGCCGAGCCCGGTGGCGCCGCGCAGGGCGAACGGGAGCTCCCGGAGGGGCCCTACGACGCGCTGCTGAACGCCGCAGTGCAGGCCCTCGATTCGGGTGACCTGAGCGGTGCGATCCAGGCGTACCGGAACGTGCTGAAGGACGACCCGGGCCACCCGGAGGCCAAACTGGGCCTGGCGCAGGCCGAGTTGCTCCAGCGGGTGCAGGGCGTGGACCCGGCGGCCGTGCGCAAGGAGGCGGCGGACAGCCCCGGGGACGCGCGGGCGCAGATCGCCGCGGCCGAGCTGGATCTGGTGGGCGGGCACGTCGAGGACGCGTTCGGGCGGCTGATCGAGACGGTGCAGCGGACGGCCGGGGACGACCGGGACGCGGCGCGGGTGCGGCTGTTGGAGCTGTTCGAGGTCGTCGGCGCGGACGATCCGCGGGTGACGGCGGCGCGGCGGGCGCTCGCGCGGGCGTTGTTCTGAGCGGTCGTTCCGGGTGATGCGTCTGAGTGATGTGCCTGGGCGCTGTGTCTGGGAGGTGTGTCCGAGCGGCTGTCCCGGTGGTGTTTCGGGTGGTTGCTCCGGGTGACGGGCGTGGTCCGGTCGCGTGTCGGCCGGAGGCGTCCGCTGACCAGTCGCTAAACGCCGGTACCTGTGGTGTCCGCGTGAAAGATTTGCTGATGGGGTGACAGAGTGGTCGCGTTTTACCAAATCTTGGTAATCGCGACCGCTGTTACTTGGAGTAAGTCCGGAGTGCCTTTCTGTCGGCTTATGTCCATCGATCTCCCGTTCTGCGATCTCCCTTTGGGGCACCCAGAGTTGCCGAGCACTGCCCATGGGTCGTCGCACGGTTATCCGTCCGTTACTAGCGAGTAACGCCGCCCCTTGCGAGGGCCGCGAGAATGCACCACGATCGGCCACGCTCGGTCCATTGCCGTACCCGACAGCCAGCCGGGTCCACGGGTCTCGTGGGTCCCCACCGAGCAGGAGCCGGTGACAGTGACACCGGTTCCTGGACAGGGGGGTCTTCGCCTTCGCGGTGGAGCCTGTCCGGCAGGTTGTGCGTGATGTGTGTCAGGCGCGACCAGTGGTTGTCGCTCGGGGGTGATCGCCGGTGATGATGCGGGCGCGGTTGATGCCCGCCGAGTTCAGGCGCTCTCCTTCCCGAGGACGTAGCACTTCTCCCATCCCTGCCCGGCTGAGCCGCCGTCTGGGGCCAGTCAGGACCAGGAGATGTACGTCCGAGAAGGAGGAAATATGGAGTCCCAAGTGCGTGGCGGGACTAGATGGAAGCGGTTCGCTGTGGTCATGGTGCCCAGCGTCGCCGCCACAGCGTGTATAGGCGTTGCGCTCGCGCAGGGTGCGCTCGCCGCTTCGTTCAGTGTGTCGGGGCAGTCGTTCAAGGTGAGTGCCGACCAACTCGTCGGCTACGACATGATCCAGTACGGGGCGCTCGACACCGGGAAAGACCTCAAGGGCGACGATGCGGCCCATCCGGTCGCGGTGTCCGGCTTCAAGAGCGCGGACATCACGAACATGTGCCAGTCCGTGGTCACGCCGAACATCCCGGTGCTCGGGTCGGTGACGTTGAGGCTGGAGGCCGGTAAGGACACTCCGGTCCATGCCGACAACATCTACATCGACATCTCCGACCTCAAGGCCGATGCGACGTTCAAGGACCTCGACATCGGTGTGGCCGCAGGGGATACGAGCAACGCCACCCAGATGAACCCGGGTGACGTGTCGGGCAAGAAGGCGAACCCGTACGGTTTCGCCCAGCGGGCCAGCGAGGCCGTTCTGACCGGCGTGCAGCAGACGGCGTGGGCCACCACCGCCGGAACCTTCAAGCTCAGTGGTCTGCACATGTCGCTGTCCACCGGTTCCAACGAGTGCTACTAGGCACCGGTTCCCACGGGTGCCGTTAGGCACTCGGGGGCGGGCGGGCGGCCCCGTGGTCGCCCGGCCCGCCCCTCCGGTCCGGCTCCTGCACGTATCCGTCCGCGGACCACAGCACCATCAGCACCACCCGCACCAGCAGTACGTCTCACGGCAACACCGTTCCAGGGAGCTGTTTTCCATGAGTGCCGAGTCGCCCGCGCAGAACGAGCACTACATCGTCGTATTCCGGCGAAAGTTCCGCGACTGGCGGGGCACCCGCCCCTTCTGGGCGGGGCTTCTCGTCCTCCTCGGCGGCTTCCCGATCATGTACTTCCCGTACGCGAACCTTCAGTTCGGCAACCTCACGCTGGCGATGTCGACCACGGCGGGGGCCGGGTCGCTCATCATCGGCGTGCTGCTGGTCGTGCTGGGCATCAGCCTCTGGTTCCAGCGGCACGTACGGACGTTCGCGGGTGTGGCGGCGATTCTGCTGGCGCTGGTGTCCATCCCGGTCTCCAACTTCGGCGGCTTCATCATCGGCTTCCTCCTGTCCATGGTCGGCGGCGCGATGGCCGTCTCCTGGGTGGAGGGCGTGCCGCGGGAGGCCGAGCAGGCCGAGCCGACCGTCCTGGAGAAGAGCGCCGCCCCGCAGGCGGTGCCCGCGGAGCCGGTGGCCGGGGAGCTGGGTGCCGACGGCGTGAGCGAGCCGATCGATCTGTCAGGAACGAGCCCGTCCAACGGGGCGAACGGGAGGCACAGTGCCGGCTGACGAGGTGATCCGCGGGGCTGATGCGGAGGCGCCCCGCGGCAGAACCGGGCCGCGCCACGCGGCCCCCAGGAAGCCGCTGTTCACCAGGTTCCACATGCCGACGGCGGGCAAGGCGATAGCCCTGGCGGCGATGCCGACGGCGGTCCTCATGGGGATGGGGTTCACGCCGACGCTCGCCCGTGCCGACGACGGTGCGGCGACGACGTCGAAGAGCCTCACGGCGGACGAGTACCAGGCGTGCGTGGACGCCATGGAGCAGGACGCGTCGTCCTCTCCGTCGCCCTCGGCCTCGTCGTCCGAGTCGTCCGACGCGAAGGACGCCAAGACGTCGGACGCCGGTTCCTCGTCGACGTCGACGACGACGTCCAAGGACTCCTCCGACTCCGCGGACGACTCGGGCAAGACCTCTTCGTCGGATTCAGGTTCCGACGACGGGGCCGAGCCCACGCCGTCCGCGTCACCGTCCTCGTCGTCCGCGTCCACGTCGGAGAAGTCGTCGGACAGCGGTACATCGACGGCGTCGGCGTCCCCGTCCTCCTCGGCCTCCGCGAGCAGCGACAGCGGCGGCGGCCTGCTGGACACCATCGGCGACGCGCTCACCAACATCTTCACGGGCGGCAGCGGCGATTCGGACTCCACGTCGGATACGACGACGTCGAGCGCGAGCCCGACGCCGAGCGCGTCGGCGAGCACCGACACGTCGTCGTCCTCGTCGTCCGGTGACACGACGAAGGACAGCGGCACGGACACGGCGACCAAGGCGGCCAAGGACGCCACGGCGAAGGCCGCGACGGCCGCGGAGGACGCCGCGGGCGACACCAGCGCGTCCCCGAGCCCGTCGACCTCGGCGAGTCCCTCCCCGAGCGCTTCCGCTTCCGCTTCCGCTTCCGCTTCCGCCTCCGCCTCCGCCTCGGCGGATCCGACGGACTGTCCGGCGGCCACGGACGAGGAGAGCGGTGTAGACAACACCGTCGCGCTGCCGGACGACCCCTGGTATCTGAGCGCCAGTTCGCTGCTGCTCAAGGGGGCCGACTACCAGGGCATCGTCGAGGTGCGGACCGCCAGCGGCAAGATCAAGAAGGTGCTGAAGTACGTCGTCTCCGACGGCACGGACATCGGGGACCTGCACCAGACGGTCAAGGACACGGAACAGGACAAGACGTACCACATCCAGGCGGCCGAGGGCTCGACGTCGACGTTCCGCGACGGCAAGACGGTGATGTACACGGAGAGCATCTCGGGCAACCTGTTCGGTCTGATCCCCCTGACCTTCACCCCCGACAACCCGCCCCCGCTCAACCTCCCCCTGATCTACTTCACCAACGTGAAGGTCGTCCAGGCGGGCCAGTTCGGCGGCACCCTGCACATCCCCGGCATGCGCAGCTACATCACCGACGGAACCTGACCCACCGACCCACGCCCCGCACAAACTGAGCGGCCGCTCAGAAAAGCTCCCGTTTCACAACGTCTCGACGACAGCTTCACGAAGCCTCTCCGGGGGCGATACAAGGACCCGTTCGGGAGCCGCATGAAGGGCTGTGGCCCGACCTCTTCACTTACGTGGAGGTCGGGCCGCAGTCGCGTTTGTTGTGCGGGGTTGGGCGGGGCGCGAAAAGGCGTGCTGGATCTCGTACACCGTGTTCACTCTCATCAGCCGCTCGCTGCGCCGGGCAGCGGCCGTATCGGCCGCATGCGCCGTGGCCGCCGCGCTCGCGCTGACCGCAGCCAATGCCTTACCGACCGCGCCCTCCACATCGACACGCGACGGCGCGCTGGCCGCCGAGCAGCGCCGGGACAGTCTCGTCGCGAAGGCCGACGCGGCGGACGCCCTGGTCGCGGCCGTGGACGGTACGGCGGACGCCATCGAGGCCCGGCAGGCGGCCACCAAGGCACGTACGGCGGCCGATGACGCCACCACCGCCGCCACCGAGGCACGCGAGGCGGCGGACGATGCCACCGAGGCGGCCACGGAGGCACGCGCGGCGGCGACCCGGGCCGAGGGGGCGGCCAAACGTGCCCAGGCCGCGGCCGACGCGGCGCAGCGTGATGTGGCCGTGACCGGTGCGGCGGTGAAGAAGGCACACGCGGCCGCGGCCGACGCCATCGTCGCCGCGGGCGCGGCGAAGTGGAACGCGATCGGCCGACGGTTACGCCACCCAGGCCGACGCGGCCGCCGACGACGCCGAGCGCGACGCGGCCGGTGCCCGGAGCGCCGCCGATGCCGCCGAGACGGACGCGTCCAGCGCGCGCTCCGTCGCCGACCGGGCGGAGGAGGACGCCACCACGGCCGAGGCCGCCGCGGCCAACGCGCGCAACCTCGCCGTGGAGGCGGCCGAGGCCGCCGTCCGCGCCCAGCAGGCGGACTTCGACGACCAGCAGGAACAGCAGCGCACGGCCGAGGGCAGCGGCACCGGCAAGGACGGCGTCGTGATGAAGCCCAGTGGCGACACGCTGGTCGACATCGACCCCAAGAGCGACTGCGTGGGCACGCACACCGGGAGCGAGATCGGCTGCGAGATCGACCTGGAATTCCACCTCTACGGCGAGATGGACTTCTACACCGAGTCGTGCCCGCTGCCCGGTGTCGACCGGGCCAAGTGCGGCCAGGCTCTCCAGCGCGACTACCTGATGAGTTCGCCGCTGGACGTCCGCTTCCGCGAGAACGACGTGCACGTCGACGGCGTGGCGCTCACCGCGTCCGTCCTGAAGGCCGTCGCCACGGCCGCGGTCGCGGACATCGTGGGCTGCTGGAACCGCAAGATCAGCAGCTGCCTGTGGCTGGTCGGGAGCATCGTCCTGCCGGGGGTGCTGTGGAAGGCGGCCGAAGCGGCGTTCGCCGTACGTCTGGCGATGCGGGACGGCGCTCGGTTGAGTACGGCGATCTGGGGCCTGCGCGGTTCCGGCATGAGTGCGTCGGCCGCGGCCCGGCTGGAACAACTGGGTGCCGAGGCGCTGATGGCGAAGTGCTTCCCGCCGGGTACGAAGGTGGCGACCGAGGACGGTCCGAAACCGATCGAGGAGATCGAGGTCGGCGACCGGGTCTGGTCCCTGGACCAGGCGACGGGCCAGCAGTCCCTGCAACGGGTCCTCAAACTCTTCCACCACACCGTCGACCGACTGATCCGGGTCAGAACGGCCGACGGCCACATCGAGGCCACGGACAGGCACCGCTTCTGGGCGCGTGAACGGGGCTGGGTCGAGGCGCGTGACCTGCGGGCCGGGGACACCTTCGAGACCCAGGACGGTGAGTCCGAGAAGGTCCTCGGAACGTCCCTGGTCGAGGGCGAGGTCCAGGTCTTCAACTTCGAGGTCGAGCAGACCCACACGTACTACGTGTACGCGGGGTCGGTGCCGGTCCTTGTGCACAATGACTGTGCATCGGCGATCCTTGACGACCTTGTCAGGGACGGGGACCACATCGTCCTCGGGATCAATCCGTACTCCGACAACCTGGCGGCGCAGTTGGGCGGACGGACGTTCAACGCCAAGAAGCCGTTCGGCGATCCGCACCGGAGTGGGGACGGGCGTCCGGTGTGGATGGTCGCTGTCGAGGAAGCGCTGGAGAATCCGAACGTGAAGCTCAGCATCTCACTCGACGGCGTCCCGGACGCGACGAACGCCGATGAGGCATTGGCGCTGCTCGTCGAACGTGGCAGGCCACTGATCGGTGCCGACTGGAGACCTGCCGCACAGGGCGGCAACGGTACCGCGTGGGAGATGGCGACACTCCGTCTCAAGGTGCTCCGGGGCCCCCGGATCTGGGACGACATCGAGTGGTACATGACGCAGAAGGGCGAGCAGGTGCCAAGCCGCGTCACTCCCGCCAAGCCCGACTGGGCCGAGTGAAACCGAAAGCAGACAAGGACACAGAGATGCCGGAGTTCGTGTGTGCGGGGCGGCTGTTCCGGGTGGTGAGCTTCGCCGCTTCGCACCGTCAGCTCGTTCTGCGCAGTGATGCCACCCTGATCGACGGGACCACCACACGGGTGGAGGTGCACTTCGGGCATGTGGAACTCATGCTCCTCAAGCCCGTCTACGAGAAGGGGCTGCACGTCCGGTTGGCTTCCGAGACCGAGTTCGCGGTGTTGCGGGACCGCCATGACCTTGCGGCGGACGATGCTTCCGCAACCTGGATGATCGATCCCGGCGGTGGCGGTTTCGTCGTCTCCGGTACCCCCTCGTGGCGCGAGGCGGTCCGGAGGTTCGAGGATCCGTCACTGTTCGACTTCTCCGTACCCTGGCCGCCGGACTTCCCCGCGGAGTGGGGCACCGTCGACTGAGGTACCGCAGCAGTGAGGGGCGCCTCCCCACACCTCGGGATGCGCCCCAACCGTCGTACCCGTCAAGCTAGTTCCGCGTACCCTCACCCAAGTGGTGCACCCGGACCATGTTCGTCGTCCCGGGCACCCCGGGCGGGGAGCCGGCCGTGATGATGACGATGTCGCCGTCGTCGAACTGGTTCAGCTTGGCGATCTCCGCGTCGACCATGTCGACCATCTCGTCCGTGCTGTTGACGAACGGGACGACGTGGGACTCGACGCCCCAGCTGAGCGCCAGCTGGCTGCGGGTCGCCTCGCTGGTGGTGTACGCGATGATCGGCTGGGCCGCGCGGTAGCGGGAGAGGCGGCGGGCCGTGTCGCCGGACTGGGTGAAGGCCACCAGGCCCTTGCCGCCGAGGAAGTCGGCGATCTCGCAGGCCGCGCGGGCCACCGAACCGCCCTGCGTCTTCGGCTTCTTGCCGGGGACGAGGGGCTGGAGGCCCTTGGAGAGGAGTTCCTGCTCCGCGGCGACGACGATCTTCGACATCGTCTTGACCGTCTCGATCGGGTACGCGCCCACGCTGGACTCCGCCGACAGCATGACCGCGTCCGCGCCGTCCAGGATCGCGTTCGCCACGTCGGACGCCTCGGCGCGCGTGGGACGGGAGTTGGTGATCATCGACTCCATCATCTGGGTCGCCACGATCACCGGCTTGGCGTTGCGGCGGCACAGCTCGATGAGCCGCTTCTGGACCATGGGGACCTTTTCGAGGGGGTACTCGACGGCCAGGTCGCCACGGGCGACCATCACGCCGTCGAACGCCATCACGACGTCCTCCATGTTCTCCACGGCCTGCGGCTTCTCCACCTTGGCGATGACGGGGACCCGGCGGCCCTCCTCGTCCATCACCTTGTGGACGTCCTTGACGTCGTCCGCGTTGCGCACGAAGGACAGGGCCACCAGGTCGCAGCCCATGCGCAGGGCGAAGCGCAGGTCGTCGATGTCCTTCTCGGACAGCGCCGGGACGTTCACCGCCGCGCCGGGCAGGTTGATGCCCTTGTGGTCGGAGATGACACCGCCCTCGATGACGATCGTCCGCACGCGCGAGCCGTCGACGTCCAGGACCTTCAGCTCGACGTTGCCGTCGTTGATCAGGATCGGGTCGCCCTTGGAGACGTCACCGGGCAGGCCCTTGTACGTCGTGCCGCAGATCGACTTGTCGCCCGGCACGTCCTCGGTGGTGATGGTGAACTCGTCACCGCGCACCAGCTCGACGGGGCCCTCCGCGAAGGTCTCCAGGCGGATCTTGGGGCCCTGGAGGTCGGCGAGGACCCCGATGGCCTTGCCGAGCTGGGCGGACGCGGCGCGGACGCGGTCGTACCGGCCCTGGTGCTCGGCGTGCGAGCCGTGGCTGAAGTTGAAACGGGCCACGCTCATGCCCGCCTCGATCAGCGCGACAAGTTGTTCGTGGGAGTCGACCGCGGGGCCGAGAGTACAGACGATTTTCGAACGGCGCATGGGGCGATCCTATCGGTTTGTTTCGCAACGGAATAATCCGTCTGGCGGAAGGGGAGGGAAGGGGCGGTGGAAGACGCGGGGATACGGGGGATGCGGGGGATACGAAGGATACAAATGGGCGGGTTCCCGCTCAGGCGTGCGATCCGTTTCCCGTGCTCTTTCCTGCGCTCTTTCCCGTGCTCTTTCCCGTGCTCATTGCCGTGCTCTTTCCGACCAGGGCGTATGCCTGCGTGGCGATTTCCAGTTCTTCGTCGGTCGGTACCACCGCGACCGCGACCCGCGCGCCGGCCGGCGAGATCAGCCGCGGTTCCGCGCCGCGTACGGCGTTCGGGCCCGGGTCGACCGCCAGGCCGAGCCCCTCCAGGCCCGCCACGGCCGCCTCCCGGACGAAGGCCGCGTTCTCCCCGACCCCGGCGGTGAAGACGAGCGCGTCCACCCGGCCCAGGACGGCGTAATAGGCACCGATGTATTTCCTCAAACGGTGAATGTAGATGTCGAAGGCGAGCCGCGCCCGCTCGTCGCCCTCGTCCATGCGCCGTTGGATCTCACGCATGTCGTTGTCGCCGCACAGGCCGATCAGCCCACTCCGCTTGTTGAGGAGAGTGTCGATCTCGTCCGTGGACATTCCGCCAACGCGCGCCAAATGGAAGATGACGGCCGGGTCCAGGTCGCCGGAGCGCGTTCCCATGACCAGTCCTTCCAGCGGCGTCAGCCCCATGGAGGTGTCCACGCACCGGCCGCCGCGCACCGCGGAGGCGGACGCTCCGTTGCCCAGGTGCAGCACGATCACGTTGACGTCCTCGGGCGCCTTCCCGAGCAGCTTCGCCGTCGCCCGGGAGACGTACGCGTGCGAGGTGCCGTGGAAGCCGTAGCGGCGGACGCTGTACGCGTCTGCGGTCTCGGTGTCGATGGCGTACCGGGCCGCGGACTCCGGCATCGTCGTGTGGAACGCGGTGTCGAAGACGGCGACCTGGGGGAGGTCGGGGCGCAGCGCGCGGGCGGTGCGGATGCCGGTGAGGTTGGCCGGGTTGTGCAGCGGGGCGAGCGGGATCAGCCGCTCGATCTCCGCGAGGACGGTGTCGTCGATCACGGTGGGCTCGGTGAAGGTCAGCCCGCCGTGCACCACGCGGTGCCCGATGGCCGCCAACTCCGGGGAATCCAGGCCCAGTCCGTCTTTGGCCAGCTCCGCCGCGACGGCCTTGAGGGCGGCGTCGTGGTCGGCGACCGGCCCGGTCCACTCGCGCTCCGCGCCGCCGCCGAGCGGGGTGTGCCTGAGCCGGGCGGACTCCTCGCCGATCCGCTCGACGAGGCCGAGGGCGAGCCGGCGGTGTGCGCGCATGTCGAGCAACTGGTACTTCACCGACGAGGAGCCGGAGTTGAGAACGAGGACGCGGGAGGCGGTCACGGTGGTCAAATGCTTTCCGTACGAGGTCAGTTGGCGGGCGTCTGGGCCTGGATCGCGGTAATGGCGACGGTGTTGACGATGTCCCCGACGAGCGCGCCGCGGGAGAGGTCGTTGACCGGCTTGCGCAGCCCCTGGAGGACCGGGCCGACGGCGATGGCGCCGGCCGAGCGCTGTACGGCCTTGTAGGTGTTGTTGCCGGTGTTGAGGTCCGGGAAGATCAACACCGTTGCCTGGCCCGCGACTTCGGAGCCCGGCAGCTTGGTCGCCGCGACCGTGGGCTCCACGGCGGCGTCGTACTGGATGGGCCCCTCGATCTTCAGGTCGGGGCGGCGGGCGCGGACCAGTTCGGTCGCCTCGCGGACCTTGTCGACGTCCGCGCCGAAGCCCGAGGTGCCGGTCGAGTACGACAGCATCGCGATCCGCGGCTCCACCCCGAACCGGGCGGCCGTGGCGGCGGCCTGGACGGCGATGTCGGCCAATTGCTCCGCGTTCGGGTCGGGGTTGACCGCGCAGTCGCCGTAGACGAGGACCTTGTCCGCCAGGCACATGAAGAAGACCGAGGAGACGATGTCGGCGTCCGGCTTCGTCTTGATGATCTCGAAGGCGGGGCGGATCGTGGCCGCCGTCGAGTGGACCGAGCCCGAGACCATGCCGTCGGCGAGGCCCTCCTGGACCATCAGGGTGCCGAAGTAGTTGACGTCCGAGACGACGTCGTAGGCGAGTTCCACCGTGACGCCCTTGTGGGCGCGCAGGGCCGCGTACTTCTCGGCGAAGGCGTCGCGCAGTTCGGAGGTGGCCGGGTCGATGACCTGGCTGTCGCCGAGGTCGATGCCCAGGTCGGCGGCCTTCTTGCGGATCTGCTCGACCGGGCCGAGCAGGGTCAGGTCGCAGACGCCGCGGCGCAGCAGGACGTCCGCGGCGCGCAGGACGCGTTCCTCGGCGCCCTCCGGCAGGACCACCCGGCGCCGGTCGGAGCGGGCCTGTTCGAGGAGCTTGTGCTCGAACATCATCGGCGTGACGCGGTCGCTGCTCGGCGCGGAGACCCGCTTGAGGAGGTCGGCGGTGTCGGTGTACCGCTCGAACAGGCCGAGCGCGGTCTCCGCCTTGCGGGGCGTGGCCGCGTTCAACTTCCCCTCCAGGGAGAAGAGTTCGGAGGCGGTGGAGAAGCTGTTGCCGGGCACCGAGAGCACCGGGGTGCCCGGGGCGAGCCGGGCGGCCAGGGTGAGGATCTCGTCGCCGGGCCGCTCGTCCAGGGTGAGCAGCACGCCCGCGATCGGCGGGGTGCCGGCGCTGTGCGCGGCCAGGGCGCCGACGACCAGGTCGGCGCGGTCGCCCGGGGTGACGACCAGGCAGCCGGGGGTCAGGGCGTTGAGGAAGTTGGGCAGCATCGCGCCGCCGAAGACGAAGTCGAGGACGTCCCGGGCCAGCCCCGAGTCGTCGCCGAGGAGCACCTTCGCGCCCAGCGCCTGGCCGATCTGCGTGACCGTCGGCGCGGACAGGGCGGGCTCGTCGGGCAGCACGTAGCAGGGCACCGGCAGCAGCCGGGCGCCGACCAGGTCGGCGATCTGGGCCCGGTCGTCGCGGTCCACGCGGTTGACGACCATGGCGAGCACGTCGCAGCCCAGGCCGTCGTAGGCGCGGTGGGCGTTGCGGGTCTCGGCGAGCACCGACTCGGTGCTCTGCCCCCGGCCGCCGACGACCGGGATGACGGAGGCGCCGAACTCGTTCGCCAGCCGGGCGTTGAGGGCCAGTTCGTCCGGGAACTGGGTGTCGGCGAAGTCGGTGCCGAGGACGAGGACGACGTCGTAGTCGCGCGCCACCCGGTGGAAGCGGTCGACGAGTGTCGAGACCAACTCGTCCGTGCCGCGCTCGGCCTGGAGCACGGACGCCTGCTGGTAGTCCATGCCGTAGACGGTCGTGGGGTCCTGGGCGAGCCGGTAGCGGGCGCGCAGCAGTTCGAAGAGGCGGTCGGGGGCGTGGTGGACCAGCGGGCGGAACACCCCGACCCGGTCGACCCGGCGGGTCAGGAGTTCCATGACCCCCAGCTCGACGACCTGGCGGCCGTCGCCGCGGTCGATCCCGGTCACGTACACGCTGCGGGTCACGCGCGCTCTCCGTTTCGTCTGCCTTCTGGCCTGGTCCGCGGTCCCGTACGGGTTCCCGGGGGCTCGGGAAGATCACCCGTTGGGGCGGGCGGAATCTTCTTGACAATACCTCCGTGGCTGGATAAGAAGCCCGTCAGCTTGGCTGTCGGGGATGCCCCCGGGAGGGGTGCCGGGGCGCCGCAACGCGCACACAGCGGCGTGAAAGAATCAATGACGGGCTCACCGGTACCAACAGCGAGCAGGAGACACAGCACGATGCGCATCGGAGTTCTCACCGCAGGCGGCGACTGCCCTGGGCTGAACGCAGTGATCCGGTCGGTCGTGCACCGCGCGGTCGACCGCTACGGCGACGAGGTCATCGGCTTCGAGGACGGCTACCGCGGTCTGCTCGACAGCCACTACCGCGCGCTGGACCTCAACGGCGTCAGCGGCATCCTCGCCCGCGGCGGCACCATCCTCGGCTCCTCCCGGCTGGAGCGCGACCGGCTGCGCGAGGCGTGCGAGAACGCCTCCGACATGATCCACGAGTTCGGCATCGACGCCCTGATCCCGATCGGCGGCGAGGGCACGCTGACCGCGGCCCGGATGCTGTCGGACGCGGGGCTGCCGGTGGTCGGCGTCCCCAAGACGATCGACAACGACATCTCCTCCACCGACCGCACCTTCGGCTTCGACACGGCGGTGGGCGTCGCCACCGAGGCGATGGACCGGCTCAAGACGACCGCGGAGTCGCACCAGCGGGTCATGGTCGTCGAGGTCATGGGCCGGCACGCGGGCTGGATCGCGCTGGAGTCGGGCATGGCGGCGGGCGCGCACGGCATCTGCCTGCCGGAACGGCCCTTCGACCCGGCCGACTTGGTGAAAATGGTCGAGGAACGCTTCGCCCGCGGCAAGAAGTTCGCCGTCATCTGCGTCGCCGAGGGCGCCCACCCGCGCGACGGCTCGATGGACTACGGCCACGGCGAGATCGACCAGTTCGGCCACGAGCGCTTCCAGGGCATCGGCACCGCGCTGGCGTACGAGCTGGAGCGGCGCCTCGGCAAGGAGGCCAAGCCGGTCATCCTCGGGCACGTCCAGCGGGGCGGCACCCCGACGGCGTACGACCGCGTCCTCGCCACCCGCTTCGGCTGGCACGCGGTGGAGGCGGCGCACCGCGGGGAGTTCGGGCACATGACGGCGCTGCGCGGCACGGACATCGTGATGGTCCCGCTCGCGGAGGCGGTCACGGAACTGAAGACGGTGCCGGAGAACCGGATGGACGAGGTCGAGTCGGTGTTCTAGACGCGTTTTTGTGGGATCCCCTGCGCCAAGTCCCTTATGGGGCAGGGGAGTTGGTCAGTGGGCGTGCTCCTCGACCGTCGTCCAGAAGGTGGGCACGATGCGGTCCAGGAAGTCGCGGCCCGCGTCGCCCGAGGCGGTGGCGGCCGTGCCCGCGCCCAGGTCGAGGGTCGCGACCATCCGGCCCTGGTAGTCGGCGTGCATGGCCCGGAGCACGTCCTCGACGAGCCGCCGGTCAAGCCCGACCAGCTTGGCGAGCGGACGGGCGTACGCCTGCCAACGGGTGGTGACCGCGCCGCGCAGCAGCTCGGCGAGCCGGCCGTCGCGGCCGGTGAGGGTGACGTAGTCCGGCAGCGTCAGCTGGAGCAGCTCGGCCAGGGCCGCGGACTGCCGCTCACCGCCGCGCCACCGGTCGGCCTCCTCCATCCGTACGTAGGCGGGGAGTTCGAGTCCTACGGCGGCGGCGACCGCCTCCGGTGACAGGCCGCGGGCGACGCGGTGTTCGCGCAAGGTCCGCGGCGAGCCGATCAGTTCGCCGGTGGAGCACCACAACACGCCCGCGAGCGCGGCGAGTTCGACCGTGGTGGGGGCGGCGGTGCCGCGTTCCCAGGCGATCACCAGCTCGGCGGAGACGTGCGGCAGCCCGTAGGAGGCCCGCAGGTCGTGGGCGACGTGCTCGCAGCCCATGCCGAGCGCGACCCGCAGCCGCCGGGCGGCCCGGGCGTCGAAGGGCGGGGTGGGCTGGGGAGTGGCGGTGGTCCGGGTGGGCGGTGGCGTGGGCCGGGGGGCCTGCGGTTGGTACACGCGCACAAGCTAGGGGTGTGGCGCCGCGGTGACTACGTTCTGTTCGGTCACACTCACGGATCGTAGGAACCTACGGTTTTCGGTCGCCGTGCGTAGCGGTCGCGGCGCTCGTCCGGCGCGGTGGCGCGGGGTGGCGTACGGGGGTGGCGACCAGGCAACCGGCAAGGTGGGCGGGCATATGCGCGGACGGCCGCGGAGGGTGCGGGTCCGCGGTCGCGGGTGGACAGTAGTCGTACAAATGTCATGGTCAACAGGCCGCCGGGGCGGTCCGGGGCCGGGAAACGGCTCCGCGGACCGCCTCTTCAGGTGGCTCAATATGATCGGCGAAAATGCGTACGAGCGCCGGTCACCGGCCGGCTCACCGGCTGCTGCCGTCCCCCCACCGGTACACCAGCTCCGGCCGCCCGACCTGGCCGTACAGCGGGCTGCGACCGGCGCGGCCACTGTCCACCAGGTGTTCCAGGTAGCGGCGGGCCGTGATGCGGGAGATGCCCACGCTCTCCGCGAGGCCCGCCGCCGTGAGGCCCTCGGGGGACTGGCGCAGGGTCTTCGTCACGCGCTCCAGGGTCGGCGCGCTCAGGCCCTTGGGGAGGGCCGCGGGGCCGGGCGCGCGCAGGGTCGCCAGGGCGCGGTCCACCTCGTCCTGGCCGCTCGCCTCGCCCGCCGCCGCGTGGAACTCGGCGTACCGGACCAGCCGGTCGCGCAGTGTGGCGAAGGTGAACGGCTTCAGCACGTACTGGACCACGCCCAGCGAGACGCCCTCCCGGACCATCGCCAGGTCCCGCGCCGACGTCACCGCGATCACGTCCGCGTGGTACCCGGCGGCGCGCAGCGAACGGGCCAGTTGCAGGCCGTGTACGTCGGGCAGGTGCAGGTCGAGCAGGAGCAGGTCGACCCGGGTGCGCTCCAGCGCGCGGCGCGCCTCGGCGCCGGTGTGCGCCTTGCCGACGGCCACGAAACCCGGCACGCGGCCGACGTAGAGGACGTGCGCGTCGGCGGCCACCGGGTCGTCCTCCACGACCAGGACGCGGATGGCGTCACTCTGCGATCCGGTCGGTGGAGTCGTCATGCGTCAGTCACCTCAGTCACCTCCGGGCGGGCCCCCGCGGGCAGGGCGGCCCCGGGTCCCGGCGCCGTCGCCGCTGCCGGAGGGACCGGGGCCACCGTAGGCAACGGCAGTCGCACCTCGAACGCCGCCCCGCCGTCGGGCGCCTCCGACACGGTCAGCGTGCCCTCGTGCCGGGCCACCGTCTGCTTCACCAGGGCGAGGCCGAGGCCCCGTCCGCCGGGCCCGGACGGCTTCGTCGACCAGCCGCGCTGGAAGACGGCCTCGGCGTGTGCCGGGTCGACGCCCGCGCCGGTGTCCGTGACCCGCAGGGTGAGGAAGGCGGCGTCGGTGTACGCCGTCACCGTCACCCGCGCGCCCGCCGACCCCTGCGCCGCGTCGACGGCGTTGTCGATCAGGTTGCCCAGCACGGTCACCAGGTCGCGCGGCGGCAGCGAGTCGGGGAGCAGGCCGTCGTCGATGCCGCTGTCCTCGGTGACCTCCAACTCCACGCCCCGCTCGTTGGCTTGTGCGGCCTTGCCCAGCAACAGGGCTGCCAGCACGGGCTCGTTGACGGCGGCCACCACCTGGTCGGTGAGCGCCTGCGCGAGTTCGAGTTCGGCGGTCGCGAACTCCACCGCCTCCTCGCCGCGGCCGAGTTCGATCAGCGAGACGACGGTGTGCAGCCGGTTCGCGGCCTCGTGCGCCTGCGAGCGAAGCGCCAGCGTGAAGCCCCGCTCCGAGTCCAACTCGCCCATCAGCGACTGGAGTTCGGTGACATCGCGGAGCGTGACGACGGTGCCGCGGTGCTGACCGCCCAGCACCGGCGAGGTGTTGACCACCAGCACCCGCCGCGCGGTGAGGTGCACCTCGTCCACCCGGGGCTGCGAGGACAGCAGCGCGCCGGTGAGCGGCGCGGGCAGCCCCAGTTCCGCCACCGAGCGGCCGATCACCTCGCCGTCCACGCCCAGCAGTTCGCGCCCGCCGTCGTTGATCAGCGCCACCCGGAAGCTGCTGTCCAGCATCAACAGGCCCTCGCGCACGGCGTGCAGCGCGGCCTGGTGGTAGTCGTGCATGCGGCTCAGCTCGGTGGCGTTCATGCCGTGCGTGGAGCGGCGCAGCCGCGCGTTGATGACGTACGTGCCGACCGCGCCGAGCGCGAGCGCGCCGCCCGCGACCCCGAGCAGCGCGGTCAGCTGCCCCCGCACCCGGGCCGAGATCGCCTCCACCTTGATGCCCGCGCTCACCAGCCCGACGATCCTGCCGCCGTCCCGGATCGGCGTCACCGCCCGCACGGACGGGCCCAGCGTCCCCTTGTACGTCTCCGTGAACGACTCGCCCTTCAGTGCCCGCGCGGTGTGCCCGAGGAACTTCTCCCCGATCAGGTCCGGGTTCGGGTGCGTCCAGCGGATGCCCTTCGTGTTCATGATCGTGACGAAGTCGACGCCGGTGTCCCGCTGCACCTGGAGCGCGTACGGCTGCAACCGCGCCGTCGGGTCCGCCGTACGGATGGCGGCCCGCACCGAGGGGGCGTCCGCCACCGAACGGGCCACCGCGGTGGCCTGCCGGGCGGCGGCGTCCGTGGCCTGGCGGCTGTCGCTGACGTAACTGAACAGCGCGTACCCGGCGACGAGGACCGCTATCAGCACGGCCTGCATGGCGAAGAGCTGACCGGCGAGGCTGCGGGGGGTCGGGAGGCGGAGGGGGCGCATGGGGCTCAGTGTGCTCGGTTCTCGTCGCCGTACGCTCGGTTTGTGTCGAGATGTGCTCGGTTCATGTATGTGTGTGATCTGTTCTGGCGGATGTCGTGGGCGAGGGGCAATCGACTGTAAAGGTGCCCTTAAGTATGAACTAAATGAACGGAAGGGTGACCGTCCTCACAGGCCGGGAGATAGTCACCGCATTCCCCCATCCCTCGCGGACCGCCCCCTGCGGGCTTCCCCGAGGATCCCCCGGACGTGAGCCGCACGCCGGATGATGCCGACGACGTCGTCAAGGAGGGCCGCCGTGGCCACCACACCCGAAACGGCAGCTGCCGCACCCGCCGCCAAACGGGACCGCACCCATTACCTCTACATCGCGGTGATCGTGGCCGTGGTCCTCGGCATCGTCGTCGGGTTCGCCGCCCCCGGCTTCGCCGAGGAGCTGAAGCCGCTCGGTACCGGTTTCGTCGCGCTGATCAAGATGATGATCTCGCCGATCATCTTCTGCACGATCGTGCTCGGCGTCGGCTCGGTCCGCAAGGCCGCCAAGGTCGGCAAGGTCGGCGGTCTGGCCCTCGCCTACTTCCTCTGTATGTCCGTGGTCGCGCTGGCCATCGGCCTCGTGGTCGGCAACATCATCCACCCGGGCAGCGGCATGCACCTGACCGAGGCGGTCAAGAGCGTCGGCCACACCCAGGCCGACGCCGCCGCCGAGGGACCGGTCGACTTCATGCTCGGGATCATCCCGACGACGTTCGTGTCCTCCTTCACCGAGGGCGAGGTCCTCCAGACCCTCCTCGTCGCGCTGCTCACGGGCTTCGCGCTCCAGGCCATGGGCCGTACGGGCGAACCGGTGCTGCGCGGGGTCGAGCACATCCAGAAGCTGGTCTTCCGGATCCTCGGCATGATCATGTGGGCGGCGCCGATCGGCGCGTTCGGCGCCATGGCCGCCGTGATCGGCGAGACCGGCATGGACGCCCTCAAGGCGCTCGGCACGATCATGGCCGGCTTCTACATCACCTGCCTGCTCTTCGTGGTCGTGGTCCTGGGCACGCTGGTCAAGCTGGTCGCCAAGGTCAACCTCTTCCTGCTGCTGAAGTACCTCGGCCGCGAGTTCCTGCTGATCCTGTCCACGTCGTCGTCCGAGTCCGCGCTGCCGCGGCTCATCGCGAAGATGCAGCACCTGGGCGTCAGCAAGCCGGTCGTCGGCATCACGGTGCCGACCGGGTACTCCTTCAACCTCGACGGCACGATGATCTACCTGACGATGGCCTCGCTGTTCATCGCGGACGCCATGGACCAGCCGATGAGCATCGGGCAGCAGATCGGTCTGCTGCTGTTCATGATGGTCGCCTCGAAGGGCGCGGCCGGTGTCTCCGGGTCGGGCATCGCCGTCCTGGCGAGCGGACTCCAGTCCCACAAGCCGGCGCTGGTGGACGGCGTCGGCCTGATCATCGGCATCGACCGCTTCATGAGCGAGGCGCGTGCGCTGACGAACTTCGCGGGGAACGCGGTTGCCACGCTGCTGATCGGTACGTGGACCGGTGAGGTGGACAAGGAGCGGGTGAACCGGGTGCTGGCGGGCGAACTTCCGTTCGATGAGCGGACGTTGCTGGACGAAGAGGGTGACTTGCCGTCGGCTGAGGTGGAAGAGAAGGCTCTTGCCAAGGCGTAGGCGCTCCGCTGGGTGTGGCGGATTCGGGTGCGGGTGGGTGGGGGTTGCTCGCGCCCACGCGGCGGAGCCGCACAATGTCACAGCCCCGCGCCCCTTAAGGGGCGCGGTCTTACCCGAAGAAGAACGGTCCCCATATAGACCCCGAGCGGTCAGGTCCCTCCCCCGTGGGCCTGGCCGCTCGGCCTTTTTGTTTTGGCGGCCGACGTTCTACGCGCTCAGGCTCGCCACCAGTTCTGTTGCCCGGGCCGCCGGGACCCCCGCGGTGGTCAGGAGGGTGATGGTGGCCGAGGGGCCCGCCTCCTCGGGGGCCAGGAGGCCGGCGTTCACCGCTTCCATGAGGGCGAAGAGCATGTGCTCGTGGACGTAGGCCAGGGCCGGCGAGGGGAGCGGGGAGGTGAACACGCCCTGGTCCATGCCCTGTTGGAGGACCTTGGCGCAGGATGCGCGGACCGGGGAGAAGCGGTCGCGGATGCCCTGTTCGCCCACGCTGCGCTGGGCCAGGGAGACCAGGATGCGGTAGCGGTCGGCGATCTCCCAGACCGCGAGGGTGTAGCGGGCGAGCGCCTCGGCGGGGTCGTCGACGCCCGCGCGCCCCGCCCGGTGCGCCTCCGCCACCGCCGCCACCGCACCGTCGACCAGCGTGCCGATCAGCGCCTCGCGGCTGGGGAAGTGGCCGTACACCGTGCGCCGTACGACGCCGGCGGCGCGGGCGATCTGGTCCATCGAGGCGTCCGGGTCGCGCAGCAGTTCGGCGAGCGCGACGTCGAGGATGCGCCGCCGGTTGGCGTCGGCGCGGCTGCCGCCCGCCGCGTGGGCGCCGGTGCGAGGGGTGTTGCCCGTGGTCATGCCCGTCATTCTGCCCGCCTCCGGGTGCGTACCCGGACCGGTTCCGGCTGCTTGCGACCGTTTCCGCAAGGGTCTCACCTTCCTCCAGTTGCACAGCTCTGTGCAATGGGCGTACATTGCACAGTATTGAGCAACTGCACATCAGTGTGCAACTCGCTGTACGGAACCCGAACCGAGGAAGGCGACCCCGCCATGCGTCTCGTCATGAACCAGCCGGTCGAGAGGATGGACCGGCCCTACGCCCGGCGCTGGTGGGCGCTGCTCGTGCTCTGCCTGAGTCTGCTGATCATCGTGATGGCGAACACCGCCCTCACCGTCGCCGCGCCCGACATGACCACCGACCTGGGCCTCTCCAGCGCCGACCTCCAGTGGGTCATCGACGGCTACACCGTCCCGTACGCGGCCCTGATGCTGCTGTTCGGCGCGATCGGCGACAAGTACAGCCGCCGGGGCGCGCTGGTGCTCGGGCTCGTCGTCTTCGGCGCCGGGGCGGTCACCGGATCGCTCGTCGACAGCGCCACGGGGGTCATCACGGCCCGCGCGATCATGGGCTTCGGCGCCGCGCTGATCATGCCGGCCACGCTGTCGCTGCTCGCGGCGACCTTCCCGCGCGCGGAACGCGCCAAGGCGATCCTGCTGTGGACGGCGACCGCGGGCCTCGCCATCGCGGCCGGGCCACTGGTCGCGGGCGCGCTGCTGGAGAACCACGGCTGGGCGTCCACGTTCCTGATCAACGTGCCCGTCGCCGCCGTCGCGCTCGTCGGCGCCCTCGTCCTGGTCCCGCCGTCCAAGGCCGGGCACCACGACCGCATCGACTACGTCGGCGGCCTGCTGTCCGTGGTCTGGATCGGCTCGCTCGTCTACATGATCATCGAGGGCCCGCACTTCGGCTGGGGTGTGAAGGCGGTGACGGCGGCGGTCGTCGCGGGCGTCGGACTGGTCCTGTTCGTGGTCTGGGAACTGCGCCACCCGCGCCCGGTGCTGAACGTCCGCCGGTTCGCGGGCCGCCGCTTCGCGGGCTCCAACCTCGCCGTCGCGCTGTTCTTCCTCGCGGTCTTCGGCGCGTTCTACTACCTCACCCAGGACCTCCAGTTCGTCCTCGGCTACGACGCCCTGGAGACCGGCGTCCGCATGCTGCCGCTCGCCGGTGCGGTGTTCGTCGGCTCGGCGCTCACCGGGTACCTCACGCCGCGGCTCGGCATGCGGGTCACGGTCACGGCGGGCATGGTCGGCGGCACGACGGCGCTCGCGCTGCTGACCCGGATCGACTCGGCCTCGTCGTACGGCGATTTCGTCGCCCCCCTGGTCATCCTCGGCCTGGCGATCGGGCTCGCGCTCTCGCCGTCCACCGACGCGATCATGGGCGCCTTCCCCGAGTCCGAACTCGGCGTCGGCGGCGCGGTCAACGACACCTCGCTGGAACTGGGCGGCTCGCTCGGCATCGCGATCCTCGGCTCGCTGCTGTCGACGTCGTACGGGTCCCATCTCGCCGACGCGACGGCGGGCAGCAAGTTGCCGTCGAGCACGTTGAGCACGGCGCAGGACTCGGTGGGGGCGGGGTACGCGGTGGCGTCGGCGATGTCCGACAGGGCGCAGGCTCTCGCCGAGCAGGCCGCGTCCGCGGGGTCGGCCGAACGGGCGGCCCAACTCAAGTCGCAGGCTGGCGAGTTGGCGACGGGTGCCAAGCAGATGGCGGAGGCGGTGGGGGCGTCCTTCTCGGACGCGGTGGCGCATACAAGTCTGGTCGGAGCGGTGGTTCTTGGGGTGGGGACGGTGCTGGTCGGGGTGTTGCTGCCCGGGCGGGTGGGGGAGGTTGCCTCGACGGAGGTCGAGGAGGAACTGGAGGTTGTGGGCGCGGGGTCGTCTGCCGGGTGAGGTTGGGTGGCGGGTGCGGCGTTGGTCGTGGTTGCTCCCGCCCACGCGGCGGAGCCGCATATCAGACACAGCCCCGCACCCCTAAAAGCAGGGGCTGCGCCCCGCTTTTCCAGCGCCGCGGCCACCTTGCGTGCCTTTGGGCCGTGAGGTGGCCGCGCGTTGCGTGCCTTTGGGCCGTGAGGTGGCCGCGCGCTTCAAGCCGCAAGGCACCCGAGGGTTTTCGAGCCGCGGGTGCCTGCGCGTTTTTAGGGGCGCGGGGAACTGCGCGACCAGCCCCCACCCACCCGCACCCGCAAGCGCACCCCGGTGGGCCCCCCAACCCTCCCCACACCCGAATGCGTTACTGTGCGGCACCCTAACCGCCACAAGCCAAGCGCAGCGAAAGGGCAACCGGGGGCATGAAGATCGACTGGGACCGACGGACCTGTGCCCGTCACGGCCATGTGACCTACGCACCGGACGAGGCCCCTCTCAGGGCCCACCTCCGCACCGAAACCCCCCACGGCGAAGCCTGGCGTTGCCTGCGCTGTGGCGACTACACCCTGGGCGAACCCCACGGCGGCGGCCCCGCCAAGGACGCCCCCCTCGTCCCCCGGGGCAAGGTACTGCGCGACCTGTTCATCCTCCGCTTCCTGGCCGTCGAGCGGGCCGTACGCGGCGTGTTCATCGTGCTGGTCGCCGCCGCGGTGTGGAAGTTCAGCAACAGCGAGGACTCCGTCCGCCGGCTCTTCGACGAGTATCTGGACGTCTTCCGCCCGGTGTTCACGCATTTCCACTACGACCTCGACAACTCGCCCGTGGTCGGCAGCATCCAGAAGGCGTTCGGCTACAAACACTCGACGCTGGTCCTGGTCGCCGTCCTGCTGCTCGCGTACGCGCTGGTCGAACTGGTCGAGGCGGTCGGCCTCTGGTACGCGAAGCGCTGGGCGGAGTACCTGACCGTCGTCGCCACGGCCGCGTTCCTGCCGTTGGAGATCTACGAACTCACCGAGCAGATCAGCTGGTTGAAGATCGGCACGCTGGTGCTGAACATCCTCGCCGTCGTCTACATCGCCGTCGCCAAGCGGCTGTTCGGGCTGCGCGGCGGGCGGCGGGCGTTCGAGGAGGAGCGGGAGAGCGCCTCTCTGCTGGAGGTGGAGGAGTCGGCGGGCGTGACCGTCTGACGCGACGGGGCGGCGGCTTCGTACGGCGCTGGTGTTGATGACGCGCCGGCTTCGTACGACGCCGGTGTTGATGACGCGGCGACCTCGCGGTTAGGTTAGGCATCCCTAACGTAACCGTGAAGGGTTGCCGTCATGATCAACGCCGAACTGCACGTGGTCTCCGTGGAGCAGATCACCCCGGCCATGCGGCGCGTCACCTTCGGCGGCGCGGCCCTGGCCGGCTTCGCCCCGGTCGCCCCGGACCAGCAGGCCAAGTTCTTCTTCGCACGCCCCGGCGGCACCGCGGAGGTGCCCCGGCCGCCGGCCGACGGCGACGTGAACCGCTGGTATCAGAGCTACTTGGCGATTCCCGAGGCCGTACGGCCCTGGATGCGCTCGTACACCGTGCGCCGCCACCTGCCCGAACGGCGGCAGATCGAGGTCGACTTCGTGCTGCACGGCGACAGCCGTAGTGACAGTCATGGCGGGCCCGCCGCCCGCTGGGCCGCCGCCGCGCGGCCCGGCGACGTCGTCGGCTTCCTCGGCCCCGCCGTCAGCCACTTCCGCACGCCCGCGCCGGGCGCCCGGAAGCTGCTGGCCGGTGACGAGACCGCCCTGCCGGCCATCGGCGCCCTGGTGGAGGCCCTCGCGCCGGGCGAGCGCGCCCTCGTATACGCGGAGGTCGCCGACGCGGCGGAGGAGCAGCGCTGGGAGACGGCGGGGGAGGCCGAGGTGCACTGGCTGCACCGCGACGGCGTCGAGCCCGGCCGGTCCACGCTGCTGCTGGACGCGGTGCGGACGGCGCGGATCCCGGCGGACGGCCCCGTGTTCGCCTGGGTCGCCGGGGAGTCGTCGGCGGTCCGCGCCCTCCGCCGCCATCTGGTGACCGAACGCGCCCTGGACAAGCGGGCGGTGGCCTTCACCGGCTACTGGCGCCTGGACCTCACCCAGGACGACGCCCCGACGAACGAGGATGTGGCGGACCGGGAGGAGGTGCTCGCGGAACAGGCGGATGCCGCCAGTCGGTCCGGCGTCTGATGTTACTGAACAAGGAAATCCCCCGAGCGTGGCGCTCGGGGGATTTCTTCGCGTATATTGAATGGTTCGCGACTTCATGGAAATGGAGCCGCGAATAAGTTCAGTAGGCGCAGTATATCCGGCCGGGAGTGCAATTGTCAAACACCGAATTTCCAGACGGTGAATTGCGGAGTGAGCAGGAATTCATCGACGGGCTGTACGCCCGCGTGGACGCCCTGCGCGGCGACACCGAGGAGTCCGTCACGGACGCGCTCGCGCAGGGCAACACCCCCATGCAGGCGCGCCTGGAGCGGGACATCCTGGTCGCCGAGCGCTCGGGGCTGCTCGCCGCGCTGAACGCCGTCGACGGCTCGCTCTGCTTCGGCCGGATCGACCTGGCCTCCGGCACCGCGCACCACATCGGCCGCATCGGCATCCGCGCCGACGACGCCGAACGCACCCCGGTCCTGATCGACTGGCGGGCCGACGTCGCCCGCCCCTTCTACCTGGCCACCGGCCACACCCCGATGGGCCTGCGCAGGCGCCGCCACATCACCACCGAGGGCGGTCAAGTCACCGCCCTGCACGACGAGTTCCTCGACCCGGACGACCGCGAACGCACCGGCCACGAGGACCCCTCGGGCGACGCGGTGCTGCTCGCCGCGCTGGGCTCGGCCCGCACCGGCCGGATGGGCGACATCGTGCAGACCATCCAGGCCGAACAGGACGAGATCATCCGGGCGCCGTACCGGGGCGTGCTGGTGGTGGAGGGCGGGCCCGGCACCGGCAAGACCGCCGTCGCCCTGCACCGCGCGGCCTATCTCCTGTACGAGCACCGGGAGTTGCTCGCCCGCCGGGCCGTGCTGATCGTCGGCCCCAACCCGGCCTTCCTCGGCTACATCGGCGAGGTGCTGCCCGCGCTCGGCGAGACGGGCGTACTCCTCGCCACCGTCGGGGAGTTGTTCCCCGGCGTGAAGGCCACGGCCACCGACACCCCCGAGGCGGCCGCCGTGAAGGGCGCCGCCGCCATGGCGGAGGTGCTCGCCGTCGTCGTCCGCGACCGGCAGGCGCTGCCCGACCCGGTCATCACCGTCGAGCACGACCGGGAGATCCTGATGCTCGACGACGGCCTGGTCGCCGTCGCCCGCGAGCGCACCCGGGACGCCCGGCTCCCGCACAACGCGGCCCGGGAGCACTTCGAGGGCCACATCCTCAACACGCTCACCGAGCTGTACGCCGAACGCGTCGGCACCGACCCCTACGACGGCACCAGCCTGCTCGACGCCTCCGACATCACCCAGATCCGCGACGACCTGGCGGAGAACCCCGAAGTCTGGTCCGCCATCGACCAGTTGTGGCCCCGGATCACCCCGCGCCGGCTGGTCGCGGACTTCCTCGCCGAACCCGAGGGGTACGTCGGCGCCGAGGACGCGGCGGCCATCCGCCGCCCGGTGACGCGCGCGTGGACCGTCGCGGACGTGCCGCTGCTCGACGAGGCCGCCGAACTCCTCGGCGAGGACGGCCGGTTGGCGCGGGCGCGGGCCGAACGCGAGCGCGAGGAGCAGGTGGCGTACGCGCAGGGCGTGCTGGAACTGTCGTACGCGTCACGGACGTACGAGTTCGACGACAAGGAGGAGGGCGACCCGGACGGCTCGGAGGTGCTGTCCGCGCACGACGTGATCGACGCCGAGCGGTTCGCCGAGCGGCAGGAGGAGGAGGACTTCCGCAGCGCGGCCGAAAGGGCGGCGGCGGACCGGAGTTGGGCGTTCGGGCACATCATCGTCGACGAGGCGCAGGAGCTGTCGCCGATGGCGTGGCGGCTGCTGATGCGGCGCAGCCCGACCCGCTCGATGACCCTGGTGGGCGACCCGGCGCAGACCGCGGAGGCGGCGGGCGTCGGCTCGTGGGCGGACATCCTGCGGCCCTACGTCGAGGACCGCTGGCAGCACACCCGGCTGCGGGTCAACTACCGTACGCCCGCCGAGATCATGGCGGTCGCCGCCGTCGTCGTACGGGCCGAGCGGCCGGACTTCGAACCGCCGAGTTCGGTGCGGTCGACGGGGGTACGGCCGTGGGCGCGGCGGGTGGTGGACGACCTGCCCGGCGAGGTCGCCAAAGCGGTGGCCGAAATGACCCCCTCCGAGGGCCGGTTGGCGGTCGTCGCGCCCCGCGCGCTGCACCGGGCACTCGCGGCGCGGCTGGACGGCGTGACGGCGGGCGTGGAGCCGGACCTGACCAGGAGTGTCGTCCTGCTGGACGCGCGCCAGTCCAAGGGGCTGGAATTCGACTCCGTCCTCGTCGTCGAACCGGACCGTTACGGCACCAGCGACCTCTATGTGGCACTCACACGCGCCACTCAGCGGCTGGGGATCCTGTACACCGGAGAATTGCCGAAGGGGCTGGTCGACGGGCATATGACGGGCTGAGGGCGGGGGTGGGCGGCGGTCGGCCGGGCGGAAGGTGTCACGCTCGTCCCGGGCATCACCAACCCGTAACAGTTCATGCCTGAGTGACCGCTTGTGCACGGCCGGTGCGTAAGGGTGTCCCCATGGATGACCACGATCGAGCCACCGCACCGGCCGAGAGTCCACGGTTGGAGTCGCTGCCCGTCCAGCCGCTGCTCACCTCGGAGTTCGACACCGACCCCGGCGGGGTGTACCGCCGGCTGCGGCGCGGCTACGGCCCCGTCGCGCCGGTCGGGCTGATGGGCGTGCCGGTGTGGCTGGTTCTCGACTACCGGGAAGTCCTGGAGGTCCTGCGCAACGAAAGCCTGTGGCGCCGCGACGTCCGCTACTGGCGCGCCCGCGCCCAGGGCCAACTCCCGCCGGACTGGCCCCTGCTGGCGGGCTACGAGGTACGGCAGGCGATGTTCATGGACGACGAGGAACACCTCGCCGCCCGCTCCACCCACCACTCCGCGCTGCGCCCCTTCCAGGACGCGAGTAGCCCGCAGGGGTGGGAACTGCGGGCGGCCGTCGCCCGCTACGCCGACGAACTGGTCGCCATGCTCGCCGCCGAGTCCGGCACCGCGGGCTTCGCCGACCTCGGCGCGCAGTACAGCAGACCGCTGCTGCTGATGGTCACCACCAAACTCTTCGGATTCCCGGTGGAGTTGGGCGACGAGCTGATCATGGACCTGTGGCGGATGCTGGACGGCGGCCCCGACTCCGGCCCCGCCACCGGCCGGGCACTGGCGGCCTTCACCCGCCTGGCGACGCACCGCCGGGCCCGCCCGGCGGACGACCTGACGTCGTACATGCTGCTGTCCGACCCGGACATCTCCGACGAACAGCTCGGCCGCGAACTGTTCATGAACGCCGTCTACTTGAACGACATCACCGGCAACATGGTCCTCAACACGCTGCTGGAGGTGTTGCGGGGCACCGCCGCCGTACGCAGCAGCCTGTCGGCCGGGCAGATCGGCGAGACCGTCAACCGGGCGGCCCTGATCAACCCGCCGGTCGCCAACCTCTGCTTCCGCTTCGCGGCGCGGGACCTACGCATGGGCAACTTCTGGATCCGCGCGGGCGACGTCGCGGTCGCCTCGGCGGCGGCGGCACACCAGGACCTGATGGCGATCGGCTCCTCGCACATCGTCTCCTCCTCGGTCAGCACCCGCGCCCACCTGGGCTGGGGCGCGGGTCCCCACCAATGCCCCAGCACCGCGCGGGAGTTGGGCAGCATGATCGTGGCCACGGCGGTGGGGCGCGTCTTCGACCACTTCGTCAAGGCCGAACTGACCCTGCCGCCCGACCAGTTGCCCTGGCGGTCGGGCCCGGTGGTACGGGGCCTACGACTGCTGCCGGTCCGCTACGAGCTGAACCCCGACACGGCGGTACGGCTGCGCCCGCGCGGTGAGGAGGGGCGGGAACCGGAGGGGTGGGGGCGCGAGGGGGACGGGCAGCGCCGGGGGGTGCTGGCGGCGCTGCGGCGGCTGATGTTGGTGGGGCGGTAGGTCGCCGGGGGGCTGGAGCTGAGGGCGGCGTACTCGGCCTCGTAGCGGGTCGGTACGTCCGCCGGGGAGGCGCTGGTGGCGGGCGTGATGATCATCTGGTATGCGGAGGTCGCGGACATGTTCGGGACCGTGACGCT
>LJCV01000308.1 GCA_001298575.1 Actinobacteria bacterium OK074
GCCCACAAGGCCCCCCACCCCCACCCCCCCTGCCCACCCCGGCGGAGCCGTTACGCTGGGGAGCGTGGCAGTCGTCGATGTATCCGAAGAGCTCAAGTCCCTCTCCTCGACCATGGAGTCGATCGAGGCCGTTCTGGACCTCGACAAGCTGAGGGCAGACATCGCCGCGCTCGAGGAGCAGGCGGCCGCGCCGTCGCTGTGGGACAACCCGGACGAGGCGCAGAAGATCACCAGCAAGCTCTCCCACCTCCAGGCCGAGGTCAGGAAGGCGGAAGCGCTGCGCGGACGGATCGACGATCTCTCCGTGCTCTTCGAGATGGCCGAGGAGGAGGACGACCCGGACACCCGTGCCGAGGCCGACACCGAACTCGCCGCCGTCAAGAAGGCGCTGGACGAGATGGAGGTCCGCACGCTGCTCAGCGGCGAGTACGACTCCCGCGAGGCCCTCGTCAACATCCGCGCCGAGGCCGGTGGCGTCGACGCCGCCGACTTCGCCGAGAAGCTGCAGCGCATGTACCTGCGGTGGGCGGAGCAGAAGGGCTACAAGACCGAGATCTACGAGACCTCGTACGCCGAAGAGGCCGGCATCAAGTCGACCACCTTCGCCGTCCAGGTGCCGTACGCGTACGGGACGCTCTCCGTCGAGCAGGGCACCCACCGGCTCGTGCGGATTTCGCCGTTCGACAACCAGGGCCGTCGGCAGACCTCCTTCGCCGGGGTCGAGATCCTGCCCGTCGTCGAGCAGACCGATCACATCGAGATCGACGAGTCCGAGCTGCGCGTGGACGTGTACCGGTCCTCGGGCCCGGGCGGCCAGGGCGTCAACACGACCGACTCCGCGGTCCGCCTCACCCACCTCCCCACCGGCATCGTCGTCTCCTGCCAGAACGAGCGCTCGCAGATCCAGAACAAGGCCAGCGCGATGAACGTCCTCCAGGCCAAGCTGCTGGAGCGGCGCCGCCAGGAGGAGCAGGCCCGGATGGACGCCCTCAAGGGCGACGGGGGCAACTCCTGGGGAAACCAGATGCGTTCGTACGTGCTGCACCCCTACCAGATGGTCAAGGACCTGCGCACCGACTTCGAGGTCGGCAACCCCGAGGCCGTCTTCAACGGTGAGATCGACGGCTTCCTGGAGGCCGGGATTCGCTGGCGCAAGCAGCAGGAGAAGTAAGCCGCGGGTGGCGCGTCGCGCCGCTTTCGCAGTGCTTTGTCGACAAGGTGACCGCCTCCCTTCCGGGGGCGGTCGCCTTGTCTGCGCTGGGATGTCTGGGTTTTACGTCACAGTCACATTGCTGGTTGTCCGGCAAAGGCCGCCGTACCGGACATCGCGCGCGCAACGCCCTTGACGTTGCTTTGAAAAATGGGAAAGGTGGCGCGTGGCATGCGCATTACTGGGGCGCATGTGAACCGGGGGCCTTCTTCACCAACTCCCGTTGATCGCGGCCCCGGGCGCTGTTCCACTGACGATCAGCTACTGGGGGTAGCAGCTCTTATGACGAAGAAGACGCGGATCCGCGTCGCTCGAATAGCCGCGGGCGCCGTGATCGCCGCCGGCGCCTCGCTGACCGCCGCCGGTGCCGCTTCGGCCGCGGGTCTCGGCATCGGCCTGACGGCCACCGACACCATCACCACCACGGACGCCGACACCACCGGCGGCTCGACCGAGGGCTCCACCACCGGGACCACCGACGGCGGCACCTCCGTGGGCGCCTCCGAGGGTTCCACGGAGGGCTCCACCACCGGCACGACCGGCGGCGACACGACCACGACCGGCGGTGACACCACCACGGGCGGCGACACCACCACCGGTGGCGACGACTCCACCGGCGGTCTCCTCGGCGGCCTCATCGGCGGCGGGGACACCACCACGACCGGCGGCGACTCCACCACCGGCGGCGACACCACGACCACCGGCGGCGACACCACCACGGGCGGTGACACCACGACCGGTGGCGACACCACCACCGGCGGGGACACCACCACGGGCGGCTCCAGCACGACCGGCGGCTCCTCCACCACGGGCGGGGACAGCACCTCCGGCGGTTCGTCCACCTCCGGCGGTTCCTCCTCCACCGGCGGCAGCTCCACCACCGGTGGCAGCGACTCCTCCGGCGGCACCGAGACCGACGGCGGCGGCAACAACCCCGTCGAGCAGGGCTCCGGTTCCTCGGCCCTGACCGACACCAGCACCTCCTCGGACACCTCTGCCCAGGGCAGCGGCGACCAGCTGGCCGAGACGGGTGCCGGTCAGACCGCGTTCCTGCTCATCGGCGCGGCCACCATGATCGCCGGTGGCATCGGCTTCCGTATCCTGCCGCGCCTCATGAGCGGCCGCGGCGGCGCCGTCGCGTAACCGCCCGTTCCGGCCCGCCGCACGGCGGGCCGGTGCCGGACGGACGGACAGGCAGGCAGGCAGCGGAAGGGCCCGGGACATCTTCGTCCCGGGCCCTTCCGTCGTTCCCATTCCGTATCTGCGCGGTCCGTACCTGTACGACATTCTGTACAGGCCGTACGGACGTACGGCTGTGTGTGCTGCCGTACGCGCGCGTGCCCTGTGTCGGCGCGTGCCTCCCCCGGCTACGCCGTCTGGTGTGCCACCAGCGCCAGCGCCGCGATCAGTACGGCGATCAGCGCGATCAGCGCCGTCGGATTCAGCCCCGAGAAGGGGCCGTCCTGCTGGAGCCGCTGTCGGCTGGCACGGCAGACGGGGCAGCGGCCCTCGCTCACGGGCGCCGCGCAGTTCGCGCACACCAATCGGTCGTACGTCATGCGCTTGCCCTCCTTGCGCCGTTTCTACTTACACAACGCTTGGGGAGACGTGGGCGTTCCCCTGTACCACTGTGCCAGGTTCCTCCGGAGGTTGCGCAGGTCGCCTCCAGAGGGGTGGTACCTGGTTGTTTCGCGGCTGCGGGCCGTGGGGGTTGCTCGCGCAGTTCCCCGCGCCCCTTGAGGGCGCTGCTGTCGGCCGAGACAAAAAGGTGCAAGTGCGTGCAACCCTGACCGGCGACTGCGGGTGTGCACCCTTGTCGCGTATGGTCACGCTCATCAACCCCCGGCGACTTGTGGTGCATCCGTGATCCGATTCGACAACGTCTCCAAGGTCTACCCCAAGCAGAACCGTCCAGCCCTCCGGGATGTCACCCTGGAGATCGAGAAGGGCGAGTTCGTGTTTCTCGTGGGGTCCTCGGGCTCCGGAAAGTCCACCTTCCTGCGGCTGGTCCTCCGCGAGGAGCGGTGCAGCCAGGGGCAGGTGCACGTGCTGGGCAAGGACCTCGCGCGCATCTCCAACTGGAAGGTGCCGCAGATGCGCCGCCAGCTGGGGACCGTTTTCCAGGACTTCCGGCTGCTGCCGAACAAGACCGTCGGCGAGAACGTCGCCTTCGCGCAGGAAGTGATCGGCAAGTCGAAGGGCGAGATCCGCAAGTCCGTGCCCCAGGTGCTCGACCTCGTCGGACTCGGCGAGAAGGAGGACCGGATGCCCGGCGAGCTGTCCGGTGGTGAACAGCAGCGGGTCGCCATCGCCCGCGCGTTCGTCAACCGGCCCAAGCTACTCATCGCCGACGAGCCCACCGGCAACCTCGACCCGCAGACCTCCGTCGGCATCATGAAGCTGCTCGACCGCATCAACCGGACGGGCACCACTGTGATCATGGCCACCCACGACCAGAACATCGTGGACCAGATGCGCAAGCGCGTCATCGAGCTGGAGAAGGGCCTCCTCGTCCGCGACCAGAAGCGCGGCGTCTACGGCTACCAGCACTGACCTCCCAGAAAGGCCACAGCAGACGCCATGCGCGCGCAGTTCGTAGTGTCGGAGATCGGGGCCGGTCTCCGCCGCAATCTGACGATGACCTTCGCGGTCGTCGTGTCGGTCGCCCTCTCCCTCGCCCTCTTCGGCGCCTCGCTCCTGATGAGCGACCAGGTGAGCACGATGAAGGGCTACTGGTACGACAAGATCAACGTTTCGATCTTCTTGTGCAACAAGAGCGACGCCGAGTCGGACGCGGCCTGCACCAAGGGCGCGATCACCGCCCAGGAGAAGACGCAGATTCTTTCCGACCTGAAAAAAATGTCGGTTGTCGAGTCGGTCTCGTACGAGTCGCAGGACACGGCCTACAAGCACTACAAGGAGCAGTTCGGCGACTCCCCGCTGGCCGCCTCGCTGACTCCGGACCAGATGCAGGAGTCGTACCGCATCAAGCTGAAGGACCCGCAGCAGTACCAGGTCATCGCCTCCGCCTTCGAGGGGCGCGACGGGGTGCAGTCGGTGCAGGACCAGAAGAGCATCCTCGACAACCTGTTCGGGCTGCTCAACGGCATGAACTGGGCCGCGCGCGCGGTGATGGCCATGATGCTCGTCGTCGCGCTGATGCTCATCGTCAACACGGTGCGCGTCTCCGCCTTCAGCAGGAGGCGCGAGACCGGGATCATGCGGCTGGTGGGGGCCTCCGGGTTCTACATCCAGGCGCCGTTCATCGCCGAGGCCGCGGTCGCCGGACTCATCGGCGGGACCGTCGCGTGTGGCTTCCTGGTGATCGCCCGGTACTTCATCATCGACCACGGGCTCGCCCTGTCGCAGAAGCTGAACCTGATCAACTTCATCGGCTGGGACGCCGTTCTCGCCAAGCTCCCGCTGATCCTGGCCACCAGTCTGCTGATGCCCGCCCTGGCCGCGTTCTTCGCGTTGCGTAAGTACCTCAAGGTGTGACGTACGACAAGGGGGCCGTCCCGGCAACCGCCGGTACGGCACAACCCCTTGGCCTACACTCACCGGCATGTCAGGTCGTGACTTGTTCACACAGCCCCGCCGCGCAGGCCGCGGGGCCGCCCTGACATTGGTGTTCGCGAGCGTCCTGGTGGCCGGGGCCACGACCGGCTCCTTCGACGAGACGGCCGCCTCCGGCCGGAAGTCCACCGCCTCCCCGAGCCCCCGTACGACCCCGGTCAGCAGCCAGGAGGAAGTCACCCAGGCCGCCGAGAAGGCCGCCGCCGACGGGAAGTCCCCCATGGAGGCCGCCGAGCGTGCCGTCAGCCGCAGCGGAGACCGCTGGGGTGCCGTTTACTCCCAGGGCGAGTACGAGGAGTTCCAGGAGGCCCTGGACGGCTCGTACACGGGCGTCGGGCTGTGGGCCCGGCGGGAGGCCAGTGGCCGTATCGAGGTCACCAAGGTGGCGTCCGGGTCGCCCGCCGCGCAGGCCGGGGTCCGCAAGGGCGACCGGCTGCGCAGCGTCGACGGCGAGGACGTCGACGGCAAGCCCGTCACCGAGGTGGTCTCCTTACTGCGCGGCGACGCCGACGACGCGGCCGCCGGCACCCTCGTCTCCCTCGGTCTGCAACGCGGCACACACGCGTGGACCGAAATCGTGCGCCGCGCCCGCCTCTCCGCCGACGACGTGACCGTGCGCCGCGTCGCCGGTTCGACCACCGTGATCAAGGTGGCCGCCTTCACCAAGGGCTCCGGCGACCTCGTCCGCGCCGCCGTCGACCGGGCGCCCGAGGGCGGCGGCATCGTCCTCGACCTGCGCGGCAACTCCGGCGGCCTGGTCGCCGAGGCCACCACCGCGGCCTCCGCCTTCCTCGACGGCGGCCTCGTCGCCACGTACGACGTCGACGGCGTCCAGCGCGCCCTGCACGCGAGCGCCGGGGGCGACACCACCAGACCCCTGGTCGTGCTCGTCGACGGCGGCACGATGAGCGCGGCCGAACTGCTGACGGGGGCCCTCCAGGACCGCGGCCGGGCCGTCGTCGTGGGCAGCCGCACCTTCGGCAAGGGCTCCGTCCAGATGCCCACGACCCTGCCCGACGGGATGGTCGCCGAACTGACCGTGGGGCACTACCGCACCCCCTCCGGGCACAGCGTCGACGGCGTCGGCATCACCCCGGACCTGGTGGCCGCCGCCGACGTCCTCAGCCGCGCGGAGTCCGTGCTCGGCGGGCTCGGCGACCCGTAGGGGCCTGCGCGCGGCCCACGCGCGCGTGCTCGCGTAAACGGCTTTCCCCTCGGCCCCCGCGGGGTGCGAAAATGGCCAGCACTATGGCCAAGGGAATGTACGTACCGAAAGAGTCCCAGCAGAAGCAGGGCAAGCAGGGCTCGGCCGCCACGGCGAGGGACGGCGAGAAGGGCGGCAAGCGCAAGATCGTCGCCCAGAACAAGAAGGCGCGCCACGACTACGCGATCATCGACACCTTCGAGGCCGGGCTCGTGCTGACCGGTACCGAGGTCAAGTCGCTGCGGCAGGGGCGGGCCTCGCTGGTCGACGGCTTCGTGCAGATCGACGGGAACGAGGCGTGGCTGCACAACGCCCACATCCCGGAGTACCACCAGGGGACCTGGACGAACCACTCCGTGCGGCGCAAGCGGAAGCTGCTGTTGCACCGCGAGGAGATCGACAAGCTGGAGTCGAAGTCCGAGGAGACGGGGCACACGATCATCCCCCTCGCCCTGTACTTCACGAACGGCCGGGCGAAGGCGGAGATCGCGCTCGCCCGCGGCAAGAAGGAGTACGACAAGCGGCAGACCCTGCGCGAGAAGCAGGACCGCCGGGAGTCGGACCGCGCCATCGCGGCGGCGAAGCGGAAGCAACGCGGTGAGTAGCGGGATGAGTAGCGGCGACTGACAGGAATACGGTGGCATCGGCGTGCGTTGGTCACGTACGATGGGGACACACCCCACAGCGGGTGTGGCAGTAGATTGAAAAAACAACATGGGGATGATCGGTTTCGACAGCGGCTGTCGAAGCAGGTGAAGCGTGTCGAGGAAGCGGCAATGATCTCGTTAACCATATGTCGCAACCAATAATCGCCAATTCCAAGAGCGATTCCCGCGCCTTCGCCCTCGCTGCCTAATTAGGTAGTGAGTGAAGGCCCTTAACGGGTGTCAGCCCGGGAGTGTTCCCGACCCGGACCCTGGCATAATCTAGGGGACTAAACCATCGAGCCCGGTCACGGGGTTCGGTGGGAAATCAAACAGTGACTGGGCCTGTCGGCGACTTGTTCGCGTGATCACCGGGGCCGAGAAAAGCGCAGCGAACTGCACACGGAGAAGCCCTGATTCTGCACCGTTGGACGCGGGTTCGATTCCCGCCATCTCCACACGATCGAGAGGTTCTCGGACCTCTCAACCCATGTGGGCGAAGGGCCCGTTGCTTTCGAGCAGCGGGCCCTTCGTCATGTCCGGTTCTTGGTCATGCCTGTGTCCTGTCCTCAGAGCGCCGGGCGCGGTGCCGTGCTCGCCCGTGTGGTCAGCCGGGGTGGCAGGAGCGTCGACTCCGGTACGGCGGTGCCGGTGCCCGACAGTTTCCGCATCAGCAGGTCCACCGCCCTCGTCCCCACCTCCGCCGACGGGATGGCGATCGAGGTGAGCGGGATCCGGGCGCGCCCGGCCTGTTCGTCGGGGCAGATCGCGGTGACCGACAGATCCCCGGGCACCCGCAGCCCGAGTGCCTCGAACGCGTCGACCAGCGGTTCCAGCACCGGCTCGTTGTGGACGACGACGCCGGTCAACGCCGGTTGTTCGCGCAGGAGTTGTTCGGCGACCAGGCGGGCCGCCGCGGGAGCCGCCGCGCAGGGGAGCGCGGTGGCCGCGAGGCCGTGCCGGCGGGCGGCGGTGGTGAAGCCCGCAACCACCCGGTGGGCGAAGCCCGTTCCGCGCACGTACACCTCCGGCGGGGAGCCGACCAGCGCGACCACGCGGTGCCCGAGTGCGGCCAGGTGCTCCACGCACAGTTCGCCCGCCGCCTCGAAGTCCAGGTCGATGCAGGTCAGTCCGGCGGGCTCGGCGGGGAAGCCGATCAGCACCGACGGGCGGTCCAGGGTGCGCAGCAACGGCAGCCTGGGATCGTCGAGTTGGACGTCCATCACGATCAACGCGTCCACCAGCGCGGTGTCCGCGACCCGGCGCAGCCCCTCCGCGCCCTCCTCCTGCGTCAACAGCAGGACGTCGTGGTCGTGTTGGCGGGCCGCCGTCACCACCGACACCGCGAACTGCATCACCACCGGGACATGGATCCCGGAGCGTAGGGGGACGACGAGGGCCAGGACGTTGGAGCGGCTGCTGGCCAGGGCGCGGGCGCCGGCGTGCGGGCGGTAGCCCAACTCCCGTATGGACGCCTCGACCCGGCTCCGGGTCTCCGCCGAGATCGGCCGCTTGCCGCTGAGCGCGTACGACACCGTGCTGGGGGAGACACCGGCGTGCCGGGCCACGTCCGTGATCTTCACCATCAGCCCAGCTCCAGCGAGAGGAAGCCCGTCCCCGCCGCCGCCCGCGCCACCCGCTCCCCGGCCGCCAGCGCCCAGGGGGCGGCCGGGTCGCTGCACGAGGCCCGCAGCGTGTCGCCCTCGCGGACCACGGTGAAGGTCAACCCGTCTACGGGGACGGTGACTTGGGCGCCGTGGGCGAGGCCGTACGCGTGCAGGGTGACGCCGTCGGCGTACGCGTAGTCGGGGCGGTCGGCGACGGCGCCGACCGGGATCACCGAACCGGGGCGCACCAGCAGCGGCACGCTGAGGAAGTCGTGGCGTTCGCGGATCCAGCGCGGGCCGGTGACCGTGCGGCCGGTCGCGAAGTGGGTCCAGTCGCCCTCGGGGACGTAGTACGAGACGTCGCCGTCGTCCGAAAAGACCGGCGCCACCAGGAGGTTGGGGCCCAGCATGTACTGGCGTTCCAGGTGTGCGCAGCCGGGGTCGTCGGGGAATTCGAGGACCATCGCCCGCATCACCGGCACGCCCTCGGCGCGGGCGGTGCGGGCGGCCTCGTAGAGGTAGGGCATGAGGCTGAGCTTCAGCCGGGTGAAGTGCCGCAGGACGTCCACGGATTCGTCGTCGAAGAGCCACGGCACCCGGTACGAGGAGCTGCCGTGCAGGCGGCTGTGGGAGGACAACAGGCCGAAGGCGACCCACCGTTTGAACAGGGCCGGGGTGGGGGTGCCCTCGAAGCCGCCGATGTCGTGGCTCCAGAAACCGAAGCCGGACAGGCCCAGGCTCAGGCCGCCGCGCAGTGACTCGGCCATCGAGGCGTAGGTGGCCTCGCAGTCGCCGCCCCAGTGAACGGGGAACTGCTGGCTGCCCGTTGTGGCCGAGCGGGCGAAGACCACGGCGTCCTCCTCGCCGCGCTGCTTGCGCAACACGTCGTGGACCGTGCGGTTGTAGAGGTAGGTGTAGTAGTTGTGCATCCGCTCGGGGTCGGAGCCGTCGGACCAGGCCACGTCCAGCGGGACGCGTTCGCCGAAGTCGGTCTTGAAGCAGTCGACGCCCTGGGCGAGCAGCGCCTCCAGCTTGCCCGCGTACCAGGTGCGGGCGGCCGGGCTGGTGAAGTCGACCAGGGCCATGCCCGGTTGCCACATGTCCCACTGCCACACGCTGCCGTCGGGGCGCCGCAGCAGGTGGCCGAGCGCCCTGCCCTCGGCGAACAGCGGCGATCTCTGCGCGATGTACGGGTTGATCCACACGCACACGTGCAGGCCGCGTTCCTTGAGCCGGGCCAGCATGCCCTCCGGGTCGGGGAAGACCCGCGGGTCCCACTGGAAGTCGCACCAGTTGAACTCGCGCATCCAGAAACAGTCGAAGTGGAAGACGGACAGCGGGAGTTGGCGCTCGCGCATGCCCTCGATGAACGACGTCACCGTCTCCTCGTCGTAGGAGGTGGTGAAGGACGTCGACAGCCACAGGCCGAACGACCAGGCGGGCGGCAGCGCCGGGCGGCCGGTCAGGGCGGTGTACTTGCGCAGAATGTCCTTCGGGGTCGGGCCGTGGACGACGTAGTACGTCAACTCCTGTGTCTCCGTGCTGAACTGGACACGTGACACCGCCTCCGAGGCGACCTCGAAGGACACCTTGCCGGGGTGGTCGACGAAGACGCCGTAGCCCGCGTCGGTCAGATAGAACGGGACGTTCTTGTAGGCCAGTTCGCTGGTGGTGCCGCCGTCGGCGTTCCAGATGTCCACCACCTGGCCGTTCTTGACCAGCGGGCCGAACCGCTCGCCCAGGCCGTACACCGATGTGCCCACGGCCAGGTCGAGTTGCTCGCGCAGGTAGTGGGCGCCCGTCGCGTCCCGCATGATGCCCATGTTCTTGTGGCCGCTGGAGGTCAGCACCCGGCCGTCGGCGAGGAAGTCGACATGCCACGGGCCGGTGCGCGCCACCCGCACCGACAGAGTCCCCGAGGTCAGCGTGGCGTGCTCCTCGTCGTAGCCGACCTGCGCGCTCGACCCGCCCTCGGCCAGCTCGAATTGGGGGCCGCGCGGCTGCTCGCCCGCGAAGTGTGTGAGGGTGACGCCGATGACGTCGGGCAAGGGGCTGTGCACGCTGATCGTCATGACCGGTCCCGTCATCAGGTCGCCGCGGCTGCGGATGGGCCGGGTCGGCGCGTGGATCTCCAACGTGCCGTCGGTCGCGGTGACATCGAGGACCTCGGCCGGATGGGCCGCGGTGACGCCTTCGCGCAGCAGCCAGTAGCCGTCGGTGAACTTCATGTGGGGGGTCCTTACTTGACGGCACCCGCGGCGATGCCCCGGGTGAGGGTGCGCTGGAACACGAGGAAGAAGACGAGGGCGGGCAGCACGCCGAGCAGAGCGGCCGCGTTGGTCATCGTGGCGTCCATCAGCCGCTGGCCCTGGAGGACGCCGAGGGCCACCGACACCGTCTGGTTGTCGTTGGAGATCAGCATGACCAGGGGGAGCAGGAACTCGTTCCAGGTCCAGATGAAGAAGAACACCAGCAGCACGCCGAGAGTCGGGCGGCTGACGGGCACCACGACCCGCCACAGCACCTGCCACGAGTTCGCCCCGTCGATACGGGCGGCCTCGACGATCTCGCGCGGGAACCGGCCGAGCACCGCGGACAGCAGATAGGTGCCGAACGCCGCCTGGATCACCGTGAAGACGATGATCACGCTCAACCTCGTGTCGTACAGGCCGACTTGCTTGCTCAGGTAGTAGAGCGGATAGACCAGGGCCTCCTGCGGCAGCATGTTGGCCAGCACGAAGAACGCCAGCACCCAAGTCCGGCCCCTGATACGGCCGATGCCGATCGCGTACGCGTTGAGGATCGAAAGACCGGTCGCCAGCACCGCCACCGACCCGCTGATCAGCACGGAGTTGACCAGCTTCTGCCCGTAGTCGACGCGCTCCCAGAAGTCCTTCAGACCGTCCAGGTACAGCCCGTGCGGCAGGCTGAGCGGGCCGTTGTTCGCGTACTCCGTGGGCGACTTGAACGCGTTGACGGCGACGACGGCGAAGGGCACGACCATGAACAGGGCCGCGAGGCAGAGCGCGACCAGCACGGGGTAGCGGCGCAGGACGGCCGACAGCGGGCGGGATGCGGTGGCTGTGGTGGCCGGGGAAGTCGTCGTCATGCGCGGGGTCCTTCCTCGGCGTCCTCGGCGCGGGCCTGGAGCTTCAGACCGGCCAGGCTCAGCAGCAGGATGAGCGCCGTGAGCACGGTGGAGATCGCGGCGCCGTAGCCGACCTGCGTCTTCTCGAAGAACGTGGTGAAGGAGAAGTACGACGGCACGTCGGTCGCGCCGCCGGGGCCGCCCTTGGTGAGGACGTACACCGCGCCGAACACCTTCAGCGCGGCGATCGTGCACCACAGCAGCACGACGTAGATCTCCGGCCGAATCTGAGGGAGCGTCACATGCCAGAAGCGGCGCCACCAGCCGGCGCCGTCCAACTCGGCCGCCTCGTACAGCTGCGGGTCCACGCGTTCCAGCCCGGCCATGAACACCACGAGGGGGAAGCCGAGTTGGACCCACACCATGACGGCCATGACGCTGTAGAGCGCGAGGTCCGGATCGCCCAGCCAGTCCTGCTGCCAGGAGCCGAGGCCGACGTCCTTCAACAGGACGTTCAGGGAACCGTTGTCGGGGGCGAGGATCCAGCTCCAGACGATGCCGGCGACCGCGATCGGCAGCACCTGCGGCAGGTAGAAGCAGGCCCGCAGCACCGCCGTGATCCGGCTGCCGAAGTGCTTGGCGACGTAGTCGAACAGGGCGGCGGCCAGCACCAGTCCGAGCGCGGTGGGTACGGCCGCCATCGCCACGACCATGAACAGGCTGTGCCGGAACGACGCCCAGAACTCCGAATCGTCCAGCAGCTGACGGTAGTTGGCGAGCCCGGACCACTTCGGGCTGCCGATGCCCTGCCAGTCGGTGAAGCTCACGCCCGTGTTCATCAGGAACGGGACGATGACGACGGCGAAGGCGGCGAGGGCGCCGGGGAGCAGGTACAGGGCGTACGGGGAGCGCGGCGGGCGGCGCCGGGGGGACGACAACGCCTGCCGCCCCCGGGTGACTTGGCCACCGCGCTCGGCGGTCGCCGTCATGTCTGGGGTACGCCCTGGTCGTACGCCTTCTGCAAGTTGCTCAGATAGGCGTCCGGTTTCTCGCTGTTGGTGATCAGCTTCTGGGTCTCGGAGACGAGGACGTCGTAGAAGCCGGGGACCGGCCAGTCCGGGTAGAAGGCGAGGCCGTCGCGGTCGGCGAGGGTGGTGAAGTCGGAGATGAGGGTCTTCGACCTGGGGTCGGTGATGGCGCTCTGGTCGGCGGCGACCGGGACCCCGCCGTTGTTGCCGAGCAGGTTCTGGATCTTCTTCGACATGGTGATGTCGATGAAGTCGTAGGCGAGTTGCTTGTTCTTGGCGCCCTTGGGGACCACCCACAGGTTGCCGCCGGAGCCGAGGGTGAGGTCGGAGCCGGGCCACAGCGAGGTGGTCCAGTCGAACTTCACGTCCGTCTTGAAGCGGCCGTACCACCAACTGCCGCTGAACAGGATCGGGTTCTTGCCCTGGATGAAGGCGAGCCCCGCGTCCTCGGCCTTCGCGCCGCTGGACGTCTTACCGATGTAGCCCTTCTTCACCCAGTCCGCGAAGGTGTTCGCCGCGTAGGTCCAGGCCGCGTCGTGGAAGTCCGCCTTGCCCTTGTACAGCTCGTAGTTGTCGACCCAGGAGCGGTCGGCCCTGGAGAGCGCGAGCTGGTAGAGGTACTGCTGGGCCACGTACTCGGCGCCCGCGTTCGACAGTGGGGTGATGCCCTTGGCCTTGAACTTCGCCAGGGCGGTGGTGAGTTCGTCGAACGTCTTCGGTACGGCGATGCCGTTCTTCTTGAAGAGGTCCTGGTTGTAGAACACCATCGTGTACTCGGCGTAGTTGGGGATTCCGTACCAGTTGCCGGAGCCCATGACGCCGGTGGGGGAGTACCGGCTGGTGGTCTGCACACTCGCGCTGAGCTTCTTGTCCCAGCCGTACTTGGCCACTTCGGGGGTCAGGTCGGTGAGCAGACCTTGCTTGGAGAGCAGGCCCGCGGTCGCGTTGCCCTTGTTGTACTCCATCACGTCGGGCGCGTCGGAGGAGTTGAGGACCATCGCGGCCGTCTTCTGGATCTGCTCGAAGCCCTTCTCCTCGAACTTGACGGTGACGCCCGGGTGTTGGGCCTTGAACTCCTTGATGGCCGCGTTCCAGGCGATGCCCATCGCGCTGTCCGGGCCCTCGTAGTGCCACAGCTTGAGCGTCTTGCCGTCGCCCGAGCCGCCGCCCGAGCCGCCGCAGGAGGCCAGCAGCAGGGTGGTCGCCATCAGTGCGGCCGCGGTGGTCATCACACGCCATCGTGCTGTCAACATCCCGTGCCTCCCGGATCCGTACCGTCGAAGCGCTTCGACGGGGAAAGGTATGGGGCGGCTGTGAGGGCGTCAATGGGGCCGACCGAATTTGTGGTCGAGCCGGGTTGGGGCTAGGAGTTGAAACGGTTCGACGAGGAGGTGCGCGGCGGCAGGGCCGGGGGGGGGTCGCCCAGGGCGTGGAACAACGCCGCCGCCAGGACCACGCCCTCGCGGGCGATCGGGGCGAGGAGGTGCTCGTCGGGGGCGTGCTGGAGGCAGCCGGGGTAGGAGTGCGGGAGCCACAGCGTGGGCAGGCCGAGTACGTCGGTGAACACCGAATTCGGCAGCGAGCCACCGATGTTGGGCAGCACGGTCACCGGCCGGTCCACGGCCCGTTCGAGGACGGCCTTCGCCCAGCCCACCCACGGGTCGTCAAGTGGCGTACGGCTGGCGGCGAACCGGCCCGTGACCTTCACGTCGACCATGCCGTAGCCGCGGTCGGCGAGATGCCCGGCGACGATCTCCTCGGTGCGTTCGACGTCCGTGCCCGCCACGTAACGGAGTTGGAGCACCGCACGGGCCCGGCCCGGGATGGCGTTCACCGGGCGGTCGATGTCCGCCGCGCCGAGCGAGAGGACTTCGAGGGTGTTCCACGCGTACAGCCGCTCGGCCGGGGTGAGTTGCCGGGCGCCCCAGTCGGGGTCGGGCACGGGGTCGCCGGGGCTGTTCGCGACCGTGACATGGGCGAGCGAATCCCTTACCGCGAGCGGGAGTTCGGGCGGCAGCAGCTCCGGGACCAGGAGCCGGCCGTGACCGTCGACGAGACTCGCTATCGCGCCCGCGAGCGTGGTGGCGGGGTTGCGCAGGACCCCGCCCCAGTTCCCGGAGTGGTACGAGTCCGGGCGCAGGTCCGCGTCGAGCACGATCTGTACGCCGCCGCGCGAGCCGAGGAACAGCGTCGGCGTCGCCGCGTCCAGCCGGGGCCCGTCCGAGGCGACCAGCACGTCGGCGCTCAGCAACTCCTGGTGTGCGGCGGCGAACGCGGTGAGGCCGGGCGAACCGATCTCCTCGCCGCTCTCGAACAGGAAGGTGAGGTTGAAGCCGAGCGCGCCCTTGTCCGCCAACAGCAGCCGCAACGCTGCCAGGTTGACCAGATGCTGCCCCTTGTTGTCGGCGGCGCCGCGCCCGTACCAGCGCTCGCCGTCCGCGGTCAGCGTCCACGGGTCGCGGTCCTCGCTCCACCGCCCCGCGTGCCCGTCGACGACGTCGGCGTGGCCGTAGCACAGCACGGTCGGCAGGTCGGGCGACTCGACCCGGCGGCCCACCAGGAACGGGGCGCCCGGGTGGACGGGGTTGTCGTACTGCGCGACCGTGCAGCCGAGCCCGGTGAGAGCGGGGGACAGCACCTCGTCCAGGTATGCTTTTACGGCAACGTGACCCTCGGGGCGGGTGCTCTCGGTCGGGTACGCGACCATCGCGCTCAGCTCGGTGAAGAAGGCGCCGGAGTCGACGAAGTCCTCGGCCTTGCGGGCGATTTCCTGGGGGATCACGGTGGGATGTCTCCTGAGCGGTGCCTGGCGAGGGTACTGACTCAGCAGCCTACGGTTGGGTCTCTGGGGCGGCCATTGCCGATTGCCGTATGGATCGTTCTGTTTTTGGCAAACCGGAGGCTTTCCGGCCCACCGGAGAGCCGCTCGAAGTCCCCGTACGAGGAGGCCGTGTCGTCGTGCAGCTCGTTCCCGTGAGTCTTGGCTACTTCGTCGAGGTCGCCCGGACCGGATCCGTGTCCGCCGCCGCGCAGGCGCTGAACATCGCGCCGTCCGCCATCAGCCGGCAGATCGCCAAGCTGGAGTCCGGGGTCGGCGTCCCGCTGTTCGTCCGGCATCCGCGGGGCATGACCGTGACCGACGCGGGCGCCCGGCTGCTCGCCCACGCCCGCCGCACGGATGCCGAATCGGCCGCGCTGGTACGGGAGTTGCGCACCGGGCGGGACGCCGGCGCGAGTACCGTCGCGGTCGCCTGCTCGGAGGGGTTCTCGCGGCGGGTGGTGCCGCGGGCGATGGCGGCGTTCCGGCGGGCGCACCCGGACGTGGCCTTCCGGCTCGACGTGGTGCCGCGGCAGGAGGCCACCCGGCGGGTGACGGAGGGGACCGCGGATGTCGCCGCCACCTATGCGATGGGGCCGCAGCACGAGGTGCGGGTGGAGTGCGCGGTCGTCATTCCCGTCGCCGCGTTCGTGCCGCCCGGGCATGCGCTGGAGGGGCGGGAGAGTGTCACGTTGGCGGAGTTGTGCGGGTATCCGCTGGCGCTCGGCACGGCTGGGACCAGTTTGCGTGAACTCTTCGATATTGGGGTGCGGTTGGAGGGAGTGGTTGCTGAACCGGCCGTGGTTTGTGATGCGTTGGCGCCGTTGTATGAGTTTGTGCGGGCGGGGGGTGGGGTTGCGGGGGTGGGGGATTTGGGGGACCTCGGGGGTGGTGCGGTCGAGGGGGTGTCGTATGTGCGGGTTGATCATGCGGTGTTTCGGCAGCGAGAGGCTCAGGTGCAGACGATGGTGGGGCGGCGGTTGCCTTGGGCTGTGCGGGAGTTTGCTGATTTGCTGGTGGGGGAGGTTATGGGGCGGGGTCGGGAGCGGGGGGTCGGCGGGGGTTGAGTTCGGGGTGCGGGTGCGTTGTGGTTGCTCGCGCCCACGCGGCGGAGCCGCGCGATGTCACAGCCCCGCGCCCCTAGAAGCTGGGCTGCGCCCGCTTTTTGAAGAGTGTGCGCAGGCGGGAAGTGGGGCGCTTGCGTGGGGTGAAGTCCGCTATGACCAAGGTGTCCTGGGTCAGTGCGGGGAGGGTGGTGGGTGGGGTTGGGCGGCGTTCGCGGTACGGGGGCTGGGGCATGGGGAAACGTTCTCCCGGGCGTTGAGCTGGGGTCCAACACCTTGTTCGTGGTGATTCACGCACCTGCGTTGTAAGTTCGCCGGATGGCTTCCGTTGAACCGCGTCTCCTTCGTGCCTTTGTCGCTGTGGCGGAGGAGTCGCACTTCACGCGGGCGGCTGCTCGGTTGTATGTCGCTCAGCAGGCGCTGAGCCGTGATGTCCGGCGGCTGGAGCGGGAGTTGGGGGCCGAGTTGTTCGTGCGGACCACTCGGCAGGTCGCTCTTACGGCCGACGGTGCTCGGCTGTTGCCGTATGCGCGGCGGGTGTTGGAGGCGGAGCGTGAACTCCTGGACGCGTTCGGGAGGTTGGGGGCCGGAGACGAGGGCGCCGTCGTACGGCCGTTGCTGGTGGATGTGAACAGTCCCGGGCTGTGCGGGGCGCGGGTGCTGGAGCGGGCCCGGCAACTCGTGCCCGAGCACGTCGAGTTGATGGCCCGGTTCGAGAGCGGGCTGACCGGGGCCGCCGCGGAGATCCTCGCGGGGCGGATCGACGCGTCGTTCGGACGGTTCGCCGGGCTCGACCCCGCGGTGCGGGCCCGGCTCGACCACCAGCCCGTGCGGTACGAGCCGATGGCCGTCGTCCTGCCCGAGGGGCACCGGCTGGCCGGGCTCGACCGGGTGCCGCTGGCCGCGCTCGCGGGCGAGACCGTGTACGCCGGGGCCGGCAATCCGCGCACGCAGGAGTGGACCGAACTCGCCCGGGAACTCTTCGCCGGACGCGGTATCGAGGTCGCGCCGCCGGCGCCGCTGGCCGTCGGTGCGGAGGAGTTCCAGCGGGTCATGGCCAAGAAGCGGAATCCGATCCTCGCCGTGGTGGACTTTCCGGACATGCCGGGGACGGTGCTGCGGCCCCTCGTGGACCCGGTCCCGCTGTCGCCGGTGTCGTTGGTGTGGCGGAGGGGGTTCATGCATCCGGGCTTCGAAGCGCTACGACGTTCGGCCATCGAACTGGCGAGCGAGGAAAAATGGCTTCGGTGTCCCTCGGACGGGTGGATTCCAGCCACCGACGCTCAAGTCATGCGGGGGTGAATCTCGCGATGATCTACACCGATCACCCACATGCGCTACATTCGTGACTCCGGGTGCAGTGTGGTAAAGGGGGGCGCTCGGGCCGTCTGAGGGGGATCGGTCCGTCGAAGTACGTTTACCCGGGTCGTACGCGCACCCGTTTTCTGTCCCTGGGGGGATGTGCGTGCGCATGGAGAAGTGGCGAAATGACGCCCAACCGGAAGGGCCGAATGACGGTCCGCCGAGCGGGCCGGAAGCAGGTCGGAAGGGTTTCGCGAAGTCCGGGGGGACTGCGCGGGGTCCGTGGGCCGTGGCGTCCAGAGGGGCCGAGGGGTCCCAAGAGGCAAGAGGACCGCGGGAGTTCGTGGGGCGCTCGGCGGCGGACGGGGAGCCGTCCGGGGCCGCTGGGCGGGGCGTACCGGACTGGCCGGAAGCGAAAGCGGAATCCGAACTGGCGCCCGAGTCGGCGCCGGAATTGGCATTCGGGTCGGTGTCTGAGGTGCCGTCTGGAGTGCCGCCCGAGATGTCGTCCGGGTCGGCTTTGGAACCGGCTTCCGGGCTGGTGTGGCCGGAGGCGTTGCGTGCGGAGAGTACGTGGGCCGGGGTGTCGTACGACCGGACGCAGAACTTCGAACGGGCGCGCGACCTCGACCGGGTGCGCGACGGGGGTGACGGGCCGGAGTACGGCCGGGACGGCGACGGGGTGACGGGCTCGGGCGACCCGGGCGGCAGTGGTGGTGCGGCCGGTCCGGCCGCGGCTGCCGCCGCCGAGCGTTCCGCGTTCGCCGCCGCTCCCACCGCCGGTGCGGGCGCCGCCGTCGCCGCGAGCGCTCTCGCCGCCGCCCGGCCCGCCGTGCCTGCTTCCGGTGCCGCTTCCGGCCCCGTTTCCGGCGCTGCCAAGGATCTCCTCGCCTGGGAGCAGTCCTCCGAGCCCGGTCACACGCACGACCCGAACGAGGTCACCGTCCAACTCGACGGGGCCGGGCGGGAGTTGGGCGGCGGGTCGGATGCGTCGGGTAAGTCCGGTGCGGGCAAGTCCGGTGCGGGCAAAGGCGGTTCGCGCAGGGGTGGGCCCGGCAAGGGGGGTGCGGACTCCGACGGGCCCGTGTTCGTCGACGAGTCCGGGCGGCGCAGCCGTCGTTTCCGTCGGCTCGGCATGTTCGTCGGCATCGCCTGCGCGGTCTACGCCGTCGTCATCGTCATCACGCTGTTGTCGGGAAGCTCCAACGCGCCCTGGCTGCCCGTTCCGGGGCAGGACGACGACAAGCCGGCCGGCAAGGTCGAGCCCTCGCCGGAGCCGTCCGATTCGCTGCTGGCTCCGGCCGGCGGGGGCAGCGCGCCAAGTGCCGCCGTGAGCGCGGGCGTTGGTGTCGGGAAGACCCCGGCGCCGGGGGGTACCGCTTCGGCGGGCGGTTCGACGGCCGGTACGGGGGGGGGGGGCGGGGGCACGGGGACGAGCGCCTCGCCCAAGCCGTCGGTGAGCACCACCCCGCCCGATCCGGGCACCAGCCCGAAGGACCCGGACCCGTCGCCGTCCACGCCCGTGGACAACTCGCCCGATCCCGGCTCGCCTTCGCCGAGCGTGTCGGCGCCGGTCTCGCCGTCGACGTCCGCGTCGACCGGTACGGGCGCCGCCGAGCGGGGGCCGAGACACCGCTGACCGCCGTCGTCCGGGTCCCGGCGGGTCACGCCCATGGGTCCGCCCGCCCGCCGGTACATCGCAACTCGCGGTCCGGCGACCGCAGTTCGGCGCCTTCCGGGACGTGGGCCGGACCGCACAGGCCGTGGAGCCGAACGTCACGAAGAGCCGTCACGAAGAGCCGTCACGAAGAGCCGTAGCGCCACCTCATCTCATGTTCGGAGTACATCGTCCGATGGCAATCCGCTCCCATCGCAGCGACGAACCAGACCGATCAGAGCCACCAGGCCGATCAGGCCGAGCAGAACGGCCAGAACCATCGGGTCGGCCGAGTCCGCCGGGCTGGGCCCGGCAGCCCGCGACTCCCGCCGGTGGCACGCCCGTTGCCAAGGCCCCCGACGTTCCCCGTCATCGTGCCCTGACCATGCGGTTTCTGCTGCCGCTGCTGCTCCTGCTCGCCCTCGTCGCGATGTTGATGCTGCGCGGCTACGTGCACAGCGAGATCCTCGCCGACTACCGGGTGCGGCCCGAGGCGGCCAGTGACAAGGTGCCGGAGAAGATCCTCGACGGCGGCCCGGTCATCGACACGCGCGGTGGCCGTCAGGTCAGCCTCAAAGTGCCGGACCACAGACTGGTGTTGACGTTCGACGACGGACCGGACCCGAAGTGGACCCCCGAAGTCCTGGACGTGCTGAAGAAGTACCACGCCCACGCCGTCTTCTTCATCACCGGCACGATGGCCTCGCAGTACCCGGAGCTGGTCCGCCGGATCGTCGCCGAGGGGCACGAGGTCGGCGTGCACACCTTCAGCCACCCCGACCTGTCGTACCACTCCAAGCGCCGTATCGACTGGGAACTCTCGCAGAACCAGCTGGCGTTGGCGGGCGCCGCCGGTATCCGCTCCTCGCTCTTCCGGCCGCCGTACTCGTCCTTCGCGGACGCCATGGACAACGAGTCCTGGCCGGTGGTCGAGTACGTGGGAGCACGGGGCTACTTGACCGTCGTGAACAACACCGACAGCGAGGACTGGCGCAAGCCCGGCGTCGCGCAGATCATCCGCAACGCGACGCCCAAGGGCGGCAAGGGCGCGATCGTCCTCATGCACGACTCCGGCGGTGACCGGCACCAGACGGTCGAGGCGCTTGAGACCTTCTTGCCCCAACTCCAGGCCAGGGGCTACGAGTTCCAGACCCTCAGTGCCGCGCTCAACGCCCCGAACGCGGACACGCCCGTGCGCGGTCCGGAGCTGTGGAAGGGCAAGGCGTGGATCTTCCTGGTGCAGGCGTCCGACGGTATCGCCGGTGTTCTGGTGGTCTGCCTCGCGGTCGTCGGCAGTCTGGTCATCGCCCGGTTCGCGCTGATGCTCCTGCTGTCCGGGCGGCATGCCCGGCGGGTGCGCCGCAAGGGCTTCAGCTGGGGTCCTGCCGGTCCGGTCACGGCACCGGTCTCCGTCCTGGTACCGGCGTACAACGAGGCCAAGTGCATTGAGAACACGGTCCGTTCACTCATCGAGAGCGACCATCCGGTCGAGGTCATCGTCATCGACGACGGTTCGACGGACGGCACCGCCCGCATCGTCGAGGACCTGCGCCTGCCCGGCGTTCGCGTCGTGCGACAGCACAACACGGGCAAGCCCGCCGCCCTCAACCGGGGTGTGGCGAACGCCCGTTACGACCTGATCGTGATGATGGACGGCGACACGGTCTTCGAGCCTTCCACCGTACGGGAGTTGGTCCAGCCCTTCGCCGACCCGAAGGTCGGCGCGGTCGCCGGGAACGCCAAGGTCGGCAACAAGGACTCGATGATCGGCGCCTGGCAGCACATCGAGTACGTGATGGGCTTCAACCTCGACCGCCGCATGTACGACGTGCTGCGCTGCATGCCGACCATCCCGGGCGCCGTAGGAGCCTTCCGCCGTACGGCACTTGAGCGCGTCGGCGGCATGAGCGACGACACGCTCGCCGAGGACACCGACGTCACCATGGCCCTGCACCGCGACGGCTGGCGCGTGGTGTACGCGGAGAACGCCCGCGCCTGGACCGAAGCCCCGGAATCCGTGGGGCAGTTGTGGTCCCAGCGCTACCGCTGGTCGTACGGCACGATGCAGGCGATCTGGAAGCACCGCCGCGCCCTCGTCGACCGGGGCCCGTCCGGACGCTTCGGCCGCGTGGGCCTGCCGTTCGTCGCCCTGTTCATGGTCGTCGCCCCGCTGCTGGCCCCGCTGATCGACATCTTCCTTCTCTACGGCGTCGTCTTCGGCCCAACCCAGCGGACGATCATCGCCTGGGCGGGCGTCCTGGCGATCCAGTTCGTCTGCGCGGCCTACGCGTTCCGCCTGGACCGCGAACGCATGACCCACCTCGTCTCCCTCCCGCTCCAGCAACTCCTGTACCGGCAGCTGATGTACGTGGTCCTGCTCCAGTCCTGGATCACCGCGCTCACCGGCGGCCGGCTGCGCTGGCAGAAGCTGCGCCGCTCGGGCGTGGTGGGGGCACCCGGGTCGGCCTCGGGAACATCGCTTCCACGACAACGCGGGTCACGTGCAGGGAGGACGGTCGGATGACGGCGAACGAGTTCGCGGCGGGCGAAATGGCGGAGGAGACACCGCAGTTGGGGACGCGGAAGGTGGAGACTCCCGCTGCGGCCCCCGCCACCAAGCCTGCCGTAGGCGCAGGCACCGGCACCGGCACCGGCCGAGACCGCTACCTCGACCTCCTCCGCTCCCTCGCCCTCGTCCGCGTAGTCGCCTACCACCTCTTCGGCTGGGCCTGGCTGACGATTCTGTTCCCCTCCATGGGCGTGATGTTCGCCCTCGCGGGCTCCCTGATGGCCCGCTCCCTGAACCGTCCGGCGCTGAAGGTGATCAGAAGCCGGGTGCGCCGACTCCTGCCCCCGCTCTGGGCGTTCAGCGCGGTGATCCTGACCATGATGCTGGTCAACGGCTGGCAGCCGACCAAGGACCCGGACACCAGCGGGAGTTGGGGTCTGGCATCGATCTTCAACTACGTTCTCCCGATCGGCGCCCCGCCGTACCCGGAGCACCTGGGCTCCGAGTCCGGTTTCCTGGAGGCGACTTGGCCGCAGGAGGCGGCGGGCCCGCTCTGGTACCTGCGGGCGTACCTGTGGTTCGTGGTGGCGTCCCCGCTGCTGCTGTGGGCGTTCCGCCGGGTCCCGTGGGCCACGCTGCTGGCGCCTCTCGCGCTGACGGCCGTCGTGGGTACGGGCCTGGTGACCATCCCCGGCGAGACCGGCAACGCGGTCACCGACTTCGCCGTCTACGGCAGCTGCTGGGTACTCGGATTCGCCCACCACGAAGGGGTGTTGAAGCGTTTCCCGCGCTACGCGGCGGTGTCGGGCGCGGTGTTCGTGATGGCGTTCGGGCTGTGGTGGGCGTCGACGCACCTCGGTGAGGAGGGCTGGGACCTGAACGACATCCCGCTGGCGCAGGCGTGCTGGTCGTTCGGGTTCGTGGTGATCCTGCTCCAGTACTCGCCGTCGTGGCAGAAACTCCCCGGCAGACTGGGCAGTTGGGACAGGCTGGTCACCCTCTCCAACAACCGGGCCGTCACCATCTACCTGTGGCACAACCTCCTGATCATGGCCACGGTCCCGATCATCGACAAGGCGTACGAACTCCCGTTCATGCAGAGTGATCGCGCGACCTCGGCGCTGGACTCGACGTACACGATGTGGATGTTCTTCCTGGTCTGGCCGCTGATCGGGGCGGCGATCCTCGCGTTCGGCTGGATCGAGGACCTGGCGGCCAAACGGAGCCCCCGGCTGTGGCCCAACGGCAGCCGGAAACAACGGAGTTCAACGCCGCAGAGGTCATCGACAGGGACTTCGGTCAAAGGGGCGGCGAGGCATCAGCGGGCGCGAAATCCGTGATCAGCTCGTGGAACAGGTCGTGCACGGCGAGCGCGGGCTCCGACAGCGGCTGACTGTCGGACGTGCACAGGGACAGCTTGACCGGGATGGCCGGTTCGACGATCCGGCGCACCACCAGGTTCCGCACGTCGAGGATCGCGCGCGCCGCCGACCAGGGCAGCACCGTCGCCCCGAGGTCGGCGCCGACCGCGCTGACCAGCGTCAGCACCGACTCGATCTCGCCGACCACCCGCGGTTCCAGTGACGCCTGTTGGAACGCGCCGTCGACGACCTGCCGGATGGTGTGGATCCGGCTGGGCAACAGCAGCCCCACGTCGGCCAGTTCGGCCAGCCGGACATCGCCCTCGCCGGGCGGCGCGGCCCCGCCCGGCGCCGCGATCAGGAACAGGTCCTCGGTGCGCAGCGGTTCGAACTGGACGCCCCGCAGCGGCCCGGCGCCGTAGATGAACGCCATGTCCATGCGGCCGGTCATGATCGCCTCGCTGATCACGCCGCCGAAGTTCTCGTTGATGTGCAGCAGGATGTCCGGGTAGCGCGCCCGCACGCTCCTGAGCAGGGGCAGCGCGAGGGCGGCGCCCATGCTGTACGGGGCCAGGCCCACGGAGACGTTGCCCGCCGGGGCGCGGCCGGAGACGTCGACGGCCGCGTGCGCGAGGTCGACCTGGCGCAGGATCAGCTGGGCGTGCCGGTACAGCGCCCGTCCGGCCTCGGTCGGGGCCACCCCGCGTTTGCTGCGGATCAGCAGCTGCTGCTTGAACTGGGCTTCCAGCGAGGAGAGTTGCTGGCTGAGCGCGGGCTGTGCGATGTGCAGGATGTCGGCCGCACGCGTGATGCTCCCGGCATCCACGATCTTCACGAACGAGTACAGACGCCTGGTGTCCATGCGCGGCCTTCCAGCGTGGGCGGAGCCTCATCGTAGGCGGGGCGCGGTCGGCCGGGCCGGGCGTGGGGTGACGGCCGTCATATCCAGCGGCTATCGCGTCACGCAGAATGCGTATTTGCCGCCATGTCCCGTTGGGATTACGTTCACCGAAACGCGGATTTCCGCCTTTCCGAAGAACCCCCCAGGCGCTTTTCGTCCTTTCCGCCGGCACCGTCGCCGTCTTCTCCCCCCTCGGCTCCTGCCTCCTTGCCGACCCCTTTTCTGGAGGATTCATGTCCCGCGCGGTTGATCTCGTGGCCGACCTCGGTGAGGGGTTCGGCGCGTACACGATGGGCGACGACGAGGCGCTCCTTGACCTGCTGACCTCGGCGAACGTGGCGTGCGGGTTCCACGCGGGCGATCCGCGGATCATGGACGCGACCGTGCGGCACTGCGTACGGCGAGGCGTCGCCGTGGGCGCGCACCCGAGCTTTCCCGATCTCGTCGGATTCGGCCGCCGCGCGATGGACCTTTCTCCGGACGAGGTCCGCACCGACATGCTCTACCAAATCGGCGCGCTCACCGCTTTCGCCACCGCGCACGGCACCCGCGTCCGGCATGTCGCCCCGCACGGCAGGCTCGGCAACCTCGTCGCGGTCCGCGCGGACTACGCGGCGGCGGTGACCGACGCCGTCGTCGCGCTCGACCCCTCGCTGATCGTGCTCGCGCAGGACGGCGAACTCGCCGACGCGGCCCGTGCGCGCGGCCTGCGCGTCGGGATCGTCGGGATCGCCGACCGGGCCTACCGCGCCGACGGCACGCTGGTGCCCAGGAGCGAGCCCGGCGCGGTCGTCCACGACGCGGGGGAGATCGCCGAGCGGACCGTCCGCATGGTGACCGAGGGGGTCATCCGCAGCGTCGACGGCCCCGACATCCCCGTCGCGTGCGACACCGTGCTGCTGCACGGCGACACCCCGGGCGCGATCACGCTGGCCCGCCGGGTACGGGAGGAACTGCTGGCCGCGGGGGTCAGGATCGCGCCGCTCGCCGAGGTCCTGGATGCCGTTGGAGCACCGAGCGGCGGCCGGAATGTCTGAGCCCGACCGCGGTGGCATCGCGATCCTCGACTGCGGCGACTCGGCCGTCGTCGCCCGGGCCGTGACCGCGGACGCCGAGCACAACTGGCGCCTCGTGCACACCCTCGCCGACGCGTTCGACGCCGTCCGGCCCGACGGCGTGTACGGCGTCGTACCCGCGTACGACTCCCTCCTCGTCGAGTTCGACTGCACCGGCACGGACCACGGGACGGTGCGGCGGGCCCTGCGGGAGACGGCCGATCGGCTCGGCGCGGGTGGCGACCGGCTCGGCTCGGATGGCGACCGGCTCGGCGCGGCGCAGGAACCGGCCGGCCCCCGAACCTCCCGCCGCTTCCTCGTCCCCGTCGTCTACGGCGGTGAGTACGGCCCCGATCTCCCGGTCGTGGCACGGCAGTTGGGGATCAGCGAGGCGGAGGTCGTGGCGTTGCACTCCGGTGCCGACCTGACCGTACGGTGTCTCGGCGCTCCGGCGGGGGCGCCGATGACGGACGGTCCGCCGTTCCCGGCGCCGGTGCCCCGGCTGGCCTCGCCGCGGACGCGCGTGCTGCCCGGCTCGGTCGCGGTGGCCGGCCGCCAGGCGGTCATCTGTCCGCTGCCGTCGCCCGGCGGCTGGCCGCTCCTCGGCCGTACGCCCCTGCGCGTCCTCGACCCCGACGCCGACCCGATGACCCCCTACCGGCCCGGCGACACCTTCCGCTTCGAACCGATCGCCCCGGAACGCTGGGACGACTACGCAGGCGTCCCCCTGGCCGCGGCGGTGACCCATGGGTGACACGGCAGTTGGCGTGCTGACCGTCCGCCGCGCCGGGCTCGCGACCGTGCAGGATCTCGGGCGGTTCGGGCGGTCGCGGTTCGGGCTGCCGGTCAACGGGGCGCTCGACCAGTACGCCGCCCGGGTGGCCAACGTGCTGTGCGGCAACGCCGAGGGCGCGCCCCTGATCGAGATCACCGCGCTCGACTTCACCTGCACGCCCTCGGCCGACGTGCTCCTCGCCGTGACCGGCGCCCCCGCGGACCTGACCGTCGACGGCATCGCGCACCCGCAGTGGGAGCCGGTCGGCGTCCGGGCCGGGCAGAGCGTCCGCGTCAGCGGGATCCGGCTCGGCGTGCGCGTCTACCTGGCCGTGCTCGGGTCGTTCAACACACCCAAGCTGCAAGGGAGTTGCGCACCGGACACGGTCCTCGGGTTCGGGCACGCCCTGCGCGACGGCGACGAGGTCGGCCTCCGCGCGCACTGCCCGCCCGTCGACCACCCGCACTTCCGCATCCCGCTGTTCCGGCTGCGCGCGCCCGTGCCGCGCTTCCCCGCGACCCGGACGATCGACGTCACGGACGGCCCCGACCTCGCGGAGTTCGGCACCACCGCCGAACGGCTGTACGGGACGACGTACACCGTGACCGAGCGGAGCAACCACATCGGGCTGCGGCTGAGCGGTGACGCGGTGCCGCGGCGGACGGCGACCGGGGAGGTGCTCTCGCGTGGGGTGCCCGTCGGGGCCGTCGAGGTGCCGACGGGGGACGAACTCCTCGTACTGCACCGCGGTCGCGGGGTCACCGCGGGCTACCCGGTGCTCGCCGTCGTCACCGCGACCGGGCTGTCCGCGCTGGGCCAGGTCCGCCCCGGCCAGACCATCCGCTTCCGGCACCGCACCCTCACGGAAGCGGTCACCGCGCACCGGGCGCAGCGGGACGCGGTCCGGGCACTGCGGACGCGGGTGCGGGCGGCGTTCGGGGCGGTGGGGGTGAGGGTGCCGCCGCCGGATCCGTAGGCACTGGGGCCCGTTTTATACGGCTGTCCCATACGGCCGTTCTAGACGGGTTTTCTATACAGCCGTCCCATACAGCGGTCTCGTACAGCCGTCCCATACGGGCGACTTGTACGTCCGTCCCGTACAGCCGTCCCATACGGCCGTCCCACACGACCGTTCTATACAGCCGTCCCATACGCCCGTCCCGCCCAAAAAACAGGCACCCGCAGCCACCACCCCCTCAAGAGCCCGCACCCGCACCGAGCCGTGAGCGTAAGCACCACCTCCCCCGTCCCATCCCCAGACAGGAGACGCCATGAGTACCGTGGCCGCTCAGCCGGTACCCAACACCGTCGACCCGAGAACGGCGCGGAAAGTCACCCTCGCCGGATGCGTCGGCATCTTCGCCGAGTTGTACGACAACGGCATCTTCGGCTTCATGGCCGGCACCCTCGCCGCCGTCTTCTTCCCCGGCTCGGACAACGCCGTCCAGCTCGTCTTCCTCGGCTACGCCGTCTCGTTCTTCTTCCGGCCGCTCGGCGGCATCATCTGCGGTCACCTCGGCGACCGCATCGGCCGTCAGCGCATGCTCGTCTTCGTCATCCTGCTGATCAGCCTCGCGACCGCCGCCATCGGCGTACTGCCGACGCACGCGAGCATCGGCGTCGCCGCGCCCGTCCTGCTGATCCTCCTGCGGGTCGCGCAGGGCTTCTCCGTCGGCGGTGAGGCGTCCGGCGCGATGAGCTTCCTCGCCGAACACGCGCCCGAGGGCAAGCGCGGCCAGTACACGAGTTACGCGCAGATCGCCTCGTTCCTGTCCCTGCTCACCGGCACGCTGATCGCCGCCGCCATGACCAGCGGGCTCGGCGCGGACCGGATGGAGGCGTGGGGCTGGCGCATCCCGTTCCTGCTCGCCGTGCCGCTCGGCATCACCGGCATCTACATCCGCAAGCGGATCAGCGACACCCCCAACTTCACCCGCCTGCAAGAAGAGGACGGCCTGTCGAAGAACCCGCTGAAGGAGGCGTTCTCGTCCGCCGAGCACCGCCGGGCGATGCTGCTCGCCCTGTTCATCCCGCTCATGAACGGCTCCGGCTACTACGTCCTGTTCAGCTACATGCCGACGTTCATGAACACCGAACTGCACTTCGGCAAGGTCCAGGGCCTGCTCGTCACCGCGACCAGCCTGGTCGCGATCTCCCTCGCGATCCCGTACATGGGCCGCCTCTCCGACCGGATCGGCCGCAAGAAGGTGCTGGCGGGCGCGGCAATCGCCATGGCCGTCGCGGGCCTGCCCTGTTACCTGCTCATCGGCACCGGCAGCGTCCCGCTCGCCATCCTGGGCGCCTGCGTGATGGCGGTGATCTTCGCCGGGCACACCGGCGTCATCCACATCCTGCTCGTCGAACTCTTCCCGACCCGGGTCCGCTACTCCGCCTACGGCCTGGGCTACAACGTCTCCGCCGCCCTCTTCGGCGGGACGGCGCCGCTGCTGATGACGTACCTCATCGACAGGACCGGCGACGTCAACATGCCCGCCTACTACGCCGTCCTCACCGCCCTCGGCACCCTCCTCGCGGTGTCCCGGGTGCAGGACAGGGCCCATCTGCCGCTGCGCGACGCGTAAACCCCGACAGGCGCCTCCCTCCGAAGGCGACCCCCCTCTTTTAGACCCCCTCCTTTAGCCCCCCCTCCTTTAGCCCCCCTCTTTTATAGGAGTGCGTTTCCGATGCCCTTTTCCGACTACAAGACCGCTCTGGTGACCGGTGCCTCGACCGGCATCGGCGCGGTGGTCGTCGAGCGGCTGGCCAAACAAGGGCTCCAGGTGCACGCCATCGCCCGTAACGCCGAGCGGCTCGACGACCTCGCCCGGCGTACCGGCTGCGTTCCGCACGTCGTCGACGTCACCGACACCGCCGCGCTCACCGCGGCGCTGGCCGGCCTGGAGATCGACGTACTCGTCAACAACGCCGGGGTCTCCCGCACCGGCAACATCCTCACCGCCGACGAGTTCGCCGTCGACGAGCAGGTCGCCGTCAACCTCCAGGCCGTCCTGCACCTCGTACGGCTGCTCATGCCGGGCATGGTCGAACGCGACCGCGGCCACATCGTGAACATCAGCTCGATCGCCGGTGTCTACAACTTCGGCGGCAACACGATCTACCACGCCACCAAGGCGGCCGTGCACACCCTCTCCCGCCAGCTCCGCGTCGACGGCTACGGCCGCCGCGTCCGCGTCACCGAGATCTGCCCCGGCCGGGTGGAGACGGAGATCTTCGGCCGCCTCCTCGGCGACATGGCGGAGGCCCAGCGCACGTACTACGACGGCTACGAGTCCCTGAAGCCGGAGGACATCGCCGACGCGATCGAGTTCGCGGTCGGCTCGCCGCGCCACGTGAACATCGGGCACGTGGAGATCCTGCCGACGTTCCAGGTCCCCGGGGGCCTCAACTTCGAGCGGCGGGCGGACTGATGGGGACGGCTGACACGGCCGGTACGACGACGGTGATCGCGCAGCGCGTCCAGCGGATCAAGCCCTCGCCGAGCACGGCCGCCGCCCAACGCGTCCGTGAACTCAAGGCCCAGGGCCTCGACATCGTCGATCTCACCGTGGGGGAGCCGGACTTCGACACCCCCGACCACGTGAAGGCCGCCGCGATCGAGGCCATCCGGCAGGGCGACACGAAGTACACCCCGGTCAACGGCACGCCCCAACTCCGGGCCGCGATAGCCCAGAAGCTCCAGGAGCGCCACCAACTGACGTACTCGCCCGACCGGATCGTGGTCGGCGGTGGCGCCAAGCAGGTCATCTTCCTTGCCCTGATGGCCACTTTGGACGAGGGCGACGAGGTGATCGTCCCGGCCCCGTACTGGGTGTCGTACCCGGACATGGTCCTGGCGAACGACGGCACCCCCGTCGTCGTCCCGTGTCCGGAGGCGGACGGCTTCAAACTGACGCCGGAGCGCCTGGAGTCGGCGATCACCGACCGCACCCGCTGGCTGATCCTCAACGCACCCGCCAACCCCACCGGCGCGGCCTACACCACCGCCGAACTCGCCGCGCTGGCCGTGGTGTTGCTCGCGCACCCGCAGGTCCGGGTGCTGACGGACGAGATCTACGACGAGATCTGGTTCGAGGACGGCCAGGTCCCCAGCCTCGCGGCCGTCGAACCACGCCTGACCGAGCGGGTGTTCCTCACCAACGGTGTCTCCAAGACGTATGCGATGACCGGCTGGCGCATCGGCTACGGCGCCGGCCCCGCCGAGCTGGTGGCGGCGGTCAACAAGCTCCAGTCGCAGATCTCCTCGTGCCCGTCGTCGGTCAGCCAGGCCGCGGCCACGGCGGCACTCACGGGCGACGACACCTTCGTCCGCGACTGCGTCGCCGTCTACCGCGCGCGCCGCGACCTGACGGTGAAGCTCGTCAACGACATCCCGGGCCTGTCCTGCACACCGCCGAGCGGCGGGTTCTACGCGTTCGTCAACTGCACGGGGCTGCTGGGCAGTCGGACCCCGGCGGGGGAGCGGCTCGACACGGACGATGACGTGACCGGCCACCTCCTGGAGTCGCAGCAGGTGGCCGTCATCCACGGCACGGCCTACGGATCGCCGGGCTACTTCCGGATCTCCTTCGCCACGTCGACGGAGGTCCTCACGGAGGCGTGCGAGCGGATGGCGCGGGCGTGCGCGGAACTGACCGCAGAAGCAGTCGCAGGAGTTGGAGAAGCGAAATGATCCGTGTGAACACGAAGTTCGAGCGCCCGGCGCCGGAACTGGTCGAGCAGTTGGCCCGGTACTCCGCGGCCACCATCCACGAGGCGCAGGGCCGCCGGGGCGCCCTGGACTCGACGATCAAGCCGGTCGACCACGCGATGTCCGCGTGCGGCCCGGCGTTCACGGTGCGGTGTGCGCCGCGCGACAACATCATGCTCCAGGCGGCGATTGCGTACGCGCGGCCGGGTGACGTTGTCGTGGTCTCGGCGGGCGAGTACGCCGAGGCGGGCTCCTTCGGCGACGTACTGGCCAACGCGTGCGTCGCCAAGGGCCTGGCGGGTCTGGTCACGGACACGGGTGTCCGCGACACGCAGGAGCTGCGGGCGCTCGGCTTCCCGGTGTTCTCCTACAGCGTGTGCATGAAGGGCACGGTGAAGGAGACGGTCGGCCCGATGGCCCAACCGATCCTGGTCGGCGGCGAGTTGGTCAACCCGGGAGACGTGATCCGCGCGGACGCCGACGGTGTCGTCGTGGTACGGCGCGAGGAGGCGGCCGAGGTCGTCGGACTGTCGCGGGAGCGGGTGGCGGCGGAGGAGCGGTTCATCGCGGAGTACCGCGCGGGGAAGAGCGTGATCGAGGTGTGCGGGCTGGAGGCGGTGCTGGCGGCGAAGGGGCTGGTGATCGAGGGGTAGTCGGTCGGAGGGTGGCTGGTCGGGGGAGGGATACGGTCGCCGTATGCCACTCATGCCATCAAGTGAAGCGCAGGTCACCGCGGCGGACGTCGAGTACGTCGTCCGCCAGGCGGTGACGGCGCTCCGTACCGTGCCGGAGACCGCGGACTGGGACGCCAACGCGGGCTCTCTGGAGTGGAGTTGCTGGGAGACGGTCGAGCACCTGGCGGACGACCTGTTCGCCTACGCCGCCCAACTGGGGGCGCCGGAGCCGCCGTTGGCCACGGAGGTGCCGTTCGTCTGGGAACGCAGGACGGCGACGGGCCCGGCGAACGTCATCTTCGCGAACCGTGCGGCGGGTGCGCCGGGCCTCCTCCAAGTACTGGAATCCTGCGGGGCGTTGCTGACCGCCATGGTTGGCACGACACCCTCGACGACACGCGCCCATCACGTCTTCGGGGCGTCGGACCCCGAGGGGTTCGCGGCGATGGGGGTGGTGGAGACGCTGGTGCACATGCACGACGTGGCGGCGGGCCTGGGGATCGCTTGGACCCCGGACGAGGCCCTGTGCGACCGGGTGCTGGCACGCCTCTTCCCGGACGCGCCGAGGAGCACCGACACGGACACCGATACCGGCACCGGCACCGGCACTCGCACCGACACCGCCACCGACCGCTGGGCGACGCTCCTTTGGGCCACCGGGCGGGGCGGACTCCCGGGACGGCCGAGGCTCACGAGCTGGCGATGGTACGGCGCGCCGCACGCCGACCCGCGTACCGTTCCCGGCGGTTGCTGACCCTGACCATGGTCTGCCACTCCTGCGTGCAGGAGCGTTCGCCGCAGCCCGAGCAGCAAGTGTGGCCGAAGACCAGGGCGTTGGGGTCTTCCCAGCGGCAACGGGTGTCCGCCTGCTGCCGTGTTGGGGCCGGAGGCAGGTCGCAGTCGCCGTGGCGGTGGTCGTGGACAGGCCGGGGACCGTGCTCCAAGTGGCGTACCCAGAGCGGCTTTGTCTTGTCCGTGCGGGACATCGCGTTCCTCTCGGAACCCGCCGCCCGTGCTCCCGGACCCTCCGGGGCGGGCGGCTGCGTTCGCCGGCGCACGGCGTACCTCCTCGACTCGACTCGACACGTCGTCGGACGGCACCGGAACTCGGCCCGTCAGATGGCCCGGAGACGGCGGTGGGACTGCTCCTGGGGCCGGTCCTGGACCTGGTGCCGGCCCTGCTGCCGGAGCTGGTCCACCGCCTGGGCCGTCCGCTCGTCCGCGGGCAGGAAGACGACCAACTGCTGTGCGTCCGAGGGTAGTTCGAGTACTTCGCGGGTCAACCGGATTTCGCCCGCGGACGGGTGGTTGAGCCGGACGGCGCCGCGTGGCGGGACCACGTGCCGGTTCACGCGGCGGGTGAAGTCGGGACCGGCGTCGACGGCGAGTTGGGTGGTGAGCCACGCGGAGCTCTCGACGGAGGGGCCGAGCCAGAGGTCGAAGGCGTGCTCGTCCGCGATGTCGTCCCAGTCGGCGAAGAACGTGCGCGCGCGGGGGTCGGTGAAGACGTAACGCGTGAGGTTCGGGGCGTCGGTGTCGAGCAGCCCGGTGCCGCTGGCCAGCCACCGGTAGCCGCTGGTGTGGGCGAGGACGTCACCCAGCCGGTTGGTCACCAGGGCGATGCCCGGTTCGAGGAGGCGGAGCGTCGCCAGGACCGACGGGCGGACGTCCCGGCGCGCGGGTGCGGGCGGGGTGTGCGAGACGCAGGTCCCGCCGGTGATCTTCGTGAGGTAGCGCAGGTGGTTGCGTTCCGACGGGTCGAGGCTGAGCGCGTCGGCGAGTGAATTCACCACCGCCACCGAGGGGTTGCGGTCACGGCCCTGTTCCAGACGGGTCAGGTACTCGACGCTGATGCCGGCCCGCGCCGCGAGATCCGACCGCCGCAGCCCCGGCGACCGGCGGCGGCCACGTTCCGCGATGCCCAGCGACTCCGGCTGGATGCTGTCCCGCTTGGCCCGGACGAAATCCCCCAACGGCGAACCCATACCGCGAGCCTACGACGGCGCCCGCCGCCCGGCGAGCCCGCAGCGTGGCCCTGCGGGGGCCAGCCTGAACACGGTCTGGCTGGACCGGCGGCGCGGCCCGACCGTGGTGGGCATGGAGAAGAAACCCAAGCTGGTGGTCGTCGTCGGAAGCGTCCGGGAAGGCCGGTTCGGCCCGGTCGTGGCCTCGTGGGTCGCCGAACAGGCCGCCGTCCACGGTGCTTTCGACGTCGACGTCGTCGATCTGGCCGAGTACGACGTCCCGTTGGAGCTGCCCGCCGCATCACCGAAGTACGCGGGCGACGCCTACCCCCGCCCGGCCGGCATGGCCCCACTGACGTCGGCACTGGCGGCGGCCGACGCGTTCGTCGTGGTCACGCCGGAGTACAACCACAGTTATCCCGCGTCGCTGAAGGCGGCCATCGACTGGCACTTCACGCAGTGGCAGGCCAAGCCCGTCGCCTTCGTCGGCTACGGCGGCGCGTCGGGCGGCCGGCACGCGATGCTGCACCTGGAGAACGTGCTGACCGAACTGCACGCGGTGAGCATGCGCGAACGGCTCGCCTTCCCGAACTACTTCACCGCGTGGCAGGACGGCCGGCCGCTCGACCCCGAGTCCGCCGGGTACGCCAAGACGCTGCTCGACCAGCTGGCCTGGTGGGCGTTGGCGCTCCGGGCAGCGCGCGACACGGCTCCCTACCCGGGGTGAACGCCCAACCGGCGTACCCCTACTGAGCGTTGGCGACGACGTCCAGTACGGCCTTGCCCCGGACGCGGCGGCCCAGCAGCGCTGCCGCCGCCTCCGGGGCGTGTTCCCAGGAGCCGCGCCAACCGACCTGCGGATCCAGCTCCTTGCGGTCGAGCAGGTCCACCAGATACGCGATGTCCGCGCCCAGCGGGAAGCCGACGACGAAGACCTCCAGCCGCCGCCCGCCGCCCCGGTGCCGTTCCTGCTCGAAGTCGATGGTGGTCGCCTCGCCCGACGCCTTGCCGATGGCCTGCACCGACCCGCCCGGCTCGACCAGCGCGAACGCCTCCGCCAACTGCGCACCGCCCACGTTGTCCAGCACCCCGAAGACCGGCGCGGACACCTTGTCCAGTCCGACGACGATCTCGTCGGCCCCGAGTTCGGCCAGCCCCTCGCCCCGCTCCGGACTGCCCACCGAGGCGACCACCTGAGCGCCCGCCCGATGGGCCAACTGCACGGCGAACCGCCCCACTCCGCCCGAAGCGCCCGTGACCAGGACGCGACGGCCCACCACGGGGCCCAGCCGCCGCAGCGCCTGCAACGCCGTAACTCCCGCCACGGGCAGCGCACTTGCCGCCCCGAGGTCTACGGAGTCGGGCACCGCCGCCAGCTCCGCCGTGTCCACGGCGCGGAGTTCGGCCCAGCCGCCCGCCCAGCCGAACGTCGTCACGCGGGTGCCGACCGCGGGCCCGGAGCCGTCCGCCGCGGCGCGCACGACCACGCCCGCGGCGTCCCAGCCCGCGATGTCGCCGGGCTGTGCGCTGCCCTCGCGGTAGGCGAGTTCACCGAAGTTGAACGAGACCGCGTGCACCTCGACCAGGGCTTGCGACGCCCCCGGCAGCGGTTCGGGTGCCTCGCCGAGACGGAGCCGCTGCGGGGCTTCGGGGTCGTACAACAGAGCGCGCATCGCTGCTGCCTGCCTTCCGTTCGCTCGTCCACCGCCGGTAGTGGCAGGGGTAACTCCGGGTGCCCGGACGGTTATTCCACGGGTCACGGGTGCCGTTTTGCTTCCGTTCGCTTTCGGCCAGGGGTGCCGCCCTTTCGGCCAACCCTGGCGGCGTGACGCGTGGTAGTGACTTGACGGAGTGGCGCGAGTGCGTTGTGCTATCCGTGCAAGGTTTCCCTGTGCAACTATCGGTTGTGCCGGGGGAGATGCCCGTCCTGCGCCTATCGCGCCGGACGATGTTTTCGCGCGTCCTCTCCGGCCCCGTTGGTCTCAACGCCGAGGCCGTCTCCAGGACGTGGCCCGCGTACAGTCGTTTCGCCGGGATTACTCTGGTTCGGAAACCGGGCCGGCGCACAGCCGACGGGAATTGACGACAATATCGGGGGAGAACATGCATTCCATTACGAGGCAACCGGCCTTCACGCCCGGCGCTGCGGGGTGCTTCTGATGGAGCAGAGCGCCACCACCCCCGCCCCTGCCGCCACGCCCGCCCACGTGCGGAAGTACCCGGACCGGACCGGCCCCCGCGGCCACGAGGGCGCCCTGCGCATCGGCGAGATGGTCGACCGCACGGGGGTCAGCGAACGGCTGCTGCGCTATTACGAGAGCCGCGGTCTGCTCAAGCCGGACCGCACCTCCCAGGGCCACCGCCTCTACCGCCCGAACGACGTCTCCCGGGTCCAGCTGATCCGGCTGCTGCTCGACGGCGGTATCAGCACGAAGAACATTCAACTGCTGATGGACTGTGTCCACGACGGCATGGATCTCTCGCGTATCTGCGCGGAATTGGACGAAACTCTCGATCGTGAATGCGCGCGCATCTCGCGCGAAATCGAGTCGCTCGAACTGACACTCCGCTATATCGCCGCCCTCTCCGGCCGCGGCCTACTCACCGAGCTGACATTGGCGTCCGCCGCGATGAGCGAAAGGCCCCCGTCGATCACGAACGACTGGCCGGTCGCGTATCCGGCGCCGTCGGACGCGAGGTAGCGGATGAGCCCGGCGACCTCGTCCGAGGCGCCGGGCCGGCCGAGCGGGACGACCGGCCGGGCGAGCGAGCGCGGATCCACCGTCTCGGCATGGCCGTTCATCGGCGTCACCGTCTCGCCCGGGGCCACCGAGGTCACGGAGATGCCGTGCGCGCCCAGCTCCAGCGCCATCGTCTTGGTGAGCATCCCCAGCGCGCTCTTCGCCGCGCAGTAGGCGCTGCCCCCGGCGATGGGGATGTGCTCGTGCACGCTCGTGACGTTGATGATCCGGCCGCCGCGCCCACCGCGCACCATCGTCCGGGCCGCCTCCTGGGCCAGCAGGAACGGGCTGGTGAGGTCGATGGCCAGCACCCGCTGCCAGTCGTCGTGGCTCTCCTCCAGGAACGAAGCCCGCCTGTTCACACCGGCGTTGTTGACGAACACGTCCACCCCGCCGGCCGCCTCGATCGCCCCGCGCAGCGCGGCCACCGCCGACTCCGGTACGGCCAGGGGGAGTCGCACCGGCCAGGCGCGCGAACCGCCGTCTGCCGCCACCGCGTTGACGACTTCCCGCGCGGCGGCTTCGTTGCTCCCGTAGCCCACCACGACATCGAAACCGGCCCGGCCGAGTTCGAGCGCGGCGGCGCGTCCGATACCCGAACTGGCGCCCGTCACCACGGCGATACGGCGTGGTCGTGTCATGGGTTCCTCCGTAACAGGCCGATGCCGGCCGCTAGTTGTCGGTCAGCGGGTCTTCGTTCAGGTCAGCAGGTCTTCGTTCATGTCGACGACGAGCCGCATCACCAACTCGTCGTCCACCACACGGCCGTCGCCCTCGACCATCCGGTTCATCAGGTCGGTGCCCGCCGCCAGGGACCGCCGGTGGGTGAGCAGGACGTCGTACCTGCCCCCGGCGTCCGCGAGTTCCGCCGCCGCGGCGGCCAGCGCCGTACCGGTCACCCCGCGGTTGCCGGTGAACCGGACCGGTGGTGTCGACCCGTCCGACCAGCTGACGCTGTGCGGCGGCAGCGGCCCCCCGGTGTTCGCCGCCCGCACCCCCGCGAGGCCGACCCCGGGGAAGTACCGGCTCGCCGAGTCCGCGTACACCCCGCCGAGCACATGCACCGCGCGCACGGCACCGCCGTACGCCTGACGCACCAGGTCGATGCCGTCGACCGTGCGGTCCCGGTGGGTGCCGATCAGGACGGCCACCCGACGGCCGTCGTCCGCACCGGCCGGGTCCGGCAGGTCCGCCCGGGCCTGGTCCAACAGGTCTGCCCCGGCCCGGACTTGGCGGATTCCCAGGCCGGACAGTTGCTTCGCCGACCACTCCAGCCCCGCCTCGCCGCCGTGCACGAGGGTCACCCGTACCCCGCCGGAGAGCGCCGCCCGCAGCGCGGCGAGGTTGCCGATCAGGCCGTCCCCGACGATCACCAACTCCTCGTAGGGCGACAGCGCCAGGCAGTCCAGCGCGTACGTCACCACGGCCATCGGCTCGACCAGGGTCGCGGTGCCGGAGCCGAGGGCGCCGTCGACGGGGACCAGCAGCCCCGCGGAGACCGCCGACGCGGCGATCCGCACCCGCTGCTGGAACAGCCCGTCGACGTTGTGGCCGAGCAGGAACGACGGGTCCCCGGGGTGCGTCGGGTTGACGACCACCCGGTCGCCGGGCCGTACGGCGGTGACGTCCGCCCCGACCTCGACGACCCGGCACGCGCCCTCGTGCCCGAGGACCGGCGAGGGGTCGTCGCGCAGACCGCGCAGCATCTGGATGTCGGTGCCGCACAGGCTGACGGCCTCGGGCGCGAGCAGCACCTCGCCCCGGCCCGGGGCCGGAGTGGGCCGTGCCGTCACCTTGCTGAGTCCGCCGAGGCCGAGGCGTTCGATCGCCAAGTGCTCCATGCGCGCGCTCCCTTGTCCGAGTCCGACCGGTGTCCGAGTGGTGTCCGCGTCCGGGTTCCGAGTGGTGTTCAGGCTGTGACGACGTCGAGGAAACGGTCGGCCATCCGCTGCGCGCCCCGGATCGGGTCGACCGCGCCGGGCCGCAGCACCCGTATCGCACCCCGGTCGCGCGGACCGGCGCCGTCGGAGTAGTTGGTCCGCCCCTCCAGGTGCTCGTGGAGGGCGCGCTCGAAGTGCCCCGTGAGCCCCTCCGCGACGCCGCCGCCGATGCCCACCAGGTCGAGCAGCGGCTGGGTCGTCCACAGCCAGCGGACCAACTGGGCGACGGGGTAGGTGATCACGCGCAGCAGGACGGCGGCCTCCGGGTCCCGGTCCGCCAGCCGGGCCGCGAACGCGGTGGGCTCGAAGGCGCTCATGCCCAGCGCGTGCGCCACCCTCGGGACGGCCGGGCCGGACGCGAGCGAGGCGACGTGCCCGGTCCCGCCGCACTCGCACGGCAGGTCGAGCAGTTGCGGGAACCCGGCCGGGACGGACGTGTCCAGGTGCCCCACCTCGCCCTGGAGACCGTTGCCGTCGACCACGATGCGACGGGCGGGCAGGTCCGCCACCTTCAGCGCGATGCCGCTGCTCACGGTGAGGTAGCCGACGTGCCGGTGCCCCTCCGCCGCCACGGACGCGGCGAAGTCCGCCAGCGCGCAGGTGACGTCGTTGTGGACGTACCAGTCGGCGTCGGGCCGCCGCCGGCGCAGTTCGCCGACGAGGTCGCGGCGCAGCCGTACGTCGCCCCACAGCGGCGCCGAGCCGTAGACCCGGGAGGTGGCGTCGTTCATGGCCGCGCCCAGCGACACCACGACCCGGCCGCCGGGCGGTGCGGTCGGCAGCAACGCGTCGAGCAGCATGTCGGTCAGCTCGGCCGTCGAACGGCCGGGGTGGTTGAGCAGGCTCGGCGCGGGACGGCGCTCGGTGCCGCCGTCGGTACGGATCCGGAGCCAGGTCCCGCCCACGTCGATGCCGACCGTGCCGCTCGCGAGCCGGCCGTAGGGCTCCTCGGGGCTCACGACACCTCCGGAACGGCCGCGACGGACGGCAACCGCAACTCGAACAGCCCGCCCCCGCCCCGCCCGACGACCAGCCCACGCAGGTCACGCACCCACGCATCCGCCAAAGCCGAAACCGAAGCCGGCACTGAAGCCGAAGCCGGCACTGAAGCCGAAGCGGGTCCAGAGACAGCGGCCCCCGCCGTCCCAACCCCTTCCTCAACCCCTTCC
>LJCV01000309.1 GCA_001298575.1 Actinobacteria bacterium OK074
GGGTGGGGCGGGGGGGGGGGGGCGGGGGGTTTTGGGGCGGCAACTTGGGTAGGCGGGGGCGCGCCGCTCGGGGGTGGGGGTCGGCTGCGGGCCGGTGGGGGCTGGTCGCGCCCACGCGGCGGAGCCGCACAATGTCACAGCCCCGCGCCCCTATCGGGGCGCGCACCACCCGTCACGCCGAAAGTTGCCGTACGCGTTAGTGCTTCAACTGCCGTACGCCCCCTACTTCTTCAGCCAACCCACCTTCGTGTAATCCACGCTCGCCAAGCCCTCCGCGCCGAAGTTCGCCAGGTTTTTGCGGACCGCGTCTATCTGGGGGCGTTGGTACAGCTCGATGGAGTGGGCCAGTTTCCAGATCTGGGTGTCGGCCTGGTTGTAGAGCTTGATCGCCTCGGTGGTGTTCGTGGTCTGGCCGGCCTTCTTCAAGAGGGCGTCGATTTCCGGGGAGCCGACCGAGCCGAAGTTCTGGAAGAGGTTCTTGCCCTGGGGCTGGACGAAGACCGGGGTGAGCATGGAGAGGAAGACGGCGTCGACGTTGCGGAAACTGGTCAGGTCGAAGTTGCCCGTGTTGACGAACTTGTTGAAGTAGTCGTTGGCCGGGACCTTCTGGATGTTCAACTTGACGCCGACCTGGGCGAGTTGCTGCTGGACCAGCTCGGCCTGGTCGACCTGGGCGCTGGTGCTGCCGGAGCTGAGTACGTAGTCGAGGCTGAGCTGTTTGCCGCCCTTGGTGCGCGGCTTGCCCTCACCGGTCGACTTCCAGCCCGCCGCGTCCAGGAGTTTCTCCGCCGCGGACGGGTCGTACGTCGCGTAGCCACCCGAATTGTCCTGGTAGCCCTGCTGGTTGGGCATGAAGAAGTGGTTGTCGAGTGGCTTCAGCTGGAAGGAGAGGTCCTTGGCGAACGCCTCGTCGATGCCCTGGCGGTCGACGGCGTGCTGGATCGCCTGACGGACCTTGAGGTCCTTGAGCGGGCCCCGGCCGCCGTTGAGCGTGATGTGCACCTCGTCCCAGCGCGCGCCCCGCCGGATGTCCGTGTTCGGGGCCTTCACCAGGCGCTTGTAGTCCTCGGGGAGCAGGGCCGTGGCGAGGTCGATCTCGTTGTTGAGGTACGCGTCCGTGGCCGCCGTGAAGTCGAGGACGCGGTATACGATCGCGTCCAACTTGGGCTTCGTTCCCCACCAGTTGGGGTCGGGGACCAGCGTGATGGTCTGCGCGGTCTTGTCGTAGGTGCCGATCTTGAAGGCGTTGCCGCTCACCGGCACCTTCTCCGACCAGGCCGAGTTGAACTTCTGTGGCGTGTCGATGTACTTCGCCGGATACAGCGGGTCGAACAGCCGCTTCCAGTCCGCGTACGGCTGCTTGAAGGTGACCGTGACCGCGTGCGCGTCCTTGCCCTGCTCGACGTCGGAGATCTGGTCGTAGCCGGAGGTGTCGGCGGCCTCGTACGCCGTGTTGGTACCGTTCAGGGCCTGCCACTGGGCCCGGAAGTCCTTCCAGCCAAGGGACTTGCCGTCGGACCACTTGGCCTTCGGGTTCAACTCGTACTCGACGGTCTGGGGGCTGGTGGAGGTGACCTTCGCGGAGAGAAGGAAGTTCGGGTTGGGGTGGCTGACGCCCTTGGCGTCGGAGTCGAACAGGTCCGGCAGGATGGTCGAGGAGATCTCCTGGGCGTCGCCCTGGGAGCCGTCGACGGTGTTGTAGTTGTACTGCGTGATCCACTGCGTGATGTAAAGGCGCAGCTGGCCGCCCTGCTTGATGTCGCTCAGCGGGTGGGCGTTGATGTCCTGGCCGTCGGCCAGGGGTGCGGCGACCTTCTTCTTCGAGGTGCCGTTGTCGGAGGAGCCGCAGCCGGTCACCAGCAGTGCGGCGGCCGCGGTGGCGGCGACCCACGCCGCGGCGGAGGTGTGGCGCATGTCGTGTCCTTCGTGGGGGGGCGACGGTGGGGCGGACGGTGGGGCTGCGCCGAACGTAGAACGCTCTACGGCCCTTGCGGGAGGGGGCCCGTAGTGATGACATGCTCTCTTCATATGCTGGCAACAAGAGGACTGGACCATTTCTCCTGTGCCCGTCTACCTGGCCAAGCGACTCGGCTACTACGCCGTCCTGCTGCTGGCCGCCGTCTGCCTCTCCTACCTGCTGTCGTCCCTCGCGCTCGACCCCCGCGCCTACTACGAGGGCCGCCAGCCGCCGCTGTCGCCCACGTCCGTCGACCACCACCTCACGGCCATCGGCGTCAACGACCACCAGCCCCTCCTCGGCCGCTTCCTGCGCTGGGCCGGGCACGCCGTCCGCGGGGACCTCGGGCAGACCATCGACGGGACCTCCGTCAACGCCGAGTTCGGGCGGCGGCTCGGGGTCAGCCTGCGGCTGCTGCTCGCGGGGACCGTGCTCGGTACGGTCGCCGGGGTGCTCCTCGGGGCCTGGACGGCCGTACGGCAGTACCGGTTCAGCGACCGGGCCGTCACCGTCGCCTCGTTCGCGCTGCTTTCAACTCCCGTGTTCCTGCTGGCCGTTCTGCTCAAGATCGGGGCGATCTGGTTCAACCAGCGCACCGGGACCGAACTCATCCAGTTCACGGGGGAGAAGACACCGGGGCTCGACGGCGGCTTCTGGGCCGTGCTGAAGGACCGGGGTGTGCACCTGCTGCTGCCCACCCTCTCCGTCGCGCTCTTCGCCGTCGCGAGCTACAGCCGCTACCAGCGCAACACCATGCTCGACGTGCTCGGTTCGGACTACCTGCGCACCGCCCGCGCCAAGGGACTGAGCCGCCGCACCGTGCTGCTCAGACACGGGCTGCGCACCGCGCTCATCCCCATGTCGACCTACTTCTCCTACGGCTTCCTGGCGCTGTTCACCGGGGCCACCTTCACGGAGACCATCTTCGGGTGGCACGGGATGGGGGAGTGGTTCGTGTCGTCGGTCGGGAAGAACGACGTCAACTCCGTCGTCGCCGTGAACCTGTTCGCCGCCGTCACCGTGCTGCTGTCCGGCTTCCTCGCGGACGTGCTGCACGCCGCGCTCGACCCGCGCATCCGGCAGGCGTCATGACAACTGTCCTTCCGGAGACCCCCGTTGCCGTCGCCGGGCGGTCAACTGTCGTGCTGCGGCGCTTCGTTCGTGATCCGGGGGCGCTCGCCGGGGCCGTCGTCCTCGTGCTGCTGTTCCTGCTCGCCTTCGTCGGGCCGTACGTCACGCCGTGGTCCTACAGCCACATCGACTACACCGCCCTGCGGGCCGGGCCGAGCGCCGACCACTGGTGGGGGACCAACCGCATCGGGCAGGACGTGTTCGCGCAGACCGTGCGGGGACTCCAGAAGTCGCTGGTCATCGGGTTGTCGGTGGCCGTGCTGTCGACCGGGCTCGCCTCGCTCGTGGGGGCCTGCGCCGGGTACTTCGGGGGGTGGGCCGACCGGGCGCTGATGTTCTTCGTCGATCTGCTGCTCGTCTTCCCGTCCTTCCTCGTCATCGCGGTCGTCTCGCCCCGGCTGCGCTCCAGCGGCTGGCTCGTGCTCGTCGGGCTGCTCGCCCTCTTCGGGTGGATGATCACCGCGCGGGTGGTGCGGTCGATGACGCTGTCCCTGAAGGAGCGTGAATTCGTGCGCGCCGCACGGTACATGGGTGTCGGACCGCTGCGGATCATCTGGCGGCACGTGCTGCCGAACGTGGCGTCCTTCCTCATCATCGACGCGACCATCCAGGTCGGCGGCGCGGTGATGAGCGAGACCGCGCTGTCGTACTTCGGCTTCGGCGTCCAGCCGCCCGACGTGTCCCTGGGCACGCTGATCGCCTCCGGGACGGGCGCGGCGGTGACCTACCCGTGGATGTTCTTCTTCGCGGCCGGGCTCCTCGTCGTCTTCGTCCTCGCCGTGAACCTGGTGGGGGACGGGCTGCGCGACGCCCTCGATCCGACCTCCCGGAAGGGGACCGTACGGTGACCCCGCTGCTCCAAGTCACCGGCCTGGACGTCGAGTTCGGTGGCCGTCCGGCCGTGCGCGGGGTGAGCCTCACCCTCGACCGGGGTGAAGTCCTCGGCCTCGTCGGGGAGTCGGGGTCCGGCAAGTCCGTGACCGCGCTCGCCGTGCTCGGGCTGCTGCCGGCGGGCGCCGTCGTCCGCGGCTCGGTCAGGCTGGACGGACAGGAGCTGCTCGGCGCCCCGGAACGGGAGTTGACCCGGATCCGCGGCAGCCGGGTCGCCATGGTCTTCCAGGACCCGCTGTCCGCGTTCACCCCCGTGTACCGGATCGGCGACCAGATCGCCGAGGCCGTCCGCGCCCACCGGGACCTCTCCCGCGAACAGGCCGGGCGGCGCGCCGTCGAACTCCTCGACCTCGTCGGGATCCCCGAACCCGCCCTGCGCGCCCGGGCGTTCCCGCACGAGTTCTCCGGCGGCATGCGGCAGCGCGCGATGATCGCCATGGCGATGGCCGACGACCCCGACGTCATCCTCGCCGACGAACCCACCACCGCGCTCGACGTCACCATCCAGGCCCAGGTCCTCGACGTCCTGCGCACCGCGCAGCGGGAGACCGGCGCGGCCCTCGTCCTGGTCAGCCACGACCTCGGGGTGATCGCCGGAACGGCCGACCGGGTCGCCGTCATGCACGAGGGGCGGGTCGTCGAGTCGGGCACGGCCGTCGACGTCTTCGAGCGCCCGCAACAGCCGTACACCCGGCAGCTGTTGGCCGCCGTGCCGCGCATCGACGCCCAACGCCCGCCGCAACCGCCGCCGGGGGAGCCGGTGTTGACGGTGCGCGGGCTGACCAAGACCTTTCCGCTGCGGCAGGGTGGCGCCTTCCGGAGGCGGACGGGGTCCGTGTACGCCGTCGACGGGGTCGATCTCGACCTCCGCAGCGGTGAAACCCTCGCGCTGGTCGGGGAGTCGGGCTCCGGGAAGTCGACGACCCTCTTCGAACTGCTCGAACTGGCCCGGCCCGAGGGCGGATCGGTCGAACTCTTCGGGCAGCGGCTCGGCTCGCTCGACAAGAGGCAGACCAACGCGCTGCGGCGGCGCGTCCAGATCGTCTTCCAGGACCCGATGGCCTCGCTGGACCCGCGCATGCCCGTCGGGGACATCGTCGCCGAACCGCTGCGCACCCAGGGCGCCGACCGGGCCGCCGTCGCCCGCCGGGTGCCCGAACTCCTCGCCCGGGTCGGCCTCGACCCGACGCACGCGGACCGCTTCCCGCACGAGTTCTCCGGCGGGCAGCGCCAACGCGTCGGCATCGCCCGCGCGTTGTCCGTCGAACCGGAGCTGCTCGTGCTCGACGAACCCGTCTCGGCGCTCGACGTGTCCGTCCAGGCCGGCGTCCTCGACCTGCTCCAGCGGCTCAAGGAGGAACTGGGGCTCGCCTATCTTTTCGTCTCGCACGACCTGTCCGTCGTGCGCAACATCGCCGACCGGGTCAGCGTCGTCTACCTCGGCCGCACGGTCGAGGCGGGCCCGGTCGACGAGGTCTTCGCCCGGCCCCGGCACCCGTACACCCAGGCGCTGCTCTCCGCCGTCCCGCTGCCCGACCCGACGCGCGAACGGGCACGGCAGCACACGCGGATCCTGCTCGCCGGGGACCCGCCGAGCCCCACCCGGCGCTACGACGGCTGCCGCTTCCGGGCGCGCTGCCCGCTGTTCGCGTCGCTGGGCGAGGAGGAGCGCAAGCGGTGCGCCCACGACGTGCCGGTGTTCGAGGGGGACGGGGCGGCCTGCCACTTCCCGCGCGTACGGGAGGTCGTGTGACCGGCGTGCCTCAGTGCGCCGAGCCCGACAGCTGGAGGCCGATCACGCCGATGATCACGAAGCTGATGGAGACGATCTTCAGGACGGAGACCAGGTCGTCCAGGAAGATCATGCCGTAGATGGCCGTGCCCGCCGCGCCGATGCCCGTCCAGACCGCGTACGCCGGGCCCACGTCGAGCTTCTTCAACGACATGGTCAGCAGGCCGAAGCTGCCGAGGGCGAAGACGCAGAAGGCGACGGTCGGCCAGAGGCGGGTGAAGCCGTGGGAGAGCTTCAGGCAGACCGCGAAACCCGTTTCGAGAATTCCGGCAACGACGACCAGCAGCCACGCCATTGTGCTGTCCTCCCGTGTCCCGCGCTCGGTGACCGCTCCGTGACCGCTTCGTCCGGCTGGATCCGACTCGGTGCGATTATGCACTTACCGGCCGCGCCCCGACGCAAACAACGCGGAGGTCAGTCGCCCTGCGCGCGTTCCGAGGTCAGTCGCCCTCCGTGCGCTCCCGGGTCGCCAGCAGGCGGCGCAGGGAGTAGAGCCGCTGCGGATCGGCGTGGCCCTCGGCCACCCACGCGTCCAGCGCGCACTCGGGCTCGTCGTGGCCGCACCCGCGCGGGCAGCCCTCGGTGCCCGGCTCCAGGTCGGGAAACGCCTGGATGACCCGGGACGGATCCACGTGGTGCAGGCCGAACGACCGTACGCCCGGGGTGTCCACCACCCAGCCCTGGCCGCCCGACAACGGCAGCGCCAGCGCCGACGTCGTGGTGTGCCGGCCGCGGCCCGTGACCGCGTTGACGTGTCCGGTCGTACGCCGCAGCTCCTCCGGGACCAGCGCGTTGACCAGTGTCGTCTTGCCCACGCCCGAGTGGCCGACGAACGCGGTGATCTTCCCGTCGAGCTGCTCGCGCACCCGGGCGACCGCCGCCCCGCTCTCCAGCTCCGCACGGCTGGTGACCACGTAGGGGATGTCCAGGTCGCCGTACAGCTCCAGGAGTCTGTCCGGCGGGGCCAGGTCCGACTTGGTCAGGACCAGCAGCGGGGTCAGGCCGCCGTCGAAGGCCGCGACCAGGCAGCGGTCGATCATGCGGGGGCGGGGCTCGGGGTCGGGGAGGGCGGTGACGACGGCGAGCTGGTCGGCGTTGGCGACCACCACGCGCTCGTAGGGGTCGTCGTCGTCCGCGGTGCGGCGCAGGACCGAGGTGCGCTTCTCGATGCGGACGATCCGGGCGAGGGTGTCCTTCTTGCCGGACATGTCGCCGACCAGGGCCACCCGGTCGCCGACCACCGCGGCCTTGCGGCCCAGTTCGCGGGCCTTCATCGCCATCACCGTACGGTCCTCGACCAGGACGGTCAGGCGGCCGCGGTCGACGGTGACGACCATGCCGCCGGCCGCGTCCTCGTGCTTGGGGCGGATGTTGGTGCGCGGCCGGTTGCCCTTGGCGTTGGGGCGGCTGCGGATGTCGTCCTCGTCGGTGTGCTTGCCGTAGCGGCGCATGTCCCTGGTGTCCCTATGCCCCGAGCATCCCGGTCCACAGGGCGGGGAAGTCCGGGAGGGTCTTCGCCGTCGTCGCCACGTTCTCGATCCGTACGCCGTCCACCGCCAGGCCGATGATCGCACCGGCCGTGGCCATGCGGTGGTCGTCGTAGGTGTGGAAGACACCGCCGTGCAGCGGGCGCGGGCGGATGTGGAGGCCGTCGGCGGTCTCGGTGACATCGCCGCCGAGTTCGTTGATCTCCTTCGTCAGCGCGGCCAGCCGGTCCGTCTCGTGCAGCCGCAGGTGGGCCACGCCGCGCAGGGTGGACGGCGAGTCCGCGAGGGCCGCGACGGCCGCGATGCCCGGGGTCAGCTCGCCGACCTCGCCGAGGTCCACGTCCAGGCCGTGGATCGCACCCGAACCGGTGAACTCCAGCCCCCGGTCGGTCAGTTCGCAGGAACCGCCCATCTCGGTGAAGATCTCCCGCAACCGGTCGCCCGGCTGCGTCGTACGGGTCGGCCAGTCCGGGACGACGACCTTGCCACCGGTCACCAGGGCCGCGGCCAGGAACGGCTGCGCGTTCGACAGGTCCGGCTCGACCGTCAGGTCCCGGCCCAGCAGCGCGCCCGGCGTGACCCGCCAGACGTTCGGCTCGCCGCCCGACTCCGGGGTGTCCACCTGCGCACCGACCGCGCGCAGCATGTCCACCGTCATCCGGATGTGGGGGAGCGAGGGGAGCGAGGAGCCCGTGTGGCGGACCTCCACGCCCTGGTTGTAGCGGGGGCCGGACAGGAGCAGGGCGCTCACGAACTGGGACGACGAGGACGCGTCGATCGCCACCGGGCCGCCGTCCAGGGCACCGCCGCCGTGCACCGTCAGCGGGAGGGCGCCGCGGCCGTCGTCGTCGATCCGGGCACCGAGCGCGCGCAACGCGTCGATCACGCCGTGCAGGGGGCGTTCGTACGACCGCGGGTCGCCGTCGAAGCGGATGACTCCGTCGGCCAGGGCGGCCACCGGGGGGAGGAAGCGCATGACCGTGCCCGCGTTGCCCACGTCCACCGTGGTGGGGCCGTGCAGGGCGGCGGGGATGACGCGCCAGGTCTCGCCCTCGCCGTCGGGGCCGACGCCCTCCTCGATGCCCACGCCCATCGCGCGCAGGGCGCCTGCCATCAGGAGGGTGTCGCGGGAGCGGAGGGGGCGGCGGAGCCAGCCGGGTTCGCTTGCCAGCGCGGCGAGGACCAGGGCGCGGTTGGTGACCGACTTGGACCCGGGGACGTGGACCGTCGCGTCGACGGGGGCACTCGCGTGCGGGGCGGGCCAGAGGGTGGCTTGGGCGGGGTTTACGGCCATGCGGCCACCTTAATGGCTTCGCAATGGGCGGGGATGCGGTGGTTCTTTGGGTGCGGGGCCGTTGTGGCTGGTCGCGCCCACGCGGCGGAGCCGCACAATGTCACAGCCCCGCGCCCCTATCGGGGCGCCCTTGCTCCCAGGCTTTAAGTGCAGGGAACTTTCAGATCTCCAGCAGCCAACGCGCGCCGCCAACCAGTGAGCACAAGGACACCGCGTGGAACAGGAACAGCCACAAGCCTGCCGGGACGTGGGTCAGGCGGGACAACTGGTCCGCGTCCGAGTCGCCCGCGCCGCCCCGTGCCCGCTTCCGCTGGAGTTCGAAGGCCGGGCGGACTCCGCCTACCAGGAGGAACCAGACCACCGCGTACGCGAACGCCGCCTGGACCTGGGGGCCTGCCAGCCAGGACACAGCGAGGAAGGCGCCGCCCGAGAGGATCACCGTCAGGGCGCCGTAGGCGTTGCGGATCATGACCAGCATCGCGATCAGGAGGGCCGTGGCGAGCCAGAGGAGGAGGGTGATGTGGCCCGCCGCCAGCAGGGCCGCGCCGCCGAGGCCCAGCAGCGGGGGCGCGGTGTAGCCGGCGGCGGCCGTGAGGATCATGCCCAGGCCGTGCGGTTTGCCGCGGCTGACGGTGAGGCCGCTGGTGTCGGAGTGCAGCCGTATGCCCGTGAGGGTGCGGCCGGTCAGCAGGGCGATCAGGCCGTGGCCGCCCTCGTGGGCGATGGTGATCGCGTTGCGGGAGAGGCGCCAGACACTGTGCGGGCCGACCGCGGCGAGTGCGGCGGCCAGGGTCGCGATCACCACCCACAGGTCGGGGTCGGGCTGGGTACCGAAGACCTGGTCCCACAGGTCGGGCAGCGAGGGGATGGCGAGGCTGTCCATCGGGGGTGGTGACTCCCAGGGGTCTCGGAGATCCGGCGGTACGGATCTGGCAGTGTGGTCGTATGTGCGGACGGTATGCATCGAGTCGTGGGCCCGAGGATCTCGCAGGAGTCTTTGAGATAGAGAAGTGGGACCCCGAGGAGACTCTGGCACCCGACTACAACGTGGCCCCGACGAAGGAGGTCCATGCCGTTCTGGACCGTCCTCTTAAGGACGCCGACGACCGGCGGCCGGTTCGGCAGCTGCGGAAGCTGCGGTGGGGGCTCGTCCCGTCCTGGTCGAAGTCGCCCGAGGGTGCCGCCCGGATGATCAACGCGCGCGCCGAGACCGTGCACGAGAAGCCCTCCTTCCGCCGGGCCTTCGCCACCCGCCGCTGCATCCTGCCGGCCGACGGCTACTACGAGTGGGTCACCGGCAGCCACGAGCGGGACCTGGAGGTCGAGGGCAAGAAGAAGCGGGCGCGCAAGCAGCCGTACTTCGTGTCGCCCGCCGACGGGTCGGTGTTCGCGATGGCCGGACTCTACGAGTTCTGGCGCGACCGTACGCTGCCCGACGAGCACCCGCTGGCCTGGTGGGTGACCTGCTCGGTCATCACCACGGAGGCCGAGACGACACCGCTGGCCGGTACGGCCGCGGAGGGGCCGGGGCCGGGGTCGGCGTCCGCCGAGGCGCCGCGGGCGCTCGCCGACATCCACCCCCGGATGCCGCTGATGCTCACGCCCGACCGCTGGGACGACTGGCTCGACCCGGCCCGCACCGACGTCGAGGACCTGCGCGCGCTGCTGGCGCCGCCCCCGCCGGGGCTGCTGCGCGCGTACCCGGTGTCCACGGCCGTCAGCAACGTCCGCAACAACAGCCCCGAGCTGCTGACCGAGTTGGAGGGGCCCGAAGAGGGCACGCTCTTCTGAGTCGGCTTCCGACCCGACCTCTGATGTGGAGCGGGGCGCTCTGTCAACAGGCTTACGTCCGGCCGTGGTTGACCAGGTGTACGGCATAAGGACGAGAGGTGCGCCGGGAGTTCGGTCCCTGGGGCGATGGCAGGGCCGCTGCCGTGGCGGGACAGTCGAAGAGGGGGACCGAACACGATCCGCGGACTGTCCAACCGAGGCGACCGGACGGGCACCGAGAGAGGGACACACGATGCCGATCGCCGCCCAGCCCACCGGCGCCGACCGCCCTGCCGGCCCCGCCGGATTCGAAACCCCGGGCCCGGGCCCAGACCCATGCCCGCCCGTTGACCTCGTAACTCCGGGGCCGCGCCCGCCTGTTGACCTCGTGCCTCCAGGCCCGGGCCCGTCCGGCGCCCCCGCCGACATCCTCCGGGTGGCCCTCGTCGGTGGGGCCGGTGACCGGGCCGGGCTGGAGTGGCTGCGGCAGGATCCCGGGCTGCGTCTTCGGGCCGTCCGGCCGCCGTACCGGGAGCCGGACGGGGGCGGGCCCGGCGACGACGTCGTCCTCCTGCGCTGTCAGGACACCCTGCACGGCGTCACCCGGCTGCTCGGGGCGGCGGAGGACCCTGTTCCGCCCGTGCTCATGGTCTGCCCCCGGGCCGATCTGTGGCAGATCGAAGAGCTGTTCCGGCTCGGTGTCACCAGCTGTCTGGTGGACGGCGACTACGAACACGCGACGCTCACGCACGCGCTCCGGAGCACCAGGGCCGGGCACACGCACCTCTCGCCGGCCGCCGCCCCCGCCCTCGCCCGCGCGGCCGGGCATCTGCGGTCCGACCGCGGCGCCCGCGTGGTCTTCGCCCTGTCGCCGCGCGAACGCCAGGTCATGGACCTGCTGGCGCACGGCTGCCGGGCCCCGGAGATCGGGGAGCGGCTGTCCCTGCGGGCGAAGACCGTGCGCAACCATCTCAGCGCCATCTACGCCAAACTCGGCGTCCGCGGGCGTACCGAGGCCATCCTGCTGTGGCTGGCGGTGCCTCCGCGCGCCCGCCGGGGGCCCGTCGGCGGTCCGGGCACGGCGGGCCCGACGGTTGCCGTGCCGTCGTCAGGGGATCGGCGGGCTGCGGTGCAGCAGGTCGTACGGGTGCGGTAGCGGGCGCGCGCTCGCCTCGTCGAGTCGCCGCCGCTGTCCGGCCGTCAGCTCCCAGCCCAACGCGCCCAGGTTGTCGGCCAGTTGACCGGTGTGCCGGACCCCGATGGCGGGTGCGGTGACGCCGGGGCGGCCGAGCAGCCAGCGCAGGGCCACCTGGGCGGGCGTGCGGCCGGCCGCCGCCGCGACCGCCAGCACCGCGTCGAGCACCTGCCGGTCTGGGGCGGTCACCCGCGGGTCGGCGGCGGCGTCGTCGGCCTGTCCGTGGTGGTGCCTGCCCGAGAGCCGGCCGCCGTCCAGGGGCGACCACGGGACGACGCCGAGGCCCTCCGCCCTGCTGGTCGGCAGGAGGTCCCACTCCAGTTCGCGGTGGAGGAGGTTGTAGAGCGGTTGGAGGCACACGTACCGCTCCCAGCCGTGCTGGTCCGCCAGGTCGAGCGACTTCTGCAACTGTGCGGGGGCGAGGTTGCCGGCTCCGAGATAGCGGACCTTGCCGCTGCGGACGAGGGTGTCCAGGGTCGAGAGGGTCTCCGTGAGCGGTGTCGCCGGGTCCCAGAGGTGGGTCTGGTAGAGGTCGATGTAGTCCGTGCCGAGTCGGCGCAGGCTCGCGTCGACGGCCTGGAGGACGTGTTTGCGGGACAGGCCCGCGTCGTTCGGCGCGGGGCCGGTCCGCCCGCACACCTTGGTCGCGATGACGAGGCCGTCCCGCCGCCGGCCCTTCAGCCAGCGGCCCAGCACCTCCTCCGCCACGCCGTTCCCGTACACGTCGGCGGTGTCGACGAAGGTGCCGCCGGCCTCCGCGAAGGCGTCCAGGACGCGGTGGGCCTCCTCCTCGTTCTCTCTGGTGAAGGTCAGCGTGCCCAGGCAGAGTTCGCTGACGCGCAGGCCGGAGCGGCCGAGACGACGTTGTTCCACGGGATGCCTCCAAGGTGGTGAGGGGGTGGTTCGGGGGTCAGATCCAGCCGCGGCGGAGCGCCAGGTGGACGGCGGCGTGGTGGTTGTCCGCGCCGAGTTTCCTGGTCACCGACGAGAGGTAGTTGCGGACGGTCCCCGGGGCCAGCGCGGCCCGTTCCGCGATCGTCCGGACCGGGGCGCCGTCCGCGGCCAGGGTGAGGATGTCGGCCTCCCGGCGGCTGAGCGGGCAGCCGCCCGCGTGGGTCTCCACGGAGACGTACGGGTCGACGCGGCGGCCGGCGTGCACCTGGCGGATGACGGAGACCAGTTGCAGGGCGAAGGCCGACTCGGCGACCACGTGGCCGACGTCGTGGGGCAGGGTCTGCTTCAGGCGGCCCGGCATCCCGCGGCGGGACATCACGAGGATCTTGCAGTCGGGCAGGGCCCGGGACAGCTGCTCGACGACCGTGCCGACGTCCGGTCCCGGTAACTGGTCGCTCAGCATCGCGACATCGGGTTTGTGGCGCCGGGCCAGCCGGAGCGCGTCGGCTCCGTCGCCCGCCTCGACGACCGTGCCGACGTCGTCGTGCAGGGTGAGCAGTCCGGCGATCGAGCCCCGGACGGTGTGTTCACGAGTGGCGATGAGTATGCGGATCATTCCCGTCATCCCGTCATTCCCGTCGTTCGCGGTCTCTTCGTTCGCGGTCTCTTCGTTCTGTCGCTGTTCTGTCGCTGTTCTGTCGATCTTCTGGGAATCAACTGTCGCGTGGTGAAAGTAGGAAAGAATGCGGCGCCACCGCCAGGGACAGATGTCCTGGTGTGACTCTGTTCACGGGCAATGCCGACCGGATGCGCGGTCTGTGTGCCGCGTCACATTTTTGGCTGCTTTTTGATCGATCGTGAATATGCCTCCCCTTGTCCGGTGTGCGCGGGGCCGGAAAATCTCCGGGTGCCGCTGACCGATGTAATCGACGTTCATGACATCGGTCATGCGATGAATGGCTCCGGCATCGATATTCGGGTGTGATCCGGGTCATGTTCGGGTTTTCTCTTCGGTGTTTACATCGTTCCGTCAGCCCGGCGGAAATCTGGGAAACGCGAAGGAAAGGAGAATTCCGTGAACGCAGTAGCGGTTCATCTGAACGGACTCGACCTCGGCTCGATCAGGCAGGGGCGCGCGTACGACCGGCAGGGGCACCCGGTGGTCAGCGCCGCCACGGTGGTGATCGGTGAGGTCGTGGGCGCCGTCGGCGGCGTCGCGACCGCCGTGGCCGGAGCCGTCGCCGCCAGCGCCAACGACGACGCGTGCTTCGACGCCGCGGACGGCGGCGCGGGCGTCTGCGGCTGACCCCGTGCTCCATCTCCCCCTCAACGGAAGGACCAGCATCATGAACACCGCAGCGGACCATCTCAACCGCCTCGACCTGGGCCCGATTCGGCAGTCCGGGGTGTACGCGGAGCCCGCCGCCCCGATCGTGAGCGTCGCGGCCGCGGCCGTGGCCGTTCCCGTCGGCGGCGCGGTCGCCGGCGTCGCCACCGCGTTCGTGGCCAGTGCCATCGACGCGGCGCAGGGCGACGCGTGCTTCGACGCCGCCGACGGTGGCGCGGGCGTCTGCGGCTGAGCCCGGCAGCACCAGGGGGCCCGCCGGGCCGGAGCGCCCACTCCGGCCCGGCGGGTCCGGCGGGCACGCGACGTCCGCGTGCCGGTGGTATGCGCGCCTCCGCGTACGGAATTCAGCCGTCGTGAATCAGGCAAGCCACGCGTCGAGCTGTGCGCTGAATCATGCCCAAATCCCCGCCCAGGCCCTGCATGAGCTCCGCATAAACCCCTGAAGCAAGCCCTGAACAACGTCATGAACCTCATCATGAACCAAGTAGTGAATAGAGGCCCCGTGAAATTCCCCGGACAACTCGCCCGTGCGGTGACCGGAAAGGTCGTCGCCACCGTCTTCGCTCCGGTTCCGCTGGACCGGGGCCGTGCCCTCGGTATGTCGGAGCGGCTCGCCGCGTTCACCACGTTGACGTCGTCCCTCGAATACCTTTCCCAGCGGAAGGAGCTGGAAAAGGGCGGGTTCAACGACTGGGAGGTGAGCAAGGGCGTCCTCGGCGACCCGAATCCGCTGCTGCGCCTGCTGATCGACACGGTCAGCAGGCCGAACGTCACCACCGCCCTGCACCTGTCCCGGACCGCCGTCTCCGCCGCCCTGCTGCTGCCCGGTGACTCCCGGCTGCGCGGCGCCGGGAACCTCTACCTCGGCGCGAGCGCCATCGCCCTCTACCCTCGCCACCGTTACGGCGGCGACGGCACCGACCAGGTGTCGATCCTCACGCAGACCGCCGTCGGCGCCGCCCGGCTGACGTCGTCGCCGGAGGCCAAGGACGCCCTGCTGTGGTACATCGCCCTCCAGAGCAACCTGGCCTATCTGACCTCCGGTTGGGTCAAGCTGTTCAGCCCGGCCTGGCGCGGGGGCACCGCGCTCAGCGGGGTGATGCGGACCCGGACGTACGGTCACAACGGTCTGTACCGCTGGACGCAGGACCATCCGGGCCCGGCCCGGCTGCTCGCCGCCGGGGTGCTCGCCCTGGAGTGCCTCTTCCCGGTCGCCTATCTGCGCGGCGGCCGGCTGACCCGGCCCGTGCTGGCGAGCGCCGCCGCCTTCCACCTCGCCAACGGTTACTTCATGGGCCTGGGCCGGTTCGTGACCGCGTTCACCGCGCTGCATCCCGCGGTCGCCTACACCTCGGCCCCGCGCACCCACCCGGCCGTCGCCGGGCGCGACGACCGGGCGCCGCGCGCCGCGTTCACCCTGCTCGCGGGGGCGGCGGCGGGCGCGGCCTGCACCGCCGTACAGCGCCGGCTGCGCACGCTGGAGGGCTGGCACAGTTCGCGGATCCTGACGACACGCAACGGCAACCGGCTGCAGTACGAGGAGTACTCGGCGGGCGACGGCGAACGGCCGGTCGTGGTGTTCGTCGCCGGCATGGGTTCCGCGAGCGAGCAGTTCGCGTGGCTCTCCGAGGGCCTGTCCGCGCGCAGCCGCAACGGGGTCCTCGTCTACGCCCGCGCCGGGTACGCCGGCAGCCGGCGCCGGGCCCGCGCCCGCTACCGGCTGTCGGAGTCCGTGGACGATCTCGTCGACCTGGTGAACGGCGCCGTCGCCCCGCACCGCGAGGTCGTCCTCGTCGGCCACTCGCTGGGCGCGGAGATCGCCCGCCGGGCCGCGGTCCGGCTCGGCGGCCGGCTCGGCGGGATCGTCTACCTCGACCCGTCGCATCCGGACCAGTTCAACCGGTCCGCGCAGCAGGCGGAGTCAGCGGCGGAGATGACCACCGCCGTACGGCAGTTCGGGTCGTTCCTGCGGTTCGGCACCGGCGTCCTGCTGACCCGGCCGCGCTGGACCGAACAGCTGCCCGCCGCCTACCGGGACCGGGCCTACATCCAGTACGGGGACGCCCGGCTGTGGCGGGCGGCGCTGCGCGAGTGGACGGCCACGCTCGCCGACTTCCGGTCCTTCTCCGGCGGGCTCGACCCGGTCGACACGGCGCCCGGACTGGTGATCTCCGCCCAGCGGACCGTCGACCGGGACCCCGAGCAGCTGCTCATGCACAGGGAACTCGCCGACGCCCACCGGGGTGCCCGCGGCGAAGGCGAACACGTCGTCATCGAGGGCGCGAGCCACGACGGCCTGCTCGTCAACAGCCACCTGGCCCACCAGGTCGGCGATCTCGTCATGGCCTTCCTCGACCGCCTCCACCACGGCCACGACGACCGACCCGACGCCCACGGCCACGCCCACGCCCACGTCGGCACCCCTGACGCCGTATCCAAGGAGCGAGCATGACCGCCGTACCCCACCCTCCGCACCCCCGCGCCGCGGTCCGGGCCATCGCCGCCCCCTTCGCCGGGGAAGGCGCCCCCTGGCGGGCCGCCGCCGCGCTGATGCTGCTGGCCACGCTCGGCGCCCAGCACCCCAGCCGGCTGTTCGGCCGGACCCGGCGCGGCAGTTGGGGCACCATGCCGAACTGGAAGTTCTTCGCCCCGTCCCCGGCCACGCACGACTACCACGTCCTGTACCGGACCCTGGACGCCGAGGACACCACCTCGCCCTGGCACCCGCTCGACGTGGGCGCGGACCGCACCCCGTCGCAGCTGGTGTGGTTCCCGACCCGCCGCTCCGGCAAGGCCCTCTTCGACCTGGTGGCCGAGATCCGCAGCGTCCTGGACCTCGGGTTCACGGCCGCCACCCGCACCCCGGCCTACGTGATCCTCGTCGAACGCGTCCGCGCCGTCCTGGACGAGCAGGGCCGCACCCCGCCGTACGTCCAGGGCTTCCAGCTCGCGATTGCCCGCGCCCCGGGCCACGACCTACGGAACGAGCCCGAAGTGATGGCCGTCTTCCCGTACACCCCGCTCGACCCGCACGCGCGCACCGGGACCGCGGCATGAACGACCGGCACCCCGGCCGGCCGACCGGGCGGGGGCGGCACAACCGGCCGCCCCGCCCGGCGGACCCCGCGCACCCCACGGACCCGCCGGCCAAGGGCGCCCTGCACCGGGCCGTCCCGCACATCGACCTGCGCCAGCTGCACGACAGCGGCGGCAAGGTGTGGCGGGCCACCCGCGGCCACCGCGGCCTGATCCTCACCGGCATGGGCCTGGGCCTCCTCGGCGCCGCCGCCACCCTGGCCCAACCGGTGGTCATCAACACCATGCTCCTGGCCATCGCCGACGGCACCTCGCTGAAGGGCCCGATCGTGCGGAGCGTCGTCCTGTTCACCGCCGACGCCGTCCTGGCCGCCGTCCACTCCTACGTCATCGGGCGGTCCGGCGAGAACATCGTCTACGACATCCGCGCCACCCTCACCCGGCGGCTGCTGCGCGCCCGGTTCGGGGCCTACAGCGGCTGGAAGCAGGGCGACGTGTACTCCCGAATGGTCGCCGACACCTCGCTGGCCCGCATCAGCCTCACCCAGGCGCTCGACCAGATCGCCAACAGCTCCTTCATGGTGATCGGCTCGGTCGCGCTGATGGCCTGGCTCGATCCGCTGCTGCTCGCCGTCACCCTCGGGTGCCTCAGTGTCGCCTGCGGCCTCGCCCTGGTGCTCGCGCGCAAGGTCCGCCGGATGGCGGTCCGCAACCGGCGGGACACCAGCCGCTACGGCTCCGCCCTGCTGCGCGTGCTCGGCGCGCTGCCCACGGTGAAGGCGTCCCGGGCCGAGGCGCGGGAGGCCGCGGAGATCCTGGCCATCGCCCGGCAGGCGCGCCGCTCCGGGATCCGCGCCTCCGCGCTCGGCGCGATGCTCGGCCCGGCCGTGAACGTCGGCACCCAGCTGGCCCTGACCGTCGTCATCGCCCTGGGCGCCGTCCGCTCCGCGAGCGGTGCCATGGACCCCGCCGTCCTGACGTCGTTCATCCTCTACCTCTTCTACCTGGTCGCCCCCTTGGTGACCCTGTTCGCCTCGATCGCCCAGTTCCAGCAGGGCCGGGCCTCCCTCGACCGCATCGCCGAACTCGGCACCATCGCCACGGAGACGGAACCGGAGACGGAACCGGAGGCAGAGCCGGGGGCGGGGGCGAAACCGGGGGCGCAGCCGGGGACGGAGGCGGTGGCGGAGCCGGGTGCGGAGGCTCTCGCCCCTACCTCCCCCACCCCCTTCGGCCTCACCTTCGACCGCGTCACCTTCCGCTACACCCCCGACGGCCCCGCGGTCCTCGACGACGTGTCCTTCACCGTGCCCGACCGCGGTCTCACCGCACTCGTCGGGCCGTCCGGCGCGGGCAAGAGCACCGTCTTCCAGCTCATCGAGCGCCTGTACGACCCGGGGTCGGGCTCGATCGGCATCGACGGCACCGACATCGCCGGACTGCCGCTGGACCGGCTGCGCTCGATCGTCGGATACGTCGACCAGGACCACACCCTGCTGCGCGGCACCGTCCGCGACAACCTCCTGTACGCCGTCCCGGACGCCACCGAGCCCGACATCGCCGAGGCGCTGCGGATGGCCCACCTCGACGCGGTCGTCGCCGCCCTGCCCGCGGGACTCGACACCGAACTCGGCGAACGCGGTGCCGGACTCTCCGGCGGCCAGCGCCAGCGCCTCGCCATCGCCCGCACCCTGCTCCAGGCGCCGCGGTTCCTGCTGCTCGACGAGGCCACCGCCAACCTGGACAGCGAGTCGGAGGCCGCGCTGCGCGACACGATCGCGACGATCTCCGGGTTCTGCGCGGTGATCGCCATCGCGCACCGCCTGTCCACCGTCACCGGCGCCCAGCGGATCGTCGTCCTCGACGGCGGCCGGGTGCAGGCCGTCGGCACGCACGAACGCCTGCACCGCACCAACGGGCTCTACCGCAGGCTCACCGAACTCCAGGGCATCAAGGAGACCGTGGCATGACCCCCGACGCGATCATCGTGGGCACCGGCCCCAACGGCCTGGCCGCGGGCGTCACCCTCGCCCGCGCCGGCCTGCGGGTCGCGCTCTACGAAGCACACGACACCATCGGCGGCGGCCTGCGCACCGAGCCCCTCTTCGACGCGGACGTCGTGCATGACATCTGCTCGGCCGTGCACCCGATGGCCGCCGCCTCCCCCTTCTTCACCCGGTTCGACCTGGCCGCGCACGGCGTGGAGCTACGGCACTCCGAGGCCGCGTACGCCCACCCGCTGCCCGGCGCGCCCACCGTGCTCGCCCACCGGGACCTGGACCGCACCTGCGCCGGGCTCGGTCCCGTCGACGGACCGCGCTGGCGTGCCCTCATGCAGCCGCTCGTCGACCGCGGTCCACAGGTCGTGGACCTGGTCCTGGGCGGGCCCCGGGCGCTGCCGCGCAACCCGGCCGCGGCCCTGTGGCTCGCCCCGCGCGTCCTGGCCCACGGCACCCGCCGGGCCCCGCGGCGGTTCGCCGGTGAACCGGCCCGCGCCCTGCTCACCGGCGTCGCCGCCCACGGCCTCGGCCCGCTGCCGACCCTCACCGGAGCCGGGGTCGCCCTGCTCCTGGGCCATCTCGCCCACCGCACCGGCTGGCCGCTGCCCCGCGGCGGCAGTGCCCGGATCGCCGCCGCGCTGGCGGCCGACATCACGGCCCACGGCGGGACCGTGCACACCGGGCAGCACATCACCGACCTGCGTGAACTGCCGCCCGCGCGGGCCGTGTTGCTCGACGTCTCGCCCAAGGAATTCCTGCGGCTCGCGGGGGCGCGGCTGCCCAGCCGCTACCGCGCCCGGCTGGCCCGCTTCCGGTACGGCACGGCCGCGGCCAAGGCCGACTTCCTGCTCTCCGGGCCGGTGCCGTGGGCGGACCCGGCGACGGGCGCCGCCGCCACCGTCCACCTCGGCGGCACCCAGGCCGAGATCTTCCGCGAGGAGTCCCGCACGGCCCGCGGTATCGCCGGTGCCGAACCGTTCGTGCTGGTCGTCGACCCGGCGGCGGCCGACCCCGACCGCGCCCGGCCCGGCAAGCGCCCCCTGTGGGCCTACGCCCACGTGCCCAACGGCAGCACGGCGGACCCGTACGAACTGATCCGGCGCCGCGTCGAGCGGCACGCGCCGGGCTTCACCGACACGATCCTGGCCCACCGCACGGTCACGGCCGCCGGGTACGAGGAGTACAACCCCAACTACGTCGGCGGCGACATCGGCGGCGGGGCCATGACCCTCGCCCAGACCCTGGCCCGCCCCGTGCTCCGGCCCGACCCCTACCGCACCCCGCTCCCGGGCACCTACCTCTGCTCGGCGTCCACCCCGCCGGGACCCGGCGTGCACGGCATGTGCGGCCACCTGGCGGCCCGCTCGGCGCTACGGAGGGAGTTCGACCTGGACCCCGGCCCGACGTGGGGGACCCGGGCGGCCGACGGGGCACCATGGACCCGTGACGCGTACTGAGAACACCGGGACCCCCACCCTGAACGGCGCGGACGGCGCGGACGGCGCGGACGGCGCGGCCGGCGTGGAGAACACGGAGACCGTGGAGACCGCCGCCGGGACCGCCCGCATCACCTGGCGCCCCGCCGACGAAGCCCGGCTCGTCCTCGCCGTCAGCCACGGCGCGGGTGGCGGCATCGAGGCCCGCGACCTCCAGGCCCTGGCCGCCGCCCTGCCCGCGCACGGCGTGAGTGTCGCCCTCGTCGAGCAGCCCTGGCGGGTCGCCGGGAAGAAGGTCGCACCCGCGCCGAAGACGCTGGACGCGGGGTGGCGGGGCCTGTGGCCCGCCCTCGCCGCGCGCGGGCTGCCCGTGGTCTCCGGCGGGCGCAGCGCCGGGGCCCGCGTCGCCTGCCGTACGGCGACGGAGTTGGGCGCCGCCGCCGTCCTCGCCCTCAGTTTCCCGCTGCACCCGCCGGGCCGGCCGGAGAGGTCCCGCGCCGAGGAACTGCTCGGCGCCGGGGTGCCCACCCTCGTCGTCCAGGGCGGCAACGATCCGTTCGGGAAGCCGGAGGAGTTCCCGGCGGGGTCGTACGGGATCGTCGAGGTGCCCTACGGCGACCACGGGTTCGCCGTGCCGAAGCGGGCTCCGATCGCGCAGGAGGAGGCGGTGGGGATCATCGTCGACGCGGTGGTGGAGTGGACTCGAACGCTCTTTTAGAAAGCGGGGAATGTTGCGTGACGGACCACTGTTGTGCGGAACAGACGGTGCCGACCGGCCCGCCGCCCGCCGTACGAGAGGAAGTCCGCCGCATGGGTTCGACCATCTGCCCGAACCGCCGCACTGCCGCTGACCTGGAGTGGTCCGTGCTGCACGCGGCGAAGACCGCACCTATTCGGGGGGCGGCGGGGACGGGTAGTCGTCTATCCTCCGATTTCAGTGGGACCGCATCGACGGTGTTCGGTCCTGCCCGGAATCTTGAGGAGGTGGGTGCGGTCACCGGTACCGACGCAGGGACCGATCACGGCCAGGCGGAGCAGCCCGAGGGCCAGGGCACGGCGGGTGCGGAGACGACGACGGCGGCCTCGACCGAGTCGACCGCGGAGCGCAGCGCGCGCTTCGAGCGGGACGCGCTCGAGTTCCTCGACCAGATGTACTCGGCGGCGCTGCGCATGACGCGCAACCCGGCCGACGCCGAGGACCTGGTGCAGGAGACGTACGCGAAGGCGTACGCGTCCTTCCACCAGTTCCGTGAGGGCACCAACCTGAAGGCGTGGCTGTACCGGATCCTCACCAACACGTTCATCAACTCCTACCGCAAGAAGCAGCGCGAACCCCAGCGTTCCGCGGCCGAGGAGATCGAGGACTGGCAGCTCGCGCGCGCCGAGTCCCACATGTCGACCGGGCTGCGCTCCGCCGAGTCGCAGGCGCTGGACCACCTGCCGGACTCGGACGTGAAGTCGGCGCTCCAGGCGATCCCCGAGGAGTTCCGCATCGCCGTGTATCTCGCCGATGTAGAGGGCTTTGCCTACAAGGAGATCGCCGACATCATGGGGACTCCCATCGGTACGGTCATGTCCCGGCTGCACCGGGGCCGCCGTCAACTGCGCGGCATGCTGGAGGACTACGCCCGGGACCGCGGGCTCGTCCCGGCCGGCGCCGGGGAGCCGAACGAAGCGAAAGGCTCGGGCTCATGAGCTGCGGAGAGCCGCACGAGACGGATTGTGGTGAAGTCCTCGATCATCTCTACGAGTTCCTCGACCGGGAGATGCCCGACAACGACTGCGCCAAGTTCGAGCAGCACTTCGAGGAGTGCTCGCCGTGCCTGGAGAAGTACGGCCTGGAGCAGGCCGTGAAGAAGCTGGTCAAGCGGTGCTGCGGACATGACGACGTACCGACCGACCTGCGCGCCAAGGTGATGGGACGGATCGAGTCGATCCGCAGCGGGCAGGTGGGTGGTCCGGAGCAGGGTGTGGCGTCCGCCTCCGCGGCTGCCGCCGAGCTGCCGACGGCCACGGCCGACTGAACGACCATTACCGAGTACTGAGCGGCCGTTACCGAACGACCGTTTCCGCTCAGCCCGATCGGCCCCGCCACCGCGAGCGGGGCCGATCGGCGTTTCCGGGGCTGTGTTTCCGGAGCTGTGTTTCCGGAGCTGTGTTTCCGGAGCTGTGCGGCTCGCGCCGCCGGAGTCTCAGACGTCCAGGCCGTTCTCGATCCGCTTCAGGCTGTGCCTGGCCAGCGCCAGGTTGCTGCGCGAGCGGTCCAGCGCGACGTAGAGGAAGAGCGCGCCCTTGCTGCTGGAGAGCGGGCGGATCAGGTGGTACTGCTTGCCCAGCGTGATCAGGATGTCCTCGATGGTGTCGTTCATGTCCAGCGAGGCCAGCGTGCGCATCTTCGCGCGGACGACCTCGGTGTTTCCCGCCGCGGCGAGTTCCAGGTCCAGGCCCTGTCCGCCGCCGAGCACGCCGAGCGACATGCCGCTCTCGTAGTCGACGAGGGCGACGCCGAGGGCCCCGTCGATCGTCATGGCTTCCTTGAGCGCCGTCTCGATGTTCATTCCCCTGCCCCAATTCCTCAGTGACGCTGACTGGTCGCTGTCCGTGCAACTACGATCGAACTCAAGCGACTTGAGGGTCACAGTGCGTCAACTTTTGCCTGTGTTGTGGAAGTTGTTGTGAGAAAAGTACTGTGCAGTGACCGTACGTGGAGGGGGAATGGAGAAATGACGACGGCCGTGGAGGCTTCCCTGGCCCGCTTCCTCGACTCCCCCGGCGTCATCGGTGTCGCCCTGGTCGACGCCGTCACCGGCCTGACCTACGGGGTCGCGGGCGACGTCGTCGAGGTGGGGGACGGCGTCGAGGGCGCCGAACTCGCGGCCCTCATCGCCGAACGGCTCGCCCGGGCCGGCGCCGAGGGCGAGTTGGAGAGCGTGATCACCACCAGCACGCGCCGCCACCAGGTGCTGCTGACGGTCGTGCGGCCGGCCGGTGACCCCCTGCTGCTCACCGCGGGACTGGACCGGGAGCGGTCCAACCTCGCCCTGGCCGCACGGGGTCTGAGCGACCGGCTCGCCGAGGTGCTGGCGTGACCTCGGCACCCGCACGCAACCTGCCGGCACTCCTCCAGGGACTGCGCGAGCAGGGCTACACCGGCACGGTCCGGGTCTCCGGCGCCCCGGGCGGCACCATCCATCTGCGCGACGGCCTGGTGGGCGCGATCGAGACACCGGGCGCGCCCACCGCCGTCTCCACCCTGCTGGCCTCCGGCCGCGTCGACGACGAGACCTGGCTGGCCGCCTGCGCCGCCGAACCGGACGCGGACCGGCTGGGCGCCGGCCTGGTGGCCGACGGCCTGATCGGCGCCGGAGAGCTCCAGGTCATCTGCACGGCCGCCATGTTCGACGCCGCCTTCGCCATGTCGCTGAACACACCCGGGAGTTGGGAACTGGGCGACCGGGAGCCCGCCTTCATCACCGAACCCGGGGTGGAACCACGCCGGTTGACCGAGGAGACCACCCGACGCATGGCGCTGCTGGGGCGGTTGTGGGGGTCTCCGGGCGAACTGGTGCGGGTGCGGCCGATGGTGACCGGCTCGGCCTCGGCCTCGGCCGGGACCGGAGCCGCGGTCGGGGGCCTCGGCGACGGTCGGCTCGCGCGTCGCTACGAGGACGTCCTCGGCGTCGTCACCGGGCGCCGTACCGCCCGGGACATCTCCTTCGCACTGGGGCGCGGCCTGTTCGCGGTCGTGCTCGATCTGATGCGTATGCAGTCGCTCGGCCTCGTCGAGTGGCAGGCCCAGGCGGCGCCCGGCGGTCGGCCGAGTACCGCACCACGCGTCCTGCCCGGACGCACGTCCGCCGTTGTCGAACCGTCGGGAACCCCGCCGCTGCCGAGACGCAGGCCGGGCGGCGCCTTCCCGGCGGAGGAGAGCGGAGAGAAAGGGGGGTAGTGAGTGCACCGGAAGAACGACGCGTCGCGCGGAGCGAGCGGAACACGCAGCACGAGCATGAACATGAGCAGCACGAGCAGCACGAACACGATCAGTACGAGCATGGCGAGCAGCAGTCCCGGCAGCGCCCGGACCCGGGTGTGAACGAGAGTCGCTCAGCTGTTCGCGGAGAGGACCCGCGGAGCGAGCGCCCGAGGAACAAGGACTCGGGCACCGGAGAGGAAACCGGGCACGGGAGCCCGGCGGACCGGGCGGACCGCCAGGAGGACCGAAGAGACCGAGGGGCCCACGAGGCCCGGGTCGAGACCGGTCGGGCCCGGAGCCGGCCGGAACCCCTGCCCCTCCGCAGACCACCACTGCCCGTACGGGGCGCGACGCCGGCCCAGGAGGCGGGCGACGGGCCCGCGGCGTCGGCAGCCGCGCCGGGAGACCCCCGGACGCCCTCGCTGCTCGCGCTCTCCGCGCCCTCACCCGAGGAACTCGCCGCCGATCAGCCCTCGATCGAGATGCTGCGCCGGGTCCGCCGGGCGCTGCGCGCTCTCCCGGAGTCCGACTGAGCGGGCCCCACGGGGGCGGCCGGTTCGTCAACTCCCGTACCGCCTACGCCATTTGGACCATACCACTAGTGCATATGCCTGAAGCAAGGAGTACGACCGCATGAGCGCCACGAGTCCGACCGAACCCCTGGGTGAGCTGTCGCCGAACGACCAACTCATGGGCATCCTGGGCTCGTTGCGCGAACGCGTACTGGGGGTGCGCGACAGCGTCCTGTCCACGGTGGACGGCCTCCTCGTCGTCGCCGACACGGACGACGTCCACCCGGAGTCCGTCGCCGCGCTCGCCGCCGCGACCCTCGGCGTCGGCCGCCGCATGGCCGACCAGGCGGGCGTCGGCGCCCTCCGCGAGGTGGTGGCCCGCTGCGGCTCCGGCCATGTCGTCGTGGTGGCGGTCGGCGAACGCGCGCTGCTGACCGTCATGGGCGACGACGGCATGGACATCGCCACCTTCCAGCGCGAATCCCCGGCCATGGTCGAGGCGTTGAACAAGGTCCTCGCGGCGGACGTGGCCCAGTGAGACCCCGCCGGGCCGACCCGCACCCGTCGCTCACTCGAACGGGCTAATCTCGCCGCCCCGGACCCGGCGAATCGGGCAATCCCTCCCACACACCCCCGTCGGCCGCCCTATCCTCCATGTCCCGGGGCCCGTAAGGAAAAACCCGGGGCCCGTAAGGAAAAACGGGCCCGCTCGGGTCCGGACGGGACCGCCCGGACGGCCACCGCCGTCCCGGGCCGCGGGGGAGGAGAGCGCCATGCGGTCGGTCCCGCCGTGGGCGCGTTTCTACGTCGTCTGCACCGCGCTCGGCGCCCTGCTCTGCACCGTGCCCGTCTGGGACACCCACGCCCCCTGGGCCGCCGTCGCCCTGTTCACCGCGCTGTGCGCCGGCTGCGAACGGCTGGCCGGCGGCCGGCTCGGGGGCGGCGTCCCCGACGGCACCGGCACCTCCGGCGGCGGACCGCCCCGCTGGCACACCCCCGTCGTGCTCGCCGGGGCCTTCCTGCTGCCGCCGCCCGCCGCCGCGCTCGTACCGCTGCCGGGCGCACTGCTGGCCCGGGTCGAGCAACGGCCCGCGTGGCCACGGCGGTTGTGGCGGGCCGGACAACTCGGCGTCGGGGCGCGGGCCGCCTCCGAGGTGCACTGGGCGCTCGGCGGCCGGGACGCGGTGCTCGCCCACCACTTCCCGTACGCGCTGGGCACCGCCGGGGCGGCCGTGGTCGCGTTCTGCCTGGTCCTGGCCGTGCTGGACGGCGGCATCCTGGCCCTGGCCGAACGGGTGCCGGTGCGCCAGGCGTGGCGGGGGCTGCTGTCGCGCTCCCTCGCCCCCGTCGCCGTGCACGGGCTGGCCGGGCTGATGATGGCGGTGCTCTGGCGCAGCCCGTACGGGCCGGTCGCCGCGCTGCTCGTGCTGCTGCCGATGTACGTGTCGGGCTGGGCGTTCGCGCAGTACCACGGCGAACGGGCGGCCCACCAGGCCACCATCCGGGCGCTCGTGCAGGCGGTCGACATCAAGGACGAGTACACGCGCGGGCACAGCGAACGGGTCGGGCAGGCGTCGGTGCTCATCGCGCGCCAACTCGGCATGGACGACGCCCGGGTCGAGGTGCTGCGGTTCGCCGGGATCCTGCACGACGTCGGCAAACTCGGCGTCCCCACAAGGCTGTTGCGCAAGGACGGCCCGCTGACCCCCGAGGAACGCCGGATCATCGAACTGCACCCCGAGTACGGCCACGAGATCGTGCGCGGCATCGGCTTCCTCGGCGAGGCCCGCTCGGCGGTCCTGCACCACCACGAACGGCTCGACGGCAGCGGCTACCCGTACGGCCTGACGGGCAGTCACATCCCGGAACCGGCACGGGTGGTGGCCGTCGCCGACGCCTTCGACGCGATGACGTCGACCCGCTCCTACAGCCGGGCCCGGCCGGTCGCCGCCGCCCTCGCCGAACTCCAGCGGTGCGCGGGCACGCAGTTCGACCCCCGGATGGTGACGGCCCTGGCCCAGGCCCTGGACCGCCACGGCTGGCATCCGGCGGTGACGGCGGACGAGGCTGTCACGGCGGTGACGGCACCGGCGTCGGAGGAGCCCGGTGGTGTGCCCGCGCCCACACCCGTGCCCACACCCGTGCCCGCGGTCGAGGCATCGCGCAGGGGCGCCCCGTGAGTCCGCGCACCGCCGTCCCCGCCCCTGTCCTGCACGCCGCCGCACTCCTCCTCGCCGTCGGATGTCTCGCCGTCACCCTCTGGTACGGCCTCGACGAACCGCGGACGGCGCTCGCCTTCGGGGTCCTCGTCGCCGTCGGGGAACTCGCCCGGCGCGGCGATCCGGCCGACGACCGGGAGAGCGCGCCGCTGGGGGCCGCGGGGGCGCTCGCGTACGCGCTGCTCGGGGAGGACGGCGGGCAGCCCACCCAGCACGGCGTGCCGCAGGTGGTCGCGGTGGTCGCCGCCGCCGCGCTCGTCGGCTGCGTGCCGCACGTGGCGCGGGGCCGCGGCTCGACCGCGGACCACCTCACCCGCCGGGTCCTGGCCGTCGGCTCCACCGCCCTGTGCTTCCAACCCCTGTACGACCAGGGCAGGTCGCAGGAGTGGAGCGGCTCCCCGCACACGCTGCTGCTCGGCGTGCTCGGGGTGCTGTTCGGCCTCGGCGCGCTGTGCGACGCCGTGCTCGCCGCCGCCCTCGCGCACTCCCGCACCGGCCGCCCCTACGGCCCGCTGCTCCGCGACGAGCTGCGGGCGATGGCCGGGATCGGCTCGGCGGTCTGCGCGAGCGGCGTGGTCATGGCGCCGGCCGTCGCCGTCGTCGGACTGTGGGCGCTGCCGGTGTTCTCGCTGCCGCTGCTGCTCGCCCAGGTCTCCTACCGGCGGTACGCGGCCGTGCGCACCACCAACCGGCAGACCATCGCCTCGCTCGCGCGTGCCACCGAGATCGCCGGGTACACACCCGTGGGGCACGCGCGCCGGGTCGCCGTGCTCAGCCGGGCCGTCGGACGCGACCTCGGCCTGACCGGACCCGAACTGACCGTCCTGGAGTACGCCGCCCTGATGCACGACATCGGACAACTGAGCCTCGTCGACCCGGTCCCGGCCGGCGCCACCGCCGTGCTCCCGCCCGAGCAGCAGCGCCGGATCGCGCTGCTGGGCGGCGCCGTCGTCCGCCGGACCGGGGTGGCGGCTGAGGTCGCGCTCGTCGTGGAGCGGCAGGCCGACCCGTACCGGGAGCAGCCGGTGAGCGCGCGGATCGTGCGGGCGGTGAACGCGTACGAGGAGATGGCGCGGGCGGCGGGGGCGGGCGGCCCGCTGGCCGCGCTGGAGCGGCTGCGGCTGGGCACCGCGCACGACTACCAGCCGGAGGTCGTCGAGGCGCTGGCGCGGGTGCTCGCGGAGGACGGTCCAGGGGATCTCCCAGTCCTGGGCCTCGGGGAGATGCAAGGGTCGCTCTCCGGGGAAGGTCCGGGTCGGGGGCTGTCTGACCCTGTGCGGGGCTGGGTAACCCATGGGTAATGAGCGGGCCCCCGGCGGTCCGTGGTTGGATGCGACCAAGAGGGAGCAAGAGGGTGTGCGGGGGCACCGGCCGGCCCGGGCACGCCGACGGCAGGGCAGGCAAGCGGACCGAACAAACGGCAGGCGGGAAGCGCAAAGGGACTGGCAGGCTGAATCGTGAGGATCTTCGGCAAGGGACGACACCGGCCCTCCGCCTCTTGGAGGCAGGCCACCGACCGGGCGTTCACGCTCATCGGCGACGGCCGGTACGAGGACGCGGGCGCGCTCCTGACACGAGCGGCGGACCTGGAACCCTGGCTCTCCGAGTCCTGGTTCAACCTCGCCCTGCTGCACAAGTTCCGGCACGACTGGGAACAGGCCAGGGCCGCCGGGCTGCGGGCGGTCGCCCTGCTCGACCGCGAGAGCGGCGCACCCGACTGGTGGAACGTGGGCATCGCCGCGACCGCCCTCCAGGACTGGCCGCTGGCCCGCCGCGCCTGGCAGGCGTACGGGCTGCACGTACCGGGGGCGGCCGGCTCCGCCGGGGAACCCACGGGCATGGAACTCGGCAGCGCGGCGGTGCGGCTCTCGCCGGAGGGGGAGGCCGAGGTCGTGTGGGGGCGGCGGCTGGACCCCGCGCGGATGGAGGTGCTGTCCATTCCGCTGCCGTCGTCCGGGCGCCGCTGGGGCGAGGTCGTCCTGCACGACGGGGTGCCGCACGGCGAGCGGACCACCGCCGCGGGGCACACGTATCCGGTGTTCGACGAGATCGAGCTGTGGGCGCCCTCGCCCGTGCCCACGTGGGTGGTGGTGCTGGAGGCGGCCACGGAGGCGGACCGGGACGCGCTGGAGCAGCTGGCCGCGGACGCGGGGTTCGCGGCGGAGGACTGGTCGTCCTCGGTGCGGCTGCTGTGCCGGCTGTGTTCGGAGTCGCGGATGCCGTCGGACGAGGGGGACGGGGAGCATCTTGATCCGCACGACCACAGTGAGCCGGGGCATCCCGGGCCGCTGGGGCATCGGACGGACGGGCAGTTGTGGGTGCCGGAGCGGGAGTGCGGGGTGGCTGCGCCGGCTTCGCTGGTACGGGGGTTGCTGGACGGGTGGGTTGCTGATCGTCCGGCTGCGCGGGGGTGGCGGGATCTCGAAGAGGTGTGTTGAGGTTCGTTGCCGGGTGCGGGTTCGTTGTGGTTGCTCGCGCCCACGCGGCGGAGCCGCATATCAGATACAGCCCCGCGCCCCTGTGATGGGCGCTGCGCGCCCCATCACCCCCGTACCCTGTAGTCGCGTTATCTCTTGTTTCAGGTTGTTCAGGAAGGCATACGTCGGTCATGGCTCAGCAGGACACCGGTCAGCAGCACGTGGGCGTGCTTCCCGTTGATGGCGAGGGGTTCGTCGTTGACACGGAGGACTGTGAGGAGCGTGAGCTGGCGTTCCGGGAGCGCGGGGTGTCGCGGCCCATCACCGTCGTCGGCAATCCGGTGCTGCACAAGGAGTGCCGGGACGTCACGGTCTTCGACGACGAGCTGCTGAAGCTGGTCGACGACATGTTCGCCAGCCAGCGCACCGCCGAGGGCGTGGGCCTGGCCGCCAACCAGATCGGCGTCGACCTGAAGGTCTTCGTCTACGACTGCCAGGACGACGAGGGCAACCGCCACGTCGGCGTGGTCTGCAACCCGAAGCTGGTCGACCTGCCCGCCGACAGGCGCCGCCTGGACGACAGCAACGAGGGCTGCCTGTCGGTGCCCACCGCGTACGCCGCGCTCGCGCGCCCCGACTACGCCGAGGTCACCGGGCAGGACGAGCGGGGCAACCCGGTCAAGCTCCGCGGCACCGGCTACTTCGCACGGTGTTTGCAGCACGAGACCGATCACCTGTACGGCTATCTGTACATCGACCGGCTCTCCAAGCGCGACCGCAAGGACGCCCTGCGGCAGATGGCCGAGAACGAGCCGCGCTACCCCGTGGTCGCCAACGACTGAGGCGCGTTCTCGGACACCGCCGCGGCCGGACGGGGCGGGCGGTCGGGCCGCGTGCGCGGCTGGGACGGAAAACGACAACCGGGGCGTGCGCGTCCGGGCGGAAACGCGATACGAACGGTGCCTGGTCGGAACCCCTCCGACCAGGCACCGTTCGTATGTGCATCGCACATTCGATCGCTTAGTCGCCTCTAGTGATCCATAACCGGTCACGCAAGAGGGCGTTATCGGCACAGTGGGGTAGTGAAGGAAGCAAATCCGTTCCCAAAGTGGTCAGTTGTGGTGCTTCATGGAAAGCGCGGGGATACGCAACGGCGCGCGCCCGGCACGGCGGGAGGGGCGTGGCGCCAACCGGCTGCTGAGAGGGGTTTGTACGTGCCTGCTTTCCCATACAGCACTTCACCGTCCACGACCGCGGTAGCGGTCCCACCAGCGCTTGCTCTCACGCTCGTCGAGACGGCGTTTCCCCGGCAACTGCATCCGTATTGGCCCCGGTTGCAGGAGAACACCCGTTCCTGGCTGCTCGAAAAGGGGCTCATGCCGGCGGACAAGGTGGCGGAATATGCCGACGGCCTTTGCTACACCGATCTGATGGCCGGCTACTACCTGGGCGCCCCCGACGAGGTCCTCCAGGCGATAGCGGACTACAGCGCGTGGTTCTTCGTCTGGGACGACCGGCACGACCGGGACGTCGTCCACCACCGCCCGGCAGCCTGGCGGCGGCTCAGGTTCCGGTTGCACGCGGCGCTGGACTCGCCCGGGGCCAGCCTGCACCACCGGGACCCGCTGGTCGCCGGGTTCGCGGACAGCGTGGTCCGGCTCCAGTCGTTCCTCGGCCGCGGTTGGAACGTGCGCTTCGCCCGGCACTTCCACGCGGTGATCGAGGCGTACGACCGGGAGTTCCACAACCGCACCCGGGGCTATGTCCCCACGGTCGAGGAATATCTCGATCTGCGCCGGCTCACGTTCGCCCACTGGATATGGACGGATCTGCTGGAGCCGAGCGCGGGCCGGGAAATTCCGACGGTCGTGCGGAAACACCCCGCATACCGGCGGGCGGCGCTGCTCAGCCAGGAATTCGCCGCCTGGTACAACGACCTCTGTTCACTGCCCAAGGAAATCGCGGGTGACGAGGTCCACAATCTCGGCATCAGCCTCATCCACCACCACGGGATGACCCTCGCGGAAGCGATAGCGGATGTAAGGCGCCGGGTCGAGAAATGCGTGGTCGATTTCATCGAGGCCGAGCGGGACGCGCTCCGGCTCGCCGACGAACTCGACGACGGCTCCCTGTCCGGAAAGGAATTGAGCGCGACCGTGAAGGCATGCGTCGCGAACATGCGCAATTGGTTCAGCACCGTGTACTGGTTCCACCACGAATCGGGCCGCTACATGGTCGACAGCTGGGCCGACCGCGCCACACCCCCGTACGTCGACAACGAAGCGGCAGGTGAGAAATGACCGTCGAATCGGTACAGCCGGAGACCCCCGGCACACCGGAGACGGAACCGGGCGGCACGACCGCGTCGCCCACCCCCTCCGGCACCCCCGCCGCCCTCGCCCGGCCGCCCCTGGCCGGCGGTGCCGTGCCGCTGCTCGGGCACGGCTGGAAGCTGGCCCGCGACCCGCTCGGGTTCCTCACCGGACTGCGGGAGCACGGCGACGTCGTACGGCTGAAGCTCGGTCCGAAGACGTTGTACGCGGCGACCACACCCGAGCTGACCGGGGCCATCGCGCGCAGCCCCGACTTCGTCGTCGACGGGCCGCTGTGGGAGTCGCTCGAAGGGCTGCTCGGCAAGCAGGGGGTGGCCACCAGCAACGGGCCGATGCACCGCCGCCAGCGGGCCACCATGCAGCCCGCGTTCCGGCCCGCCGCGATCACCGGGTACGGGCCGGTCATGGAGAAGGAGGTGTACGCCATGCTGGAGCGGTGGCGCGACGGCGCGCCCGTCGACGTCACCGCGGAGGGGTTCCGGCTCGCGTCCCGCACCGCCACCCGCTGTCTGATGCACGGCAGGTACACGGACGAACGGGTCGACCGGGTCGCCGCCGCGCTCACCATCCTGTTCTCCGGTATGTACCAAAGGATGGTGCTGCCGCTGGGACCGCTGTACCGGGTGCCGCTTCCGGCCAACCGCGCATTCAACCGGGCGCTGGCCGATTTCCACCGGCTCGCCGACGAGATCATCGTCCAGCGCCGCGCTTCTGGTCAAAAGCCGGACGATTTGCTCACGGTATTGCTGGCGGCAAAGGACGAAAAGGGCGATCCCATCGGCGATCAGGAGATCCACGATCAGGTCGTCGCGATAGCGGTGGCCGGCAACGAAACGCTGGGATCCGCGATCATGGCGTTGCTCCGGGTCTTCGCGGACCATCCAGGCCAGGCCGACAAGATACGCGACGAGGTGAAAGCCAAAGTGGGCGACCGGCCGGTCACCATCGCCGACGTGCCCGCGCTCACACACACCCAGAATGTCGTGGTCGAGACAATGCGGCTGCTGCCGGCCGTCTGGATATTGATGTGGCGGGCGGCCGTCGACACCGAGCTGGGCGGCTACCGCATTCCGGCCGGTGCCGACATCGTGTACAGCCCGTACGCGATCCAGCGCGACCCGCGGTCGTACGAGCGGCACGCGGAGTTCGACCCCGACCGCTGGCAGGCGGGACGGGCCGGGGCCGTGCCGAAGCACGCGATGGTTCCGTTCAGCGTCGGCAACCGCCGGTGCCCGGGCGAGAGCTTCTCCATGGTCGTCCTCACGCTCCTCGCGGCGGCGACGGCGTCGTCGTACCGCTTCGAGGAGACGGCGGACTCGGACACGAAGGACCGGATCGGGATCACGCTGCGCGCACAGCGGCTGATGCTGAGGGCGATACCGAGGTAGCCGGTCCGTGGCGGTGCGCGTTCAGGCGGCCTCCGGGTCGTCCATGGTCTCGACGGACCGGGGGCCCCTGAACGTGCGCCGGTAGGCGTTCGGGGTCGTCCCCAGGGCGCGGACGAAGTGGTGGCGCAGCGCGGCCGAGGTGCCGAAGCCGGTGCGGGCCGCTATCGCGTCCACCGTCTCGTCGCCGAGCTCCAGCAACTCCTGCGCCAGCAGCACCCGTTGGCGCAGGATCCAGCGGTACGGCGTGGTCCCGGTCTCCTGCTGGAAGCGGCGGGCGAAGGTGCGCGGGGCCATGTGGGCGCGGGCGGCGAGCTGCTCGACGGTGACCTCCTCGTCGAGGTTGGCCTCCATCCAGGCGAGCACCTCGCCGACCGTGTCGCACTGCGAGCGCGGCAGCGGCCGTTCGATGTACTGGGCCTGGCCGCCGTCGCGGTGCGGCGGCACCACCATCCGCCGGGCGATCTTGTTGGCCACCTCGGGCCCCTGCTCCTTGCGCACCAGGTGCAGACAGGCGTCGATCCCGGCAGCCGTGCCCGCGGAGGTGATCACCGGGTCCGCGTCGACGTACAGCGTGTCCGGTTCGACGACGACGTGCGGGTAGCGCCGGGCCAGCTCCTCGGCGTGGCGCCAGTGCACGGCGCAGCGCCGTCCGTCCAGCAGCCCGGCCGCGGCGAGCACGAACGCCCCCGAGCAGACGCTCAGCACCCGCGTCCCGCGGTCCACGGCCCGCCGCAGCGCGTCCAGCAGCTCGGGCGGGAACTCCCGTACGGCGTACGACTCCCCGGCCGGTACGGCGATGAGGTCGGCCTCCTCCAGGCGCTCCAGGCCGTCCTTGGTGTTCACCGTGAACCCGGCGTACGTGTCCAGCGTCGGCCCCTCCGCGGAGGCGACCGCGAAGTCGTAGACCGGCAGTCCCTCCTCGCTGCGGTCGATGCCGAACACCTCGCAGACGACGCCGAGTTCGAAGGGATGTACACCGTTGAGCAGGACGGCGGCCACGTTTTCCAGCATCCTGCCAGTGTGCCGCAGGGTTGGCAGTAAATCGAGGGTGTGCGGCAGTCCTGCCACTCCCGGGCGGGCTTCCGCGGCGCGAGAGTGGTGTGCGTGAACACCACGATGGAACACCTCGCCGGAACGCTGACCGTCCTTGTGATGCTCGCGCTCGTCACCCTCCCGTCCCTGCTCGGCCTCGTCCACGACCGGCGCATGGACCGGCAGATCAGGGCGGCGGAACGGGCCCGCGCCCAGACCGAACCGGAGGTGGTACCGCCGTCACCGCCCCGCCGTCAGGACGCCGTCACCACCACGGTGACCGCCCACTCCTGAAGGCCCTTGCAGGACACCGCGCCCGGTGACGCGGCGGGGCACAGCGGCCGGGACGTGGACAGCCGGGCCGTCCCGGTCGAGACCGCCCGGAACGCGGCCCGCGCGTCGCCCGGCCGCACCAGGATCCCGCTGTTGGTGGCCTCCAGCTCGCCGCCGGTCACGGTCACGGCGGCCCAGGGCCGCGCGGTGCTCCCGTCCAGATCCAGCCGGACCGTCCCGCCCTTGGTCACACAGACCGTGTGCCGGGCGTCGGCGAGACCGAGCACGACGTTGTCCGAACACCCGGACGGACTTCCGGACGGACCGCCGGACGGATTGCTGGACGGACCGCCGGACGGACTTCCGCTGGGGCTGCCGGTGGCCGATGGGGATACGGCGGTGGCGCCGCCCGCCGAGGATCCGGATCCGGAGTCGTCGGAGTGCGTGCCGCAGCCCGCGAGAAGAAGCGTTCCCGCGGCGAGGGCGACGGCGACGGCGGGGTGACGACGGGGCGTACGGGGCATGGGGGACCTCCTTGCCGCTTGGACGTACGACCTGGGCGGATGGATCCCGACCCGGGTTCCCCGCGGCGGCTCCCGCACACCGGTCGTGCCTACGACGACGCTAAGGGGCCCCGGCCGCATCGGCGACCGGGACCCGCTGTCACACGGGGACCATCAGCTGGTCGTCAGGGCGGTGTCGTCGACGACGAAGCTGGTCTGGAGCGAGGAGTCCTCGACCCCGCTGAACTTGAGGGCGACCGTGGAGCCCGCGAAGGACGACAGGCTGAAGGACTTCTGGACGTACCCGGTGGCCGCGTTGAGGTTCGAGTAGGTGGCCAGGGTCGTCGAGCCCGCGGTGACCGTCAGCTTGTCGTACGCGGTGCTGGTGGTGGTCTCGGCGGTGTCGATGTGCAGATAGAAGGTGAGGGTGGCGGCGCAGCCGGACGGGACGTCCACCGACTGGGAGAGCGTGTCGGTGTGGGTGGAGCCGTAGCCGTCGAGCCACGCGTAGTACGAGCCCGCGTGGGCCGTCTCACTGCTGGAGTTGGTGATGACGCCGCTGCTCGCGGTCCAGGTGGTGTTGCCCGACTCGAAACCGGCGTTGCCGAGCAACTGCGCCGAGGTGCAGCTGCCGCCGCCGCTCGCGCCGACCGTCCAGGTGAACGAGGCCGAACCGGAGGCGCCCGTGCTGTCGGTCGCGGTGACGGTCACGCTGTACGTGCCCGCCGTGCTCGCGGTGCCGGAGATCAGCCCGGTCGAACTGGAGATCGACAGCCCGGTCGGGAGGCCGGAGGCGCTGTAGGTGAGCGTCGCGCCCGCGCTGTCACTGGCGCTGATCTGGAGGCTGGCCGAGCCGCCGGTCGTGGTGGACTGGCTGCCCGGGTTGGTGACGGTCACCGTGTTGCCGGTGCTGGTGCCCGCGGTGAAGGCGGCGGTGCCGTCGGGGGTGCCCCAGCCGGTCGGGCCGTCGTAGCCGGTCGCCGCGGTGCAGTAGTACGAGGTCGAGCAGGAGCCGTTGTTGCCGCTGGTGACGTCGTAGAGGTTGGCGGTGTGGGCGTAGGGGTAGCTCGCCGGGTAGTCGCTGGAACCCGGGGTGCCGGCCAGGGCGTAGACACCGGCGATGATCGGCGCGGAGGCGCTGGTGCCGCCGTAGACCGCCCAGCCGGAGCCGCCGTAGGTGTCGTAGACCGCGACCCCGGTGGCCGGGTCGGCGACCGCGGAGACGTCGGCCTCCATGCGCTTGGTGCAACCGGTGTCGGTCTGCCAGCTCGGCTTCGCGTCGTACGCGGAGCAGCCGGAGCCGGTGCCCTCGGTCGAGCTGGTCTTCCACACGGACTCGGTCCAGCCGCGGGAGTTGGACGACGAGGACAGCGCGGTGCCGCCGACTGCCGTCACGTACTGGGAAGTTGCCGGGTACTCGGCGCCGTAGCCCTCGTCGCCGGAGGAGACGGTGATGGCGACGCCCGGGTGCTTGAAGTACGAGGTGTCCTCGGAGGTCTGCGAGGAGGCTTCGTCGCCGCCCCAGCTGTTGGAGACGAACTTCGCACCGAGCGCGACGGCCTCGTTCTCGGCGGTGCCGAGGTTGGCGTCGGTCGCCGAAGTGGCCTCTACGAGGATGATGTTGCAGTTCGGGCAGACCGCGCTGACCATGTCGATGTCCAGCGCCTCCTCACCCGCCCAGCCACTGTCGTTCGACGGCAGCGAGGTCGTCGAGCCGGTCTGACTGACCTGTTTGAAGCAGCCGTTGGCCTTGGTGCAGGCGGAGAGGCCGAAGTTGGAGCGGTAAGTGGCCAGGTCCGACTCGGCGTTGGGGTCGTTGTAGGCGTCCACCACGGCGACGGTCAGGCCGGAGCCGCCGGTCGAGGGGAGCGCGTAGGCGCTGTGCAGGTTGGCCGGGCTGAGCCCGGAGACCGCGTCCGGGGTGATCGCGGAGGCGAGCTTCTGCGCGATGTCGGTACGGCGTTGCGCGAAGCAGGAGGCTTGGCCGGTGGGGGCTGCTCCGCAGAGGTGTTCGGTGGGGACGTGCTGGCCCGGCTTGCCGGTGGGGTGGACTGCCTGGGCGGCGGGGGCGGTGAGGGCTTTGGCGTTCTGGGTGGTGCGGGGGGTGGTGGCGGTGGTTGTGGTGCTGCTTGTGGCGGGGGTGGTGTGCGCACCGGCGGCCGGGGCGGTGAAGAGGCCGGCGACGGTCAGGGGGGGGGCGGGCAGGGCGATGCCCAGGAGTCTTGGGGGGGGGTGTGGCTGGGGGGGGGGGTGTGCGGTGCGTG
>LJCV01000310.1 GCA_001298575.1 Actinobacteria bacterium OK074
GGAGGGGGGTGGGGGGGGCGGGAGTTCTTCGGCGGCGGCGCCGGAGGGATCGTCGGCGGTGGGGTCGGTGGGTTCGGCTGAGGGGTTGGGTTCGGCTGGTGGGGCGGCGGCCTCGGAGACTTCGGCCGGGGGCGGGGAGAAGGCGGCTGGGGCTGCGGCTACGGATGCCTCGGCTTCCAAGGCTTCGCCGTCCGCTGCTTCGCCTTCGGCTGCCTCGGGTTCTGGGGGTTCCTCCTCTGCCTCGGGGGCGGTTGGGGCCGGGGTGGACGTGTCTTCCGCGTGGAAGCGGGGGGCCTCGGGGGCGTCGGGGGCCGTGGCTGGTGAGGCGGCCGGGGCGAGTGTGAGTGGTGAGGCTGGGTCCGGTACCGGCACCGGTGCTGGAGTCGTCAGCCCCAGCTCCGGCCCAAACTCCAGCTCCAGTTCCAGCCCCAGCCCCCGCTCTGGTGCCGGTGTCGGCTCCGGTTCCAGTGGGGCCTCCGCGGGGAGCGCCGCTTCGGGCGTGGGGCGGGAAAGTGCTGCCCTTGGGTCGAACTCCGGTTCGGTGAAGCCGAGTTCGGGGTGGCCCGTGGTGCCGGATCCGGATCGGCCGCCGAGGCCGCCGCAGCCGCCTCGGGCACCGTTGACCGATGTGGTGTCGAAGCGGACGTTGGTGGTCATCGCCCTGGTGGTGGTGCTCGCCGTGGCCGGTGCGGTGCTGGCGTTCACCCTCGGCGGTGACGACGACACCAAGGACAGCAAGGGCGCGGGCACGAAGTCGGTGGCGTCCGGCGGTGTCACCGCCAAGAGCAGTGCCGACAGCGGGGCCCATGTCGACAGCGGCAGCGACTCCGGCAAGGAGACGGCGGGGGCGGACATCGAGAACACCGCCGACAGTTCGCCGCTGCCGAGTGCGAGCACGAGCGCGTCGGCGTCCGGCGGTTCGGACTCGGGCGGTTCCGGCAGCGGGACCACGGCCGCCACGACGTACAAGGGCAGTCAGGGGTTCTCCATCGGGCTGCCGAAGGGGTGGAAGTACGCGTCGACGGACTCGGCCGGGGTGCGGTTCACCGGCCCCGACGGGCAGCGGCTCCTTGTCGCCTGGACCTCCACGCCCAAGAGCGACCCGGTGGCGGACTGGGAGAACCAGGAGAAGTCCATGACGCGCTCCCAGTACCAGCGGATCCGAATAGAGAAGGTGAGCTACCGCGGCTGGAACACGGCCGACTGGGAGTTCACCTATGTGGACGGCGGGACCAAGTACCGGGTGATCGACCGGGGGTTCGTCGTCGACTCGGATCAGGGGTACGCGCTGCTGTACACGGCGAAGTCGGCGGACTGGGACGGCTCGCTGCGCGCGAGCACGTGGAAGACCCTCACGGAGACGTTCGAGCCGAAGGCTTGATTCCGGCTGCGTTCGGGCACATGGCTCTCGGGGCACATACCTCGCAAGGGTCGTGTCTCGTGCCTCAGCGGCTCGGTGGACGCAGAAGTCACGACGTAACGTGACGTAGCACGCGCCAACGTTACGTTCTGTGCCTATCTGTGGTGACGAAGTGGCGTATCCCTCGGTGCAGGTTGCCTCCGGCACGTATCGTGAGTGGTTGCGGACCGTACGCATCCAGAACGGAACGCCAGACGAACGGATTTGAGCACACGCGCGGCCGGGGGAGGCATCGTGGACGAGTACGCGGGTCGAGTACTGGCCGACCGCTACCGCCTGCCGCTGCCGCCTGCCGACGAGTACGAGATAGCCCCCGAGAGCCGCGCCTTCGACACCTACAGTGGACAGGAAGTCCTTGTACGGCAGGTGCCGTTGCCCGAGGTCGTCGAGGCGGAGGTGCTCGACGCGGACGGGCTGCCCGAGGGGTTCGTGGCGCGGGACGGCACGGCCCGGCGCTCCGGAAGCCGGTCGGCCGCGACGCGGCGGCCCGCCGAACCGGCCGTGCGGCGCGCCGTCGAGGCCGCGCAGGCCGCCGCGCAGATACCCGACCACCCCCGGCTCGACCAGGTTTTCGACGTGTTCGCCGAGGGCGGTTCGCTCTGGATCGTCAGCGAGGTGGTGACCGCGCGGCCGTTGGCGGCGCTGCTCGCCGAGCAGCCGCTGACGCCGTACCGGGCCGCCGAGGTCGCCGCCGACGTCCTCATGGCGCTGCGGGTGCTGCACGCGCACGGCTGGGTGCACCGCAACATCACCGCTCGGACGGTGCTGGTCTGCGAGGACGGCCGCATCGTCCTCACGGGGCTGGCGGCCGGGGCCGCGGAAGAGGCGCTGTGCGGGTACGACCCGGTGCCGGTACGGGACTTCGAGGGCGGCGGCGGTTCTGTCGGTACCGGCGGCAATGGCGGCGCGAACGGCAATGTGGGTGCCGTCAGTGTTTCTGTGGAGAGTGCGGAGGGGCGTGGGGACGGGGGTGGTGACGGCGTCGGCGTCGGCGTCGGTGGTGCTGCGGGGGCCGGCGGTTCTGGTGGTGCCGGTGGTGCGTTTGGGGTGGAGGTGGCGGACGCCGGGGCCGCGCGGCGGGCCGCGATCGAGGCGCGGGCGAACGGGGCCGGTCCGGCGGGCGGCGCGTCCGGTGGGGCTCAACCGGCCGGTGGGCCGCGGGCGTTGGAGGGTGGTACCGGCACCGGTGGTGGTGGCGGTGGTAGCGAGAACGACATCCGGGCCGCGCGGGCCGGGGCGATCGCCGCGTACCGTGCCGGGGCGCGGGCCGCGGCTCGGGTGCAGGAGGAGCAGCGGGGCGGGCCGCCCGCTCTGCCGCCGTCTCGCCCCGCGGGCGGGGACAGTGCTGCTGCGACGGGTGCGGGTGCCGGTCCGGCCGCGGGTGCGTCGCAGGGTGGTCAGCAGGGGCAGGTTCCGGCCCCGGCCCCGGCTCCGACCCTGCCTCCGGCTCAGGGCACTCCGCCGCCGCCCGGGCAGATCGCCGACCCGTACGGGGTGGGCGGGAAGACCCCATGGCACGGCGCCGCGCCTCGGCCCGGGGCGGCCGTTGGCCAGGGCGGGGTTCCTGGGCCTGGGCAGACCCCGGGTCCGGTCCCGGCCCAGGGGCAGGTTCAGGGCCAAGCCTCGGGGCAGATTCAGGGGCAGGCTCAGGGGCACCGCGCCGAACTGCCGGGCGGTCCGGCCGCGCCTTCGGGCAACACGGCCGACCCGTACGGGATGCCGGGCGCCGTCCCGGGCCCGTACACGAACGGTGTGCACGGGCCCGTACCCCCTACGGGCCCCGGCGCGGGCCCGTACGGCAACGGCACCCAGGGCGGTCGCCTGTACGCCCCCGGCCCCTACGGCAATGGAAACGGCGCCCAGGCTCAATCCCAGCCCCAGCCCCAGTCGCAGCTTCAGGTGCCACCCCTGCCACAAGGCCAAGCCCAAGCCCAAGGCCAGGTGCAGGCCCAGGCCCGCCGGCACCCCTCTCCCGTAGGGAACCCCGTAGGGAACGGCGCGCACGCCCCCGAGGCCCTCGCCGTCGCCCCCGGCGCGCAGTCGGGGACGTCGGGGACGTCGGGGACGACCCCTACCCGTACCCCCACTCCCGCCCCCCGCCGTGGCCCCGCCACCGCGCTCGCCGCCGAGCGGGCCCGGCAGGCGCGGATGGCTGTGGTGGGGCCGGTGACCGAGCGGTGGGCGCCCGAGCAGGCCGGGCCCGTGCACGAGAACTGGCAGCTGGCCGCGCCCGTGGGGCCCGCGACCGATCTGTGGGCGCTGGGCGCGCTGCTCTTCCGGGCCGTGCAGGGGCATGCGCCCTACCCGGAGGAGACGACCGCCGAACTCGTCCAGATGGTGTGCTCCGAGCCGCCCGCCTTCGCCGAGGAGTGCGGCCCGCTGCGGCCGGTCGTCGAGTCGCTGCTGCGGCAGGACCCCACCGAGCGGCTCGACTTCGAGGAACTGCGCGGCTGGTTGCGTTCGCTCGTCCGTTCGGCGCCGGAGCCGGACGCCGGCACGCACGTCGTGTCCGCGCCGCCCGTCGACCACCGGCCGTCCGACCCCCGGCGGCTGCCGATCAAGCGCCGCCGCGGCGAACTCGTGCGCAGGCGTCGCGCCGGGCTGCCCGTCGCCACCCACGCCCGCCACCGTCGCAAGGACGGCGGTCCGGCCAGGCCCCACCACCTCGGCCGCAACCTGCTCGTGCTGGTGCTGCTCGCGCTCGCCGGAGCCCTGGTGTACGCGATGGCGTTCATGCCGAAGGCCGGGTCGGACGCCGGCACCGGGACGGGCACCGGTACGAATACGGGCACGGACACGGGCGGTGACAGCCGTACGGACGGCGACCGGACCGGCTCCAGCGTCAACCCCGGTTCCTCGCCGGGCAGTTCAGCGGGGACCGGCCAGTCGACCCCCAGCGGCGGTGCCACTTCCTCCGGGTCCACGCCGTCCGCCGACACCCAGACCACCAACCCGGCGGTCGCCGACGGCTTCACCCTGCGCAAGGATGCCGCGGGCTTCCAGGTCGCCGTCGCCAACGGCTGGACCCGTACGGCGATGAACAGCAGCGGTCAAGTCGTGTACTCCCACGACGACTTCGAGCTGATCGTCGTCCCCGGGCGGGACAGCACGAGCAAGTACGGCAGCGATCCGCTCACTTATCAGCGGGAGTCGGAGCTGGAGACGCGGCCGTACCGCGACTCGACCTGGGCGACGGCCAGCGGGATGCGGCAGACCGAGGTCGCCGGACGGGTCATGGCCGAGGGGCAGTTCACCTGGACCGAGGACGGCCGCGAACTGTTCGTGCGCAACCTCGCCGTCATCATCGACGGCCACTACCACGTCGTCCAGGTGCGCGGTCCGGACGCCGAGGTGGACGAGGTGAACCGGCTGTACGAACAGGCCGAGCAGACCTACGAGTCCACCGGCTGACCAGGCTCTGCCGGACGGCGTCTTGTGCGCCGCCTTCGGTACGGCTTCTCGCCCGCCCTCTCGCCCGCCCTCTCGTACGGTCGCGAAATGCGGCCCCCATGCGCCGAGTTGCCCTTCCGGGCCGCTGAAGTGCCCTTATGGCTCACCGAGGTTGCACCTCGTCGCCAAAAGCGAGAACCGTCACAGTGGTGTCTCCGAACGATCGTGCCGGTTCCCTGTACGGAAGTCGCTCTCTAGTCTGGCCCCGTCAAGAGCATTGCGGGGAAACGTGAACCAGACGCAGGGCCTGCTGGCGGGTCGCTACCGGCTCCTCGACGCCATCGGCAGCGGCGGCATGGGGCGGGTGTGGCGTGCCCGGGACGAGGTGCTCCACCGGGCGGTCGCCATCAAGGAGTTGACCGCCGCGCTGTACGTCTCCGAGAGCGAACGGCCCCGGCTGCTCGCGCGCACCCACGCCGAGGCCCGGGCCGCCGCCCGGATCAACCACTCCGCCGTCGTCACCGTCCACGACGTCCTGGACCACGACGAACGCCCCTGGATCGTCATGGAGTTGGTCGAGGGCGGTTCGCTCGCCGACGCCGTGAAGGAACGCGGTCGCGTCGAGCCCGCGGAGAGCGCGCGCATCGGCCTGTGGGTGCTGCGCGCGCTGCGGGCGGCGCACTCCGCGGGCGTACTGCACCGCGACGTGAAGCCCGGCAACGTCCTGCTCGCCACCGACGGGCGGGTGTTGCTCACCGACTTCGGGATCGCACAGGTCGAGGGCGACACCACGATCACGCGCACCGGGGAGATCGTCGGCTCGGTCGACTACCTCGCCCCCGAGCGCATCCGCGGCCAAGACCCGGGCCCCGCCTCGGACTTGTGGGCCCTGGGCGCCACGCTCTATACGGCGGTGGAGGGCCGTTCGCCGTTCCGCCGGACCTCGCCGCTGACCACCATGCAGGCCGTGGTGGAGGACGAACCGGAGCCGTCGGGCCGGGCCGGAGCGCTCGGGCCCGTCATCACGGCGCTCCTCCGCAAGGACCCCGCGGCCCGCCCGGGCATGGACGAGGCCGAACAACTGCTCGCGGAGGCGGCGGAGGGACGACGGCCGCGGGGCGCGCAGGCGTATGTCGTCACCGAGCACGTGGACTTGGGCGCGGTGACGGGGGAGTCCGCGACCGTGGATCGGACGGCGTACCGGCCCCAGGCTTTCCCTACGGGTCCGGCCGTGACCCCGACTCCGGCCTCAACCCAGGCCAAGGACCAGGCCCCTGCCTCGTACCCGAGTGGCGGTACGGCCGAGCCGGTTCACATCCTCAACTCCCATGGCAGTGAAGGGGGTTCGTCGGGACCCCGGCGGCGCCGACGTCGTCGTACGGCCGTTCTCGCCGGTGCGGTCGCGGCGGTGGTGCTCGGTGGGGCCGGGGTGGTGGCGTTCCGGTACGTCGACGGGATGGGGGAGGGGGTGCACTCGTCCGGCTCGGCGGGCACCGTGTCGTCGCCCTCGCCGGACGCTTCGTCGACCCCGTCATCCGCCAACTCCGGTGCCACGCCCTCTGCTTCGGGCCTGACCGCCGGCGGCATACCGGCGGGCTGGGTGCGGATCAAGGACGCCGAGGGGTTCGGGCTCGCGCTGCCCAAGGGGTGGAAGCGGCAGGACGGCAACGCCTCCGACGGCCAGGTCGACTACACGCCGGACAACGGCGACACCCTCGTGCGCATCGCCGTCGACGACTCGCCCGACTTCGACTCCGCGTACGCCCACCAGCTCGACCTGGAACAGCAGTTGCAGCGGCTGTACTTGTACAAGCGGGTGAGCCTGAACGTGAACACCTTCCGGGACCGCAGCGGTTCGCTGTGGGACTTCACCTGGACGGCGCTGGCCAAGGACTCCGACTTCCCCGGTCCGCGCCGGGCCATTGAGCAGACCTACTTCGGCCGGGACGGCGTCGAGTACGCGATCTACATGACGTCCGCCGCCGCCGACTGGACGGCGACACGGCAGAACTTCGAGGCCATTCTGAGGAGTTGGCGGCAGCCGGGAGCGTGACGGTCCCCATGCCCCTTGCCGCGAGGTGTCACGGGTTTGTGACCGAAAAGCGTCGGAGGTGGATGCCGGTGCTCATGACACGGTAAGCATGGGGCATGAGTAGCAACGGGGGAGCGTTCTACCGTGCCGACGAGCCGACGAGTTTCGCTCTGCAACCACCACGCCCGGCTGACTCCGGCCCGGACGGCCAGCCGCCGCGACCGCCCGAGCCGCATCGGCCCGAGTCCCGTGGGGAGGACGTCGGCGAATCCGTCAACGGCCGTCTCATCGCGGGGCGTTACCGTCTCCTCTCCCGGCTCGGGCACGGCGGTATGGGTACCGTCTGGCGGGCCAGGGACGAGACGGTCGACCGCGAGGTGGCCGTCAAGGAACCGCGGATCGCCGCCGAACTTCCCGAACGCGAACGTGCCAACGCGTACGAGCGGATGCGTCGCGAGGCCCGGGCCGCCGCGCGGCTCGACCACCCAGCGGTCGTGAACGTGTACGACGTCGCGGACGTGGACGGCCGGCCGTGGCTGGTGATGGAGCTGGTGCGGGGCCGTTCGCTGGGGGACGTGCTCCAGGAGGGCACCCTCGGGGTGCCGGAAGCGGCGAGAATCGGCCTGGAGGTGCTCGGCGCCCTGGAGGCCGCGCACGCCGCGGGCATTCTGCACCGGGACGTGAAGCCCGACAACGTGCTGCTCGGCCGCCACGACCGCGTCGTCCTCACGGACTTCGGCATCGCCCAGATCGAGGGCGAGACGAGCCTCACCGACACCGGCGGCTTCGTCGGCTCGCCCGAATACATCGCGCCGGAACGGGTGTTGGGGCAGCGGCCGGGCCCGGCGGCGGACCTGTGGTCGCTCGGTGTCGTCCTGTACGCGGCCACAGAGGGCGTGTCGCCGTTCCGGCGCAGCAACACCCCCGCGACCCTCCAGTCGGTGCTCAACTCCACGCCCGCACCGCCCGCTTCGGCCCGTGGGCCGCTCGCGCGGGCCATCAACGGGCTGCTGGAGAAGGACCCGGCACGCCGGCCGGACGCGGCCACCGTCCGCCGACTCCTCCAAGAGGCCGCCGCCCCACCGCCGTTGGACCCGACCGCCGCGGTCACACTCCCCAACTCGCCACTTCAGAACGGCGGTACGCGGTTCCGTCCCCGCCGCAGGACACTGCTCGGCGCGGGAGCGGCGGTCGTCGCGGCGGCGGTGGCAACGTACCTCCTGGTCGCGAACCCCTTCGCGGGCCCGCTGCCGGACGGCTGGCTGACCCGCGCCCAGCCGGAGTTGGGCGCGACCCTGGCGGTGCCCGCGGAGTACCAGGTCACCAGGCCGGAGGCCGACGACACCGACCAGGACTGGGTGACGTACTCGGACTGGAGCGGCGCCATCCAGGTCCGTCTGGACCTGGCCCGCCGGTCGCAGGACACCACGCACCAGATCAGGAACTCCGCGGCGGCCCAAATGTACGCGGACAACGAGAAGTTCAAGAACGAGGGCGCCTACCAGCTCGCCATGCCCGCGGCCCCGCACCAGGACCCGGAGACCCGCACCTACCAGGGCCGGAAGGCCGCCGAGAACACGCTCACCTACACCACGACCGACAGCCAGAACCCCCGGCCCCGCGAGGTGGAGATCTTCTACTACCGCAACTCCGCTGGAAACATGTACAAGTTGACGGTCGGCTACCCGGGCAGGGGCGACTTCACGGCCCGGGGCCGGGAGGTGGCGAAGACGGCGATCACGAACCTGGACGTCAACCGACTGTGACGCAGCCCCAGTTCCAGTCCCAGTCCCCGTCTCGGCCCCAACTCCAGGCGCCGCACCTGCCCTTGCCCCTGTCCCGCGAACTGGCCTCCGCACGCATGCACGCCCTGGTCGACCGGGGCCGGCCCGTCGATGTCGTCGGCGTGTACGCGGCCTGCGCCCACCACTCGGTCCCGGACCTCGAACAACTCGCGGAGCAGGAAGGCGAGTTCGACTTCCACGTGCTGCGCGAGCGGCTGGAGGGCGTGGTCTGGGTGGACGACGAGGAGTTCGCCGCGCAGGGGCTCGACGCGGCCGACACCGCCGCACTGCGCCACTGGGCCCTCGACTGGGAGTCGGACCTCGGCCTCCGCCTGGCCGAGGACTACGAGCGGTACGAGCACGGCGAGCGGCACGAGGGCTACGAGCGGTACGAGGAGGAATCCGGTCCGTGACCAGCGCCGGTCGCCGTGACCAACGCCGTGTTACCGCCGGGTACCCAAAGCCCCGCCCCGGGGCATACCCTGCGCGTCATGACGGACTCGCAGGCCACGGAAGCCCCCGGTACGACCGCTGCCGAACCGGCAGGCACGACGACCGGCACCAACCCCCTCGCCCACGCCCCGGAGGGCGCCCGCACCGCCGCCGACGTGGTCACTCCGGAGCTGGTCGCGCAGCTCACGAAGGGTGTGGCCGGGTCCGGCCGGACCGCGAACCACACGCCGTTCACCGGCGAGAAGCTGGCGGACCTGCCCGAGTCCACCCCCGCCGACGTGGAACGGGCGTTCGATGACGCCCGGACCGCCCAGGCGGTCTGGGCGCAGACGCCGGTACGGCAGCGCGCCGCCGTCCTGCTCCGCTTCCACGACCTGATCCTCGAACGCCAGGCCGAGGTCCTCGACCTGATCCAGCTGGAGACCGGCAAGGCCCGGCTGCACGCCCACGAGGAGGTCCAGGCCGTCGCCGTCGCCGCCCGCCACTACGGCCGCCGGGCCCCCGCGTACCTGCGGCCGAAGCGGCACGCGGGCGCCATGCCGACGCTGACCAAGGTCACCGAACTGCGCCACCCGCGCGGGGTGGTTGGCCAAATCGCCCCGTGGAACTACCCGTTGGAGCTGTCGGTCGGCGACGCGCTGCCCGCGTTCGCCGCGGGCAACGCCGTCGTGATGAAGCCGGACACGGAGACCTGCCTGACCGCCCTGTGGGCCCGCGACCTGCTGATCGAGGCCGGACTGCCCGCCGGAGTCTTCCAAGTCGTCCTCGGCGAGGGCCCGGTGGTCGGTCCCGAGGTCGTCAAGCACGCCGACTACGTCTCCTTCACCGGCTCCACCCGCACCGGCCGCGAGGTCGCGCAGGGTGCCGCCGCCCGGCTCGTCGGTGTCTCGCTCGAACTCGGCGGCAAGAACGCCATGTTGGTGCTGGAGGACGCCGACGTCGAGAAGGCCGCCGCGGGCGCCGTCCGTGCCTGCTTCTCCTCCGCCGGCCAACTCTGCATCTCCATCGAGCGGTTGTACGTCCACGAGGCCATCGCGGACGACTTCGTCGAGCGGTTCGCCGCCCGGACCAGGGCGATGCGGCTCGGCACCTCGCTCGCGTACGGCGCCGACATGGGATCCCTGGTCGGGGAACGGCAGTTGGAGACCGTCACGCGTCATGTCGACGAGGCGGTCGCCAAGGGCGCGAAGGTCGTCGCGGGTGGCGTGGCCCGCCCGGACATCGGCCCCTACTTCTACGAGCCCACCATCCTCGACGGCGTCGAGGCGCCCATGTCGGTGTGCGGGGAGGAGACGTTCGGCCCGGTCGTCTCCGTCTACCGCTTCAAGGACGAGGACGAGGCCGTCGAACTCGCCAACTCCACTGCCTACGGCCTCAATTCGTCGGTCTGGACGAAGGACGGCCGCCGCGGCCGGGCCGCCGCCGCCCGCCTGCGCACCGGCACGGTCAACGTCAACGAGGGTTACGCGCCCGCCTACGGCAGCGTGCAGTCCCCGATGGGCGGCATGAAGGACTCGGGCCTCGGCCGCCGCCACGGCTCCGAGGGCATCCTCAAGTACACCGAGGCCCAAACGGTCGCCCAGCAGCGGCTGTTGCCGATGGGGCCGTCGCTGGGGCTGGACGACGAGGGGTACGCGAAGTTCATGACCACGAGCCTGCGCGTGATGAAGGCGCTGCGGCTGCGCTGAAGTCCCGGGCCGCGCTGAACAGTTGGTCCGTTCTCAACGAGGAGAACAGGTGTCGCAAGAGAACACGCCCTACGGCAAGGGCAACGGCAATGGCGGCGAGCACGGCTACGGCTACGACTACGACGTCATCGTCATCGGCTCCGGCTTCGGCGGCTCCGTCACCGCTCTGCGCCTCACCGAAAAGGGCTACACCGTAGGCGTGTTGGAGGCGGGCCGCCGCTTCACCCGGGACGCCCTCCCCAAGAACTCCTGGGACCTGAAGAACTACCTCTGGGCCCCCAGGCTCGGCATGTACGGCATCCAGCGCATCCACCTGCTGGGCAACGTGATGGTGCTGGCGGGCGCCGGCGTCGGCGGCGGTTCGCTCAACTACGCCAACACCCTCTACGTGCCGCCGAAACCCTTCTTCGACGACCCCCAGTGGCGCCACATCACCGACTGGCAGGCGGAGTTGAGCCCGTACTACGACCAGGCCCGGCGCATGCTCGGGGTCCGGCTCAACCCGACGACGACCCCCTCCGACGTCCATCTCAAGGCCGCCGCCGAGAAGATGGGCGTGGGAGACACCTTCCATCTCGCCCCGGTGGGAGTCTTCTTCGGCGACGGCCAGGACACGGACGGTTGCGTGAAGGCGGCTCCCGGCGAACAGGTCGCCGACCCCTACTTCGGTGGCGCCGGGCCCGACCGCAACGCCTGCACCGAGTGCGGCGAGTGCATGACCGGCTGCCGTCACGGCGCCAAGAACACCCTCAACGAGAACTACCTCCACCTCGCCGAGAAGGCGGGCGCGGTCGTCCATCCCATGACGACGGTCGTCGCCGTCACGGACGACTCGCAGGGCGGCTACGCCGTCACCACGCTCCCCACGGACAAGCGCCGCAAGGGCGAGGGCAGGGTCTTCCGGGCCCGCCGGGTCGTCCTCGCGGCCGGCACCTACGGCACCCAGACCCTGCTGCACCGCATGAAGGCGGGCCGCCAACTGCCGTACCTGTCACCCAAGTTGGGCGAGCTGACCCGTACCAACTCGGAGGCGCTGGTCGGCGCCCAGACCACCGACCGCCGCTACCGCAAGGCGCACGGCGAGACGAAGGCCGACTTCACGCGGGGCGTGGCGATCACCTCCTCCGTGCACCCGGACGAGAACACCCACATCGAACCCGTCCGCTACGGCCGCGGCTCGAACTCGATGGGCGGCCTGTCCATCCTCCAAGTCCCGTACGCCGAGGGCGGTTCCCGCGTCCTGGCCTGGCTCGCGAACGCGGCCCGGCATCCCACTCAGGTGGTCCGTTCGCTCTCCAACCGCCGCTGGTCGGAGAAGACCATCATCGGGCTCGTCATGCAGTCGCTGGACAACTCGCTCACCACGTATCTCAAGCAAGACAGCGTGGGCAAAGGGTTGTTGACGGCGCGTCAGGGCCACGGCAGCCCCAACCCCAAGCAGATCAGGGCGGCTTCGGAGGCGGCCACTGCGATTGCCGCCGAGATCAACGGCTTCGCGGGCAGCAACGTCGGTGAGCTGATGGGCACTCCGCTCACCGCGCACTTCCTCGGCGGCTGCCCCATCGGCGACTCCGCGGACACCGGCGTCATCGACCCCTACCACCGGCTGTACGGCCACCCCGGCATCTCCGTCGTCGACGGCGCCGCCGTATCGGCCAACCTCGGCGTCAACCCGTCGCTCACCATCACCGCGCAGGCCGAGCGGGCGATGTCGTACTGGCCCAACAAGGGGGAGCCGGACCCGCGTCCGGCGCCGGGAGCACCGTACGAGCGCCTCGATCCGGTCGCGCCGCGCCAACCGGCGGTCCCGGAGGGGGCGTTCGGCGCGCTGCGGCTGCCGTTTCTGGGGGTGCCTCCGGTTCCGCCGAAGAAGGCGGAGCGGGCGGAGAGGGCTGAGAAGGCAGAGACGGCAGAGACGGCGGAGAAGCTTCAGGAGTGACGGCGCCGGCGTAGGACATGACGGCGCCGTCGTGGAACGGTGGTCAGTCGTAGAACGGCGGCGGTCAGGGGGCGGGCAACAGCCGTCGTGCGGGCGGTCGTTGGGCAGAGAAGAAGGACCTGTGCCCCCCTCCGAGCTCAGGTCCTTCTTCTCTTTCTGTGCAAGACGTGCGGGACGTCTTACGTGTGAGGTGGTCTACGCGGCCGTGTCGCCGCCCTTGCCCGTGCGGCGCCGTACGGCGAACACCGCGCCGCCGCCGACCCCGCCCGCCGCGCCGCCCACGAGGGCGATCATCGGCAGGGCCGAGGACGAACCCGTCGACGCGAGGCTGCCGTTGGCCGGGATCTCGTCCGCGCCGCCCTGCGGGCTCTTGCCGCCCGCCGGTGCGGTGCCCTTGCCGGGCTGGGCGTCACCGGGGTTGTCGTTGCTGCTGCCCGGCTTGAGCACGGTGAAGTCGTAGAGCGCGAAGGCGGTGTGGAAGCACTCCTTCGCCGCGTCCGAGTAGCCGCCGAAGCCGAGGGCGTAGCCGTCGCCGGCCGGGGCCTTCGCGCCGATGTTCACGCGGAACTTGATCTCGACGGTCTCGTGGGCGCCCAACTCGGTCTCGCCGAAGTAGTAGCCGTTGCCGACCTCGTCCGCGATCGACTCCCACTGCTTGTCGACCGGGTTGAAGTACTCCAGCTGCGCGTACGTGGACAGCCAGTCCTTCTCGTCGTCGCTGTCGCTGTAGTTGTCGACGGCCGCGAGCCACTGGATGTCGCCGAGCGAGGCGTCGCTGTGGTTCGCGGCGGTGAGCGAGAAGTTGTGCCAGCCGCTGCCCGCGACGATCGTGCCGGGCAGTCCGGAGACGGCCAGGGTCAGCGCGGAGTCCGGGTCCTCGCCGTCGTCGTCGACGGGGCAGGGCTCCTCGTAGGTGGGCGGGTCGGTCGGGGTGGTGGTTCCCGTAGGGGTGCCGGTCGGGGTGGCGGTCGTTGTTGCGGTCGTCGTCGCGGTCGCGGTGGTGGACGTCTGGGCGTCCTGCTGGTCGGTGCCGTTCGCGTCGTCGGAGCCGGAGCTGGAGTCGGAGTCGGAGCCCGTATCCGAGTTCGAGCCCGAGCCCGAGCCGTCGGCCGGATCTGTGTCCGTCCCTGTGCCCGCGCCCGCGTTCGTATCCGTGCCCGCGTCCGTGCCCGTTTCCGCGGTGCTGGGGGCGTCCGTCTCGGGGGTGGTTTCCGGGGAGGCCGACGTCGACGCGGACGCGCTCGACGTGTCGCCCGGATCCGCGTCTGCGAACGCGGCCGGGGCCGCCAGCAGGGCCAGCGGCGCCAGGGCGGCGGTCGCGGCCATCGCGGCGAACGCGCGGCGGAGCTTCATGAAGACCTCGTCAGTCCGGTGTGCCGCGCCGACGTGGCACGCGTTGGGTGAGGCCCTCGCGTGTGGGGCGCGGATGTGGCCCTTGGTTCTGCACGTGTGACTGGTGGTGTGTGCAAAGGGTTGCCCGCGCTCTAACAGAATTCTTACGTGGGGTGGATCACATCCGGGGAGGAGTGGGCGTCCCCGGACAGAGCGAAGGGCCCCGCGGGACGGAATCCGCGGGGCCCTTCTTCGTCAGCACCGACGTCAGGGCTGCGCCGGTGCTCGGGGAGCGGCGCCGGGGGGTTGCGCCGCTGGCCCTGTGGTTCTGCTGGTTCTTCGGGTTGTGCGGGTTGTTCTCGGGGGTCGGTCTTGGGGTCGTTCCCTGGGGCGGGGCCGTTCCCGGGGACGGTGACCGCCGGTCGTACGCCCGGCGCACTCGGGGCGCGCACGTGGTCTGGACCATTGGCGGTCGGGTGGTGGAGTCATGCGGTTATGGGGGTGTGGGCTGTTCCTGCATCGTGCTGGATGGGCAACGGCCTCCGCAACCGTTTGGACCACCTCGAACAGATTCCGCCGGTCGGCCCCGGGCGTCCCCGGAGCCGACCGTTTACTTGGTGACCGGGCTGGCTGTCCCCTGCCGTCCGGTCACGACCCTGGGGCGAGGTCCCACGGCGCACGGCACGATCCGTACGCCTCATCGCCCCAGCGGAGCCACGCGTGGTTTTTTCGGGCCCGCGCCTGGCTGGCACGGACATCGGGACCAACGAAGCCGCCGGACCACGGGTCACGCGCCGTACGGGTGAGAGGGCATGCGTACGTACGTGCGTGGGGTTCGTGTACGGCTCCCGTCGTGGGTCCCCTACGGGCTCCTTGGGGTTCCCCTACGGGTTTCGGATCCCCGAGATCCCCTACGGCTCAGACCCGGCCGCGGCAGAGTTCGAGGAGCGTCATGGCGAGGGCGGTGCCCGGCTTGCCGAGGGCGTCGCGGTAGTGGCCGAGGATCTCCATCTCGCGGGAGAGGTTCACGCGGCGGCCACCGGAGTTGATGCGGGCCTCCTGGATGACCGCGGACACGGCCATCCGTTCCTGGACCAGCCCGATGATCCGGTCGTCGAGGGCGTCGATGCGTTCGCGGGCGCCGGTGATGGTGGCGGCGGCCTCGTCGGTACGGGCGCCGGTCCTCTCCGTGGCGCCCGTGGTGTTCGTGGTTCCTGCGCTGGTTCCTGTGCCGGTGCTGGTCATGTGGAGGGGCTCCTCGTATCGGTGGCGGGGCCCCGGCCCGGCAGGGTCCGTGAACGCCAGGCGCCCCGGACCATGTCGGCCCGGGGCGCCTGGGAAGTCGCTTGTCAGTTGCTCAAGCAGCACGACCATGGCAGCCGGTGGGCCGGATGCCATAGGTAAAGAGGAAGTTCTGGTGCGTGAGCATGGAAGCCAGTATGCACGGGCGAGGGTCGGCGTCCAAGCCCGTACGGGCCCTTACGGTTGGACACAGGCGCACGGGCAGACGACGGCGCAGGTGATCGCACCGGCCGACGCCAAGCCGGGACCGAACCCGAACCTGCACCCGAACCTGCACCCGCACCCGCAGCCGAACCCGAACCCGTGGCTCGCCCCGAACCCGCGCTCGCCCCGCACCCGCACCCGCAGGCACGCAGCCCCACAGCCCCACAGGCCACAGCCCCGCAGGCACGCAGCCGCGCACACCAAGCCGAGGCCCCCAGCCCCCACCCCTCCACCCCCGGTAAACTCGACCGCACCCAACCCCTCGCCCACCGCCGGAAGGCACCTCGTGTCATCAGCGTCTCCCGCTGCCGCCGCCCCCGACACCGTCCTGGTCGTCGACTTCGGTGCGCAGTACGCCCAGCTCATCGCCCGTCGCGTCCGCGAGGCGCGGGTCTACAGCGAGATCGTGCCGAGCACCATGCCGGTCGCGGAGATGCTCGCCAAGAACCCGGCGGCGATCATCCTCTCCGGCGGCCCGTCGTCCGTGTACGCGGAGGGCGCCCCGACCGTCGACCGTGCCCTGTTCGAGGCCGGAGTCCCGGTCTTCGGCATGTGCTACGGCTTCCAGCTGATGGCGACGACCCTCGGCGGCACCGTCGACAACACGGGCGCCCGCGAGTACGGCCGTACGCCGCTGCACGTCTCCAAGTCGTCCTCCACCCTCTTCGAGGGCACCCCGGACGAGCAGTCGGTGTGGATGTCGCACGGCGACGCCTGCTCGGCCGCCCCCGCGGGCTTCACCGTCACGGCCTCCACCGACGTCGTCCCGGTCGCCGCGTTCGAGAACGACGAGCAGAAGCTCTACGGCGTCCAGTACCACCCCGAGGTCATGCACTCCACGCACGGCCAGCAGGTACTCGAACACTTCCTGTACCGGGGTGCGGGTCTGACCCCGAGCTGGACCACCGGCAACGTCATCGACGAGCAGGTCGCGCTGATCCGCGAGCAGGTCGGCGACAGGCGCGCGATCTGCGGCCTGTCCGGCGGCGTGGACTCCGCGGTCGCCGCCGCCCTCGTACAGAAGGCCATCGGATCGCAGCTGACCTGCGTGTACGTCGACCACGGCCTGATGCGCCAGGGCGAGACCGAGCAGGTCGAGAAGGACTTCGTGGCCGCCACCGGCGTACAGCTGAAGGTGGTGGACGCGGAGGAGCGGTTCCTGACCGCCCTTAAGGGTGTCGCGGACCCGGAGCAGAAGCGGAAGATCATCGGCCGCGAGTTCATCCGGGTGTTCGAACAGGCGCAGGCGGAGATCATCGCGGACGCCGGCCCCGAGGTCGCGTTCCTGGTCCAGGGCACGCTGTACCCGGACGTGGTCGAGTCCGGTGGCGGCACCGGCACCGCCAACATCAAGTCGCACCACAACGTCGGCGGGCTCCCCGAGGACCTTGAGTTCGAACTGATCGAGCCGCTGCGGAAGTTGTTCAAGGACGAGGTCCGGATGGTCGGCCAGGAACTGGGCCTGCCGGACGAGATCGTCCAGCGCCAGCCGTTCCCGGGCCCCGGCCTGGGCATCCGGATCGTCGGCGAGGTGACCAAGGAGCGGCTCGACCTGCTGCGCGAGGCCGACGCCATCGCCCGCGAAGAGCTGACGGCGGCCGGCCTCGACCGCGACATCTGGCAGTGCCCGGTCGTCCTGCTCGCGGACGTCCGCTCGGTCGGCGTCCAGGGCGACGGCCGCACCTACGGCCACCCGATCGTGCTGCGCCCGGTCTCCTCCGAGGACGCCATGACCGCCGACTGGTCGCGACTGCCGTACGACGTCCTCGCGAAGATCTCCACCCGGATCACGAACGAGGTCGCCGACGTCAACCGAGTCGTCCTCGACGTGACGAGCAAGCCGCCGGGGACGATCGAGTGGGAGTGACCCTCGGGTCCCGTAGGTCCCGTAGGCCCCTCAGATCCCGTAGGTCCCTCAGATCCTTTGGCTAGCCCCTAATGGCCGGTCAGGTTCGTTTGAGGGTGCGTACGGGCGTGCCGGGTGTCGTCCAGATCTCGACGACCAGGTATTCGTCATTCTCGACATAGGTCCGTACGACCTCCGTCAATTCGGTGCGGAAGAGGTGGAACGGCTGCGGCGGTTCCACCTCTTTCACATACGCGTCCCGGGCCGCGCCGCTCTCCACGGCGACGGCCCGGCCGCTGATACGGACATCCCCGTCGCCCAACGTCGTTCCGGGCCCGTGATTGGCCTGCAACGCGAACCGCGCGTCGCGCCGCAGATCGAGCGCCTTGACCGACCCCGGCATCATTCCGAGCCACAACTCCCCGCCCAGGAACCGGACTTCGAGCCCGCTGGTGCGCGGAGAGCCGTCCTTCCTGATGGTCGCGATCGTGTGATGCGTGCTGTGTTTTACGGGGGACACCCCCGCACCCCCGCCTCCGAATCGATCTTCGACGGTTTTGGCGAATTCGGGTTCGGCGGTTTCGAAGGCCGCCCAGTTCACATGGGTCATACGACCAGTGTCGCGCCGACAACGGACAACTTCTGTCCGGTATCCGTCGGGTCACAGGAGTTCATCTCTTTACCTCTTCACCCAAGAACCCTGTTCCCCACGGCTCACCGACGGTAACTTCCGCCCCGTAAAGAAGCTCCAGTGCTGGAGGACCTATGCACGGGCCAACGCCGCCCCTGCCCCTGCCCACCGACCGGCTGCGGTTCGCGATGCCGCCGATGCACGACTCGCTCGCCGACGAGCGCCGGCACCGCAAGGAACGACTGGCGGGGGCGCTCAGGATCTTCGGCCGACTCGGCTTCGAGGAAGGGGTCTCGGGGCACATCACCGCACGCGACCCGGAGTTCACCGACTGCTTCTGGGTCAACCCGTTCGGCATGCCCTTCCGGCACGTCACCGTCAGCGACCTGGTTCTCGCCAACCTCGACGGCCAGGTCATCGAGGGCAACTACCACGTGAACCAGGCCGCGTTCACCGTGCACGCCCAGGTGCACACCGCCCGCCCGGACGTCGTCGCCGTCGCCCACTGCCACTCCGTGTACGGCCGCGCCCTGGCCGCGCTCGGCGACCTCCTCGACCCGATCACCCAGGAGAGCTGCGCCTTCTACGAGGACCACGCCGTCTACGGCTCCTACACGGGCGTGACCATCGACGCGGACGAAGGCCGCCGCATCGCGACCGCGCTGGCCAGCCGCAAGGCGCTCGTACTGCGCAACCACGGGCTGCTCACGGTCGGCGACTCGGTGGACGCGGCGGCCTGGTGGTTCCTCTCCATGGAACGCTCCTGCCAGGTCCAACTCGCCGCGAAGGCCGCCGGCCGCCCCGTCCTGATCGACCACAAACAGGCGACCGAGACCCGGGAACAGGCGGGCGGGGACCTGGTGGCGTGGATCAACTACCAGCCGATGTGGCAGGACATCAGCCGGAGCGAGCCGGATCTGTTGTCGTAGGGGTGTCGTTGTTGTGGCCGGGGTGGGGACGGCGTTGGCCGGGGTGGGGGACGGCGTTGGTGCCGTCGTCCGTTGGCTTGGCGCCGTGGGGTCCCTTGGCTGTCGTGTGGCTCCTTGGCGTCGTGGGGTCAGAAGCCCCGGAGGACAACCGCCTTCGTCGCGGCGAACTCCTCGTCCGTCAGTACGCCTTCGCGATGCAGTTCGCCCAACTCCCGTAACCGGCGCAGGAGGACATCGTGCAGATCGGACGACGGCGGTACGGCCGCGCCGAGCCGGGGCCGCTCGGTGAAGTCGGCCGGGCGGCTGGAGGGGTGCGGGAGCCGGGCGGTGACGGCGGTGGCGACCAGCGCGGTGAGCAGGTCGCGGCGGGTGTTGCCCCACAGGTCGAGGGCGTAGGGGTCCTTCTCGGGCGGCAGCTTGGAGAACACGGTCTCGCGGGTCGCGAACCGCAGGAACCCGTCCTCGTAACCGGAGTTGGGCAGCCACTCGACCTGCATCAGGTCGTGCACCGAGATGATCCGCGGGCCGGTGGCGCGCTTGACCCGGTCGGAGGTGTCGCTCCAGTCGATCCGCACCTGGCTGCCGTCGAAGGAGACCATGCCGTCGCTGGACCGCACCGACACCGGCACGGGCGGCCCGGGCAGCAGATACGCCTTCGACGGCTCCTTCGGGATCTGCTCGATCAGCAGCCCGTGCCGGATCTCCTCGGCCACGTACTCGGCCACCCCGGAACGGTCGATGTCCACCGCCAGCCGGTACGGATCCGCCGCGTCCGGCAGCCGCCCGCCGGTCGCCTGGAGCAGCGGATCGGCCCCCTCGCGCAGCCTCAACCGGAGCCGCCCGCGCTTGCGTTCGGGTTCGTAGACGACGCCGGCGATCGCTTCCAGGGGCACGGCGATCTCCCCGTACGTCTGCCTGAACAGCGGTACGGAGCGGTGCAGCCCCGGCGTGATCCGGACCGTGGTGCCGTCGAAGGCCCAGGTCCCGTCGCGCTGGATGATCTCGGCCATACGCAAATTCTCGCAGCCGGGTCAACAGGGGGTTCGTGCTTTCACTCCGCCGAACCCTCCCCGTAACGGACCTGCCGAACGCGCCCCGTGTTCCGTACGGCACAATTCGCTGTCGTCGCAGGGGAGTTGCGCGACCGGCTCATGGACGGCCAACGAACGGCCAATGAGCGACCAGTGAGCGACCAGTGGATGACGAAACGCGGGGAAGGCGGGCGTCGGGCGTGGCGGTGCAGGAGGCGGGACAAGGTGTGGATCCGGGGGCTCACCGGGGTGGCTGCACCTGCGGGGACTGCCCGCACGGCGTGCGCGAGGGACACCGGCGCGCGGTCGCCGCGTTCCTTGAGAAGCGGGAGGAGTACGCCTCCGGGCAGGGCCTCCCGGTGGCGGTCAGCCACTCGGCGTCCGCGTCCCGGCAGTGGGTCTCCGACGAACTGACCCAGTCCGCCGCCTACGTCGCCGTCCGCCGCCGCGCCGCCGTCGAGGCCCGCCTCGCCCGGCTGTGGTGGCGCACGGCGGCCGTGGTCTGGGGCCTCGTCCTCGCCCTGGCCGTGGTGCAGGCGGGCACGGCGGTCGGCGCGGGCTGGACGGCCGCCCGCACCTCGGGCCTGCTCGCCGCCGTCCTCGTGGCCGCCGCGCTGACCGGCGCGGGCTATCTGCACCGCACCCGCGGCGGCGCCCTCGCCCCCGTGACCGGAGAGGACAACCGCCTGTCCACCTCCCGCGCGCTGGCCGCGAGCTGGGTGCTGTTCACCGCGTACGCCGTCCTCGTCCTGGCGGGCCAGCTGGCCGCCGCCTCCGCGCACGGCCGTCGCGACGACCTCATCGCCGGCCTCGACCTCGCCCGCGGGGTGGGCGTGGTCACCGTCGTCGCCGTGGTCTGCGGCGTCGCCGTCCTCGTCCGCCGGGTGGTCGGGGTGCGGGTCCTGGGCCAGCGCCTGCAGAAGGTACGCGCCGACCGCCCCCGCGCGGCCGACCTCCTGACCGACGACTCCGGCCGCGGCAGCTTCACCGACATCCAGTACGTCGTCGTCACCGCCGTGGCGCTGGTCTTCGCCGCGGTCCGGCTGGCCCGCCGCCCCGACCAACTCCCCGACCTCCCCTGGGGACTGGCCGTCCTCGTCCTCATCTCGGCGGCCACCTACCTCACCGGCAAGTACGCCGAGGGCGGTCGCCCGGTCATCCTCTCCGTCGTCCGCTCCCGCGAGGCCGGCGACCTCGACGCCCCCATCCGCACCGGCGACGACATCGAGATCCGCGGCGCCGGCTTCGTCCCCCCGGGCGCCCAGACCGTCGACCACCTCGCCCGCATGACCGTCCGCATCGGCGCCGTCCACGTCCACGTCCCCCTGGTGCCGGTCCCCGGCGGCTTCAACAACCCCACGGACACCGTCCTCACCGTCCCCGTCCCCGCAGACGTCGAACCGGGCCAAGCGGAGGTCCAGGTCGTGACCGCGGCGGGGGTGGAGACGAACCGGGTGACGATCGACGTTACGGACTGACGGGGTTGGCCAAGGCGGGACGACGGGGAGGGCTGACTCTCGCCTCAGCAGGGGTCGGTTCGGGTTCGGGGTTCGCTTCGGGTTCGGGCTCGGGTTCGGATTTGGTCGTCGGGCCGCGGGATCCGGCCACCGTGGAAATCCGGTGACGCAACCGTTGAGCAACTCCAGGCTTCCCTCCGTATCGTCGGTTAAGGGGCAACGACCCTGCGGGCGAGAGGCGGCGACCAGCTATGGCTCACGGCACGCGTACGGACACCTACCCCCCTTATCTCGACGGCGACCGGAACTGGCGGGACACCGCGACCCGCTACGCCCTTCTCCCGCTGCGGGTCTTCCTCGGCGTCACCTTCATCTACGCCGGTCTGGACAAACTGACCGACAGCGCCTTCCTGCGCGACTCCGGCGCCGGTTCGGTCGGCGAAACGATGCGCGCGGTGCGCGACTCCTCCGCGATCCCCGCCCTCGTCGACCTCGCCCTCAAGAACCCCGTCGGCTTCGGCTACGCCATCGCCTTCGGTGAACTCGCCGTCGGCATCGGCACGCTCATCGGTCTGCTGGCCCGCCTGGCCGCGTTCGGCGGCGCCCTGATCTCCCTCAGCCTCTGGCTCACCGTGAGCTGGGCCTCCGACCCGTACTACTACGGCAACGACCTCGCCTACCTCATGGCCTGGCTCCCTCTCGTCCTCGCCGGCGCCTCGGTCTTCTCCATCGATGCGGCCCTACGCTCTCGTCGCCGAGAGCACTCTTTTGACTACTCCTGAGAGATCGCGGGCTGTGGGTTCGCGGGGCTGCGGGTTTGCAGGGCTGCTGGGGTGTGGGTTCGTAGGGTTTGGTGTCTGAGGTCGGCCGAGGGGTTGGGGCTGGCGATCCGACGGCCGTCCGGTGCCCCGCCCCGTGGTGTTCGCCCGGTAGAGCGCTGATCCCCGGGCGGGCGGCACCATTCCCGTGCGACGGCCTTTCCCGCCAAGCCCGCCGCCGCCCCGGCTCCGGCGCTGCCGCCACTGCCGCTGCAATTGCCGAGTGCCCCTCACCCCACCTCCTGCTCCACCCCCCTCCCGCCACCAGGCATCCCCTTTCCCCGTCCCTTCCGGCGTCCCCGTACCGCATGGGTCACGAACGCCGCCGCGCCCGCCAGGAGCAGGCCCACTACGACGATCGGGATGATCGCGAACCATGGGGTGTCCCAGGCGCCGCCCGCGTCACCCGCGTAGGTGACGGCCGCGGCCGTCAGGAACAGACCTGCCACCAGCTTTCCGGGCTGGACCTCATGACGCAGCACGTGCCACCTCCACCTGTCCGGCGCCGACCTTCAGGTGGAGAACGAAGGTGCCGGTCTTCTTCGTACTCGTGCCGTCCGTGGGAGTCAGCGTCACCTCCGTGTGCTTGTCCGGCTCCACGTCCACGTCCTGTTTCTTGTCGCCCGGCAACTGGATGTCGCCGATGCCCGTCCTGATGTCCAGCTTCGCCGTCGCCCCCGCCGGCAGGACGACCTTCAGTCGGCCGAGGCCCACCTCCGCGTCCGTCGTCACCGTCCGGCCCTTGGCCGGTTCGACTCCCGTCAGGTCCAACGTGCCCACCCCCGAGCCCAGTTCGTACTTCCGCTCCACGGCTGCCGCCGATGTCGGTGCCCAGGTCGTGCGGACCCAGTGCGTGGTGATGTTGTCCGGCATCGCGGCGGTGGCGGCGAGCAGGCCCGCGGTCAGCACCGCCAGGAGGATCGAGCCCGCTCCCGTCCGCCCCAGGAAGGCGCTGATCGCGATGCCCAGGCCCAGCACGCCCAGTGCGCAGGAGAGGCCGGTCTCCAGGCTGGTGCCGAGTGTGTGGTCGTCCCAGGTCAGCCGGGTGCCGAGGCTGCCGGCCAGCAGGGCGAGCAGGAACAGCCAGCCACCTATCCAGCGCGGTCCGCGCGGCTTCGGTCCGCGCATGGCCGCCGGTATGCCGGGCCCCCGTATGTCCTGACCCGGTGGGGCGTCCCAGGTGCCGCCCCGGGCGATGTTGACCGCTGCCGCCACATCCCGCGCCCGGGCGTCGCTGGGGCCCCACAGATAGCCCGTGCCGCCGACGTGGGTGCCGTCCTTGACGATCGGGTCGCGCCACCAGGACGGGTACGAGGTGGGCACCGGCGGTGCCTTGGCCTCCGGCGGGGCGTCGGCCACCGTCTGGGCGGCCAGCGGGTCGGGGTCGGGCGCACCGCGCCGACGCGACCAGTACCCCGCGCCCGCGAGGAGGAGCGAGAGGACCGTGGCGAAGGCGAGCACCCCGAAGTTGCTGAGCATGGAGAGGAAGACGCCGCAGCCGACCAAGGCGAAGAGCACGGCGGTCAGGGCAGGGCCGTCCACCCGGCCGGTGAGCAGCTTGCGCACCTCGTTCTCCTCTTCGTCCTCGTACGGTACGAAGAGCCAGGCGAAGCCGTAGAAGATGAGGCCGAGGCCGCCGGTCGCGGAGAGCACGGCGAGTACGATGCGGAAGATCACCGGGTCCATGTCGCACTGCCGGCCCAGGCCCGCGCACACCCCGCCCAGCAGCTGGTACCGCCGGTCGCGGCGGAAGCGGGGCGGGGGGACGGCGGGCGTCGCGTCGGAGCCCGCCGCCGCGTCCGCTGCCGCGCCCGCCGCGGTGTCCGCTTCGGCGTCGGCCGACGGGTTCCCCCTTGTATACGCGGGGCCGGCTCCCTCTCCCCTCCAGTACTCGCGGGCGCGCGGTTCTCCGTCCGGGTCGGGTACGGGCCTGATGGTCCATTCCCAGAGCCCCGGCTCCCGGGCGCTCGGGTCGGTGCCGGTGCCCGGCTGTCCTGGCCCGGTGCCCGGCTGTGGTGCCGCGTGCTCGTGATCGGTCATGCGTCTATCGTCGCCGCTGCGGCCGCTCGGCGGCAGTCGGGATGACCCTGGCCGAACCCTGATATCCGCCCGGACGACGGACCGGGGAAGTGTTCGATCAAAAGGCCCTTCGAAGATCAGGGGAGTCTCGGGGGCCGACCCTGATGCCCTGCCGTGGCGGGCGTGTGAACATCGATGGCATGCCGGAAGCCGCAGCAATGCCAATCGCCGACCCGCGGCCTCCTCGCAAGCTCTACCGCAGCAGCGACGGACGCTGGCTCGGAGGCGTGGCGCGGGGGCTCGCCGGGCACCTCGGCCTACCCGTGGTCTGGGTACGACTCGTGTTCGTCGGACTGTTCATGTCCGACGGGCTGGGAGCGCTGCTGTACGCCGCGTTCTGGTTCTTCGTGCCGCTCGGAGTCGGCGGTGTGGACGCCCAACGGCCTCCGCCCCTCGTCACCACCGAGACCTCGCCGGACGGCCGGCGCAGACTCGTCGCCCGTAAGCCGGACAAGGGGCAGATCCTCGCGCTCCTTCTCATGGTCGTCGTGGCGATGATCTTCGTCGGCAACGTGAATCTCAGCAACGGCGCGAAGGCGTATCTGTGGCCGACCGTACTGGTCGGGGCGGGCGTCGCCCTGGTCTGGCGTCAGGCCGACAACGCGCGCCGGGCCCGCTGGGTGGAGGTCGGCAGCCGCAAACGCACGCTCAGCCTGCTCCGCTCCGCGGCCGGTGTCCTGCTGGTCACCGCGGGTGTCACCGGCATCTTCGTACTCCAGGGCTCCGCGGCCCATCTCGGGTCGGTGCTCCAGGCGGCGCTCGCGGTGCTGGTCGGGATAGCGCTGCTCGCCGGTCCGTACCTCATTCGCATGACCCAGGACCTCTCCGAGGAGCGGCTGATGCGTATCCGCGCCCAGGAGCGCGCGGAGGTCGCGGCCCACGTCCACGACTCGGTGCTGCACACGCTGACGCTGATCCAGCGGAACGCGGAGAACGCGAACGAGGTCCGGCGCCTGGCCCGCGCCCAGGAACGCGACCTGCGGGCCTGGCTCTACAAGCCGGAGGGCACCGGCAAGGACGAGGCCGAGGAACCGGACACCCTCGGGGAGGCGGTGCGGCGCAGCGCGGCCGAGGTCGAGGACAAGCACGGCGTCCCCATCGAGGTCGTGGTCGTCGGCGACTGTCCGCTCGACGAACGGCTCGGCGCACAGATGCAGGCCGCGCGGGAAGCAATGGTGAACGCCGCCAAGTACGGTGGCGAGGGCGGTGCGGTACAGGTCTACGCCGAGGTCGAGGACGGCAAGGTCTTCGTGTCCGTCCGTGACCGCGGCCCCGGGTTCGACCTCGACGCGATACCCGCCGACCGCATGGGCGTCAGGGAATCGATCATCGGCCGCATGGAACGCAACGGCGGTACGGCGCGGCTGCGTGCGGTTCCGGGCGGTGGCACCGAAGTCGAGCTGGAGATGGAAAGGGCGGAGAACACGTCATGACCGACACGAACGAGTCGGGGCAGCCGGATCGGTCGGCTCGTCCGGATCGGCCCGACCGACCGGATCGACCGAATCGACCGGATCAAGCAGACCACGCGGACCGCACGGACCACGCCGAGCAGGTGGATCGGCCGGACCTACTGGGGCAGTTGGATCAGTTGAGCGAGCCGGACGAGTTGGGTGGGGAGAGTGCGTTGAGCGGGGAGAGCGGGGCGGCCGGTGCTGCGGAGCCGGGGGGAGCGGGTGCCGGGGCGGAGGAGCGGCGTGTGCGGGTCGTGCTGGTCGACGACCACCGGATGTTCCGTACGGGGGTGCAGGCCGAGATCGGGCAGACGGCGCAGACTGGTGTCGAGGTGGTCGGGGAGGCCGCGGACGTCGACCAGGCGGTGAGTGTCATCACCGCGACGAGGCCCGAGGTCGTCCTGCTCGACGTGCACCTGCCGGGCGGCGGCGGGGTCGAAGTGCTGCGGCGCTGCGCCCCGTTGATGGCCGACGCGGAGCAGCCGGTCCGGTTCCTGGCGCTGTCCGTGTCGGACGCGGCGGAGGACGTCATCGGGGTGATCCGGGGCGGTGCGCGCGGGTACGTGACGAAGACGATCACCGGTACCGATCTGGTCGACTCCATCTTCCGGGTCCAGGACGGCGACGCGGTCTTCTCACCACGGCTGGCCGGCTTCGTCCTCGACGCCTTCGCCTCCACGGACGCCCCACCGGTCGACGAGGACCTGGACCGGCTCACCCAGCGCGAACGGGAGGTGCTGCGGCTGATCGCCCGGGGGTACGCGTACAAGGAGATCGCCAAGCAGCTGTACATCTCGGTGAAGACGGTCGAGTCCCATGTCTCGGCGGTGCTCAGGAAACTCCAGCTGTCGAACCGGCACGAGCTGACTCGGTGGGCTACGGCTCGGAGGTTGGTGTGAGGGGGTGAGGGGGTGAGGGGGGGTGAGGTGAGGGAGCGGTGGTTGGGTGGGCGGCGGTTGATGGTTCGGGTCGCCGGACCCTGAGCCTGACCTCGGACGTTTGACCGCTGGGTGCTGGGTGCTGGGTGCTGGGTGCTGGGTGCCGGCCGCCGGACCGCCGAGCCCCGGACTGTCGGACCCCGGACCGTCGGGCCGCCGACCTCTGAACCGTCGGGCCGCTGGGCCTTCGGCCGTCCCACGTCGTGTCCGTGCGGGTGTCCCCGCTGGTGGTGTCGGTGGGGGCGTGGGGCGGGTGTGAGGTTGGGAACGTGTGGGTGCTCAGGTGGTGGTTGGGGGGTTCTCGGGTGGAGTCAAGTGGGCTTGGAAGAAGGTGAGTTGGCGTTGGAGGGATGCGGTTGACTGCGGGCCGGTGGGCTGGTGGCCTGATGTTGGGAGGAGGAGGACCTCGTGGGGGCGGGCGGCGGTTTGGAGGGCGGCGGAGAGGCGGAGGGTGTTGGCCGGGTGGACGTTGGTGTCGGCGAGGCCGTGGATGAGGAGGAGTGGGCGGGTCAGGTGGGGAGCGGCTCGGACCAGGGAGTCGGCGGCGTAGTGCTCCGGGTGGGTGTCGGGGTGGCCCAGGGAGCGTTCGCGCCAGTGGGCGTCGTACAGGCGCTGGTCGGTGACGCCCGCTCCGGCGGCCGCGGCGTGGAAGACGTCGGGGCGGCGCAGTAGGGCGGCCGTGGCGAGCGAGCCGCCGAAGGACCAGCCTCGGATGCCGACGCGGCCGAGGTCGAGTTGGGGGTATGCGCGGGCCGCCTCGTGCACGGCGGTCACCTGGTCCTCCACCGCCGGTCCGAACAGGTCGCCGTACACCGAGCGTTCCCAGTCGGCGCCGCCGCCGGGGGTGCCGCGGCCGTCGGCCACCAGGACGGCGAAACCGTGCTCGGCGAACCACTGCGACACCAGCGACTGCCAGCGCGAGGCGGCGGTGACCCTCTGGTTGCCCGCACCGCCGTACGGATCCAGCAGGATCGGCAGGCGTTCGGAGGAGGGGCCGCCGCCGTGCCACGACGGCAGGTACAGGGCGGCTCGCAACTCGGTTGGGCCGAGGGTGAGTTGGGTGGGGTGGGGGGTGAGGACGGGGTGTTCGGCGTGGGAGGGGATGAGGATGGTGGGGGTGGGAACGGGAATGGGGGCGGTTGGGGTTCTTGGGGTTCCTGGGGATTCTGGGTGGGGTGTGTTCGCTGCTTGGCGGTTTGGGTGGTGGATTTCTGTGCGGCCGGGTGGGGGGTCTTGGGGGCCCTGGGTTACCTGGACCAGGGTTCCGGCTCGGTGGGTGCCCCAGTGGATCGCGTGTTCGGTGGTCAGGCGGTGGGGGGCCTCGTTGGGGCGGTGCAGCCAGAGGTGGGTTTCGGTGGGGTCGGTTGCCGGGGTTGCCGAGAAGAGCACCTCGTCGTGGTCGATGCTCAGCAGCGCTCGGAGGTGCAGGCCCGGTGGGGTGACCGGAGTTCCGGCCACGGTCAGGTGGCGGGTGCCGTGCAGGTCGGCGTGGGCGATCAGGGCGCCGGAGCGGTTGCGGGCGGGCAGGCCGGGGAGCAACTGCACCCAGTGGTTGTCGTGTTGCTCGGCGACGACCGTGGTCCGGCCGTCGCGGGGGTCGATGGCGAGGAAGCGGACGGTGCGTTGGTCGCGGGACTGTACGACGGCGTAGGGGCCGTGGTCGTCCCAGCCGGCGCCCACCACGTACTCGAACGCGGCGTAGTCCCAACTCGCCTCCACGCGCGAGCCGTTGAGCGCCGTGATCCACAGGGTCACCTCGGCGTTGGGTGTCCCGGCGGCCGCGTACGGATGGGACCGGGGCGGGGCCGCGGGGTCGGTCGGGTCCGTCGTGTACCAGCGGCCGACGAGGGTGAAGTCCGCCTGAAGGACAAGGAGTTGGGTGCCGTCCGGGGACCACCAGTGGCCGCGGGGGTGCCCGTCCGAGGAGGTGGCGGCCGTGTGGGGGCCGGTGCCGTAGGTGATGTGCGGGGTGGCGGGGAGGGTGAGCGCGCGGTCGTTGCTTCCGTCGGTCTCGATCACGCGTACGGCGCCGTCGCACACGTAGGAGATGTGGCGGCCGGTGGGGGCGGGGCGGGGGGGGGTTACGGGGGTGTGGCTCGGGGTGGGGGGTTGGACGGGGGGTCGGGCTCCCGTGGCGGGTACCTGCCAGAGGGTGCCCGAGGAGGTGAAGGCGGCCAGGTGGCCGGGGGTGTCGGTGGCGTAGGTGTCCACGGTGGTTGGGGTAGCTGGGGTGGTGTTGGGGGTGGCATCTGCCGTGTTCTTGGCGGGAGTTGGGTTCGTTTTGCCTGTTGGTGTCCCTGCTAGCAGGCGCTCCGCTCCTGTTGTTACGTCCATGGCCCACAGGCCGGTCGTCGGGGCGTTGCCGGTGTGGGCGCGGAGGAACAGGACGGTTGTGCCGTCCTGGGTGATCGTCGGTTCGTCGGGGGCGCCCGACGTGAAACGGCGAGTGCGGGCGAGTTGGGTGAGGAAGGGGTCTGCCGCCATGCGGGAACCCTTGCACGGGGCTCAGTTTGCGAACAAGTGTTCGGGTGGCAGGCTCGGGTGCAGCTCGCCCGCACATTCACCTGGGCGTCTGGGCGTCCGGGCGCCTGGGCCTGGGCCCCCACCCACTCACACCACCCGAGTAGCCCCCGCGAACGGCATCTCGGCGATCGGGGCCAGTCGTACCGGGGCCGTCGGGTTCGGGGCGTGGATCATCTGGCCGTTGCCCACGTAGATGCCCACGTGGCTGATGCCCGAGTAGAAGAACACCAGGTCGCCGGGGCGGAGTTCGGCGCGGGAGACGCGTTGGCCCGCGTTGATCTGGGCGTAGGTGGTGCGCGGCAGGGAGACGCCCGCCGAGTGGTACGCCGCCTGGACGAGGCCCGAGCAGTCGAAGGCGTCCGGGCCGGTCGCGCCCCACACGTAGGGGCTGCCCAGTTTCCGGTACGCGTACGAAACCGCGGCCGCGGCACGGGAGTTGGGCGCCGTGGTCGTCGTAGCGGAGGCGGGTGCCAGGCCGTCGCGCGCCGAGTTCGCGCCCGAGCGGGAGACGCGTCCCGCGAGCCCCGCGGATCCCGCAACTCCCGCCGCCGTGGCCGCCGTGACCTGTTCCCGTTGGGGCGCCGTCAGTTGGGACAGGAGCTGTTTCGCCTCGTTCAGCTTTCCGGTGATCGTCCGCTTCTCGCGCCGGAGTTCGGCCTGGCGGGACTTGAGTGACGCCACCTGCACCCGGGCCGCCCCGCGCAACTGCTCGATCTCCCGCAGCTGTTGGCGCACCTGCCGTACGGCGGCGGTCTGCCGGCTGCCGGCCCGTTCGGCGAACGCGGCGCCGTCCAGGTACTCCTGGGGCCGGGACGACAGCATCAGCTGTACGGCGGGGTCGATGCCGCCCGTGCGGTACTGCGCCGCCGCGTACGAACCCAGCGTGTCCCGGGCCGAGTTGAGGTGTTCGGTACGGCGGGCCGCCTCGTCCCGCAATGTGCCCAGGCGCCGATCGGCCTTCTCCGCCTGCTCCTTGGCGCCGTCGTACCGCTCGGTGGCGACCTCCGCCTCCCGGTACAGCGTGTCCACCTTCGCCCGCACCTGCTCCGGGCTGAGCCGTGGCGCGGCCTGGCCGGTGCCGTCGAGGACGGTCGCCGTGGCCACCCCGGCAATCGCGACCGTGACGGCGGTGCGGGCGGTGGGACCGCTGAGCGGGTTCGGCCGGGGCTTCCGGTGCGCTGCCACCTGGACGTCACGTCCTCTCGTACAGCCGTCGGCCTTGATGGCGCACGGCGCGGGCGGTTACGCGTCCGGCGGCGACCGCACAGGGGGAGCGACCGCCGCCGGACTTTCGGCGGAGGTGTACCGGCGGCCGCCCGGACGCGGACGGCGGTGGGGAGCCGGTCACCTGGTGGAGGACGCTAAACCCGTCTGTGACCGTGTCGTGACACCAAGTACGCAAGTCTCCGTTACCGGGGTGGTTGGTGGTTGTTCGGATGCGGGATCGGTCGCATGCCCGACCTGTTGTGGCATGACTTGACCGATGTGCGGGTTTCTCGCCGGGGGGGCGGTACGACGGTGCTATCAGCCCATCCGTCGCCTCGTGCCACCGCGTATCACCTCGTGCCACCGCGTTCTCTTCGTACTGCCTCGTACCGCCTCGTACGCACCCACCCCGGTGCGCGGGACGAATCGGCCCCAGGCATAGGCTCCGGCCCCATGGACGTACTCATCCATCTCTTCGTCGGCCTGCACATCGTCGGCATCGCCGCGCTCCTCGGCGGCTTCCTCACCCAGATGAAGGCGATGGGCCAGGGCACGGCCAGATTCGTCCCGGGCATGCTCCACGGCGCCCTGACCATGCTGGTCACGGGCGCGATCCTGGTGGGCCTCAACCAGGCGGACGACCATCCCGTCAACAACATCAAGATCGGCATCAAGCTGGCCGTGCTGATCGTGATCCTCGGCCTCGTCTACGTGAAACGCGACGAGGAGACGATCGACAAGGGGCTGTTCGGGCTGGTGGGGGCGCTCACCGCGGTGAATATTTTCATCGCGGTGCTGTGGACCTGAGCGAGCGATGCGAAGAGGCTGAGGTTCCGGGGGACCGGCCCGCTCGTGGCCGTTCGCCCCGTTACCGGTCGGAGGTACCGGAGTTCGCGCCGCTGCCAGCACCAGCACCAGCACCAGCACCAGCACCAGCACCAGCACCAGCACCAGAGTCGTAGTCCTGCGTCGGTCGACCGGTCGTACGACCAGTGTTGGCCGGTCGTACGAACGGTTCTACGCCGGTCGTACGACCGCCTGGATCGCCGCCTCCCCGGCGTAGAAGACCGACTCCTCGCGGACGTACGCGCCCGGGCTCGGGGCGTGGATCATCATGCCGTTGCCGATGTAGATGCCGACGTGACGGGTGTCGTCGTAGAAGAACAGCAGGTCACCGGGTTGGACGGTGGTCAGGGTGACGCCGGTGCCGGCGTACATCTGGTCCTGGCAGGCGCGCGGGAGCGTGACGCCCGCGGCGCGCCACGCGGCTCCGGTGAGGCTCGCACAGTCGTACGAGTCCGGGCCGGTCGCGCCCCACACGTACGGCTTGCCGATCTGTGCGCGGGCGAAGGCGACGGCTTTGGCGGCCTTGGTGCCGTAGGGCGCGGTGGTGGGGACGAGGGAGGGAGCGGAGGCGGGGACGGCGGGGGTCGTGGGCAGTGCGGGGGCCGCGTATGTCGCCGGGGCCGCCGGGATCACCGGCGTCGCGGGGGTGCCCAGGGCCGGGAACGTGCCGGTGTCCGTGAAGGAGCCCGTGAACGTGCCCATCGGGTTGAAGCCGCCGGGCTCCACGTAGCTGCCGATCGCGCTGAAACTGCCCGTGTCGGTGAGGCTGCCGATCGCCGTGAAGGTACCGGTGTCCGTGAAGGTGCCCACGGTGCCCACCGCGTTGCCCGCGTCGTAGAGGGGGGCGGCCGGTTGCTGCTGCCACGGGGCCGGGGCCATGGGGGTGGACACCGGCGTGGGCCAGGGCTCCGCCTGGCGCTGGGCCGGGATGGTGGGGAGGTAGGCGGGGGGCTGCTGGGGCTGAGCCTGGGGCTGCTGCATCGGTTGCATCAGCTGCATGGGCTGTTGCGTCTGCTGCTGCACCTGCGGTTGCGCCTGCTGCCGTGCGGGGACGGTCGGCCAGCCGGACGGTGCCGTCGGCGCTGCCGCTCCGGGCGTTCCCGTCGCGCCGGCCATGCCCCTGCCCGTCGCGTTCGCCAGCAGGCCGCGGGCCTTGGCCAGCTTCAGCTGGTTGGCCACCTTGGGGGACACCGGGCGGGCCGGGGGGGCCTGCGGGGCCGGTGTTTCGGGGTACGACGGCTGTGCGTACGACGGCTGCGCGTACGGGGTTTCCGCGTAGGGCGTCTCCGTGTACTCCGCGTACTCCGTGTACGGCGTCGGCTGCGCGGGCATCGCCGAGAGCGGCGGCGTCGGCTGCATCGACCGTGCCGACGGCATGGACGGGGACTGCCAGGCGGGCGCGGACTGCGCCTGCGACGGCATCGACTGCGTCTGCATCAGGGCCTGCGGCTGCATCTGCATCTGCTGAACCTGCGGTTGCATCTGCTGAGCCTGCATCTGCGGTTGCATTTGTTGCTGGACCGGCGGCTGGACCGACGCCTGCACTTGCGCCTGCACTTGCGCCTGCACTTGCGCCTGCACTTGCGGCTGGACCTGTGGCTGGACCTGCGGGAACTGCCCCGTTCCGAACGCGGTGGCCTCGGCCGGAGCGGTCGGGATGGACGGGACGGTCGGCATCACCGTCGTCTGGGCCGCCGCGGCCTCGAACGCCGCCCCCGTGTCGAACGAGCCGGTCTGGAACGTCCCCGTCGAGAACGCCCCCGTGTCGAACTCCCCGGTCTGGCCCGGCGCGGCCTCCTGCGACGCCGTACCCACCGGCAGCGCAGCGATACCAGCACCAGCGCCAGCACCCGTACCAGTACTGGTACCAGCACCCACCGTACCGTCCCCGCCCCGCCCCAGCGCCTCCCGCTGGCGGATCGTCGTCGCCTTCGGGCGGGGGCGGGCCCCGGGGGTCGGCATGCGGTCGGCCGGCAGGACCGCCGGAACCGTCGGGCCCACGGACTGGCGGGCCGCGTCGAAGTACAGCGCGGCGCGCCGCGTGACGTTCTCGTCGGGGACGTCGGTGTCGGACTCGGAGCCGCGCGGTCCGCGCGGCATGTCGCGCTCCGCGCGCGTGCCGCCGTTTCCGACGTTGCCGAGGAAGGAACTGATGCGCTTGCGACCCCGGGCCGTCGCGCCGTTCGGCGTCGTGGCCACCGTCATCGCGCGCGTGGCGTTGTAGTTCTCGGTCTCCGTCTCGGCACGGTTGTAGAGGGCGTTGATCCGCTGCTGGACCTCCGCGCGGCTCGGCTTGTCGTCCGCTGCCGGGGCGGTGCCGGTATAAAGCGGGTTCTGGTCCGACGCCAAAGGAGGCGACTCCTTCCGTACTCCGCCTACCGGGTTAGCTGTCGGGTTCGGGCGGGTGGTTCCGGAAGGTGTGCCCTACGGCCCTTGCCCCGACGGGCGGTTGGGCCGATTCACCCCAGGTTCTCGGTGGGTCCCCGGTTCCGGCTGCCGCGAGCGGCGCACCGGATTCGGCGGAGGCCGCGCGGCCCGGCGACGGTCGCCGGTTGGGTCGTGCAGCCTGTTCGGCACGGTACTCAACTCGTGTGGTTCATGTGAAGGTTGAAGGGCGAAATGTCCGATACATTTTCGTGACCTTGACCATGCCGCGGGGTGTAGACGGTCAACTCCCGGGTATCTAGGAAGGATTGGGGCGTGTGTGGCTGGTTGGGTGCCGTTTGTGGTGTGTGGGGGGAGTGTGCCCGGCTTGGTGGCCCCGGCTCGGTTCCGAGGCTCCCCCGTCTGCCCCCCGTCTGCCCTCCGTGTGCCCCCGGTCGTGTTCCCGGGCCCCGAGTTTCCAGGGCGGCAGCCGGTTGTCAGTGGGGGCGCCTAGACTCGGAGAGCGATGAGCAGCCTCTTTGACGACAGCTTCCTGGCGGACCTCAAGGCCACCGAAGGCCGTGGCGAGGAACCCCCGCCACCGCCCGAGGACGAACACGTACCGGAGCCGATTCCGGACGACCTGTTCGGCGGGCAGTTCGACGCGCCCCCGGACCGGGACGCGTACTACCGCGACGGCGCCCCCCGCCCGGCGCTGGACGCGGCAGCCCTCCTGGACGGGCTGAACGAGAACCAGCGCGCCGCCGTCGTCCACTCCGGCTCCCCCCTGCTCATCGTGGCCGGCGCCGGCTCCGGCAAGACCCGCGTGCTCACGCACCGCATCGCGTACCTCCTCGGCGAGCGGCACGTGCACCCGGGCCAGGTCCTCGCGATCACCTTCACCAACAAGGCCGCGGGCGAGATGAAGGAGCGCGTCGAGCAGCTCGTCGGCCCGCGCGCCAACGCCATGTGGGTGATGACCTTCCACAGCGCGTGCGTCCGCATCCTGCGCCGCGAGTCGAAGCGGCTCGGTTTCACGTCCTCCTTCTCGATCTACGACGCCGCCGACAGCAAGCGCCTCATGGCCCTGGTCTGCCGCGACCTGGACCTCGACCCCAAGCGCTTCCCGCCCAAGTCCTTCAGCGCCAAGATCTCCAACCTGAAGAACGAGCTGATCGACGAGGAGGACTTCGCCGGTCAGGCCGCCGACGGTTTCGAGAAGACCCTCGCCCAGGCGTACGCGCTCTACCAGTCCCGGCTGCGCGAGGCCAACGCCCTCGACTTCGACGACCTGATCATGACGACGGTCAACCTGCTGCGCGCCTTCCCGGACGTCGCCGAGCACTACCGCCGCCGCTTCCGGCACGTCCTCGTGGACGAGTACCAGGACACCAACCACGCCCAGTACTCCCTCGTCCGCGAACTCGTCGGCATCGCCGACCCGGCCGCCCCGCCCGGCCTGGAGCACCCCGCCGAACTCTGCGTCGTGGGCGACGCCGACCAGTCGATCTACGCCTTCCGCGGCGCGACCATCCGCAACATCCTCCAGTTCGAGGAGGACTACGCGGACGCGACGACGATCCTGCTCGAACAGAACTACCGCTCCACGCAGACGATCCTGTCCGCCGCCAACGCGGTCATCGAACGCAACGAGTCCCGCCGCCCCAAGAACCTGTGGACCAACGCGGGCGCGGGCGCCACCATCACCGGCTACGTCGCGGACACCGAGCACGACGAGGCCCAGTTCGTCGCCGAGGAAATAGACCGTCTGGTCGACGCGGGCGACGCGAAGGCGGGCGACGTCGCCGTCTTCTACCGTACGAACGCGCAGTCCCGCGTCTTCGAAGAGATCTTCATCCGCGTCGGGCTGCCCTACAAGGTCGTCGGCGGCGTCCGCTTCTACGAGCGCAAGGAGGTCCGGGACGTCCTCGCCTACCTGCGCGTGCTCGCCAACCCGGAGGACTCCGTCCCGCTGCGCCGCATCCTCAACGTGCCCAAGCGCGGCATCGGTGACCGCGCCGAGGCGATGATCGACGCCCTCTCCCAGCGCGAGAGGATCAGCTTCCCGCAGGCGCTGAAGCGCGTCGACGAGGCGTACGGCATGGCCGCGCGCTCCACGAACGCCGTCAAACGCTTCAACACGCTGATGGAGGACCTCCGTACGATCGTCGAGTCCGGCGCCGGACCGGCGACCGTGCTCGAAGCGGTCCTCGAACGCACGGGCTATCTCGCGGAGTTGCAGGCGTCCACCGATCCGCAGGACGAGACGCGCATCGAGAACCTTCAGGAACTCGCCGCCGTGGCGCTGGAGTTCGAGCAGGGGCGGAGTACGGGGGTGCCTGCGGCTGCTTCGGGGGAGGGGGCGGCGGGCGATGCGGCCTCCGGTGACGCGGGTACTGCTGGTACTGCTGGGGAGGGCGCGGCGGCAGCCGAGGTCGCACCCGAGCCCGTAGCCGAGGCCGGGGCCGGGGCTGCCGATCCCGCGCCCGACGCCGGTGCCGTCGCCCTGGGGGGCACCCTCTCCGACTTCCTCGAACAAGTCGCCCTCGTCGCCGACTCCGACCAGATCCCCGACGAGGACGAGGACGGCTCCGGCGTCATCACCCTCATGACCCTGCACACCGCCAAGGGCCTGGAGTTCCCGGTCGTCTTCCTGACCGGCATGGAGGACGGCGTCTTCCCGCACATGCGTTCCCTCGGCCAGACCAAGGAGCTGGAGGAGGAGCGGCGGCTCGCGTACGTCGGCATCACGCGCGCGCGGGAGCGGCTGTACCTCACCCGCTCGTCCCTGCGCAGCGCCTGGGGGCAGCCGTCGTACAACCCGCCCTCCCGCTTCCTGGAGGAGATCCCCGAGCAGCACGTGCAGTGGAAGCGGATGGGCGCGGTGGCGGGTCCGGCGGCTCCGCTGTCGCGGGGGTCGGCCTCCGGCGGGGTGTCGGGGGCGGCGGCCTCGCTGCTGTCGTCGTCGCGTTCGCGGTCCTCGGCGGCGGGCGCGTCCGGCTTCGCCACCCGGCGCGGGGCGGCGGAGAAGCCGGTGATCGCCCTGGCGGTCGGCGACCGCGTCACCCACGACCAGTTCGGCCTCGGCACGGTGGTGGGCGTCAAGGGCACGGGTACGAACGCGGAGGCGACGGTCGACTTCGGCGAGGAGAAGCCGAAGCGGCTGCTGTTGCGGTACGCGCCGGTGGAGAAGCTGTAGCCGCGCCGGTTACGTCGGGTCGAGGCCGTGGCTGCGCAGCCACGGCAGCGGGTCGATCGCCGAACCCCCGCTGGGCCGTACCTCGAAGTGCAGGTGCGGCCCGGTGGAGTTGCCGGAGTTCCCCGAGTGCGCGATTGCCTGGCCGGCCTTCACCGTCGTACCGGACGCGACCACGTAATTGGAGAGGTGGCAGTACCACGTCTCCGTCCCGTCCTTCGCCGTCACGATCATCATGTTTCCGTACGCGCTGTTCCACTGCGTCCGTACGGTCCCGTCGGTCGCGGCCATCACCGTCGTCCCGTACGACACCGGGAAGTCGATCCCGGTGTGGACGGACATCCAGTTCACGCCGGCCTGCCCGAAGTACGCGCTGAGCCCGTGCTGGGTGACCGGCAGCGCGAACTTCGGCCGCAGCCGCTCCTTGCGCGCCGCCTCCGCCGCGGCCTTCTGCTTCTCGGCCGCCTGCTGTGCCTTGAGGTCGATACGTTCCTGCGTCCGGCTCGCGCGGTCGGCGAAGTCGTCCGCGCCCGCGGAGACGTTCGCCAGTTGGGTGTCCAGCTTGCTGTTGGCCTTGGACGGCTTCACGGCGGTCGACTCGGACGCACTGGCCGTCGTGTCCTGCCCGTCGTCCCCGCCCATCCCGACGCTCGCCGCGGCGATCCCGGCGACACTCATCACGCACGCCGACGGTACGGCGACGGTGAGCAGCGCGGACCGCTTGGGCGGCGTACGGCGCCGGGAACGGGACGCGGCGCGGGTCGGGGTGAACTCTTCCTGGCCGTCGAGGAGGGGGTGGGGGTGGGGAAGCGGGGCCGACTCTCGCTCCGGCGCAGGCTCCAGGAGGTCGGTGGGGGCGGTGGCGGTCGCCGGGAAGACGGCTGTGGCTGCCGCGTCCTCGGTCGGCGGGGCTTCGGTGCCGACCGAGTTCCACTGCGTGGCGTCGTACGCGCCCGTGTCGAACGCCTGGGTGCCCCACTCCCACTGCTGGGTCGGACCGGTCTGGTCGACCTGCTCCGAACGGTCGGCCCGCAGCCAGGCGTTCGCGTCCCACTGCCCGCTCTGCTCACCGCTGTCGGCGACGGTGCCCTGCGCGGGGATGCCGCCGAGGTGGTCGTAGCCGGAGTTCCAGGAGGTCGTCTCGTAGGCACCGGTGTCGTACGTGGCGTGGTGCTGGGCCGCGTACATGTCGTAGTTCAGGGTGTGGTGGGTGCCGGTGCCGAGGGGGTCGGTGGCGTAGGCGTGGGCGCCGGTGTCGTAGGTGTGGGCGTGGGTGTGGGCGTCGTACGTGCCTGTCGTCGGGTACGAGCCTGTGGTGTATGCGCCCGTCGCGTATACGTCTGTCGCGTATGCGCCCGTGTCGAAACCGGTCGTGTCGAAGCCGGGCGTGGTCGCCGTGGGGTCGCCGTGGGGGGTGAACTCACCGTACTGGCCTCCCTGCTGGCCGTACGGCGCGTAGTGCGCCGGGGCGGCGTCGGAAGCCGGAGTCGGGGGGATTACGGTCCCCGACGGGTGAGGGTCGTTCACCAACTTCTCTTTCGCCTCGACAACAGGGGCTGGTAGAGCAGTGCGGCGACTGTACCCGGCTGTTTGAGGGCGCGACAATCTTCGGCGGGTTCCGCGCCCGTGGGAAACGGGCATTCGGCCCTGTTTTGGTGGTCCGCGGGCGGGGTTCTTGGCCCTTTGTTCGGTTGTTGTTCGAGGCGGCGGGGCTGTGGGGGCGGGTTGCGGGGGGTATTTCACGCCACGGTGAGGCCGTTGGGTTGGGTGGCGGTCGTCGCTTCCGGTTCCTCGCGGTCCAGGGTCTGCCGGATGGCGGCGGCGACCGTGGGGTGCACCGGCAGGGCCAGGTGTCCTACGCCGCTGACCTGCACGTTCTGTGCGGTCAGGTCCGGGTGGTCGAGGCGGGCCGTCTCCAGCGGGACCATCAGGTGGTCCAGATCGCTCCAGAAGCTGACGAAGTGCGTACGGCAGCCGGGGGCGGGCAGCCGCAGTTCCTCGATCACCGTCGAGCCGGGGCGCATCTGCCGGACGATCGGGTGCGCGTCGGCCAGTGGTGCCACGCGGGTGCCCTCGTGCGGTGTCCCCAGCGTCACCACGGTTCGTACGCGCCTGTCGCCGCCGAGGCGCTGTGCGTAGTACCGGGCGATCAGGCCGCCGAGGCTGTGCCCGACGATGTCCACCCGGTCGCTGCCCGTGCGCTCGCAGATCTCCTCGACGTGCCGGCCGAGCAGTTCCGCGGCGGTGCGGATGTCGCAGGTCAGGGGGGAGTAGTTGAGCGACTCGATATGGCGTCGGCCTTGCTGGGCGAGGGCGCGGCGCAGGAGGACGAAGACGGAGCGGTTGTCGATGAAGCCGTGGAGGAGGAGGACTGGGGGGTGGGGTTG
>LJCV01000311.1 GCA_001298575.1 Actinobacteria bacterium OK074
GGGCGTGGGGGGGGGGGGGGGGGGCGTGGGGGCGGGGCTGGGAGCGGCGGCGAGCGGTCGGGAGGCCGACGGTCGGCAGACGCTCACCCCCGCGAAACGTCTGCCGACGTCGGGACCGGCACCGGCACCGGCGCGGGCACCGGTGGGGGCGGCGAGGGCGCGCCGGGCCGGGTGGCGGGAGAGGCCATGGTCGGGTGTGTGGGGGGAAGGGGGCGAGGTCTTTCGAGCAGGGTCTAATGGGGGTGGTGGCGGACGGGGGGGCCGATCGGTGTACACGCCCACCTGGCACCCGGTCACGCACGCTCACCCGTACCCACGATCTCCGGCGCCCTCTGTCCGGGCCGCGAGATCATGTCCCCCGCTGCACTCGGCAACACCGGGCAGCTGTAGGTGACGTGAAGCTGCCAGGTCAAGAACCCGGGTATCCAGCCAGCGAGTTGAAAACCGCTGCCGTATCAGCGTCGAATCAGCCGCGCATCCGTTACGAATCTGCCCCATGCCGCAGCCGAGACCGCGATGTGCCGCCCTCCGGCGTGCTTGGAGTCCCGTATGAGGACTTCGGAGTGCACGAGCGCCGCCTCCACGCACTCGGTGGCGTTGGCACCGCTGTACGACGACTTGAACCAGGTGAGACCGGCGGTGGACTGGGGGACGGCGGGCATCTATAGCTCCTTGCGGGCGCGTTGGATCAGAGAGGAGGAAGCCTCCATGTCCAACGCTTGTGCGCAGAGGTACTGGAACGCAAGCCGGTAACGGTCCAACTCCTCGTCCTTCTCCAGGAAGAGAGACCCGGTGTGGAAGTCGACGTACACGACGTCGAGGGTCGCCTCGGTCCCGCCGATGATCACGAAGCTTCCCAGTGCGGCGCCGTGGGCGCCCTTCGAGAATGGCAGCACCTGGAGCGTGATGTGAGGAGACTCGTTCGCTTCGAGCAGTCGGCCGAGTTGCTCCTTCATGGTCTCCGGCGACCCGACGGTCCGGCGGATCACGGACTCGTCGAGGATCGCCCACAGACGCGGCGGCTTCGGGCGGCCGAGGATCTCCTGCCGCTTCATGCGGATGTCCACGAGCCGTTCGATCTCCTCTGCGGCCAGGGGCACTTCGTTGGCCTTCTGGAGTGCAGTGCTGTACGCCCGCGTCTGCAGCAGGCCAGGCACGTAGACACAGGAGAAGTGGTCTTCGCGTACGGCCTCGTCTTCCAGGGTGAGCAACAGGTTCATGCTCTCGGGGATGGAGTCGGCGAAGGAACTCCACCAGCCCTGCCGCTTGGCCTCCTTGGCCAGGGCGACAATCGCGGCCCGTTCGGCCTCCGTTGCCTCGTAGACGCGGCACAGGGCGTCCACGACTAGCCACTTGACCGTTCCGGCCGTGGTCTCGTAGCGGCTGACTGTCGCCTTGGATACGCCGACCAGTTGCCCGGCCTCCTCCAGAGTCAGTCCCTTTCGGGCACGCAACTTCCGCATCGTCGCGCCCAGTTGACGTCGGCGAGTGGTGGTCCGTACGGACATCTGGCTCCTTTGTGCGAGTACCGGGTGACTGCCCGGAACGTCCTCAGGCTAGGCGGCGAGCGAAGCCTCCCACCACCAGATTCACTCGTTGGATTCTCGTGAGAAGTTACATGGTGGGACTTCTCTATGCCATGCTCACTCATGGATCGCTACGCAATGCAGCCGTACGGACACGGCGGGCGCAGCATGCGCGTGGCCTGCGAGGGAGGAGTTGGCCATGGCCGACTACGACATCACCGAACCTCGACTCCGTTCCGTCCTGCCTTTCGAGGCGGCGCCGGCGGAGGTGCGGTTGCTGCGGAGAGCCGCGGTCGCGCAGCTGGGCCAGTGGGGCGTCCCCGTGGCTGTCGACGAAGTGGCCTTGGCCGTCTCGGAGTTGGCGACGAACGTCCTCCAGCACGTTGGTGAAGGGGCGACCGCGACGCTGATCCTGGAGTGGCGGGACGAGCGACTGCGGGTCGAAGTCCACGACACGAGCCGCAAGGTGCCGTCACTCACGGCGGCCGGTTGCGGCGACGAGTGCGGACGCGGCCTGCACCTGCTCGCGTCACTGGCGGCGGACTGGGGCACGGTTCTGACCGGAGTGGGGAAGGCGGTCTGGTGCGAGATCGCGGCGGCGGCCTCGGGGAGGGCGGGGTGGCTGCGCGTCGAGCGGGCGGCGGGGGCACTGGAGGGCTATCGGAGCGCCGAGGGCGGCGTGCTCCTGCACGGGCGCCGGGGAGACGTCTGCCTGCGCGAGTCGGCGATCGAACTGATCGCCGACCTGCTCCACTGGACCGCCGCACGCGGCTTTGACCCGGAGGACGTGCTCGACCTGGCGCAGATGCATTACGAGGCTGAGGCGGACGCCGCGTGACGGGCGTCGTCCTAGTCGGACTTCCTCATCTCCTTCCTGAGGTCGTCCGGAGTGCGCCAGGATTCTCCGCGACGGCTCTTGTGGCACATGCGGTGGCAGTTGGCACACAGGCATGCGAGGCCGTCAAGGCTGGTCTCCCGACTGTCCGTGATGTGGAGGGGAGTGACATGGTGCACTTCGATGTACCCCTCACCCAGGCTGCCGTAAGTCCAGGCGAAGTCGAAGTCGCACACCTCGCAGGTGAGCGGTCGTCCTCCGCGGCTGGCCTGCTGGATCTTCCGCCTGCGGAGCTTCGGGTTCCGTTCGCGCACGAGTGCTCGGCGTACGAGGAGACGGCCTTCGATGGCTGTGGTTCCGTCATCGTCGACCTCGTCAGGCTGCCGGGGCAGGAGATACAGCTCACCGGAGCCGATGCCTTCGCGGATGGCTTCGGCGGCCTGGAGCATCTCGGACTTGCGATCGGTGAACGCCTTGATCATGCGGAGGGTGGGCTCGCCGCACCGGGTGCGCCCGCCCTGATAAGGGCCGTAGTTCGTGGCGAAGTCCGTGGTCTTGTGGCTGACGCTGTCCGGGGAACGGAACTCGGGCAGGGCCATGGCCTCCGGGGGATGGATGGGCAGCGACCGAAGCAGTTCGGACAGTTCCTGGACCTCCCGGTCACCGGTCCTCAGTTCACGCCAGCCGTTCTCCACGACCAGCGCTCCAGCCAGTACAAGTTCGTCTTCAGTCCATGTAGGGCTCCGCATGAGCAATATCGTATGAGTGTTCGGCGTGACGGAGGGTGCGTGCAACGATCAGCGCGTCGTGCTGCACACTTGGTCAGGTCTCGTTGTCAGTGGGGTCTGTCACCCTCAGTGATGGTGGATTGCATGATGCGTCTGCCGTTGCACGACTGTAAGGAGGGGGCATGACCCGTACCAGCGAAGCCGAGGGCTCCGTGCAGGAGATTCCGGAGCCGGAGTTCACCTCGATCGAGATCTGCGCCGGAGCCGGCGGACAGGCGATCGGCCTGCATGAGGCCGGGTTCGGTCACCTCGCCCTCGTGGAGATTGACCCTCATGCAGCTGCGACACTGCAGAAGAACGTTGATTCCCATCCGAAGTGGGTCTGGGAGAAGAAGAACTGTGACGTTCTGCCGCCTACGGACGTCAACGATTTCGAGCGAGACAAGCATCTGCAGAAGAGCAAGGATCTGCTGCGGCAGCGCGAGCTTGACCTCTTGGCCGGCGGCGTGCCCTGCCCTCCGTTCTCCCACGCGGGCAAGCAGCTGGGCAAGGCCGACGAGCGTGACCTGTTCCCGCGCATGCTGGCCCTTGTGGCCGAACTCAGGCCCCGGGCAGTAATGATTGAGAACGTACGCGGCATTATGGACCCGAAGTTCAGCGATTACCGCGACTGGATTAAGGCCATGCTTCAGGGTGGTTCGTACCGGGGTGACGACGGTCGGATCGCCAGGGAAGACGGCATCGGCTATACGGTATGCGAATGGGATGTTCTGGAAGCCAGCGACTTCGGTGTACCGCAACTTCGCCCCCGCGCAATTCTGGTCGCCTTCCGGGACGATGTCCTGAAGGACGTCAAGTACGAATGGCCCGCGGGAAGCCGTCAGGACGACCACGTCAGCGTTGCAGAAGCGCTGGAGACGACCATGCTTGCCCGGTACAAGCCCTATTTCAAGGGCGCCTTGGGGAAAAAAGCACAAGCGGCCTACGACAACTGGCTCGACACCGCTCGAAAGCGCCACCAGGAACTCCTGGGCAAGGGCGGAGGCATCGCTCCCACGCTGGTCGGTGGGTCAAAGAAGCATGGGGGAGCTGATCTCGGCCCGAGCCGTGCGAAGGCCGCATGGAAACAACTCGGTGTGAACGGCCTGGGTGTTGCCAACGATCCGGACACCTGCAAGGCGAAGGGTACCGAGGAGCGTGACCTGCTCGGTCCGGACGGTCCGATGCTCACGGTTCAGCAGGCTGCGATCATCCAGGGATTCCCGCCGGAGTGGCAGTTCGCGGGGGGCAAGACCGCGCAGTACCGCCAGGTTGGCAATGCTTTCCCTCCGCCGGTGGCCAAGGCTGTCGGCATGTCGATTGCCGAAGTGCTGAGGGCTGCGCGTGCGCGGGACGAGGCGGAGAAGACTGACCGCGCCCTCCGTTCACCTAGCTAGCGTGTCTGGACACGGCGCTTGATGACCTCGGTAGCGATTCGGTCCGCGCACTCCGCGGACGGTTCGTGTTCCCAGAACCGGAGAACCGTCCAACCGGCTTCCAGCAGCTTCTGGTCTGTATCCCGGTCGCGCGCCATGTTCCGGGCAACCTTGTCGGACCAGTAGCCCGAGTTGGTCCTCGGGGGAACGTAGTGCTCGGGGCAGCCGTGCCAGTAGCAACCATCGATAAAGACGGCGACCTTCGCCGGGCGGAAGATCATGTCTGCCGTTCGGCGAAGGCCAGGCAGAGGCCGCGCCGCCACTCGGTAGCGAAGCCCCTGAGCGTGCACCAGTCGCCGGATCAGCAGCTCCGGAGCGGTGTCACGGCTGCGGATCGCCTGCATGTTGCGGCGGCGTGCGGCGGACGACGCCCAGGATCCCGCAGGCGGTTCCCATGGGTCTCCGGACATCCGTTGATTCTCCTGTTCTGTCTACAGAATATCGCCGCTGTTTTTAAGGTCACTGACGAGAACATCCAGACCGTTCAGGGCGAGCGCACGTGCCCTGGAGTCCCCTTCGTGCTTCAGGGCGGCCAGATCTGGCCAGTGCTCCAGAGGCGAGGCGCCAGACGGGAGTTCGTTTACTGCCATCCAGGAGCCGACCCAGCTGGGACATACGTGGTACGTGCGATCTTCGATACTCTCGCGCGCAACGCCTGCTGCTCTGGGGAATTCCGCAGTTGCCATCGCGTAGGGAACATCTGGACGGTATCGGGTGAGGGGCACCATTTGGGCGGCCTCGGTGCCGCGGTCGGACCGCCATGTCCACTTAGACGAGAGAGCCGCCACGAGTCGACCGCCGTCGTCGATGACGAGGATGTCGCTCTTGCGGTCACCTACATCGCGGCGCATGTGCAACCCCCGGATGTGGGTCAGAGGTACTTCATGTCGCACTTTCCAGCCGGTCGGCAGGCTGCGGTGCAGGAAATAGATAAGAAGGTCCCGGAACCGTGTGCCACGCTTGTTTCGGTCGAGAATGGCTGGCCTTTCGATCACCATTTGTCGGCTATTCACTGCGTGCATCCAGAGCGCTAGGACTGCGATCTCTCCACCGGCGCGTCGGCGTCTGCCGTAACCCGTAGCCGTATCTTTTACCTTGTCGTCCAGCCGATGCGTTCGTACAGCTGGATTCCAGTAGATGCTTCCCTTGGTGGATCCGCCATCCTCGATGGATGTTCCTGCTGCGTCATACGCTGTAAAGCCAGATCCCGTTAGCCACGCAGGATTCCAACCTAGATCGATCCGCTCGCAGGCGGTGGCCAATGATTCGCCCTGCTCTATCTCTATCGCCGTATCGCAATCAATTTTTGACTCGTTCCAGCATAGTCCCAAGAAGATTGCGCTAAGAGCTTCGGGATCCCCTAGGTGCTGATCAATAAGGGATTCTTGGGCAGGTGAAAGCGGCATCTTTTTCTTTCATTCAAAGGGAATCCTGAGACCCGGGAAGGGGCTATCTAGCCGATGTGTGTGCAGGTAGCTCGGGTGCTGACACGACAGGGTCATCTTCCGTGGCGACTGTCCAGTCCTTTCCCTCAAGATTCACACAGGGCCGCCCGGCTTGATCTTCCTTAGCTTCAATTACTCGCACGCTTACGAACTCGCCCTCACCCGGGATAACCAAACCAAGATTCTTGGCCACCATGCGATGAGTGTCGTAATCACCCATGATGAGAATCCCTTCGGGTCTGAGAGCCGAACGAGATCCTCCATTTCCGCGCACTCGTTTCATATAGTCCTTTTGCTGAGCCACCGTGCGAACCACGTTGCGGCCAATGCGGCGTTTTTGTGCGCGCCGGAAAAGTTCATTGAGGCGTTGTTGGCCAGATTTGAGTGCAAATACGGCTTCGCGGTCAACCGGATTCATGTGAAGAAGCACGTTCTCCGGCAGATCTGCATCGCGCCACAGCCAGAGGACCTTGTCGCGATGCTCGGCTTTTACGGTAAGTTTCGCATCACGATTACTTCCATGGTTGAGCCACTCCTCCCGTACTCGGAAGAGGCCAGCGCTCCATCTGCTCTTATAGTCGTCCGCCCAGACGAGCAGACACAGATGCCCCTTTGCTTCCGGAGGTATCATCCAGCCGCCGAATTTCTGGGAGTACTTGCAGTCCACCTCGATGCCGGCGATCTGGTAGTCCATAGCCTGCCCGTCGGCGAAATCGAACTCGCGCTGGAGGTTGATCTCGACGAGAGTCCCAGCATGGGTCCTCTCGGTCTTATTGAGCTTTCCCCAGTCGTAGCGGCCTGTGATCTCACCGTTCAGCAACTGGTCGATAGTATCCCGTAGTACAGCGGCGAACCGCTCGCCAAACGGGTCCAAGCTCAGCAACTCCGCGTGTACGGCTCGCAGTTCGGCATCTTGCTTCAACTCCTCTGTCAGGGCAAGATTCTGTGCCGCGTGGATGTCGATAGGTAGCAAAGAATGCTCCTCGGGAGAACTGGGAGCCGGAGTCCGCTGAACAGGTGTGAGCAGTCCGGCGGATCTGGCCTGAAAAGCGTCATGGGTAATCGGCGCAGATGATGATCTAGGGCTGGTGCATGCGATATCAGCTAGTCAGTCTTTGCGGCCGTGACACCCCTCATAAACCCGCCCCACCCCACACCAACACCCAGCCCCCCGCTGCGGCGGCCACTCCACTGCCCGCCCCCGCGCGGCCAGCGTCGTCGCGTACTGCGGGAGTAGGGCCACGTCGCCCGGAGACGCTCCCTCCGATGCCGCGAACGCCTCGTACGAGGGGACCGTGCCCGTGACGATGCCCAGGTTCGCCGTGCCCGAGGAGGCGAGTTCGCGTAGGGCGGCCTCTATCGTCGTCAAGTGCTGCTCGTGGGAGGGGTACTCCTCCGTCAGCGACGGGTAGGCGGCCACCAGCTCTGCCAGTTCGTCCGCCGGCCAGTGCAGGACCGCCACCGGGAACGGGCGGGACAGTGCCTCGCGGAACGTGCCCAACTCCGCGCGGAGGCGGCTGATTTCGGCCTCCAGTTCGGCCGGGTTGTCCGAACCCAGGGACCACACGCGCTTGGGGTCGTGGAGTTCGTCCAGTGAGATCGGGGAGGAGTGGAGCGTGTCCGCCAGGGTGTCCCACTCGTCGTGGACCGCGCCCAGCATGCGGCGTACGCGGTGCCTGCCGAAGAGCAACGGGTGTGTGGAGTACGGGGGTTGGGGGACGTTCGTCAGGAGCAGCGTCACGCCCTGCGTGAAGGTCTCCTCCGCCGACTCCAACTCGTCGTGCGACTCCAGCGATTCCGCCACGATCACCCACGGCGCCGGGTCCCGCGGCGCCGCCGCCCGCTCCGGCTCGATGATCGCCCGCGCCTCCGCCTCGTGGCCGTACTCCCACAGGTTCGACGCCTTCAGGGCCCGTACGAGGTGGGGGGCCTCCAAGGTGTCCGCCGCGGACAGCAGGCGGTCGTAGAGCGTGGACGCGGCGGGGCGGTCGCCGGCCAACTCGCGGTGGGCCGCGGCCTGGAGCAGCAGGGCCTCGGCGTCCTCGGGGTACAGGCCGGCGGTCCGCTCCAGGCGAGCGGCTTCCGCGGCATGGTCGACGTTTTCGGCTGGCGTGTCGGAGCGCATGATGCACACCGTACTGCTGCCGACCGACAAAGAAGAGACACGGATGGGGGTTCGCGGGGCTGTCGCGGGACTGTCAGAGAGGTCCGCTGGGGTGCCCGAGGGGGGCGCGGGGGGAGGGAGGGGGCGCCACCTGGCAGGCGTGATCCTTCCGTCTTCCTCCTTCCGTCTTCCTCCCGCTCTGCGTGCCATGCCGCCTCCCCTTCCGCGTGCCTTCCGCTCTGCCATGCCCTCTGCTCTTCTCTTCTGCTCTGTATGTCTTCGGGCTGCCTCGGCCAGTCTCCCGCCCCCCTGGTAGGGCTGTTGCTCCAGATGCTTCTGATACTGCTGTGCAATTCGCTTGGTCGAATTTGACCGTCTTCGTGAGTTCTTGCATTCTGCTCGGTTGGGCTGACGGTTGGTCGATTGCGCCACTACGATGGGTGATCGGGAGTCGATTCTTGGTGCGCTCCTGACGTGGCACTCCTGGGGGACGTGTCGGTAAACGGCCGGGTGTTTTGGTTTTTCCGGAGGGTGGGGGCCTCTTGGACATCCTCGGTATCACCAGCACCATTGGTGGCCTTGTGGTAGCGGTGGCGGCTTTTCGTGTACAACTGCACTCCTATCGGCTGCAACAGGAACAAGAAGGGGCAACGCCGGGCAGTCAGCTCGATCCGGGGGCCGCCAGCGAAGTTCTCGACGAAGAGGTCGACGAGGATCCGGTGAAGACCATCGCCTCGCAATTCATATTCGTCGATCATGAAGAGCGCGGCGTCGGGTATATCAAGAAGCAGCCCATATGCGTTTTTCTTGATCTGCATTCCGCCAGTTGTGATCCGGGGAAGAGGGACACGCTCGCCTCCTCCCTCGCCACCTTCATCAAGGACGAAATCGGTGAGGTTGGGACCCGGCGGGTCGTCGCCACGCCGCGGGAGGGGAACCTCCTCGTCGGTGCCGAGGTCGCGCGCATACTCCAGGCCGATTTCCTGATGATCCGCACGGGCATCGCCCCGCGCTTCGGTTACCCGATCGAGGGAACTTTCCACCAGGGCACGGACGTGATCATCGTCGACGACCTGTGCATGGAAGGCGCCTTTCTGGGGCGGTGCGTCAGAAATCTCCGTCGGTACGGCGCGAACGTGTCCCACTGCTTCTGCCTCTTCGAGCGGCTCGACGGCGACTCGCGCGAGGTGCTGGCCTCCATCGCCGTACAACTGCACTCGAAATACCAGATCGACGACGACATCCTGCGCCGACTCCGGGAAGGAATGTGAAACCGCATGGCATCGCCCGCCGAGCCGAAGAAGTCAGCAGAGGTGGATTCCTCTCCTGCTTCTCTCGCCGCCGAGAACATGTACTCCCTCGGGGAGAAAGGGTTTCTTCGGCAAGTGCTGCCGGGGCTTTACTCCGATCCCCGTCTTGTCGGCGGATTCGGGCACGACGCCTCCGTCATCGAACTCGCCAACGCGCCCTTCAATCTCATCCAGAAGATCGACCGTGCCTCCCATCCCGTCGCCCTCAAACGCGGGTGGGCCGATCATCGGTCCTGGGGGCGCATGGCCGTCACCGCCAATTGCAGTGACATTCTCGCCTCCGGTGGGGAACCGGTTTCCTGCATGGTCGCCGTGATGGTGCCCGGCGAGGAGGACGCCGACGCCGTGCGCGACGTGATCGTGGGAGCCTCCGACGAGTGCCGGGCGCGTGGGGTCGTCTACGCCGGCGGAGACACCAAAGAGGCTGCCGATGCTCATGTGGTGGGGTGTTGTGTCGGTGTTATTCCGAAGGGTGGATTCCTGCCGCGGGACACCGCCGAGGTCGGCGACAAGATTTTCTGTGCCGGGCGCATCGGCGGGTTCGCCGGGGCCTATTTCCTGATGCAGAAGATCTACGGGGGAGAGATCGGCCGGGAAACCCGCTGCTACACCGACTATCTGAGTCTGCCCGTGGCCCAGTGGGAGGTCGCCCGGGAGATCAACTCCCGGCGGGTCGCACGGTGCGGAATGGATGCCAGTGACGGCGTACTCGACGTCCTCCAGACATTCGCGGCCTCCGGCGTCGGTGTCGAGGTGAACCTGGAGCGCATTCCCTATCACCCGTTCGCGGTCGAGTGCGCGGCGAAGACCGGAATTCCCCTCACGCAGTTCATCTTCGGCGGTGGAGACTGGAACATCCTGTACGCCGTTCCCGCGCAGTCCGCCGAGCGGCTCACCGCCGAAGTCGGGGACCGGCTGCCGCTTTTCGAGATCGGCGAGGTCACCGAGGAAGAAGGGGTCTGGGCGCGGAGCGGTACGGGGGAGCGGCTGCCGATCACCGGAGTCGTGAACGAGCACTTCGTCAGCCGGATCGAGGACGCGAGCGGGTTCATGGATCACATCGAGAGGGGGAGTTTCATCGGATGAGCCGGACAGACCGGAAGGGGAAAGGGAAGGGGAGGGGGAGTGTGGAATCCAGGGGCGAGAGTGGTGCGGAAGCGGACTTATCCGGGAGCGGCGCCGAAATCGTCGTGAATCTTCATGTCACCGAGCGGTGCAACTACCGCTGCTCCTTCTGCTTTGGGAAGTGGGGGATCCGGGGCGCCGACGACCCCGGTGCGGACGGTGGTGTCGACGGGGTTTTTGGTGATCCTGGGCGTGCTTTTCTACTCGTCTCCGACGTCTTTCGCCTTCTTTCGGTGGCCGGTCCGTCGTCCTCGACCAACATCCCCGTCCGCTTCAACTTCGCCGGTGGCGAACCCGCCCTCCTGCGTACCCTCCCCGAAGTCGTCGAGTACTGCCGTTCCCTCGGCGCCACCACCTCCTTCGTCTCCAACGGGCTCATGCTCCGTCGCTTCGGCATTCCCTGGCTCGCCCGTAATTTCGATCTTGTCGGGCTGAGTGTCGACTCCGCCGTCGAATCGACCAACCTGCGCATCGGCCGTGCCACGAGCGCGGGGCGCGTCTTCGACATCGGCGAGATCGTCTCCGCGGTGCGGGCGTTACGTTCCGTGTCCGACTGCCCGGTCAAAATCAACACCGTGGTGAACCGGAAGAACGTGTACGAGGACCTGTCCCCGGCTCTGCGTGATCTCGCGCCGGAAAAATGGAAGGTACTCCAGATGCTCCCGGTGTACGACAGCACGGATGAGGTCACCGCGGACGAATTCCAGGCATTTGTGCACCGGCATGCGGAGTTTGCCGACATCATGACCGTGGAAGACAATGATCAGATGACCGCCTCGTATCTCATGATCGACCCGCTGGGAAGATTTTTCTGGACCACCGACAGTGAGGGCCGGAGCGTGGCGGACGCGACCGGTTACGTGTATTCACGGCCCATTCTGGAGGTGGGAGCGGCCGCGGCGTACCGGGAGTGCGAGATCTCCTGGGCCAAGTATGCGCGGAGGTATTGACGGCATACACGCCAATCACTCGGGTGCCCTACTCCCGTGGACGGGAAAATTCCGGTCGATTCGTGTAGAGATCCCCTGACAGGAAAACACCGGTGAGCGTACGACCGCGAGAGCGCGACCGAGAACGCGATGGAGAGGAAGGAAGCCCGATGGCCGAGGTACGGCTGGTGATCGTGGGGCATGTGGGATTCGGAGTGGACCGCACTCCCAAGGGGATCTCGCGCCACCTGGGCGGTTCCGGCTACGCCTGTGCCCGGGGCGCCACCGTCGTCGACCCGGAGCGGACGGGCCTGGTCGCGCGGGTCGGCGAGGACTTCGACCGGTCGACGCTCAAGCGCCTGGGCGTGGACCTGCGCGGCATCAAGACGGTCGACGGCGGCACGTCCGCGCGTTTCGAGATCTTCCAGTACGCCGACAACAGCCGCTCCGTCACGTCCCGGCTCGCCGTCGCGGACCACCCCGACGCCTGGCCGCTGCCCCCGGACTACGAGCGCGCCCAGCACGTCCACCTGGCCACCATGCCCCTCGAACAACAGCGCGCCTGGCTGCTGCGGGCGCGGGCGATGCCGTCCCGGCCGCGGGTCTCCGTCGACATGTTCGAGAGCAACGCCGAGGCCGACCCGGTGGCGGCGCGGTGGCTCTGCCACGCGGCCGACCTCGTCTTCATGAACGAGGAGGAGGAGAAGATCCTCTTCTCCGACCAGCCGCTCCCGAGCAGCGAGTTGGTCGACCTCGTCGTCAAACGCGGCGGCCGGGGCGCGTCGTACGTCGTCGGCCGCCGCGAGTACGAGAGCGAGGCGCCCGGTGTCGAGGCGGTCGACACCACCGGTGCCGGGGAGATCCTCGCCGGCGCACTGCTGTCCCTGCTGCTCGCCGGGTACTCGAAGGAGACGGCGTTGCGGCACGCGACGGCCGTCGCCTCCGCCAAGGTCGGTGAATTCGGCGTGGACGGCGGGGAGTTCAGCGCGGCGCTGCAAGCCGCCCAGCGGGCCGTGACCGGCTCCCGCAGCCGTACGCCCCGCCACCGCCTCGCCGCCGGTGTCGCGGGTGCAGCCGCTACGACGGCCCGGTCGGCCACAACAGCCGCCCGATCGGCTGCGACACCCCGGTCGACTGCGGCAACTCGGTCCACCACGGTGTCCGGCCGGGGCTGAAACCCGCCGGGACCAGGGCTGTTGGGACGGAAACCCGCCGGGGACAGGGCTGTTGGGACGGAAACCCGCCGGGGACAGGGCCCGTTGGGACCGAAACCCGCCGGGACCAGGGCTGTTGGGATGGAGACCCGCCGGGGACAGGGCCCGTTGGGACCGAAACCCCCTGGGGGCCAGAACCCGCTGCGGCCCAAACCCACCGGGGGGGCGGCGGGAAAACACCGCCCAACGGCCGTCCCACCACCCCCAGTTCAGCGCAAGCGTCGTCCCGCTCGTCTCGGATCAGATCGTCACCCCGTCGATCTGCAACGTCTGCACCGCCCCCGCCGCGAACGACACCGCCACCGACTTGCCGCTCAGGTACGTGTCCGAGTGGGCCGTGTACAGGTCTCCGCCGCCGCCCGTGACCGTGTTCCAGCGCGGTACCAGGCCGCCCGAACCGCCGGTCACCGTCGTGAAGTTGGACAGGTTGAACGTCAGTGTCTGCGCCGAGGTCGCCTTGTTCGCGGCCACGATCACCAGCCGCTTGGCGCTGGAGTCGTAGGCGGCCACCGCGTAGTCCACGCCCGTGTCGACGATCGTCATCCCGGGGCGGATGTGGCGGCTGAACTGCGCCATCACGTAGTACTTCGTCTCCACCGCGCCCGCGGCCAGCGTGCTCGCGTCGTACTTGATCATGCCCCAGCCCGCGGTGGGGTCCATGACCTGCCAGTAGACCCAGGCCGTCGGGTGCAGCCAGCGGAAGTCCAGGAGCAGGTTGCTCGCGAGGGTCAGGCCGGTGCCGTCGCTGTCGCCCGTCTCCGAGTTCCACAGGGCCTTGCCCGCGGTCGTCACAACGTCCGTGTACAGCAGGTCCCTTCGGCCGCCGGAGCCCTGGTAGCCGTGCACGTTGACCCGGTTGACGTACCCCTTCGTCGTCGAGCTGAAGGCGGACCACGTCGTGCGCGCGAGGTCGTAACTCGTCTCGTCCGAGGCGGAGATCTTCGTCGACGTCAGGCCCCGGGCATCCAACTCGCTGCGCACGTACGGCAGTACGGCCGACTGCACGGTCGAGTCGATGTGGCAGCCTTCCTGCGTGCCCGTCGCCGTCCACCACGACGAGGACGGTTCGTTGAACGCCTCCACCGTCGAGAAGGTCACGCCCCAGTTGTTCTTCGCGTAGAGGGCGACTGCCGCCAGGTGGGAGGCGTGTTGGCGGTAGTTCCAGGACTGGAGGTTGTTGCCGCCGTCCGCCGCGCCCGAGGGGTTGTGGTTCAGACACATCCACCACATCGGGGAGTTGGCGAACAGTTCGCTGGTCGCGCCCCGCGACGCCGCCTTCACCAGCATCGCGCGCTGGGTCGCGTCCGCGGTCCAGTCCCAGGCGGAGGACGTGGGGTCCTCGTTGTTCCAGTCCTGCCAGTAGCCCTCGATCTGCTTGAACGCGGGGATGTTGGCCGAGGCCACCATGGACTCGCCGCTGACCGTGTTCCAGCTGCTCGCGCCCAGGTTGTAGCGGGCGATGTTCAGGCCCAGGCCGGGCAGCGAAGTGCCGTTGTACGTCGTCGACTTGGTGGTGAAGAAGATGTCGGCGAAGTCGTCCCGGGCGCCGAAGACGTTGGCCCACCAGGCGAGCGAGGTGCCCCAGCCCTCCCAAGTGCCGTACTTGGTCGCCGGGTTGACCGCGATCGTCGCGTCCGCGCGGGCGGTGCCGGTGGCCAGCGTGCCGCTGAGGAACGCGCCACCGGCCGCCGCGAGCAGCGCCCGCCGGCCGAACCCGCGTCTGGGCGGCGGCTCCTGGGCGCCCTCCGGGCCCATCTCCGGTGCGGGGTCCGGGTTTTCTCGTACGGCCATGTCGTCTCCGGGGGTGAGAGCGGGGCTGGGTGCCTGGGGACCGCTGTGCGGGTGGGGGGGGGTGGGTGGGTGAGCCGGGGAGCGTCACCCTCCGGAGGAAGAGTCGGGTGTGATGGGTGGGATTGTCGAGGGGTAGACAGCGGTTTCTTTCGGTGATTCGTGCAACGTTCGGGATTGCGAACACGGCTGCCGTCGCCGGCCGTTCGGCGACCGCTTCCGCCGGGCCCGATCAGCCCGCCCGCAGCTCCCACTACCCCGTACCTACGCCCTGCCCGTGCCGCTGCCGCCGTCCGCGCCTACCTCCTACCGCAACCGCCGCTCCCGCAGCACCGCCACCGCCACCGCTCCGAGCAGTGCCAGCCCCGCCGAGACGCCCATCGCCACGTCCGCCCCGTGTGCCGGCGAACTCCCCGACGTCACCACGGCGATGGTGAGCGCGACCCCCGCGCACGAGCCGATGTAGCGGAACGTCTGCTGCGCCCCCGAGCCCATCGCGGCCCGTTCGGCCGGGACCGACTCCACCGACAGCAGCGGCAGGGCCGCGTTCAGCAGACCGCTGCCGACACCGGCGATCACGAGGCCCGGCAGCAGCCGTACCCACGAACCCGCGTCGACCGCGCCCAGCATCGTCAGCGCGCCGATCGCGTGCAGGCCGAATCCCAGGGCGAGTTGGTGCTGGGGTGCCACCCGGCCCGCCAGCCGCTTCGCCTGCAACGCGACCGCGAACGACAGCCCCGACCACAGCAGGAACAGCCACGCCGTCGCCAACACCGAGAGCCCGAGGGTCTGTTGGAGCACCGTCGGCAGGAAACTGAACAGGCCGATCACCGCGAAGCCCGTGAACAGACCGCCCGCCGACGACCCCAGGAAACGTGGCCGTCGCAGCAGCGCCAGGTCGATCATCGGGGTCCTGGCCCGGCGTTCGACCAGCGCGAAAGCCGTCAGGAGTACGACAGTTGCGGCGAACAGCAGCCACACCGGCGCCCGTAGCCAGCCCTCCCGGCCCAGCGTCAGCGCGGCCACCAGGGAGACCAGGGCGAGGCTGAAGACGGCCGCCCCCGCGAGGTCGGGCCGGCCGCCCCGGGGCGCGCGGGACTCCGTCAGGGTTCGTACCGAGAGTGTCGCGAGCAGTAGCGAGGCGGCGCCCAACACCCCGTACGTCGTACGCCAGTTGGGCATCACACCGGCAATCAGCGGTGCCACCGCGATGCCGCCGCTCACGAACGCGCCCCACACGCCCGTCGCGTGCAGCCGTCCGCGTGGGGTCGGGAAGGCGTGCACGAGCAGACCCAGGCTGCTGGCGAGGATCGCCGCACTGGCCGCGCCCTGGGCGATCCGCGTCAATGTGAACTGCCAGGTGGACGTGGTGAACGCGCCGAGCACGGTGGTGATGCCGAGCGCGAGCGAGCCCGCCACGAACAGCCGTCGGCGGCCGTAGTCGTCCGCGAGGCTGCCCGCGACCAGCAGCAGTGCGGCCAGGCCCAGCGGGGTGCCGTTGAGCAGCCACGCCTGCGCGGACAGCGGGGTGTGCAGGGCGGCGGCGATGTCCGGGATCGTGACCATCGGCGCGGTGTACGTCATCAGGGCGACGGCGGTGGCGGTGCTGGTGAGGGCGAGGGTGGGGGAGGCGCGGGGGGTCTCCGCCGGGGCGGCCGGACCACTGGCCGGACCGCTGCCCGAACCACTGGCCGGACCATTGCTTGGACCACTGGCCGGACCGGCTGACGCATCAACCGACGCACCGGCGGACGCATCGACCGACGTACCGACCGACGCATCAACCGACGCACGGGCCGACGCACCGGCGGACGCATCGACCGACGCACCCCCTGATGTATCCACCGCGGGAAGAGAAGGTTCGTTTACTGAACTCATCATGTCGCGACCGTAACACCGTAGGTTCGGTGATTGAACCAAGAAGGGGGAAAGTGGCTACAGTGGAACGCATGGCTCTGGGCAAGGACTACGCGACACAGGAGTGCTCGATCGCTCGCGCGCTGGAGGTGATCGGGGAACGCTGGACGCTGCTCGTCGTCCGCGACGCGCTCTACGGCGTACGGCGCTACAACGACTTCCTCTCCCACCTCGGCATCCCGCGCGCCGTCCTGGCCGCCCGCCTCCAGGCGCTGACGGCCGAGGGGATCCTGGAGAAACGCCGTTACCAGGAGTCGCCGCCGCGCGACGAGTACGTGCCGACCGAGCGCGGCATCGCCCTGTGGCCCGCCCTGCGCGCGCTCGGGCTGTGGGGCCGCGTGCACCTGGCCGGCACCCGGCTGCGCTACTTCCGGCACGCGACCTGCGGTACCGACCAGGACCTCGGGCCGTACGGCGAGTGCCCCGCCTGCGGAACCCTCGTCCCCGTCGCGGACGTACTCCTGGTGCCGGGCCCGGACCTCGACCCGGACCCCGACGACCCGGTCAGCCGGGCACTGCTCCGCCCGAAGCGGATGCTGGAGCCGATCGATACGGCCCCGCGCGTAGGGTCCAGTACGTGAACCAGGTCTTGCGGAGTGGACGCCGACCTTGAAGGATCGGAAAGACCTCCGATCAATGACCAACGCGGATCGCGGGCGGTCGGCGCACGTGGATGCATGACGCGGATGCACGCAAGTGATCGGGTACGTACGAGAGATGGGGAAGCATGAAGTTGCTGCGAGTCGGTACGGCGGGTGCGGAGCGGCCGGCGCTGCTGGACGCCGACGGAACCCTGCGGGACCTGTCCGGTGTCGTACCGGACATCGACGGGGCGCTGCTCGCGGACGACGAGGCGCTCGGCCGGGTCCGGGCCGCGGCCGACGCCGGTGACCTGCCCGTTCTCGACGCCGCCGGGCTGCGCGTTGGGCCGCCGCTGGCGCGGATCGGCAAGATCGTCTGCATCGGGCTGAACTACCACGACCACGCCCGCGAGACCGGCGCCGAGCCGCCCGCCGAGCCGGTGATCTTCTTCAAGGCGGCGGACACGGTCGTCGGGCCGTACGACACCGTGCTGGTGCCGCGCGCGTCGACCAAGACCGACTGGGAGGTCGAGCTGGCCGTGGTCATCGGGCGCACGGCGCGGTACGTCGAGTCCCGGGAGGCGGCGCTCGCGCACGTCGCCGGGTACGCCGTCGCGCACGACGTGTCCGAGCGCGAGTTCCAGATCGAGCGCGGCGGCACGTGGGACAAGGGCAAGAACTGCGAGACGTTCAACCCGCTCGGGCCGTGGCTGGTGACCGCGGACGAGGTCGCCGATCCGCAGGACCTGTCGCTGAAGCTGTGGGTCAACGGCGAGCTGAAGCAGGACGGGACGACCGCGGAGCAGATCTTCTCCGTGGCCGAAGTGGTGCGCTACGTCAGCCAGTTCATGACGCTCTACCCCGGGGACGTCATCAATACGGGTACGCCGGCGGGGGTCGCGTTGGGGGCGCCCGAGCCGAAGCCGTTTCTCCGGGCGGGAGACGTCGTGGAGTTGGAGATCGGCGGGCTGGGGCGGCAACGGCAGGAGTTCAAGGACGCGTAGGTCTTGGGGAGTTGGGGCGGGAGTTTGGGGTGCCCTGCCGGTCGGTCGTCGGATACGCGACCACCGCCACCGCCACCGGCACCCCTTCCTCCTCCGTCAAGCGCGTTCCACCGCCACCGCCACCCCCTCCACGGCCGACACCCGCGCCGCCTCCAGCACGTCCAGCGCCGCGGCGGCCTCGTGTGCCGTGACCGGGTTGGGGGTGCCCTCGTGCAGGGCGCGGGAGACCGCCGTGTAGTAGTCGGGGTACGCGCCCGGCAGGGTCGGGACCGGGGTGCCGCCGCCGGTCAGGGGGGACTCGCCGGAGCCCAAGTGGCCCCACAGCGACTCGGGTTCCTGGCCCCACGGCGTCCTGTTGCCCGGGCGTCCGCCCTCGCGCAAGGTGGCCTCCTGCGGGTCGAGGCCGTACTTGACGTAACCCGCTCGTGAGCCCAACACCCGGAAGCGCGGGCCCAGTTGGGCGGTCGTGGCGGAGGCGTAGAGGTGGGAGCGGACGCCGTTCGCGTGGGTGAGGGCGAGGAAGGTGTCGTCGTCCGTCTGCGCGCCCGTCCGCCGTACGTCCGTCTCCGCGTACACGGAGGTCACGGGGCCGAAGAGGACCAGCGCCTGGTCGACAACGTGGCTGCCGAGGTCGTAGAGCAGACCTCCGATCTCTTCCGGGTCACCGGACTCCCGCCAGCCGCCCTTCAGCTGCGGGCGCCAGCGTTCGAAACGGGACTCGAAGCGCCAGACGTCACCCAGCTCGCCCTTGGCCAGCAGGCTCCGCAGGGTGAGGAAGTCGTTGTCCCAGCGGCGGTTCTGGAAGACGGAGAGGAGCAGTCCGCGGGCGTCGGCCAGCTCCGCCAGGGAGCGAGCCTCCGCCGCCGTACCCGCGACCGGCTTGTCCACGACCACCGGAAGCCCCGCCTCCAGCGCCGCCCGCGCGATCGGCACGTGCGTCTTGTTCGGGGACGCGACGACGACCAGGTCCAGCTCGTCCGCCCGCGCCCACAGCTCCTCCGGGGCCGCCGCGAACCGCAGCGCCTCGCCGAACTCCGCGCTCGCCTGCCGCCGTCGCTCCGGGTTCGTCGTGACGACCGTGTCGAGCACGAGCCCCTCGGTGGCGGCGATCAGCGGGGCGTGGAAGACGGAGCCGGCCAGTCCGTATCCGACGAGCGCGGTACGGAGGGGGGTGCGGGGCGCGGAACCTGTGCCAGTCATGCCTGTACTCATGCCTCCACTCTGGCAAACCGGGATCGGGTGCGCTCAGGGTGGGCCCGCAGGCATGGCCGACGGCGGGCCCGGCAGGCCGCATGGAGCGGGAGCGGGCCGATCCGGCGGGAGCGGGCTGCTCTGATGGAGGGGACTTCCCGACCCCAGGCGGACGCGACGGGCGTGGCGTCCGCCGCCGTACGCCACGCATGGCTGGTCATATAGTCATGCGATTCCCTACGCTGCTGCGCGCCCCCCTCCTCCCCCTGAGCCTCTCCGCCCTCACCCCCCTCGGCGGCCCCGCCTCCCCCACCGCCGCGGCGGCCGACGCACCCCCCTGCGCCACCTCCGGCTCCTCGCATGCCTTCCCCCTCGCCGCCCGCATCCAGGGCGGACCCATCGTCTACGAGGCGGGCGGCGCCGACCGTGCCTGGTCCATCGAACTGACGAACAACACCGCCCGGACCTGCGCGAACATCCACCCCGTCGTCGTCCTGGTCGACGACCGGCGCGCGCTCACCGCCGCGCAACCCAAACTGGAGTTCTACGCGGCGGGCCGCCCGCACCAGGTCATCTTCGAACGCACGGACGAGGACGAGCTGGTCGGCGCCTTCGACGACGGCTTCCCCGGTTTCACCGTGCCCCCGGGCCGCACCTACGACGTCAAGGTGCGACTGGCGATCACCTCCGACGCCGTAGCCAACGACGTCGTCGTCAAGGCCGCCGTCGTCCAGCGGCACGACGACAACGGCGACTGGGTCGGGCAGTCGAACGACTACCGCTTCCGTATCGATGCCGATTCCCGTGCGGATGCCGGCACAGGCCCTGCGCCGGGGCGGCCGACCGCTCCCGCGGCCAGCCCCGGCGGCCAAGCCCCGCTCACCGAGGATGCCGGGGACGCCGACGAACTGGCCCGCACCGGACCCGGCACCCCGCGCGAAGCCCTGATCGCCACCGCCGCCGTCCTCCTCGGCGGCGCCGGCGCGCTGCTGCTGGCCCGCAGGCGCCGCTGAACCGCTGCGCGGGACCCCGGCCGCGTCTGCGACGATCCCTTCCGTGGACTACCCGAACGACCAGGCCCCCGGCGCCCCCGTCCGCTCCGGCATCCCGGAGCACGGCCGCATCCCCAAGTACTACGCAGTGAAGGCGCAACTCGCCCTGCTTGTCGACGAGTTGGGCGAGGGCCGGCCGATCCCCACCGAACGCGACCTCGCCGAGCGGTACGACGTCGCCCGCGAGACCGTACGGCAGGCGGTGCGCGAGCTGCTGCTGGAGGGGAAGTTGCGGCGCCAGGGACGGGGCACGGTCGTCGCGGGGCCGAAGCTGGAGCAGCCGCTGTCGCTGGCCAGTTACACCGAGGGCGTACGACGGCAGGGCCGCACCCCCGGCCGTTCCCTCGTCACCCTCGACCGCTTCCCCTGCTCCGACGCGCTCGCCGCCGAGACCGGGCTGACGCGCGGCGAACCCGTCTGGCACCTGGAGCGCGTCCTGCTCGCCGACGATGAGCGGGTCGGCCTCGAAAGCACCTACGTCGCCGTCGCCCGAGTCCCGTACCTGGACACCGACTTCGAGCCCGACTCCTCCTTCTACGGCTACCTGGGCGCCCGCGGCATCCGCTTCGGCGACGCCGACGAACGCATCGAGACCGTGCTCGCCACCCCGCGCGAGGCCCTCCTCATCGGCACCCCGCCCGCTCTGCCGATGCTGCTGATCCACCGCGTGTCCAGGGACACGGAGGGGCAGCCGCTGGAGCGGGTGCGGGGGCTGTACCGGGGCGACCGGTTCTCGTTCACCACGCACCACAACGGCTGAAGTGCCCGCTGCCGCACCCTTGTTGATTATCACGGATTGATAACGGGTCTAGCCCAAACGTGATGGGTCGTTCACGCTCTCGTTGGGAGCCGGACCTTTCCGGTTCCCGGATCCCGAGGAGCGTGGCCGTCGTGAGAGTGACAGTCGTCGGAGGCGGCGTGGTGGGCACCATGCACGCCTGGCAAGCAGTGGAACGCGGCCACGAGGTCGTACAGATCGAGCGCGAGGCGGAGGCCCGCGGCGCCTCGTTGCGCAACTTCGGGCAGATCTGGGTGAGCGGTCGAGCGGGCGGGGAGGAGCTCGAAACCGCCCTGCGGGCACGGGAGTTGTGGGAGGCGATCGGCGCTCGCGTGCCCTCGCTGGGCTTCCGGGCCAACGGGTCGCTGACTCCGGTCCGGGGCGAGCGCGAACTCGCCGTCGCCGAGGCCGCCGTGGCCCGCGAGGACGCCGCCGCCCGCGGCTACAAGCTCCTCACGCCCGCCGAGGCCCGTGCCCTCAACCCCGCCCTGCGCGGCGACTTCACCGCCGCCCTGCACTGCGAGCGGGACGCGGCCGTGGAGCCGCGCACCGCCCAACTCGCGCTGCGCGCCGAGCTGTCGAAGTCGCCGCACTACACCTTCCTGCCGGGGCGCGAGGTCCGTGAGGTCGTCGGGGAGCACGCGGTGCGCGACGACCACGGGGACGTGCACGCCGCCGACGCGGTGGTGCTGTGCACGGGCGCCTGGCTCGGCGGACTCGTCCGTGAACTCGCCGGGCCCGAACTCCCCGTCCGCCGCGTCCGGTTGCAGATGATGCAGACCGCCCCGCTCGGCGAACCGCTCACCACCTCGGTCGCCGACGCGGACAGCTTCCGCTACTACCCCGCCTACCGGGGCCCGGCCCTCGATCAACTCAACGGCCACCAGCCGCAGTTGCCGACCGCCGCCGCCCACGCCATGCAACTCCTCATGGTGCAGCGCGCCGACGGCGGTCTGACCATCGGCGACACCCACGAGTACGAGCACCCCTTCGCCTTCGACACCGTCGAGGACCCCTACGACCACCTCACCGAGGTCGTCGAGTCGCTCCTCGGCCGCCCGCTCCCGAAGATCCGCCGCCGCTGGGCGGGCGTGTACGCGCAGTGCACCGACCCCGCCCGGGTCGTCCACCGCCAACAGGTGCGCGACGGCGTGTGGTTGGTCACCGGGCCCGGCGGACGCGGCATGACCTGCTCCCCGGCTATCGCCGAAACCACCGCGAACGAACTGGACTGGTGAGCCACCAATGAACCAGCAGGACATGAACCAGCAGGACATGAACCAGGGCATGAACCGGGACATCCGACTCGTCGTCCTCGACATGGCCGGCACCACCGTCGCCGACGACGGCCTCGTCGAGGAGGCGTTCACGGCCGCCTCCCGGCACATGGGCGCGGCACCCGGCTCCGGACCCGACCCGATGCTCGACTACGTCCGCGCCACCATGGGCGAGTCCAAGATCTCCGTCTTCCGGCACCTGTTCGGAACGGAGGTGAAGGCCCAGGAGGCCAACAAGGCGTTCGAGGCGGCGTACGCCGAACTCGTCGACGGCGGCAGGGTCGCGGCCCTGCCCGGCGCCTGCGAGACCATCGAACTCCTCAAGTCCCAAGGCCGCACAGTGGTGTTGACGACCGGCTTCGCCCGCACCACGCAGGACGCCATCCTGGCCGCGCTCGGCTGGCAGGACCTCGCACACCTCACGCTCTGCCCCGCCGACGCCGGCGGCCGGGGGCGCCCGTACCCGGACATGGTCCTCACCGCGTTCCTGCGGACGAAGTCCGCCGATGGCGTCGGCCAGATCGCCGTCGTCGGCGACACCTCGTACGACATGCTCAGCGGGGTCCGCGCCGGAGCGGGCCTGGTCGCCGGTGTGCTCACCGGCGCCCACGGCGCGGACGCGCTGCGGGCGGCCGGGGCGACCCAAGTACTGGACGGCGTAGGCCAGTTGCCCGGAGTCCTCGGAGCCCCCGGAGTGCTCGGAGTTCCCGGAGCCCTCGGATGACCGACGGCATCCGCTTCGACTCGGTCACCGTCGCCTACGACGGCCATGTCGTCCTCGACGCGCTCGACCTCACCGTCGAGCCCGGCGAGGTGATGGCGCTGCTCGGGCCCTCCGGCTCCGGCAAGACCACCGCGCTGCGGGCCGTCGCCGGGTTCGTCCGGCCGGTGTCCGGGCGGGTGTTCATCGGCGGCCGGGACGTCACCGGCCTGCCGCCGTACCGGCGCGGGATCGGCATGGTGGTGCAGCAGTACGCGCTCTTCCCGCACCTGCGCGTCGAGGACAACGTGGCCTTCGGGCTCCGGGCGCGGCGAGTGGCCAGGGGCGAGATCCGCGAACGGGTCGCCGAGGCGCTGGAGTTGGTCGGCATGGCGGCCTACGCCCGCCGCCATCCACGGGAGTTGTCCGGCGGTCAGCAGCAACGCGTCGCGATAGCCCGCGCGTTGGCGATCCGCCCCGGTGTCCTCCTCCTCGACGAACCCCTCTCCGCCCTCGACGCCCGGCTCCGCTCCGGCATGCTCGCCGAACTCGCCCGCCTGCACCGGGAGTTGCCCGACGTCTCGATCCTCTACGTCACCCACGACCAGGTGGAGGCGCTCACCCTCGCCGACCGCATCGCCGTCATGGACCGGGCCCGGCTCCAGGAGTGCGGAACCCCACGGGAGTTGTACCGGGCGCCGAAGAGCGAGTTCACGGCGTCGTTCGTCGGCAACGCGAATCTGCTGCCGGTGACGGTGGGGGAGCGGGGGGTCTTCTTCGGTGAACAACGGGTCGAGGTGCGGGGCGGTGTGCCGGGGCCCGAGGCCACGTTGTGCGTACGGCCGCACCTGGTCGGCCTCGGCGCCGGGCCCAACCAGCTGTCCGGGACGGTGAACGAGGTCCAGTGGCGCGGCGCCACCCACCGGCTGTACGTCGGGGTGAACGGGCATCGGGTCATGGCCGACGTACCGGAACTCAGGAACCCGCCCGCACACGGCGACGCCGTAACTCTGCACTTCGCGCCGGAAGACGCGGTGCTTCTGTCCGCAGGGGCCACCGATGACTAGGCGGCTGTTCTGGGCCCTGCCGCCGGTCGCCGTGCTCGGCCTCTTCTTCCTCTACCCCCTGGCCCTCGTCCTCCAGCAGTCCGTGCACCCCGACACCGGCGGCACCTCCCTCCAGCCGTACGCCGACGTCTTCGCGTCGGAGTCGTTCCGCACCGCCCTGTGGACCACCGTCTGGCTGGCCCTCGCCGCCACCGCCGGCTGTCTGCTCCTCGGCTTCGTGCTCGCGCTGGTCATCGCCTTCGTGCCGTTCCCCGGGGCGGGAGCGGTGGCGCGGTTCATCGACGTGTACCTGTCCTTCCCCTCCTTCCTCATCACGCTGGCCCTGCTGTTCATCTACGGCACGACCGGCATCGTCGGCTCGTTCCAGTTCCTCACCACGCCCTGGGGCGTGCTGCTCGCCGAGGTCACCTACTTCACGCCGTTCGTGATGCGACCGCTGCTGGCCGCCTTCTCGCAGCTGGACACCGGGCAGTTGGAGGCGGCTTCGAGTCTCGGCGCGCGGGCGCCCCGGATCGTCCGGCAGGTGATCCTGCCGGAGGCGCTGCCCGCGCTCGCCGCCGGCGGCAGCCTCGTCCTCGTCCTCTGCCTCAACGAGTTCGGAATCGTGCTGTTCACCGGCGCCAAAGGGGTCACGACACTCCCCATGCTCGTCTACAGCAAGGCGATCCTGGAGTCGGACTACCCGGGCGCGTGCGTGGTCGCCGTCGTCAACGTCCTTATATCTGTGGGGCTTTACGGCCTCTACCGGGTGGTGAGCCGTCGTGCTGGTGCATAGCCGCGGAGCGAAGTGGGCCGTCTGGCTGGTCTTCCTCGTCCTCTTCCTGCCGCTGTTCGCGCTGCCGCTGCTCGTCGTGCTCGGCGCCTCCTTCGCCACCAACTGGTCGGGCGTGTTGCCCTCCGGCTTCACCACCGCCCACTACTCCGCCGCCACCCGCGGCGAGGCCCTCCAGGCGCTCACCACCAGCCTGGTCACCGCCCTCACCGCGAGCCTGCTCGCGCTCACCGTCGGCACCTGGGCCGCGCTCGCCGCCGCCGGACTCAGAAAACGTCAACGCAGGCTGCTGGACGCCCTGTTCATGCTGCCGCTCGCCGTGCCCTCGGTCGTCGTCGGCCTCGCGGTCCTGGTCGCGTTCTCCAAGCCACCGCTGCTGCTCAACGGCACCCGGTGGATCGTGATCCTCGCCCACACCATCCTGGTCACCGCCTTCGCCCACCAGTCCGTGGCCGCGGCGATCGTCCGCCTCGACCCGGCCTACGAGCAGGCCGCCGCCTCCCTCGGCGCCCGGCCCGCGTACGTCCTGTGGCGCATCCGGCTGCCCCTGCTGCTGCCCTCGCTCACCGCCGCCGCGGGGCTCTGCCTTGCCCTGTCCATGGGCGAGTTGAGCGCCACGATCATGCTCTACCCGCCCGGCTGGACCACCCTGCCCGTCCTCGTCTACGCGGCCACCGACCGCGGCGCCCTCTTCGCCGGGTCCGCGCTCGCCGTGGTCCTGATGACGGCGACCCTGCTTGTGCTGCTCGCGGTGTCCCGCGTCCGCAACAGGGCGTCGTACCGCTGACAGGGCGCAGTGCCGCTGCCCCTCAACCACCCCCACCCAGCAAGGAGTTCACCCCGCCATGTCCAGAAACAGCCTCACGCTCGCCGTCGCCGTCTGCCTGCTCGCCGCGCCCCTCACCGCCTGCGGCGGCACCTCCGCCGCCTCCGACGCCAAGGTCGTCACCGTCTACAGCGCCGACGGCCTCAAGGGCGAGAACGGCGACGGCTGGTACGACCGCGTCTTCAAGGACTTCCAGAAGGCGACCGGCATCAAGGTCGAGTACGTGGAGGGCGGTTCGGGCGAGATGGTGCAGCGTGCCGTCCGCGAGAAGAGCAACCCGCAGGCCGACGTCCTCGTCACCCTCCCGCCGTTCATCCAACAGGCCGACAGCAAGGGCCTGTTGCAGAAGTACGCGCCGAACGGGTCCGACGAGGTCGGGGCCGCCGACAAGGCGGCCGACGGCACCTGGACCGCCGTCGTGAACAACTACTTCGGGTTCGTCTACAACAAGAAGCAGCTCAAGCAGGCGCCCACCACCTGGGAGGAGTTGCTCGACGGCAAGTACAAGAACAAGCTCCAGTACTCCACGCCCGGTGTCGCGGGCGACGGAACCGCCGTGCTGATCAAGGCGATTCACGACTTCGGCGGCAAGGAGCAGGCCCTCGCCTACCTCAAGAAGCTCCAGTCCAACAACGTCGGCCCCTCCGCCTCCACCGGCAAGCTCGCGCCCAAGGTCGACAAGGGCGAGCTGCTCGTCGCGAACGGCGACGTCCAGATGAACTACGCCCAGTCCAAGACCATGCCGAACCTCGGCATCTGGTTCCCGGCGGCGGCCGGCGGCAGGCCCACCACCTTCGCGCTGCCGTACGCGGCCGGACTCGTCACCGGTGCCCCGCACTCCGCGAACGGCAGGAAACTCCTCGATTTCATGCTCGCCCGCACGGCACAGCGCGAGGTCAGCGCGATCGGCGGCGGGTTCAGCGCCCGCGAGGACATCAAGGCTACCGACGCCAACGCGACCGCACTCACCCAACTCATGGCCGGCGTCGAGGTGTTCGAGCCGGACTGGGCCGACGTCGAGAAGAACCTGTCGGCGTACGTCGCGGACTGGCAGGACGCGACGGGAAGCTGACCGGTTGCCGCAGCTGGCCGACCGGTGCCGTAGCGGCCGCCGGGCCACCCCGGTCACCCTGACCACGGGCGTCACCCCGCCAACGCTGTGACTAGGCTGGACTCACGCACGACCGCGTACGGCAGGAGAAACCAGCATGGCAGAGCGCAGGCCCATCGAGTCGTGGCTCACCGACATGGACGGCGTGCTCATCCACGAGGGGGTGCCGATCCCCGGCGCCGACGCCTTCCTGAAGAAGCTGCGCGACTCCGAGCGGCCCTTCCTGGTCCTCACCAACAACTCCATCTACACGCCCCGCGACCTGCACGCCCGGCTGCGCCGCATGGGCCTGGACGTACCGGTGGAGAACATCTGGACCTCCGCCCTGGCCACCGCGAAGTTCCTGGACGACCAGCGGCCCGGCGGCACCGCGTACGTCATCGGCGAGGCCGGGCTCACCACCGCCCTGCACGACATCGGCTACATCCTCACCGACCACGAACCCGACTACGTCGTCCTGGGGGAGACCCGTACGTATTCGTTCGAGGCCATGACCAAGGCCGTCCGGCTCATCCTCGGCGGGGCCCGGTTCATCTGCACCAACCCCGACGAGACCGGCCCCTCCACGGAAGGGCCGCTGCCCGCGACCGGCGCCGTCGCCGCGCTGATCACCAAGGCGACCGGCAAGAAGCCGTACTTCGCGGGCAAGCCGAACCCGCTGATGATGCGCACCGGCCTCAACGCGATCGGCGCGCACAGCGAGAGCAGCGCGATGATCGGCGACCGGATGGACACGGACGTGCTGGCCGGGATCGAGGCCGGAATGCAGACGTTCCTGGTGCTCACGGGGCTGACCCGGCCCGAGCAGATCGAGGAGTTCCCGTTCCGGCCGTCGAAGGTCGTCGACTCGATCGCGGATCTGGTCGAGCGCATCTGAGATCCCGGAGAGCCCCGGAGAACCCTTAAGGGTCCTGGGGCGTCCGCGCCCTCGTCCCCAGCCCGCCCCCGCCCCATCCCCCGTACGGAGTAGTGGTCCCCTCTCCGGGATGCGGGCGGCCCCCGGGCGGGGGAACCTCCAGATGTCTGGAGGTTCACGATGGGTTCACCGCTTCTCACTCTCCGTGCGCTCGGCGCTTTCGGCGCTCTCGGTGCCGGTGGCGTCCTCGCGGCGGTGGCCCCCCCCCCCCCCCCCGGCGCGCCGGCTCCGGGTGCGAGGCCCGTCGACACGGGGACGGCCGTCCTCCTGACCCCCTCCGCCCCGGCGCCCGGCACCGACGTACGGCTGGCCGTGCACGGCTGCGCCGGACGGACCGGAACGGCTCATTCCGACGCGTTCGTCGCGGACGCGCGGCTGGTCGGCACGGCGGGCGCGCTCGGGGTGCTGGGCGGCGAGTCGCGGGTGCGCTCGACTCTCGAACCCGGTTCGTACGACGTGACGGTCGTCTGTGACGGCTCGAACGCGCAGGTCAAAGGCGTGATCGCGGTGAGCGGCCCCGGGGGCGCGAGCGCGAGTCCGACCGCGGTCGCCTCCCCGATCGCGCCCGTCGCCGCCGGTGGTGGCGAGGCCGCCGAGCGGCTCGCCGCCCTGGACGCGCGGGTCGCCCGGGACGCCGACGGACCCGGGCTGCGGCACGCGGTGACCGGCCTGGTCCTCGCGGCACTCGCGGCGGGCGCCATCGCGGTGCGGGGCGCGCGCCGGGGCCGCGGCACGGACTGAACCGGGAGCCGCGCGCGATGACCGACAGGGCAGGCTACGGCGACAACGGCGACGCCCCGGCCGACCGGGCGCGCTCCTCGGGCGGCGACCGGCTGCTGATGGGCGTCGCCTGGGCGGTGCTGCTGCTCGGACTGTGGATGTGGGGCCGCGACCTGACCGGCGTACGGCAGGGCCCGGCCACCCCCACCACCGGCGACGTGGCCGCCGTCGGCCGCCCGCCGGGTGCCCAACTCCCTCCCGCCGCACGGCCGTTGAGTCAGTCACTGCCCCAGCGCGTCGACATCCCCGCGGTGGGTGTCCAGGCACCGCTGGTCCCCCGCGGCCTCGACCGCCGGGGCGCGCTGGAACCGCCCGCCTTCGACCAGCCGGGCGTCGTCGGCTGGTACGGCGGCGGGGTGCGGCCCGGGGCGGCGGGCGTCGCCCTGTTCGTCGGGCACGTCGACACCGAGACCCGGCCCGCCGTCTTCTACCGGCTCAGCACCCTGCGGCCGGGCGACGCGATCCGGGTACTGCGCGCCGACGGCAAGGCCGCCGCGTTCACCGTCGACGACGTACGGGTCCTGCCGCGGGACCACTTCGACGCCCAACAGGCTTACGGCGCACGGCAGTCGGGGCGGGCGGAGCTGCGCCTGATCACCTGCGGCGGCACGTTCGACCGGACGAGCCGGGAGTACACGGCGAACGTGGTCGTGTCGGCGTACCTGACGGGCGGCGGCTGACAGCCCGCGGCGAGAGACGGCAGAGAGGCGGCAGAAGCGGCAGCAGAGGCCGTAGAAGGCGGTAGAAGGCCGTAGTTGACGATCACGGCGGGCGGCCCGGCGACAACGCGCGCCCCACAGACCCCACTTGACCAACCCACCCGCACACCGCCCCGCACACCCACCGGCATCCACCACCCACCGGCATCCACCACCCGCCGAGCCCACCTGGCCCGGTCGGCGGCCTGCTCCCCCGAAAGCCGCCAACCGGGCTGGTCCTCGACCGCGCGCGCTCGGGTTGCGGGAGTAACCCGGCGCCGGCGCGGGAGGCTTGGGGGCCAGTCCGCAACGCGGTTGGTGCGACCGGCCGGGGACTGGGGCCGTACTCGCCCAGATTAGAGCGGATGTCTTCGCTGGCCTAGAGGGTTTTTGACGCAGTGTCGACGCGGTCGGCCGACACGCCGGGTACCGGTCACGTCTCGCGTGGCCCGTGCCCGCGCAGGGCCGGATCGTCGACCGTCCTCTCAACCACCGCACGGGCCACGTCCGCCAGCGGCAGCCGGTTGCTGCGCGCGTACCCGCGCAGCGCGATGAACGCCGCCTCCACCCCGGTCTGCCAGCGTTCCGCGAGCATGCCCTTGGCCTGTTCGATACGCACCCGGCTGTTGAGCGCCTGCTGCAACTGCTCGGCCAGCATGCGGTGTTGGTCCCAGTCGCGGTGGTTGCACAGCCCCACGGCGGCGGCGTCGGCGAGGATCTGCGCCAGCGCCATGCCGTCCACGTCGTCGTGGTCGCCGTCCACGTCCTCGTGGTCCGGCTCGTGGTCCGGCGCGGCGAGGAAGACGTTGAGCGCACCGAGCAGCGTGTCCCCGTGGCGCAGCGGTACGGCGAGGGTGGCGGTGACTCCGTGCCGCACCGCGAGGTCCGCGAAGTGCGGCCAGCGGGCGGCGACTTGGGGGTCCAGGAGATGGGCGGGGTCCACCGGGTGGCCCGTGCCGCAGCTGTCCCGGCCGGGGCCGCCGTCCGGTTCCTGGGCGAGCAGCAGTTCGAGCGAGGCGCCCTCGTCGCGGCCGTCGGCGACGCTCACGACACCGCCGTCCCCGTCGGCCAGCATGAACCCGGCGCCCCGCGCCCCCACGACCGTCACACAGTGGTCCGCCAGTCGCCGTAGGTACGCCTCGGGCTTGAACTCCTCGGACAGGGTGTCCGCGGCCTCCACCAGTGCCTGGGCCAGGAGCAGTTCCCGATCGGCCTCAACTCCCTTGCGAGGCAGGGCACTTAAGTCCGGCCCGCGCCCCGGTCCGTGCCCTGCCTCGTGCTCCTCCCTCGAAAAGCTCCCGGTGTCCCCATCGTCCCGCGCACTCTTTCGCATCCGCCGTGGCCTCTCCGAACCGCAGTGGCTTCCTGGACAACTCATGAGTCCCTCAACTCCGCGCCTTCTTGTCGTGAGGGCGCGCCTATACCCGGGTGTACGGACGCTGTAACGGATCGCGCACAACGACAGCGTGTTCTCGTGCTGAGTGCGCAGATATGTCACGATTGGGGCCTGCGGCAGTACACCCAAAAGGGGAGTTGGATGTACGTGAAATGGGGTGCGGCCGGGGTGCGGACCTCGTCGGCGGTGGCCGCGGCGGGAGCCGCGCTGTTGCTGGCGGGATGTTCCTCGTCGGGGGGCGGGGACGACACCGACACCAAGACGGCCGGTTCGAGCGCGACCATCACTCAACAGCCCAAGTCCGTCGACCCGTTCTGGGTCAACCCGGACGGAACCGCGGCCGAACAGGTCGCCAAGTACCTGAAGGCGGGCCGCGAGAGCGACGCCGCCCAGATCCGCAAGATCGCGGAACAGCCGACGGGGGAGTGGCTGGGCCCCGACACCCCGGAGGCGGAGGCGAAGGGGTTCACGGAGGCCGCCCAGCAGGCCGACCGCACCGCGGTGCTCGTCCTCTACGACATTCCGCACCGCGACTGCGACCAGTTCTCCGGCGGCGGCGCGGCCGACGGCGACGCCTACCGGGCGTGGATCGCCGCCGTGGCCAAGGGCATCGCCGACCGGCCCGCCCTGGTGATCCTCGAACCGGACGCGGTGCTGCACATGGTGGACGGCTGCACGCCCGCCCAGTACCACGAGGAGCGCTACGACCTGCTCCAAGGCGCCGTCACCACGCTCAAGTCCCTGAAGAACACGAGGGTTTACCTGGACGCGGGCAACGCGGGCTGGGGCCACCCCGACCAGATCTACCAGTCGCTCCAGCGGGCCGGCGTCGAGAAGGCGGACGGCTTCGCGGTGAACGTCTCCAACTTCTACTCCACCCAGGACTCCATCGCCTACGGCAAGGACCTGTCGGCGAAGATCGGCGGCAAGCACTTCGTCATCGACACCAGCCGCAACGGCAACGGACCGTATACGAAGGGTGACGTGGCGCAGCGCTGGTGCAACCCGCCGGGCCGCGCGCTGGGCGAGTCCCCGACGGCGGACACGGCGGACCCGCTGGTGGACGCCTACCTGTGGGTGAAGCGCCCGGGCGAGTCGGACGGCACCTGCAAGGGCGGCCCGACGGCCGGACAGTGGTGGACCGACTACGCGCTGAAGCTCGCGGAGGCGTCCAAGTAGCCCACGGAGCACATGAGTTGGGGGCGCCCGGTCGAGCGGGGCGCCCCCAACGTCGTAGGACCCAAATGTGACGGACCGTCAGGGGACGTCCACCCAGACCGCCTTGCTGGGGGTGCCCTGGTCGTCGTCCACGAACATCATGTACCAGCCCGACGGCACCAGGTTGCGGTTCTTCGGTACCGTCACCGTGATCTTGTCGCCGGACGTCGTGTAGTCCAGCGCGATCGACCGCTGGTCCACGTCGGTCACGTGGGTGGACGAACTCGGCCTGATCAGCCGGACTTTCCGGATCGACGAGGCGTGCTTCGAGGTGAACGTGCCCGAGGCGCCGCGGGCGATCGTCCCCGGTCCGCCGGACAGGTCCGGGCGCGCGTCCCGGTACAGGTACGGCGGGGTGTAGATCTCGATGCGCTGCTCGAAGACGCCCGGCTTGGTGTTGGCCTTGTCCGCGTACAGCGGGTTGGAGCCGAAGAACATCACCCGGCCGTCGGGCAGCAGGATCGACCCGGAGTGGTAATCGCGGCCCACCTCGGGGTCGGCGACCCGCTTGAAGGTGTTCGTCGTCGGGTTGTAGATCCGCGCCTGCTTGATGTCGGAGGCGCTGCGCCCGCGGTAGTCCTGCGAACCGCCCGACACCAGCACCGAATCGTCGGGCAGGACCGATGCCTGCGCGTACCGGGTGCCCTTTTCCAGCGTCGGACCGTCCACGAACTTCGGGTTCGCGTCCTTCAGGTCGATCAACCGGGTTTTGTTGGTGGACAGTTTGGACTCGCCGACCCCGCCGCCGCCGATCACCATGAACTTCTCCTCCTGCGCGGGCGCCAGCAGGACCGTCGCCGAGGTCTCCAGCATGTTCGGGTCGCTGAGCCCGGGCAGTTTGGTGAACGCGTTGGTGTCGACGTCCCAGATTCCGGGGTCGCGGCCGACGTCGTCGGGACCGTAACCGGCGTTGGAACCGGAGTAGAAGAGCTTGCCGTTCTGCATCAGGAACAGCGCGGGATAGGTGGGGAACTGACGCTTGGTCTTGGTGTACGTCCAGGTCTTGGTCTTCGGGTCGAAGATCTCGTTCTTGCCGGGGACCAGCTGCCCGATGTCGTCGAGCCCGGAGACGCTGAGCACCTTGCCGTCGGACAGCGTGGTCAGCGTCGGGTACCAGCGGGCCTCGTTCATCGGGTCGACCTTGATGTACTTCTCGGCGACCGGATCGAATTCGTACGCGTTCTTGATGCCCTCGAAGTCCCGCTTGTCCATGCCGAGTTTGTTGGCGATGCCGTACGTGTTGCGCTCGTCGGCGCCGGTCAGGCCCTGGATCGTGTAGTTGTCCTCGGTGCCCGTCTCGTACGTGGTGCCCTCCTTGGGCGCCTCGACGACCACGCGGGCGTAACCCGGGTTGTTCCGCAGGAATTTGCCGGTCTTCTTGTCGAACACCTTGGTGGCACGTGGAATCAGGGACGAGTCCGTGGAGACGAAGGACTTGCCGTTCTGCTTTCCGGTGAACACCGTTCCCTTGGGCAGGGTGATCGGCTTGTCCGGGTTCTCGTTGTAGAGGATCATCACGCCGCCGGCCTTCTTGACGTCACCCTTGAGCTTCTCGTACTTCTTGGTGCCGCCCGCGATCAGGATGTTGCCGTTGGCGAGTTGGGTGTGCCCGGTGCAGAACAGGTCGGCCGGGGTGGGGACTTTCTTGATGGTGCCCTTGACCGGGTCCCAGATCCGGGTGTCGAACTTCTTGGCGTCGAAGTTGTCCTGGTCGTTCCCGGAACCCGCGATCAGCAGCACCTTCCCGGTGTGCAGCAGGACCGCGTGAATGGTGTCCTGGCGGTACTTCTTGGGAAACTGGATGATGTCCCATTTCCCGTTCTCCGCCTTGTACTCGGGTCTGTTGATGGCGTACTCGTGGTATTTCTCGGTGCTGAAGCGGTACACCCAGGGGCCGTTCATCCCGGCCAGCGCGAGCACCACCACCGTTCCCACCGCGAGTCGTCGGGCCCGGCGGCGACCGCCGCCCAGCTCACTCATTGCTCGCGTCCTCCCAGCCCGCCGACGGCGATCTCCAGCGTCGGTTCGCCCTCGTCACGCAGGCCCGCCGGCCGCTGCCGCGCCGCCGGGTGCGCGAGCGGCACCGCGTCCTCGACCACCCGCTCGGCCAACTCGGCCCGGTCGTCGGCGGGTTGCCGCCGCCCGGTCCACAGCGTCCACTGCCAGACGATGATCGGCGTGGCCGTGATCAGCAGCGCGAGCGACGCCCAGGTGATCATCGCGGGATGGGTGTGCCCCAGGAAGTGCCCGGCGGCGATCGACCCGCCGAAGACGACGATGAAGAACAGATGGATCCGGAACGTCCCGAACAGGGTGTCCGGGCTTGCCGAGTTGCCCTTCGGCGTGACCACGAACCGGCTCTTGCGCCGCAGTACGGCGTCCATGAGCGAGCGGGCGTAGATCGGCGCCGACAGTGCGGACATCACCATGCCGGCCACCCCGCCCGAACCCTCCGGCTCGTGCGGCGAGACGTTGTGGCGCCGGTTCCACAGGTAGAGGCCGATCTGGAGCGCGGACGCGTTGCCGTACAGCATCAGCCAGACCGCCGGGTCGATGTTCACACCCGAGGCGCCGAGCCCCAGGAACAGCGCACAACTCAGCGCCGCCAGGATCCAGTTGAGGGCCGACATCGGGTAGAAGACGATCATCATGGTGTAGTTGAAGAGCTTCCCCGGCGGCATGGAGAAGAAGCCCTTCCAGTACTGCTTGAGGATCGTCTCGTAGGTGCCCCGGGACCAGCGCATCTGCTGGGTGAAGAAGTCCGTCCAGGCGGCCGGGCCCTCGCCGACGGCGAGCACGTCCGGCGTGTAGACCGACTTCCAGCGCTTCTTGGTCGCCGGGTTCTTGTGCCGGTGCATCTCGAAACCGGTGGCCATGTCCTCGGTGATCGAGTCGTACAGCCCGCCGATCTGCTGAAGTGCCGTGATCCGTACGGCATTCGAGGTGCCCACGAACATGGGCGAGCCGTAGCGGTTGCCGGCCCGCTGGATCAGCGCGTGGAACAGGAACTGCTGCGACTCGGCCGCCTTGGTGATGAAGGAGTCGTAATTCCCGTACACCTGCGGGCCGATGACGAATCCGACGTCCGGGTCGCGGAAGTAACCCAGCATCCGCTCCAGGTAGTTGGGCAGCGGCACGTGGTCGGTGTCGACGGAGGCGAAGAAGTCGTACTCGTCGCCGTGCGCCTCCAACCAGGCGTTGTAGTTGCCGTGTTTGGTCTTGGCCCGGTACGCGCCCTTGGGCCGGTTCCACTTCTCGATGCCGTGCCGGGTGAAGTGGTGCACCCCCAGCCGGGCGCAGACCTCCTTCACCTCGGCGTCGTCGCCCTCGTCGAGGAGCCACACATGCAACAGACCCCGGTGGCGCAGTCGGACCGCGGCCTCCAGGGTCTGCGTGACCATCGACAGGGGTTCCTTGCCGGGCACGTACGTCGTCAGGAAGGCCACTCTCGTGCCGGTCTCCGGCACCACCGGGATCGGGTCGCGGGCGACCAGGGTGGCATGCGCGTTCGACAGCACGTTCAGGCAGCGGAAGAGTTCGATCAGCCCGATCGACACCAGCATCACGATGTCGAGGGCGGGCAGGAACGGGTACTGCGGATAGGTCCGGTCGGTCCAGTGCCGCGGCTGCATCAGCCAGCCCAGCAGGATCAACGAGAGCAGCGGCGCCGCGCACAGCATCAGCGCCGCGCGTATGCGGTGCGGCTCCTGCGAGAGCAGCGAACGGTAACGGACCTGGTAGGGCAGCGTCGGATCCGGCTCGGTGAGCGGACCGGCGAGCCGGCTGTAGTGCTCGTAGTCGTATCTCGGCAGGGTCTTCTTGATCCTGCGCAGGTTTCCCGCGTGGCCGGACCGGTGCGACGGCACCCTGAGTTGGGTGGTCTGGGTCGACTGGGAGTCGTGAGCCTGCTGGCTGCTCTGGCTGTTGTGACCGCTCCGGCTGCCCGGGTGGTCGTGGGCGGTCTCTGACGAGTCGAAGTTGTGGTGCCGGGCGCCCGTCGGAGTCGACGTCATGAGTCATCCCCCCGCACGCATGCACGAACGACCGAACGTGCGTACGCGCGTGTTCGTCGGTGTTGCGTCGCTATCCGCCCGCGCTCGATCCCCCTCGACCGCCACGAGCGGACTCACTGGCTCGGTCGGTCCCGCCTCGCCGTCCACACCCAACGGCACGACAGCCGACCCTCCGGTTGCCCGACACCCCCCTCGGCGTCGTTGTGTGAGCGGGGCCCCTCTCCCCGCTGCCGCAACCGTCTTCCCCCAACTGCCGCACGACGGCAGTCTCTTGAAGCAACCAGGGTTCTACGGCGTCGGTCATGATCGCAAGAGCGAAACTTGGAGTTAACCGGGCATACGTGTTCATTGGGGTGATCTGTGGACACGGGTGGTGCTGGTGGGGTCAGGCGTTCCGGCCGTGCCCGGAAGTTTCCGAAGTGCGCCCTTATGGCCGACTCGGACCCGTAGGGGGATCCCCGGGCGGACGGCCTCCGGGATCTTCCGGTGCTGGCCGCGAGGCGTTTCGGGCGCCCGTGACCTGCCCCGCCGCCCGTCCGGCGCGGTGATGCGCGGGTGGTGGGAGGTGCCCGGGAACGCTTCCGGGGCCTCGTCGGGCAAGGTCTTGTCCAGGCCGTGGTGGGAATGGCGTGAAAAGTGCGGTCGGGGGTGGTGGGTGGGAGGTCGGGACCGGCGTACGGGGGCGTTCCGGGGGCGGGGGAGGAGCGGGGCGCACGGGAGGGCGCGCGGAAACCGGGGTCCCGCAGGGTGTGAGGGGGTGTGGGTGGCGGAGCCCCCACAGCGCGCGGCGCAGCGGCGCAGAAACAGAGATGGCGAGGTGGTTCGCGCTTCCGCGAACACGCCTCGCCATCGTCATCGTGCGCCGCCAGGGACTCGAACCCCGGACCCGCTGATTAAGAGTCAGCTGCTCTAACCAACTGAGCTAGCGGCGCCTGCTGACAACACAACTCTACCGGACCCGGCGGGGTGCTCCGGACCACCGGGCCCGACTCACAGCAACCGCTCAGGGGCCCGTCCCGTACATCATTCGGACCGTCAACATGCGATATCCGTGGAGGGTTGGGAAACTGTCGGACGTGCAGAAGCGAGGGCTTTTCCACCTGGATGTGCGCCAGGACTGTGAGGGGAATCGCATGAGCCGCATGACTCGTACGAGTCGGGAGCAGCGCATGGCCGCTCCGGCATTCGAGGAATTCGATCCGGCGAACGACTGCGACTGCCCAGGCTGTACCCATTGGCGCCGGGTCCTGCCCCATTCCCCGTATTCCGGGAACGGCGGCCGGCTCGGCCACCCCGCCGCCCGCCGGGCGCTCGTGCTCGCCGCCGCGACCGGCACCACCCTCGCCGCGGGCCCGGTCGCACCCGCCGTCGCCGCGCCCGCCGCGCCCGCCCG
>LJCV01000312.1 GCA_001298575.1 Actinobacteria bacterium OK074
GCGCCGCGGGAGCAAGGGCGGCCGGGGGGGCCCCGCCCCGCCCCGCGCGGCCCCCCCCCCCCGCCCAGGCGCCGGGCCCCCCCCCCCCCCCCCCCCCCCCGCCCCCGGCCCGCCCCCCCCGCCGTGCCGGCCGCCAGGGACGTGTCCCCCCTGCTCGCCCCCCCGCCCGCGACCCGGGAACACAACTTCGACCGCCACTGGCGCAACGCCCGCACCCGCCCACCCGTCGCCCGACCACCACCCCTCAACGAGGCGCTGCGCGCCGCCCCTTTGGGATCGCACGACCCCGTCGCCTACAAACTCCGCGAGGTCGGCGACCACTTCCTCAACGGCACCCACCCCGCGTTCACGCTCTACGCCTGACCCGTTCGGAGAACCGCCGCCATGCTCACGCGCAGAACCCTCCTCCGCGCCACCACCGCGACCGCCGCCCTCGCCACCGCCGGACCCCTGCCGGCCTCCTGCGGCTCCGGCGACACCGCCGCCCTCGACCCGCACGCCACGCCGAAGCTGGACGGCGTCACGCTCAGGATCCCCGCCAACCAGCCCAACGCCCTGTCCTTCTCCTACCTCGCCAAACCCTTCGAGGAGGCCACCGGCGCCAAGCTCAAGGTCACCCCGATCCCGTACGACAAGCTCACCGCGAAGGCGGTCCTGGACGTCCAGTCCGGGGCGAACCAGTTCGACGTCTTCATGTACTGGTACGCGGCCGTCGGCACCCTCGCCGAGGGCGGTGTCATCGAGGACCTCACCGCCAACGCTGGGGCCTGCCCTACGACGGCGACACCCACATCCTCTTCTGCAACACCGAGATCTTCGAACGGCACAAGGTGACGCCGCCCAAGACCTGGGAGGAGTACAACGACATCGCCGCGAAGATCACCAAGGACGCGAAGGGCAAGTACTACGGAGCCATCATCGAGGCCCAGCAGGTGCCCGTCATCCTCGGCTGCGACTTCGCCAAGAAGGCCCAGGACCCCAAGCAGTCCAAGGTCGTGGGCAAGTGGGGCGTGAACTCGCCCAAGGTCCGCTCCTGTTCACCCGACTCCCACAAGGTCGTCCGCACCGGCCTGGCCGGTGACCCGCTCGCGTGGCCGACCGTCCCGCAGGCCCCCGCACTGCTGCAGCCCCTCGTCGACGAACTCGCCCTCGGCCTCCAGGGCAAGCAGTCCGCGAGGACGGCCCTGGGCAACACGCAGAAGTCGTGGGAGAAGGCGCTGAAGAAGGGCACCTCCGGATGAGCGCAACCGCCGTACCCGCAGGGCGACTTCGCGGCCGGGGCCACGCGTCCCGGCCGCCCCCGCCGCACCCGCCGTCGCCTTCCTCGTGGTGTTCGCCGCCTACCCGCTGGTCTACGTCCTCGGCCTGGCCTTCACCCGGTCGACCTCGTCCGGCCGCTCCAGCAGTGGACCGGCTTCGACAACTTCCGTACGGCACTGGAGAGTCGGTCCTTCACCGGCTCCCTGTGGCGCTCCACCGCCTTCACGATCCTGGCCGCCACCGAGGCGGCTGGTCGCGGCCCTGCCGGTGTCCGACCCGGTCCGGCAGGCCCGGCGGCACCGGCCGCCCGTCGGGGAGGGGGCGCCGGGTTCCTGACCCGTCAACGCCCCTTGCCGATCAGGCCCGTCAGGTACCGCCACAGGGACGAGCGCTGGCGTCCGTCCTGTTCCTCGGCGACCGCAGTCGCGTCCGCCACCGGGGTCGGCGGGTAGGTGGGACGCGGCGGCAGCGCCGGGGCGGTGGACGCGAGTTCGTAGCGCACCGGCAGGGACCGCAGCCCCCGCATGAACGGCGACGACCGCCACGGCAACTGGTCGACCGGCAGCGCCAGTTCGAGCCCGCTGAAGCGTTCGGTGAGCCGGTCGACGCCCACCGCCGCGACCGTGGACGCCAGTTCGCGCGCGGGGCACTGCCGCGGCCCCGCACCCCACGACAGGTGCGCCCGGGAACTGATCGCGGTGTCCGACGACATGGGGCACGCGAAGACCGGGTCCGCGTGCGCGGCGGCCGAGGAGACCCACACCGGGTCGCCCGCCCGGATCGTGTACCGGCCCAGCCGGGTGTCCTCGGCGGCGTACCGGGGCACGAAGTTGACCAGCGGCGGCTTGCGCATCACCACCCGGTTCATGGTCTCCCTGAGCATCCCCGAGGACAGGCTCGCCCGCACCCCGCCGTCCCCCGTGACCACCTCGACGACCGTGTTCGCCATCAGGATCCCGACGTGGTCGGACGTCATGCCGAGCAGCATGAACAGCTCACGCGCCAACTCGTCGACCGACAGCCCCGGATGGGCGGCCAGTAGGTAGGAGGGGAAGTCCTCGCCCGGCTCCTTCGCCTTCGCCTCGCCGAGCTTGACCAGCGTCTCCAGCAGCCGGTGCAGCGCGCTCTCCGCGTCCGGACCCGCGTCCAGCACCCGCCACATGTCCATCAGTGCGTCGTCGCCCTGCGAACCGGGGAACCCCAGCAGCCGGCTCGCCACCATCAGCGGCAGCGGGCGGGAGAACTGCGCCGACAGATCCGCGACCCCGGTGGCGCCGCCCTGCGCGATCAGCGAGATCAACTCGTCGGCGTACGCGGCCGTCGCCGCCTTCAGCCGCTTGGCCCGCGGATCGCGCGGATCCTGGAACGGCCGCAGCGCCACGTCCCAGGCCGCCCGCAGCGGACGGTAGCCCGCACCGCCCTGGATGAGGATGTGGTTGACCTCCAGGGACGGGCCCAGCGGCCAGTCGGCGGGCACCCGGCCCTCCGTGCGCGCCCGCCAGTTCTCCAGCCCCTTGGGCCAGCGCGCGTCGTCCTGGAGCACCTGCAACGACTCGCGGTAGCCCAGCACCAGCCAGGCCGGCACGCCCAGCATGTCGACCGGCACCACCGGGCCGTGGGCGCGGCGCAGCCGCTCGTACACGATCTGCGGATCCCGTTCGTAGTCCCGGGTCAGCAGCGGCTCGGCGGCCGGCATCGCGCCCCGCGCACCCCCGTGCAGACCCACGATCTCCGCGTCGGCCCCGTTGGATTCCATCGTCCGTGTCCTCCGCCACTCCCCGTGCCGAGCCGTGACCGCCCGGTGGTCATGGCCGGTCGGCAGACCCTACTACCTCGTTTTCCGCTGGATGAAAGAGGGGTGGCGGTCGCCAGCGCCGAGTGCGCACCATGTGAAGGTGTCCACGAATGCCCCGTACCTTTACGGCACGGTGCGGATCGGCACGTTTCCCGGCCCGCAGCCGGACCTTTCACATCAAGTACACCAAGTGTGTCGAGAAGGGTCGCGGAAGAGCGGAACTTCCGCCGTTCGAGCAGGACTTCGGGCTCTTGCCCTTTCGGTTCCCGGTAATCAGTGGGATATCTTGTGCCAACGCTGTGGTTTCCGCCGCGACAAGGCGTGACACCGCGTCTGCCCTCTGCTTTCGTGCATACGGTTCGCCCCGCCATGCCCTTTTTCCCCCACCACCCCCATTCCGAGCGGAGTTCGCGTGACCATCTCCCGCGCCACGCCCTGGACCGGCCCTTTCGCCGTCGTCGCTACTTCCGCGGTCGCTCGAAGCCGCCCGCATGCCATCGCGTTCGCAATTCCGGAAACGGATTCCGCGGCGCGCTGAAAGCCGCCCACCCGCAGACGACTTCGACCGAAAGCATCCGAACTCCGTGGCCACCCCTTTGCGTGAGTTGCTGCCCGCGGGCCGGCACGCGGCCGTTCCCCCCGGAAGTCTCTTCCGCCGGGTCTACGCGCCGCGCACCTGCGACGCGCTCGCCTTCTCCATGTCGACGTACGCCATGCCGCTCCTGGTCCTGGCCACGACCGGCTCGTCCTCCCTGACGGGTCTCGCCTTCGCGCTGGAGTGGATCCCGCGGGTGGCGGCCTTCGGCCTGGCCGGCGGGCTGGTCGACCGGCGCGGCGCGGCGATCGTCTGCTTCCTCGCCTCGCTGCTGCGGGCCGTGCTGGTGGCCGCCGCGGCCGTCGTCCTGGTGCTGCTCCCGGGCGGCACCGCCGAGACGGTCACCGTCATGCTCCTCGCGGCCGTGACCGGCGCCCTGTCGCAGTTCAGCTTCGTCGCCAACGAGGCCGTCGGCGCCGTCGTCAGCCGCCGGGCCGAGGGCCACGCGCACCGCGTCCAGTCCGTCCTGATCGGCATCGACCAGACGGCCACCCTCATCGGCCCCGCCCTCGGCGGCGTCCTGCTGCTGGCCGGTCCGTCCAAGATGCTCGGCTGTCTGACCGTCCTGTCCTTCCTGGCCGCCGCGCTCGCGCTCCAGACCCCGCCGACCCCGCTGCGCTCCGCCCAGCGCGCCGAGGCGTTGCAGTCCGAGGGGCTCAAGGACGGCTGGCGCACCCTGCGTTCGCTGCCCGCGCTGAACCGGCTGGTCGCCGGCCTGATCGTCTCCAACCTCGCCCTCGGGCTGCTCCAGTCCGCCAGCCCCATCATCGTCGTCGAACGCTTCGGGCTGTCCCCGGCCGCCGCCGGCACCCTGTGGTCCGCCGCCGCCGCGTCCACCCTGATCGCCCTCACCGTGTGCCGCTTCGCCCTCAACCGGCTGGGCCTGTGGGTGGTCGGCGCGGTCTGCTCCTCCGTCGCGTCCGCGGCCTGCCTCACCCTCGCCCAGGCGCCGACGTACGCCGCGTACGTCGTGGTCATGGCCGTCTTCATGGCGGGCGACGGCGGCCTGACCGTCGTCCTGCGCACCCTGCGCTCCCTCCTCATCCCCCCGGCGGCCTTCGGTACGACGCTGTCGCTGACGATCCTGCTCCTGCTGCTGCCGTTCCCCGTGGCGGGACTCCTCGTCGCCCTCACCCCGGTCCCGCTGCTGGGCCACGTCATCGCGGTGTGCGCGGTCCTCCAGGCCGTCGCCCTCAGTGCCACCTTCCTGCGCCTGCGCTCGGACCCGGCGATGAGCCGCACGGTCGGCGCGGACCGGGAACCCGTGGAGGTGCGCGTCGGCTGAAGCCGGTGAGAGTGGCGCGTCACCAGGCGTTTGGTTGATTGATTCACCTTGTGGTCATGTTCTGGTGGCTCCTATCATCTGAGGGCCGCCCGGTCGAGGACGGCCCCGCCCGCCCGAAACGTCCCGAGGACTGACCAGGTGACCCAGAATCCGCCCGCCCCGTACGGCGACCCGGCCCTGCCCGCCGACCTGGACGAGGCGGTCCACCGCTGCCTCGTCGCCGGATTCGACGGCACCACGGACATCCCGGACCCCCTGAAGCAACTGATCGAACGCGGCCTGGGCGGAGTCATCCTCTTCACCCGCAACATCCGCGACGCCGACCAGGTCCGCCGCCTCACCGCCGACCTGCGCGCCCTGCGCCCCGACCTGCTGGTCGGCATCGACAACGAGGGCGGCGGCATCGGCCACCTCGTCACCGCGGACGCGCCCGACGTCCCCGGCAACCACGCCCTCGGCGTCGCCGACGACCCCGCGCTCACCGCCCGCTGCGCCGACGCCCTCGCCGCCCACCTGGCCGACCTCGGCATCGCCGTGTCGTACGCCCCCGTCGCCGACCTCCAGCACACCCCGAGCAACCCGATCGTGCGCACCCGCTCCTTCGGCGCCGACCCGGGGCACGTCTCGCGCCACCTGGCCTCCTGGATCACCGCCACCGAGGCCCGCGGCATCGCCTCCTGCGCCAAGCACTTCCCCGGCCACGGCGGCACCGTCACCGACAGCCACCACGACCTGGCCGTCGACCCGCGCCCGGAAGCCGAACTCCGCCCCGATCTCGAACCGTTCCGCGCGGCCGTCGCCGCGGGCGTGCCGATGCTGATGAGCGCCCACGTCGTCTTCCCCGCCCTGGACCCGGACCGCCCCGCCACCCTCAGCCGCCGCATCCTGCACGACCTGCTCCGCGGTGAACTCGGCTTCGACGGCGTCCTGGTCACCGACGCGCTGGAGATGAAGGCCATCGCCGACCAGTACGGCGAGGCCGCCGGCGCCCGGCTCGCGCTCGCCGCGGGCGCCGACCAGGTCATCGTCGCCGTACCCGACCTGGACACCACACTCGCCTGCCGCGACGCGGTCCTGGACGCGCTGCGCGACCAGACCCTGTCCGCGGAGCGGGTGTTCGAGGCCGCCGGACGGGTGCGCCGCCTCGCCGAGCGGTACCCGGTGCCCGCGCCGGGCGCCGGCTGGGACGAGGCGGCCGGACTGGAGGCCGCGCGCCGCGCGGTGCGCTCCGGCCCGCTGCCGCCGCCCGCCCCCGGCGCCTACTGCGTCGACCTGTTCCCGCCGCCGCACCCCGCGCTCAACTGGGGCGGCGAGGACCTGCTGACCGAACTGCGCGCGGTCGACCCGGCGGTCACCGGCGAGTCCGTCACCGGCGAGCCCGCCGACACCGACGCCCTCGTCGCCGCCGTACTGGAGCGCGCCGACGGCCGCCCCCTGGTCGTCGCCACCTACGACGCCGTCCTGTACCCGTGGCAGCAACACCTGCGCGACGCCCTCGTGACCGGCCGCCCGGACGCGGTGCGCATCGCCACCGGCCTCCCGGAGGACGGTGACGCCCTCTGCTCCTACGGCCGAGGCCGCGTCAACCTGCGCGCCCTGGCAGAGGTCCTGGCGGGCTGCTGACCCAACGCATCAACCCGCGCACACGCGACGGCCGGGCCCGGTTCGTGGACCCGGCCGTCGTCGTATGCCGTCAGGCGGGCCGTACGACCTCGGTGATGCCCCGGGCCGCCAAGTACCCGGCGTCCTCGGCCCGTTCGGCCAGGACCACGGCCAGCCGCTCGCCCTCGGTACGGCGGCGCATCCACTCCTCGAAGTACGCGCCGCCCGGACCGGAGACCGAGCGGGTGCCGGGCGCGCAGTCCAGGACCAGGGCCCTCGCGTGCGGTGCGACGGGCCCCGGCTGGGCCTTCACCTCGGTGATCGCCTCCGCGAGGGCCGTGGCGATCGGCTTGGTGCCGCCGCTGGAGTCGAACAGGCCCAGCGTGTACTCCAGTTCGGGATAGTCGGCCAGCGAGCGGTCCACGTCGTGGGAGCACCACCACGTCACGCCCCACAGGCCCGCGCTGCCGGCCGCGTTGAGCACCGTGGCCCGCGCGAAGTCGGGCGCGTCCGCGGCCGGGATGTGCGGCTCGGGCGCCCCGGTCTCCTGCACCCACACCGGGCGCGCCGGGTCCTGGGCGTACGCCTTGGCCAGCTCCACGCCGTACTCGGCGAGATGGTGCACCTGCGGGGAGCGCGGCCCGTACAGCTTGGCGCAGTTGCCCGAGAACACCCACGGGTGCACGGTCGTCAGGTCGCCCTTGCGGGCGGACGCCTCGGGCGTGAAGGGGTGGTCGTCGCCGTACCAGGCCGCGTCGTACGCGGAGTGCGTGGCCAGCTGCCCCGGCCGCAGGTTCTCGCGGGCCGCGGCCAGCAGGGTGTCGAGGTAGTGGTCGACCTGCTCGGCCGTCACCGGGTTGTGCTCGACCAGGTTGTTCAGCTCGTTGCCCAGCTGGAGCCCGATGAGGCCCGGGCGGTCGGCCAGCGCGCTGCCCAGGACGCGCAGCAGGTCGGCTTGCGCGGCTATGGCCTCGGGGTCGGTGAACACGTTGCGGTGGTGCCAGCTGCGGGTCCACTCCGGGTAGAAGTCGAAGCTCGACAGGTGGCCCTGCACGCCGTCCACGAGGACGTCCAGACCGGCCTCCGCGGCCAGGTCGACCAGCTGGACGAGCTGGTCCACGGCCGAGGTACGGATCAGCGTCCGGTTGGGCTGGAGCAGCGGCCACAGGTGGAAGACCCGGACGTGGTCGAGACCGAGCCCGGCGATCTGGGCGAGATCCTCGCGCGCGTGGGCGGGGTCGAAGTCGTACCAGGAGTGGAACCAGCCGCGGCGGGGCGTGTAGTTGACGCCGAACCGCAGGGTGGGCGAGCCGGGCGCGTCGGGCGTGGCGGGGGTGCTGATGGGGTCCTCCTCGGAGCGTGCGCCGGAAAACGGGCGCTCGGTCGGGCCCGACAGGCGGGTCGGGGCTTGTCCTCGGCGAATGTATCAACCACCATGGTCGGCGATGAACAATGAATTGAACCAGGAATCGCGGCGGCTCGTGGTCGGCCTCGACGCGGGCGGCACCCGCACCCGCGCCGTCCTCGCGGAAGCGGAAGCGGACGCGGACGCGGCTGTGGGCACGTACGCGGGCGCGGCCGGCGGCCGCACGCTCGGCGAGGGCGCCGCCGGACCGGGCAACGCCCTGACCGTGCCCGGACCCCAACTCGCCGACCACGTCACCGAGGCCATCGCCGCCGCCGTCCCCGAGGCCGCGCGGGCCGCGGTCGTGGCGGTGGCCGGCGGATTCGCGGGCGCCGCGGGCAGCGCCGACGAACCCGGCCGCCACAAGGCCCGCGCGGCGCTGGACGAGGCGCTGCGCCGCCTGGGCATCGCCGCCGGCGCCGTCACCGTCAACAGCGACATCGAGGCCGCGTTCGCCTCCGCGCCCGGCGCCCCCGCCGACGGCCTCGCCCTGGTGGCCGGGACCGGCGCGGTCGCCGTACGCATCAGCGGACGCCGCTCGCGCGCGACCGTGGACGGCGACGGTTGGCTGCTCGGCGACGACGGCAGCGGCTTCTGGCTCGGCCGCGGCGCCGCCCGCGCGGCCCTGCGCGCCGCGGACGGCCGGGGCACCCCCACGACCCTGGTGACGGCGGTCGCCCGGGCCCTGGACATGCCCGCCGGGAGCCTCCCGCCCGCCCCCGACGGCACCGGCGACTGGCCCGACCACCGGCGCGAGGCATACCGCGCGCACGTCCTGCCCGCCGTCATGGCCGAGGCCCCCATCCGCCTCGCCCGCTTCGCCCCGCTGGTGGCCGAGGCCGCCCGCGACAAGGACACGGTCGCCCTCGCGCTCCTGGACGAGGCCGCCGGCCACCTCGCCGACACCATCCGCGCCCTGGCGCCCCGGCCCCCCCCACGGATCGTCGCCACCGGCGGACTGCTCGGCCCGGACGGTCCGCTGACCGACCGCCTCACGGCCCGCCTGCACGCCCTCGGCCTCACCCTCGACTGGGTCCCCGACGGCTGCCGCGGCGCCGTGGCCCTGGCCCGGCTCGCGGCGGTGTCGTAAACACCCGTACGCACGCGCGGCGATTCGCAGGAACAAGAAGCAAGAAGCACAAGAAGCAAGAAACAAGAGCAAGAAACAAGAGCAAGAAAGGGACCGGCCGCATGCCGACTCCGGAACACGCGGCCGTCCAGGCCGAGCAGGACCCCGAGGGCTTCAGGGGCCACGACGGCCACCACCCCCGCTACCGCGACCCGGCCGCCCCCGTCGACGCCCGCGTGCGCGACCTGCTCGGCCGCATGACCCTCAAGGAGAAGGTGGGCCAGCTCAACCAGCGCATGTACGGCTGGAACGCCTACCGCCGCACCCCCGACGGCGCCTTCGAACTCACCGAGGCCCTGCACGCCGAGACCGAGCGCTTCGCCGGACTCGGCGCCCTGTACGGCCTGTTGCGCGCGGACGCCTGGTCCGGCGTCGACCACGGCACCGGAGCGGGCGCCGAGCACGGCGCACAGCTCGCCGACCTCGTCCAGCGGCACGTCCTCGAACGCAGCCGCCTGGGCATCCCGGCCCTGTTCGTCGAGGAGGTCCCGCACGGCCTGATGGCCCTCGACGGCACCGTCCTGCCCGTCAACCTCGCCGTCGGCGCCACCTGGGACCCCGACCTGTACGAGCGGGCCGCCGCGCACGCCGCCGCCGAACTCCGCGCCCGCGGCGGCCACCTCGCCCTCGTCTCCGCCCTCGACATCGCCCGCGACCCGCGCTGGGGCCGCACCGAGGAGTGCTTCGCCGAGGACCCCCACCTCGCCGCCCGGCTCACCGAGGCGCTGGTGGGGGGCGCGCAGGGCACGGGGGAGTCCGGGGAGTTCTTCGCCCCCGACAAGGCCCCCGTCGTGCTCAAGCACTTCGCCGGGCAGGGCGCCACCGTCGGCGGCCGCAACTCCGCCGAGTCCGAACTCGGCCCCCGCGAACTCCACGAGATCCACCTCCCCGCCGCCCGCGCCGGCATCCGCGCCGGGGCCGCCGCCGTCATGTCCGCCTACAACGAGGTCGACGGCATGCCCTGCTCCGGCAACCGCGCCCTGCTCACCGGGCTGCTGCGGGAGCGGTGGGGCTTCGAGGGCCTGGTCATGGCGGACGGCCTGGCCGTGGACCGGCTGGCCCGCATCACCGGCGACCCGGTCTCCGCGGGCGCGCTCGCGCTCGACGCGGGCGTCGACCTGAGCCTGTGGGACGAGGGCTTCACCCACCTCGAAGAGGCCGTCGAACGCGGCCTGGTCACCGAGGCCGCCCTCGACACGGCCGTCGCCCGCGTCCTGCGCCTGAAGTTCCGCCTCGGCCTGTTCGAGCGGCCCTGCACGGGACCGCGGCAGGCACCCACGGGCGGCAGCACCCTGAGCACCGACCTCGCCCGCGCCGCCGTCACCCTCCTCCACAACGACGGCGGTGTCCTGCCCGTCGCCCCCGCCGTCTCCCGCATTGCCGTCCTGGGCCCCCACTCCGCCACCACCGCCCACCAATTGGGCGACTACACCGCCCCGCAGCGCCCCGGCACCGGCAGCAGCGTCCTGGACGCCCTGCGCCGGCTCGCCCCGGCGGGCACCGACGTCCGGCACGCGCCGGGCTGCGCGCTCACCGGCGACGACCGCTCCGGGATACCCGAGGCCGTCGCGGTGGCCGCCTCCGCCGACCTGGCCGTGCTCGTCCTGGGCGGCAGCAGCGCCCGGACGCCCGACACCGGGTTCGACGCCAACGGGGCCGCCCGCACGGTGGTCTCGGAGATGACCTGCGGGGAGGGCGTGGACCTCGCCGGGCTGCGCCTGGGCCCGGCCCAGCACGCGCTGCTGGACGCCGTCACCGCGACCGGCACGCCCACCGCGGTCGTCCTGGTCCAGGGCCGCCCGCACGCCGTCCCGGAGGCCGCGGACCGCGCGGCCGCCCTGCTGAGCGCCTGGTACCCGGGCCCGTGGGGCGGCGACGCCGTCGCGGAGATCCTCCTCGGCCTCGCCGAACCCGTCGGCCGCCTCCCGGTCTCCGTCCCGCGCTCGGCCGCCCAGCTCCCGGTGTACTACAACCACAAGGAGACCGAGTACGGCTCCTACGCCGACGACGGCGCCGAGCCGCTCTACTCCTTCGGGCACGGCCTCGCGTACACGACCTTCGCCTACGGCACCCCCACGCTCTCGCACGACACCGTCGACCCCCGTACGGGCACGGTGACCTGCTCGGTCGAGGTCACCAACACCGGGGTACGGCACGGGCGTACGGTCGTCCAGCTGTACGTGCGACGGCTGCGCACGCCGGTGTGGCCGCGCTCCCTCGAACTGCGCGCCTTCGAGGGCGTCGACCTGGCACCGGGCGAGCGCCGCACGGTGCACATGCCGCTCGGCGCCGACCAACTCGTGCTGGTCGACGCCGGTTTGGAGACGGTGGCCGCGCCCGGCACGGTGGAGATCCGCGTCGCCGACTCGGCCCGGAGCGCCTTGACGGCCGTACCCGCCGTCCTGCGCGTCGGGGGGTGACGCGGGGCGGCGGGTACGGGATCCGGGGCGGGGCCGTCAGAGCTTGACGGCCCCGGAGGAGACGCCCTTGTAGAACCAGCGCTGGGTGATGACGAACAGCACCAGCACCGGCACCACCGAGATCACCGAACCGGCCATGACCACCCGCTGGTCGTAGCCGAACGACGAGGACTGCAACCGCGACAGGCCCAGCGTCAGCGTCATGTGGTCCTCGGAGCGCAGCACGATCAGCGGCCACAGGAAGTCGTCCCAGGCGCTGATGAACGTGTTGATGACGACGACCATGATCGCGCCCCACGCGGACGGCAGATACAGGTACCGGAAGCGCTGCCACTCGTTCGCGCCGTCGAGCATGCCCGAGTCCTCGATCTCGCGCGGCACCGCGAGGAACGCGCCCCGCATGAGCATGACGTTGATGGCGCCGACGAAACCGGGCAGCCACACGCCCGCCACGCTGTCGACCAGACCGAGGTCGCGGATGCTCAGGAACAGCGACACCATGATCGACTCGAAGGGGAACATCATCGAGGCGACCAGCACCACCCAGACCGCCTTGCGGCCCTTCCAGCCGGGCTTGGAGAGCATGTAGCCGGCCGTGGTCGAGAACAGCAGCTGGCTGGTGATCGACAGGGCGACCACGTACAGGCTGTTCTTGATGTACGTGGCCACCGGTACCTGGCTGAAGACCTCGCGGTAGGCGTGCAGCGTCGGGTGGTGCGGCAGCAGGGAGGCGTTCGCGCCGAAGACGTCCTCGCCGGTGCCCTTCAGGGAGGCCAGGAACTGCCAGATCAGCGGGCCGACGGTGAGACCGAGCACCAGGATCAGCAGCAGGTAGCGGACGATCAGCTCGCGCGGGCGGCCGTAGTCCCGCCAACGCGGCACCAGGCGCCGGGGCTTGGGCACTGCGGTCGTCATGACTCGTCCTCCTTGGTCAGGCGCTGCGCCAGCAGGGTCAGCCCCAGCGTCAGCAGGAACAGGGCCACACTGACCGCCGAGCCGTAACCGGCGTTGCCGGTCTGCGGGTCCAGGCCGACGTCCCGGATGTAGAAGGGCAGCGTGCGGTCGGCGCCGCCGGGGCCGCCGGTGGAGCTGCCGAGCATGTAGATCTCGGTGAACACGCGCAGCGAGCCGATGCCGGTGAGGGTGCCGACCAGCATCATCGCCTGGCGCACGCCGGGCACGGTGATGTGCCAGAAGCGGCGGGCGGCACCGGCGCCGTCCATCGACGCGGCCTCGTGCAGCTCCTTGGGCACGTTCCCCAGCGCGGCCAGGTAGAAGACCATGTACCAGCCCAGGCCCTTCCAGAGGGTCAGGCCCATCGCCGACAGCAGGATCAGCCACGAGTCGGACAGGAAGGGGATGGCCGACCGGATCAAGTGGGCCTTCTCCAGCCAGGTGTTGACCAGGCCGTCGTCCGCGAGCAGCCACTGCCAGCTCAGGCCCACGACCACGCTGGAGGCGAGCACCGGCGTGTAGAACGCCGACCGGAAGAAGCCGATGCCGGGGAGGTTCTTCTCCACCAGGACCGCCAGCAGCAGCGGCAGCAGCACCATCAGCGGGACGACGATCACCGCGTACAGGACGCTGTTGCGGGTCGCCAGCCAGAAGTCCGAGTCGTGCAGCATCCGGGTGTAGTTGGACCACCCGACGAAGTTCGCCACACCGCCGAGCGGTTTGGCGTCCGTGAAGGACAGCAGGACGGTGTTGAGGAACGGGAACACCCCGAACACCACCGCGCACACGATCGCGGGCGCGGTCCACAGCCAGGGCAGCCACCAACGGCGATACAGGGCCGCCCCGTTGGCGCCGGGCACGGGGCCCGGCAGCAGGGCGCGGCCGAAGCGGCGGATGCGGGAGGGGGCCGGGCCCGGCACGGAGGCGAGCTCCGTACCGGGCACGGACACCGGCTTCGCGGTCTGCGTCGCCGCCATCAGTTGCTCTGCTTCAGCAGCTCGTTCGCCTTGGTCTGGGCGTCCTTCACCGCCTGCGCGGCGCTCTTCTTGCCCTGCATCGCCAGCTGCACCTGGCCCACGATGGCGTTCTGCACGGCCGTGGAGAGGACGGTCTGGTACGCGGTGGTCGTCTTGAGCTGTTCGGCGACGAGCTTGCGGGCCTGCGCGAACTGGTCGTTGCCGCTGACCTTCTGGAAGAACGGGTCGTTCAGCGAGGTGGTGGTCGTCGGGAAGATCACCACGTCCGGGTCCTTGGCCCAGGCCGTCTGGTTCTCGGCGTTGGTGAGGAACTCGGCGAACGCGAGCGCCACCGGCGCGTGCTTGCTGGTCGCGGCGACCGAGATGTACTGCGGGGCACCGGTGGTGTGGCCGAGCGCGTCGAAGGGCTGCTGGCCCACGCCCGTCTTGGCGTAGATCGAGGGGCTGTTCTGCTTCACGAAGCGCACATAGCTCGGGTTGGTCGAGCCGTAGGCGACCTTGCCCTGGGTGTACGGCGTGGAGGGGTCGTTGCTGGAGGACAGCGAGTCCTTCGGCATCGCGCCCTCCTTGTACAGCTTCGCCATCCAGGCGACCCACTGGGTGGTGCGCGGGTCGTTGGCGAAGACGGCGGTCTTGCCGTCGGAGGACAGGGTCTTGATGTTCATCTGGTCCCAGTCGGCCGGGATGCGCCAGACCGGGTTGGCCATCGTCGCGTAGTACTTGCCCTTGGCCGACTTGGCGATCTTCTCGTAGTCGGCGAACAGGCCGAAGATGCTCGTCGGCGCCTTGTCCGGGTCGATGCCCGCCTTCTTGAGCATGTCCTTGTTGTAGGTCAGGACGACGCCGCCGGTGTACCAGGGGAGCACCGTGTGCACCGAGGCGCCCGAGGCGTCCTTCATGGTGCTGGACTTCCAGAACGCCGGCACGAACGGCTTGCCGGCGCTCGGGTCCTTCACACCCACGTTGAGCAGGTAGCCCGCCTTGGTGAGGGAGGTCGCCGTCTCGGCGTTGAGGTTGATGACGTCCGGCAACGTACACGCCTGGGCGTCGGCGACGTTGCGCTGGGTGAAGGTGGCGTCGCCCGGGTCGTCGATCCACTTGACCTTGGTGCCGGGGTGGGCCTTCTCGAACGCCGAGATGACTCCGTTGAAGAAGCTGCCGAAGTCTTTCTTCAGGTTGGTGGTCTGGAAGGTGATGTTGCCCTTCACCTCGCCGGAGAGCTTTCCGGACCCCACGTTGCCCTTGTTCACCTTGCAGCCGCCGGCGGTGTCGGCGCCGCCGCTGGAGCCGCCGAGGCCGCAGCCGGCGGCCGTGAGGGTCAGGACAGCGATCCCCACCAGGGATCCGGTCAGTCTTGTTGCACGCATCGTCGTGTTCCTCCTGCGACCTGGCAGCTGCTGGGTCGACTGGGTTCCGGCTGGTTCAATTCACCAACTTCGAATGAGGTTGATGAAAATGTGGACCAAAATTCATCGGAGGTCAATGGTTTGACGTGTTGCCGTTGTGTTCCGGTCCGTGGTCGGAACCGGTGCACGGCCGGTGTCGCCACCGGCCTCCGCGCCCGTCTCGGGGTCCGACTCCGTACCCGGCTCAGTGCCCGGCTCAGTGCCGGTGCTCGTGGTCCGGGTGCGAGGGGTCGCCGGGATGCTCGTGCCCGGCGGTGTACTCCACGTCCACCCGCGCCCGGTCCAGCCAGCCGAAGAAGGCCCGCCGGCCCGCCGCCTGCCGCAGCTCGCGCTCGATGCCGTCCCGGGCGTCCGGGTACGACACGCGGTCCTCGGGCGCGACCTCGCGGAAGGGGTCGATGCCCCGGCGCAGCGCCTCGGGGGTGAGGAAGCGGTCGCGGTTGCGGTCGTAGTAGTCCAGCACGTCCGCCTCGGGGACGTGCTGCCCGGTCTCCAGCTCGGCCAGCAGGGCGCGCGCGGCGGGGGAGTGGGCCAGCACCGCCGCGACGATGCTGCCCAGGTCGGCCACGTCCGCCTCGGACACGGCCGGCACCCGCGCGGGCGACACCTCGCCCGGCGGCGCGAGCCCCAGCTCGGCGCAGGACCGGCGCGCGAGCTCGTCCGCGACCACCACTTGTGTCGCCCACCGCCGCCGCTGCCGGTCGGCCCGCGCCCGCCCCTCGGGGCGGGACACGGGATCGGGCGGCGGCACGGCCGCGAGGAAGGCGTCCACGCGCTGCCTGGCGACCGGCTCGCCGCGCACGAGCGCCGCGACGGGGTCCAGGTCCGCGTGCACGTGCCCGTGCTGCCCGTGGTGCACATGACCCGTCACGGCATCACCTCCAGCGCGACCGCCTCCGTATAGGCCACCTGCCCGTGCCAGGCCACCTTCGCCATCAGCCAGTACGACCCCGGCTCCAGCGCGCCGCCGTCGACCTCGACGACCGGCTCGACCTGCTCCCCGGCGGGGACGACGAAGCCCTGCACGCCCGGCGCCACGCCCTGCCAGGTGCCCCACGAGGACACCGCCCACAGGGTGCCGCTCACCGGCCCCCGGGTGGTGTTGCGGACCGTCAGGGGCACCCGGACCCGCTCGCCCCGGCGCACCCGCACATGGTCCGCCCCGAGTCCGGTCACCAGTGCGGGCCCGGTGCGGCCGTCCGGTTCGCCCCCGGGGACGGCACCCGGCACGTCGAGCGCGACGGCGTCCTCGTAGGTCTGCCCCGCGTACGACAGGTGCGCCTTGAGCCAGTGGCGGCCGGGGGAGGCGTCCGGCGGGGGTGTGACGGTGACCTCGGCGAGGCTGAAGCCGTTCGGGCCGAGCGCGTACGGCAGTTCGGGGGGCTCGGTGCGCCAGCCGGGCGGCACCTGGAGGGCCACCGTGCCCGTCACGGACGCGTCGGTGAGTTCCGCGCCGATCCGGACCGTCGCGGTGACCGGCCCCGCGGCGGTGAGCACGCCCGGCGACAGGTACACCGCGACGGGCATGTTGCCGCGCGGGGCGGGACCCGAATTCTGCAGCCAGTACCGGGTGTGGACGGGCTGCGCGGGCTCGTGCGCGGCGACCCCGGAACCGGCCGCCGCGCCGAACTCGCCGGAGGGCCCCGCGGGCGTCGCCAGGACGGTGGCGACCTCGAAGCCGGTCAGGTCGGCGCCGAGGCCACCGTCCTCGTCCGGGGACAGGGGCTCCCCGGGCGTCTCCAGGACGTCGGCGCGGGAGCCGGCCGTCCAGTCCAGGGGACCGCGCACGCGTGCGTGCACCGGCCGTCCGTTGACCTCGTGCATCCGTACGACGACCCCGCGCGTCGGATCGGCGGCGGCCGTGCTGGCCCGCGCGAGCGGGGAGCCCAGCGGCTTGAGCGCGTCCAGGAGCACCTCACCGGCCGGCTCCAGGGCCAGCAGCGTGGCCGTGCGCGGCAGTTCGCCGGTCCCCGCGGGGCGGCTCACGCGCGCGGTCAGCGGATGGTTGTAGGCGTGCCCGGCCCGCGGCAGCCCGAGGTCGCGCCAGTCGCCCGCGCCGCCGACGACGGCGTAGTCGAAGGTGTGCGACCAGCGCTGCAACTGGAACGCCGAACCGTCGGGCGCGGTGCGCCGGGGCGGGTCGACCCAGATGCCCGAGGGCCAGCCGGTGCACGAGCGCATCAGCGACATGTACAGGTCGCCCGAGGAGGTCACCACACAACCGGGCGTGCCCCGGTTGAGCACGGCGAAGCTGGTGCCGTCCCAGGCGTCGCCCGGCGGCAGCGCCTCCCCGCCGCCCGCCGCCGTCGCCTTGAGGACCGCCCGGTCCAGGTCGGCGACGAGCGCGTCGACGGCCTTGGCGTCGTCCTCGGCGCGGGTGCCCGCCACCACCAGCAGCGGCAGCTTCTCCAGGTCGCGCAGGTCGGCCCCGGGCACCCACTCCTCGCGCAGCGAGGCCCGCGGCGCCACCCACACCGCGGCCACCCCGCGCGCGGCCAGCTGGCGGCGCAGTTCGCGGTCGGCGGCCGGGTCCCAGCCCAGCGCCTCGGCGACCACCGCGTTGCGCTCGGGCGTGCCCACCGCGATGCGCAGGTCGGGCAGGTTGGAGTCGATCTCCAGGTCGCCGTAGCGCGGACCGCCGGCGATCGTCGAGGTCGCGGTGACGCCCGCGCGGACCAGGGCGGCCGCGAGCGGCACGCCGAGGGCGCCCGCCTCGTCCCAGGAGGTGTAGATCAGTTCGGCCACGCCGACCGCGCGGTGGCCCAGCACCCGGCCGCTCTCGTCGGAGATCTCCACGCGCGCGGTGGAACCGAGCCCGAACCAGGTGTTGGCCGGGTTGTCGAGCGTCCACGGGAACTGCTCGCTGTCCACCTCGACGAAGCCGAAGCCGCGCCCGATGACCGCGTCGGCCACCTCGTGCACCGGCAGCCCGCCGCGCACGTCACAGGGCCAGCGCACCCGGACGAGCCGGTCGGCGCCGTCGTAGCCGTCGATCGTGGTTGCCACGTCCAGGCGGTCCACGCCGGTCCACAGCGTCAGGCGCTGGGTGTAGCGGAACACGCCGAGGTCGGCGGTGACGGTGATCCGCGCACCGGCGGGGGAGTGCTCGACGCGCACGTCGGCGCGCACGTCACGGCTGCGGGCGGCGGTGGTCCCGGTCGGGGTGAGGTGCCAGGGGCCCTCGCCGAAGCGCGGGTGGCGCGGGTACTCCTCCTGTACGACCAGCTCGTTGCCGATGTCCCCGGCGCGCAGCAGCTCACGGTTCTCCGTCAGCGACCGCAGGCTGCTGACACCGCCGCCGCGCGCCGGGTCGACGGTGATCTCGTAGAACGCGTTGCGGATGGTGACGCCTTCGCCGCGCGCCCACTGCGGCGCGCTGCCCTCCGCGAGGGAGAACGCCTTCAGGCCCAGCCCCGGGGCCTCCGGTACGACGACCCGCAGGCGCCCGTCCGCCTCGCGCACGGCGGGCAGCGGGCTGCCGTCCCCGTCCACCGGGACCAGGCCCGGATCGTCGAGGGTCAGGACGTCCCGGCGCTCCCAGGTGGCCGCGTTGAAGACGACCAGGTCGGTGCCGTCGCCGGGCGCGACGTGGTCGGCCAGGGCCTGGGTCGCGTCGGCGTGCACCTCTTCGGCGAGGTCGGCCAGTTCGCGCCAGCCCGTCATCAGGTCGATGTACACCTGGTCGGACTCGGAACCGGTGATCGCGTCGTGGTGGGCGCCGTAGATCAGCTGCCGCCACGCCTTGTCGAGCGCCGCGTCCGGGTACGCGTGCCCGGTGACCAGGGACGCGAGCGTCGCCCACGCCTCCGCGTCGGCCAGCAGCGTCTCGCCGTACCGCTGGGCTTGCTTGGTGTCGATGTAGGAGACGTCCTTGCCGGTGTACACCGGGTTCATGTCCCGCGTCTGCGGCGACGCCCTGCGCCCCTCGGCCTCCAACTCGGCCCGTACGGCGGCGAAGAAGTCCCGCGGCACCCCGCTGACGAACCGGGGCCAGACGTACTTCTCGTTCCAGTCGCGGTGGATGCCCATCACCCAGCGGCACGGCGGCGCGTAGTCACCGCCGACCGGCAGCAGCACGTTACGGGTCAGGGCCACCTTCTTGAGACCCTTGAACAGCTTGAGCGCGGCCTGTTCCGCCTGCGGGAGCGTGGGCGCGTTGTCGATGACCCAGCCCGCCCCGTAGTGGTTGACCATGTACGCGGTCAGCAGCCCGCGTCCGGAGGGGGCGATCCAGTCGAACTCGGCCGGGAACTGCATCCGTTCGGGATCCCGCGGCTCCTCGCCGAACACCGAGAGGGTGGGTCCCCACTGGTGGAAGGGCCCGCGCGCCCACGAACTGGAGCTGATGCCCGCGTCCGCCATCAGCCCCGGGAACTGCGGGTCGTGCCCGAACGCGTCCAGCTGCCAGGCGGTCTCGGGCGAGCCGCCCATGACCCCGCGCTGGTAGCCGTCGCCGTAGACGGCGTTGCGGACGGTGGCCTCGGCGCCGGTCAGGTTGGTGTTGGGCTCGTTGTAGGTGCCGCCCATGATCTCGATGCGCCCGGTGCGCAGCAACTCCCGCAAGAACGCCCGCTCCTCGGGGAAGGCGTCCCAGTACGGCTTGAGGTAGTCGACCTCCGCGAGCACGAAGGTGTACGCCGGATCCCGCCGCGCCAGGTCGCAGTGCGCCCGCACCAGGCTCATCCCGGACTGGCCGCGCGAGTCGAAGGTGCGCGCCGGCAGCCCGGTGGAGGCCGGATCGTCGGCCACGTCCCAGGTCTCCGTGTACGCGCCCTGCGTGTTCCACCACACGGGGTCGTAGTGGAAGTGGCTGACCATGAACATCGTCCAGCCCGGCTCCGCGGCCGTGAACTCCCCCTCCGCCACCGCCTCCTGGGCCGTGTCACCGGTGTCCCGGGCCCGCACGGTCACCGGGCAGCTCTCGCCGGGGGCGAGGTCGCCGCGCACGGGTATCTCGGCGCGTACGGTGCCGTCGTCGCCCACGGTCACACGGGTCTCCCCGTGGCCGCGGACCCCCGGGCCCTCGGTGGTGAGCAGCACCGTACGTCCGGGAACATGGCCGACCTCGGCCGCCAGCACCTGGTACGGCTGCTCCGGGGTGCCGACGAAAAGCTCGGTCGACTCGACTGAGGTGACGCGCATGGGTCTCCTACGAGGGGATCGGCGGGGGTTTCATCCTGGCACCGATCGGATGGTTCAATCAACCACTTGGATGTTTCCTTGGTGGTTCATCCATGCACATCCGGGTACACGAAAGCCGCCCGGCGGAGCCGGACGGCGTGACGTGAAGGGCTCTGGGGCGCGTCAGCGGGTGCGGCGGGACTTCACCACGTGCTGGCGCGCGATGTGGTCGGTCAGCGCCAGCGAGGCGCTGGCCCGGGCGTACGACAGCTGCGCCACGCGCACGTACAGCAGGTCGACCAGGACCAGCACCGAGTGCCGGACCCCGATGGCGCCCGCCAGGAAACTGGTCTCCGGCGACGACGAGACCAGGCGCACGTCCGCGTCCTTGGCCAGCGGCGAGCGCGGGTCGGCGGTGATGGCCACCGTGGTCGCGCCGCGCTCCTTGGCCAGCTCGAACGGCTCGATCGTCTCCCGGGTCGAGCCCGAGTGGGAGATGCCGATCGCCACGTCCGCCGGGGTGAGCAGCGCCGCGGAGGTGGTCGCCCCGTGCACCTCGGTCCAGCCGCGCACCGCGCAGCCGATCCGGAAGAGCCGGGTCTCGGTCTCGACGGCCACCGCGCCGCTCCCGCAGGTACCGTAGACGTCGATCCGGCGGGCCTTGGCCACGGCCTGGGCGGCGCGCTCGATCGCGTCGAGGTCGACCCGGTCGATGGTCTGCTGCACCGCCCGCAGGTCCGCGCTGCCCACCACCTGCACGACCCGCTCCAGGTCGTCGTCGGGGGAGATGTCGGGGCCGATCTCGGCGGTGCCCCAGTCCGAGACCTCGCCGCGGCCCCGCTCCTGGGCCAGCTCGATCAGCAGGTGCTGGTAGGAGTCGAGGCCGATGGCGCGGCAGAAGCGGGTGACGGTCGCCTGTGAGGTGCCGGTGCGGCGGCCCAGCTCGGCGGCCGAGCTGTGGGTGACGGCCGCGGGGTCCGCGAGGATCAGCTCGCCCACCTTCCGCAGCGAGCCGGCCAGCCGGGGCAGTTCGGTGCGGATCCGGGTGGTGACGTCCGTCGGGGGCAGTCCGCCGCCGGTGCCGTTCCGTTCCATGCGTCGCTCGATCTCCTCGGTGCGGGGGTGCGGGCCCCGGTGGGGCGGACCCGGTGGTCGGCGGACCGGTCCGCCGACTGTTCGAGAATGTATCAGCCACCGATCGACAGCCCGATTGAAATTCAGGACCGATCGGTGGACAAGGGGCAGAGAGGAACGGGCGAGGGGGATGGCCAGGGTGTGGGTGTGCGGCCGGGCATTGCCCGTTCTCCCCCTCCTGTGATTTATTCATTCAGTAGTAGTCGTAAGAGATGGTGGTTTCATCCACCGGTGGGGAGTGCCACGTGTCCGTCGAGTCCGTGAACGCCGACGGCTTCGCGCGCGAGAGTCTGGCGGTCCTCGACCGCGTCGCCGAATCGGCCCGCGGCGAGGTGCGCCGGGCCGCCGAACTGATCGCCGAGTGCGTGGCCGCCGACGGCGTGATCCAGGCGTTCGGCACCGGCCACTCGCAGGCCCTGGTCCTCGAACTCGCCGGCCGCGCCGGCGGCCTGGTGCCGACCAACCGGCTCAGCATCGCCGACCTCGTCCTGTTCGGCGGCGAGGACCCGAGCGTCCTGGACGACCCGCTCCTGGAGCGCCGCTCCGGCGTCGCCGAGCGGCTCTACCAGCTCGCCGAGCCGCAGGCCCAGGACCTCTTCGTGATCATCTCCAACTCGGGCGTCAACAACGTCATCGTGGAGATGGCCCTGCACGCCAAGGACTGGGGCCACAAGGTCATCGCCATCACCTCCCTCACCCACACCCGGGCGGTCACCGCCTCCCACCCCAGCGGCAGCAAGCTCGCCGACATCGCCGACGTCGTCCTCGACAACTCGGCCCCGCGCGGCGACGCACTCCTCGACCTGCCCGGCGGCGGCGCGATCGGCGCCCTGTCGACCCTCACGGGCGTCCTGCTGGTCCAGATGGCGGTCGCGGAGAGCGCCGCCGTCCTGCTGGAGGCGGGCAAGCGCCCTCCGGTGTACGTCTCGGCGAACGTCCCCGGCGGCTTCGAGGGCAACCTGGAGCTGGAGAAGCACTACGCGGGGCGCATCCGCCGCACGGCCAGCTGACTCCGGACGGACGACTGCGGTCCCGGCCCACACGGGCCGGGACCGCAGTCGTTGTGCGGGTGCGGCTACACGGCCGCCGTCGACGTTCCCGTACGGGCCCGGCGGCGGCGCAGGGCGAACACGGTGGCCGCCGCCGCACCGGCGGTCAGGACACCGGTGCCGATGGCGATCGGCAGGCCCGCCGAGCCGGAACCGGTGCCGGCGATGTTCTGCGCGGCCAGTTCCTGGTTGTACGCAGCCAGACCGGACGCGGACGCGACCGTGCGCGAGGAGTGCGGTATCCGCCGCACCGACTTCACGGAGCCGTCCGCGTTCAGCAGCACCTGCTTGTCGTTGGGGTGCTGGAAGTCGAACATCCCGGCCAGGCTGCCCGCCCGCCGGTCGAAGGAGGCGTCACCGATGCGGCCGGTGTGCCAGTTGTCCTCGATGAACCGCGTGATCGACGTCTGCTCGGTGGCGGTGTGGTCGATCCTGTCGACCTTGCTGTAGGGCGATATGACCAGCAGCGGCTGCCGGGTGCCGGGGCCGCAGCGGTCCGCGTACCCGCTCGCGGCGGCCGGACCTGACTGGCAGGCGGCGCTGTCCAGGGCCTTGCCGTTGGAGCCGACGGTGGAGTCCGTGGAGCCGTTGAGCACCTTCGAGGTGACGTGGTCGTACCAGCCGTCGGAGTCGTCGTAGGCGACCACGACCGCCGTGGACTTCCACTCCGGGGACTGCTGGAGCGCGTTGATCTCCTTGATCAGGAAGTTCTGCTCGTCGGTCGGGTCGGAGTAGCCGGCGTGGCCGTCCTGGTACTCGGCCGCCTTCAGGAAGCTCACCGCGGGAAGGTCGTTCGCCTTCAGCGCCGCGTCGAAGTCCGTCAGGTCGTAGTTGTGGTTGGCGCGCCCGTCGTGCCCGATCTCGGCGACCGACGCCGGGGCCAGGTGGTGCGGGTTGGACGTCGACTTGTAGTACTCGAACGGCTCGTGGTGCGGGCTGTAGTCCTCCGAGGCCGCACCGCCGACGTTGGTGTGGGTGGTGCCGGCGCACTTCGCGTAGTCGCCGCTCTTGCCGTCCCACGCGGTGCTGGGCCGGAAGCCGCCCTGGAACCAACCCCAGGTCACACCCTTGGCGTTGAGCAGGTCACCGATGTTCCTGCCCTGCATCGACGCGAGCGCGCTGGTGCTCGTGTGGTCCTTGTCGGAGCAGTCGTCGTAGGCCGGGTCGGGGTCGTTGACCACCGTGCCGACGCCCTTGGCGTCGGGGGAGAGCACGGCGTACGAGTCCGGGGTGGAGGTCTGCTTCGGGTTCTCCGTGCCGGAGGCCGGGTCGACGGAGATCACGCCGTGGGTCTGACCGGAGATCAGGTTCAGGGCGCCGGGCGTCGAGGGACCGTAGACCGAGCTGAAGGAGTGGTCGTTCAGGGCGTACTGCTGGGCGTAGTTCCACAGGCCCGTGACGGTGTTGCCGTCGTAGTAGTCCATCACCAGACCGGGCTCGCCGAAGAGGCCGGTGCACTTGTTGACCTCGGTGTTCTCGACGTACTGGTCGGCCTTGCCGCCGTCGGCCGCGTACTGCTCGGGGCCGTAGGAGTGGTTCTGGTCGCAGGTCATCACCTGCGAACTGCTCAGCCGCTCGGGCGTGTACAGGTTCGGGTTCGTCTTCAGCAGCCCGGAGTTGAGCAGGTTGTCGGCCTTCGGGGTGTGCGCCGCGGCCTTGAAGGCGGTGCCGTCGGTGTTGGCCGCCTGGGGGTAGGTGGCGAAGTAGTGGTCGAACGACACGTTCTCGTCGTAGATCACGACCACGTGCTTGATCGGCGTGGCGGTGCGCGTGCCGGCGGAGTGGTGCCCGCCGGAGGCCGCCGCCGCGGGGACGGCGCCGCCCGCCGTCGCCAGCGCGGCGGCGCCGAGCAGGGCGCCCACACGCGTCACCCGACGTCGTCCGCCCGAGGATCTTGCTGTGCCGATCATGCTGTCTCGCCTTCCGGAGGGAGCATCGAAGTCCCGGGCCGGGCCCGTGTGTTCGATGGTTGTGCCGTCTACGGCCGGATCCTGGGCCATGGTGTCGGCGGCCCGGGAGTGCGGCAATGACGGCAGGACGAACGTCCGGTCAGGAAACTCTCATGGTCTTTTGGCCCGTTCTTGACCCGGGTCTCAGGTCAGCAGGGTCCGGCCCAGCCAGTCGCTCGTGTCGCGGGCGCCGGGCAGGGCGAAGAAGTAGCCGCCGCCGAACGGGGTGATGTAGTCGACCAGCGGTTCCCCGGCCAGCCGCTTCTGCACGGTCTCGAACTGCCGGGCCAGGTCCTGCTGGTAGCAGCAGAACAGCAGGCCCATGTCGAGGTTGCCGTTGCTGTCCGTGCCCCGGTCGTAGTTGTAGCCGCGGCGCAGGATCCGCTGTCCGGCACTGCTCGTGGTGCGCGGGTTGGCGAGCCGGATGTGGCTGTCGAGCGGGATCACGTCGCCCTGCGGGTCCTGCGCGTAGTCGGGCGCGTCCTTCTCGTGGAGCCCGTCCAGCGGGGCCCCGGTGTCCCGGGCCCGGCCGAACATGCGCTCCTGCTCGGTGATGGAGACCCGGTCCCAGAACTCGACCAACATCCTTATCAGCCGGACGACTTGGTAGCTGCCGCCGGTCGTCCACTCCGGTTCGCCGCCGCCACCGCCCACCCACACCAGGTCGTTCATCGTGCGGGCGTCGGCCGTGTCGGGGTTGGCGATGCCGTCCTTGAACCCCATGTGGTTGCGCGGGGTACCCGAGGGGCGCGGCGGGCTGATGAAGCCGTCCATCCGCCAGCGCACCTGCATGCCGCCGCGGGTGTGCCGGGTGACGTCGCGCAGGGCGTGCAGCACGGTGTCCGCGTTGCCGGCGCAGAACTGCACGCTGAGATCGCCGTGGCACCAGGCCGCGTCCAGGTCGTCGTCGGGGAACGACGGCATCGCGGTCAGCCGCCGGGGCGTGAGCTTCGCGAGCCCGTAGCGGTCGTCGAAGAGCGAGGCCCCCACGCCGACGGTGACGGTCAGGCGGTCGGCCGGGAGGTCCGGGCCGAGTGTGCCGGAATCCGCGGGCGGCGCGGTGATACCGAGGTCCTCGGGGCTGCCGCCGGAGGTCAGGAAGCGGGCCCGGTCGGTCAACGTCCTCAGCAGGTCGGTGAGTTCGGACTTGTTCTCGGCGGTGGTGTCGAAGGAGACGAACGCTGTGGCGCGCTGTGCGGGGGTGACGATCCCGGCCTGATGGACCCCGTGGAAGGGCACGCTCACGGCGCTCTGCACAGCGGCGGCGGCCGCACCGCGATCGGCGGCCACCAGCCCGGCACCGGCCACCGCCGCAGCGCTCGCCAGGAAGCCCCGGCGGCCCACCTCGGTCACGCGCTTCACGCGGTCCTCCGTACGTCCGTGAGGGCGGCCACGTCCGCGAGCCGCTCGACCAGTCCGCCGAGGTCGGCGTCGACCTTCTCCCTTTGCGGACGGGTGAGTTGGGCCAAGGGCGTCCACTTCCCGGAGTGGTCGAGGCCGTCCAGGGTGTGCTGAGACCGGTCCATCCACGTACCGAGTTCGGCGAACCCGGCGTCCCGCGTCTTCAGCAGTGGCCGCAGGTACCCGAGCAGCACGCGGGTGCCGTCGAGGTTGGCGCGGGCGGTGGCCAGGTTGGTGCCGCTGCCGTAGTCGGTGCGGCCGGTCAGCTCGAACTGCACGGTGTTCTCCAGGATTTCGTGCGCGCGCAGGCCGGTGTCGGCCGGATCCATCCGCTGGGAAGGCCAGCTGCTCTCCAACGCGTGGACGTCCTTGGCGAGTTGATCGGCGGGACCGCGCAGCCCGCTCGCCGACTCGCCGTGCCACAGCCCGTACTCGACCCGGTGGAACCCGGTGAACCCGGCGTCGTGCACCCCGCCGGAGAGCCCGGCCGTGGTGCCGTTGATCGCCCCGTCGGAGTCGCCGAACGTGCCGTAGGCGGCACCCATCCGCTCGTACACGAGATGCGCGGGCAGCCACGCCTTGCGGGCGGCGGCGAGGTCGTCCCGGTCGACGTCGGCACGCAACACGTCGGTCTTCCGGGCGAGTTCGACGGTCCGCGCCTGGATCCACTTCTGGTAGGCCAGCGTGGGCGGGATCAGTTCCTGCTGGGTGATGGGGACGGCCGCCGGGCCGCTCCTCACCTTCGAGCCGGTGATCCGCACGGTGGGGCCGGTGACGGCGTCGGCGTCGTCGGGCAGGCACTTGAAGGCGTACGAGCCGTTGCCGAGGGTCACCCCGAGCGGGCGGACCGTGCCCGGCGCCAGCCCCTCGACCTCGCCGTAGACCGCGCCGGTGGCCGGGTCGGTGAGATAGACCTCGGCCGCCGTGCCGGCGGTGTTGTGCAGCTCGAAGACCTGGCGGCCCGGCTTCGGGTCGCTCCAGCCGTGCCCGCAGTCGGCGGTCGCGACCTCGACGGTGGTGTGCCGCAGACCGTCGGCGGCGGTCGGCCGCGCGCTCGCACCGGAGCCCCGGGCCGCGAGCACCCCGGCGGCCACGGCCGCGACGGCGACGAGGGCACCGGCCGCGAGCAGCGCGGTGCGCCGACGGACGGCACGGCCCGGCACGGGCGGTGTCGGACCGGCTTCGGCTACGGCACCACGTGCGGTTTCGGGCACGCCGGGCCTCCAGGGGGGAGTCGTACGGACGAGGCGGCGCCGGTGATCCTATGCGGGCCGCAGCGCCTTGACCGGGGCTCTTGACCCTGTCCTGACCGGACGGCGGGCGAGAATTCGTCCGCGGTTCATCCGGGTGTCCGACGGGGCGCCGGTCGGCTGCGGCTGTGCGGCGGTGCGGCCGTCGGCCGGGCGAACGGAGCGGAAGGGCGGCGACGGCCGAGGTTTTCAAGTCCTGCCCGCCCTGCCCACCGGCTCCGGTTCTCAGGGCTTCCCGCCCCGCTCCAGCGGAATCCGCTCCCCGGCCTCGACCGCGACCGACAGGTGGTTCTCGGCCGGGGACAGCGGGCAGGTCGCCAGGTCCGTGTACGCGCAGGGCAGGTTGACCGCCCGGTTGAAGTCGAGGACCACCCGGCCGTCGGCGTCGGGCGCCGTGATCTGCACCTTGCGGCTCGCGGCATATGTCGTCACCCCGGACGTCGCGTCCCGGAACAGGGTCGCGAAGCCCCCGGACGCCCCGCCGTCGAAGACGGTCAGCCGGTGCGCGGTGCCGTCCAGTGCGAACTCGACGACGCCGGGGGAGTCGTAGACGTGTTCGAGCCCCTCCACGGCGGCCCCCACGGTCACCGCGCGCGGCTCGTCGAAGGGCAGGAAACGGCCCGTGACCACCCAGCGGGGGTCGGGCGCGTACGCGGGCGTGTGCGTGAAATCGGCCAGCAGCGCGTTGTCGGGGTGGCGCGGTCGCAGGATGTCGTACCCGCCCCGTTTGGCCACCTCCAGCACCGCGTCGCCCCAGCCGGCGTACACGCTCGCCCGCTCGGCGAGCACACCGAAGGCGTACCGCCCCGTGACCGGCTGCCCGTCGACGGTCAGCCGCTCGCCCTCGGCCAGCTCGACCACCACCCCCTCGGCCGTGCTCGACCAGGCGCCGGGCGCGTCCTCGAAACGCTCCGGATCGGGGCCCAGCCAGCGCAGACTCGAGACGGCGAGGAAGCCGTGCGGGTCCGCGAGCGCCTTGTCGCGGCTCACGTGCCAGCGCTCCCACTCCTCGGCGAAACCCAGCCGGTCGACGTCCTGGACGGTCATGTCCGCTCCTTCGCGTGGTGCATATGGGCCGACGGTCGTCCCCTACAACCACGGCCGGGCGGGAGTTCATCCCCGGACGGTGTCGACGGCGTCGGTCCGGCCCGCCCCCGGCGCCGTTGACACCGTCCGGGGAACGCGGCTTACGCTGGCCCGGACTGTCCCGGACGGTGGAGGCCACGATGCACGCACCCGGCGCCGCGGCACGGCGCCGCCCGCGTGCCGGACCGCGCCCGATCGACGACAGTACCGAGCCGAGCCCGGCCGACAGCGCCCTGCCGCGTCCGGCCGGCCGTGCCGTACTCCGCCTGATCAGCCGGCGGCACGTCGACTACTGCCGTACCTCCTCCGCGGTCTGTCCCTCCGCACGCGTCTGACCCCCGCCGACGAGCACCGTCGGCGCTCTCGTCGTGCCCCGGAAATACCTCCGGAAGGGACCCACCATGACCGTGCCCGTCCTGCATCTCGCCCTCGAAGCCGACGGCGACGGTGCCCACCCCGCCGCCTGGCGCCGCGCCGCCCACGCCCCGGACCAACTGCTGGCCCCGCGGCGCCTGGCCCGCGTGGCGGTCGCCGCGGAGAACGCCGGCTTCACCCTGCTCACCCTCGCCGACGGCGCCCTGCCGCCCGGCGGCGCACCGGACCCGGTCGGCCGGATCGGCGCCGTGGAGCGCGCCGCGTTCGCCGCCGCCTCCACCAGCACCCTCGCCATCGCCCCCGTCGTGCCGGTCACCTACGCCGAGCCCTTCCACGTCTCCTCCCAACTGGCCTCCCTGGACCACATCTCCGCGGGCCGCGCCGCCTGGATCGTCGCCGAGGAGCCCCGCCCCGAGGCCGCCCGCGCCTGGGGCCGCCCCTTGGTCGCCGGGGCCGACGCCCGCGCCCGCGAGTCCCGGGACGCCGTCGAGGTCGTGCGCGCCCTGTGGGACTCGTGGGACGACGACGCCGTCGTCCGCACGGTCGCCACCGGCCGCTACCTCGACCGCGACCGGCTCCACTACGTCGACTTCACCGGGGAGACGTACTCCGTCAAGGGCCCGGCGATCGTGCCCCGCCCGCCCCAGGGCCAGTTGGTGGTCCTCGGCCGCCACGGGCTGGTCCCCGACCGGCAGTTGGACATCGCGCTCGTCGCCGGGCACGACCTCCACACCCTCGCCGACGAGGCGTCCGCCGCAGGTACCCCGCGCGTCTTCGCCGAGGTGGAGATCGCCCTGGACACGCCGACGGCCACCGCCGCCGAACGCGTCGCCGACCTGGAGCGGCACGGCCCGTGGACCGCCACCGGACGGCTGCGCCACATCGGCTCCGCACCCCGACTGGTGGACCTCCTCGTCGAGTTGAGCGAGATCGTCGACGGCGTACGGCTGCACCCGCTGGTCCTGGACGAGGACCTGCCCGTCCTCAACCACCTGGTCCTGCCCGCCCTCACCGACCGCCGCCTGACCGCCCGCCCGCTGCCCGGCACCTCCCTGCGCACCACCCTGGGCCTGCCCCGCCCGGCAGGCCGCTTCGACGAACCGGGCGAGTCGGCCACCACCGGCGCCCCCGAGGAGGCAACCCGATGACCCGCACCGACCGCCTCGACGTCCCCCGCCCCGACGCCCAACTCCACTTCGGCGTGTTCTTCCAGGGCGTCAACCACTGGACCGTCTGGTCCGACCTCGCCAGCGGCTCCCAGATCGACCCCGCCTCCTTCCGCCGGGTGGCCCAGAGCGCCGAACGCGGCCTGTTCGACGCGTTCTTCCTCGGCGAGGGGCTGCGGCTGCGCGAGGTCGACGGCCGCATCCACGAACTCGACGTCGCCGGACGGCCCGACGCCATCACCCAACTCGCCGCCCTGGCCGCCGTCACCAGCCGGATCGGCCTGGTCTCCACCTCCAACACCACCTTCAACGAACCCGCCGACCTCGCCCGCCGCCTCTCCGGCCTCGACCTGCTCTCCGAGGGCCGCGCCGGCTGGAACGTGGTCACCACCGACAATGCCTGGACCGGCGCCAACTTCCGCCGCGGCGGCTACCTCGACCACGCCGACCGCTACCGCCGCGCCGAGGAGTTCCTCACCGCGGCCCGCGCCCTCTGGGACGGCTGGGCCGACGAGGCCATCGCCCACTCCCGCACCGCCGCGTCCTGGTCGGCCCCCGGCGCCGTGGGCCAAGTCCGCTTCAAGTCCAGCCAGTTCGACCTCGACGTGGCCCCGACCCTGCCGCGCAGCCCGCAGGGCCACCCGGTGATCTTCCAGGCCGGAGACTCCGCCGACGGCCGCGACTTCGCCGCCCGCAACGCCGACGTGATCTTCTCCCGGCACGGCGACGACCTCGACGACGCGCTCGCCTTCGCCGACGACCTCCGCGCGCGCCTGCGCACCGCCGGACGGCCCGCGGACGACCTGCGCATCCTGCCCGGCACCGAGATCATCATCGGCGCCACCGAGGCGGAGGCCCAGGAGAAGAAACGCCACCTCCGCTTCCAACAGGTCACCCCCGCAACGGCGTTGTCGATCGCCGGACTGCTGTGGAACATCGACCTCTCCGACCGTGACGCCGACGGCCCGCTGCCCAAGGAGGACCCCGTCGTGGAGGAGAACGACGGCTCCTTCGGCGCCCGCCGCATCGTCGACCCCCGTACGGTCGTGGCCAGTTGGCGCGAGCAGGCGGAGGCGAACGGCTGGTCCCTGCGCGACACGGTGATCCACCTCGGCCCGCAGCGCGGCCACGTCGGCACCCCGGCGGGCCTCGCCGACAAGTTCGCCCACTGGGTACGGCACGGCGCCGTCGACGGCTTCAACGTCACGCCCTACCTCATCCCCGACGGCCTCGACGACATCGTCGACCTGCTCGTGCCCGAACTCCAGGAACGCGGTGTCTACCGCACCGCCTACACCGGCACCACCCTGCGCGAACACCTCGGCCTGCGCGCACCCCGCACCCGCCGGGCGCCCGCCGCATGACGGACGCCCACCTGCCCACCGCCTCCCACTGGGGCGCCTACCGCGCCCACGATACCCCCGACGGCCTCGACGTCCGCCCGCACCCCGACGACCCCGCCCCCTCCCCGCTGCTCGGCAACATCGCCGACGCCCTGCGCCACCCCACCCGCGTGCGCCGCCCCGCCGTGCGCCGCGGCTGGCTGGAGCACGGGCCCGGCCCGAGCGAGGGCCGGGGCCGCGAACCGTTCGTCGAGGTCGGCTGGGACGAGGCCCTCGACCTGGTCGCCGCCGAACTCGCCCGCGTACGCGACGAGTTCGGCCCCCAGGCGGTGTACGGCGGCTCCTACGGCTGGGGCTCGGCCGGCCGCTTCCACCACGCCCAGAGCCAACTCCACCGGTTCCTCGCCCAGTTCGGCGGCTACACCGCCTCCCGCAACACCTACAGCAACGGCACCACCACCGTCCTGCTGCCGCACCTGCTGGGCCCGGCGGGCACCGAGGCCGTGCTGCGCTCCGCCACCAGCTGGCCCACCCTGGTGCGGCACACCGAACTGATCGTCGCGTTCGGCGGCATCCCCGAGAAGAACGTCTACGTCACCCCCGGCGGCGTCACCCTGCACCGCACCCCGGGCCACCTCGCCCAACTCGCCGCCGCGGGCGTCCACGTGGCCCTGATCAGCCCGCTGCGCGCCGACCTGCCCGCGGGCCTGTCCACGACCTGGTACCCGGTGGTGCCCGCCACCGACACCGCCCTCATGCTCGGCCTCGCCCACACCCTGCTCACCGAGAACCTCCACGACCGGGACTTCCTGGCCCGCTGCACCAGCGGCTTCGACACCTTCGCCCACTACCTCCAGGGCCGCACCGACCACACCCCCAAGAGCGCCGACTGGGCGGCGAAGCTCTGCGGCATCGACGCCCACGACATCCGCGGCCTGGCCCGCCGCATGGCCGCCGCCCGCACCCTCGTCACCGTCACCTGGTCCCTGCAACGCATCCAGCACGGCGAACAACCCGTCTGGGCCGCCCTCGCACTGGCCGCCATGCTCGGCCAGATCGGCCTGCCCGGCGGCGGGTTCGGCCACGGCTATGGCTCCATGGGCGACGTCGGCGAACACGGCCCCCAAGTGCGCCTGCCCCACCTGCCCCAGGACCCCAACCCCGTCGAGGAGTTCATCCCCTGCGCCCGCATCGCCGACATGCTCCTGCACCCCGGCGAGGAGTACGACTACGACGGCACCCGGCGCACCTACCCGCACATCCGCCTCGTCCACTGGGCGGGCGGCAACCCCTTCCACCACCACCAGAACCTCGGCCGGCTGCGCCGCGCCTTCGCCCGCCCCGACACCGTCCTGGTCCACGAACCCCACTGGACGGCCACCGCCCGCCACGCCGACATCGTGCTGCCCACCACCACCCCGCTCGAACGCGAGGACTTCGGCGGCGGCCGTCGCGACACCCACCTCATCGCCATGCACCGCGTCACCGACCCGGTGGGCGAGGCCCGCGACGACCACGCGATCCTCGCCGCCCTCGCCCAACGCCTGGGCTTCGCCGACACGTTCACCGAGGGCCGCACCCCGCGCCAGTGGCTGGAGCACCTGTACGGCACCTGGCGCGCCGAACGGGGCGGCGGCATCCCGGAGTTCACCGACTTCTGGACGGCGGGGGAGTACCGGTTGCCGGACGGGCCGCGCGAGTTCACCCTCTTCGAGGACTTCCGCCGCGACCCCGGGAGGCATCCGCTGGACACCCCCAGCGGCCGCATCGAGATCACCTCCGCGGTCATCGGCGCCTTCGGACTCGCCGACTGCCCCGCCCACCCCGTCTGGCTGGAGCCCGACGAATGGCCCGGCGCCCCGGCCGCCGCCCGCCACCCCCTGCTGCTGATCGCCAACCAGCCCGCCACCCGCCTGCACAGCCAGCACGACATGGGCGCGGTCAGCCGCGCCGACAAGGTCGCGGGCCGCGAGGCGGTCGAACTGCACCCGCTCGACGCGGCGGAGCGCGGCATCCGCGACGGCGACGTGGTCCGCCTCCACAACGACCGCGGCAGCGTCCTGGCCGGTGCCCGCCTCACCGACGGCCTGCGGCGAGGAGTGCTACGGCTGCCGACGGGCGCCTGGTTCGACCCGCTCCCCGGCGACGGGCCGACCCAGTGCGTCCACGGCAACCCCAACACCCTCACCGCCGACACCCCCGCCTCCCACCTCAGCCAGGGCCCCACCGGCCAGCACGCCCTGGTCCAGGCGGAACGCCACGAGGGCGAGCCCCCGCCGGTGACGGTCCACCGCCCGCCGCTGCTGCTCGACGGCGACGACAGGTCCGCCGCATCGCGCCGGTCCCGCCCCTGACGCCGCCGCCGAGCCGCACCCCCGTTCCGCAGCCGTACGGCGTGGGTGCGGACGTCCACCCTCCCCCGAAGGGGACGTCCGCACCCGCTCCCCCGACCGGACTGCGGTTCACGCGTCCGGGGGCGCGGTCCGTGCCGTCACCAGCACATCACCGCCGTCTCGCCCGACCCCCACGTGGAGTACAGGCGCACCCGGACGAAGTAACTGCGGCCCTTGACGAGCCTGACCCTGACGGCCGCGCTGTGCGGGGTGCCGCCGTCGTCCGCCCCGGACAGATAGCGGGGCTCGCCGTCGATCTCCTCGAAGACCACCACCACGGTGTCGCTCTCCCCGAAGGTTCCCAGCGTGTAGTCGCGGGTCTCCGGCGGCTCCACCACGAAGTCGGCCTGCCCGCCCGCCGCCAGCCGCAACGGCACCGAACGGAAGGGCTCCAGCGCGCCCGCGCGGGGCGCGCCCACCGGCGGGTACCAGCGCAGCGCGAACTCCTTGTCCGCGGGCGACAGCGTGCCCGGGGGCCGCAGGCCCGAGCGGAACTGCGCCGGTTCCAGGATCAGTCCGGGACCGAACGGGTACTCCATGACCGACTGCGCGTCCCAGACGGAGCCGTTGACCTCGTCCGGGTCCAGCTTGCGCAGGATGTTCGCGAACGTCCGCTCCCGGCTCCAGTAGTTGGGAGCGCCCGCCAGTTCGTCGTAGACCGCCTCGTCGTCCCAGTGGATGCCGGAGAACGGGCTCTGGTGCTCGTGCAGCATGCCGAGCGCGTGCCCGATCTCGTGCAGCGCCGTCGAGCGGTTGCCCGGCGCGGTCAGGTCCCAGCCGAAGTTCATGGTGCGCTCGGCCAGCCCCACCGACAGCGCGTCCCGCCCCACCGTCGACCAGGAGCCGTCACCGGTCTGGAACCCGATGCGCAGCTCGGCCTCCGACCGGTCGTGGACCTCGGCGAAGGAGAGCCCGATGCCGAGGTCGTACCACTCCCGGAAGCACTCCCGCACGACGTGCCGCTGCTCCTCGGGCCCGGCCCACGGCACCCACTGGGTACGGCCGCTGCCGGGGACCGGGATCACCGAGCCGTCGGTCTCCGCGTCCAGAAAGCAGTAGTGCAGCACGGTGCCGTTGACCCACATCAGGCGCCCGGACATGAGCGCGGCCAGCCGCTCGGCGGTCAGCCCCGGAGCGTAGTCGGGGGCCGACTGCTGCGCGAGCGAGCAGTAGCGTGCGGTCATGGGCACAGCCTGCCGCCGGGGCCCGCCGGGCGCCTGAGTCGGGGCCTACTCAAGTCACCCTGTATCAAGCGTGAGTACGCCTGCTCTAGTAGAGGTGACGACTTTCGAACGCGAGACGAAGACCCTCGAACTGCCCTGGCCGTTCACCGGCCGGGACGACGAACTGGAGCTGGTACGGCGGGCGTTGGCCGCCGCCCGTCCCGGCATCGTCGTGACCGGGCCCGCGGGCTGCGGCAAGACCCGGCTGGTGGCCCAGGCCGTCCGCGGCACCGACTGCGTGAAGGTCACCGGCACCCCCCGCACCCGGCAGATCCCCTTCGCCGCGTTCGCGCACCTCCTGCCCGAGACCGTCTCCCTGCACCGCGCGGTCCACCTCCTGTCCAGCATCCGGACCCTGCTGGTGGACGACGCACACCTCCTCGACGACTCCTCCGCCGCCCTCGTCCACCACCTGGCGCTGCACGGCCCGACCCGGCTCCTGGTCGTGGCCACCGACGGCGTCCCGGCCCCGCACGCCGTCACCCGGCTGTGGACCGGCGAACTCCTGCCCCGGCTGTGCCTGGAGCCGCTGTCCCGCGAGGACACCGCGCACCTGGCCGACACGGGCGCGGGCGGCCGGCTCGAACCGCTCACCGCGGGCCGCCTGCACCGCCTGGCCGGCGGGGACCTGCGGCTGCTGCGCGACCTCCTGGGCGCCGTACGCGACCGGGGCCTGCTCGACCGTACGCCCGAGGGCCGGGCCTGGCACGGGCCGGTCCCGGTGACCGCGACCGTCCGCGAACGCACCGCCCCCGCCCTGGAACGCCCGGATCCGGCGGAGCGGGAGACCCTCGACCGGCTCGCCTTCGCCGAACCCCTCGCCCCCGCCCTGGACGCCTTCGACCCGCGGATCCTCGAACGCCTGGAGGCCGACGGCCTCATCCACGTCGACGACCACGGCGCGGTCCACCTCGCCCACCCCCTGTACGGCCCCGTGCTGCGCGCCGCCGCCGGCCGCCTGCGGGCCGCCCGGCTCACCCCCGCCCCGGACCGCTACGACGCCGCCCTGCGGGCCGAACAGGCCGCCCTGACACGGCGTATGGAGCGGGCCGACGTCCGGGAGGAGCCCGGCCGGGTGGGGGAGTGGCTCGCCGAGGAGGGCGCCCCCCTCCCGGCGCCGTACGCCGCCGTACGGGCCCGCTACGCCCGGCTGCGCGGCGCCCCCGCGGAGGCGTCCGCCTGGGCCCGCAGGGGACTGCGCGGCGCCCCCGCCGACCCGGACTGCCGCCTCGAACTGGCCCTGGCCGCCGCCGAGTCGGGCGACGCCCCGACCGCCCGCGCCGCCGGCACGGCCTGCATCGCGTCCGCCGCGTGCTTCATGTGCGCCTACCGGATCTGGTACGGCTACGGCCTCGAAGCCGCCGCCCCCGCGACCCTGTTCGCCGCGATCCTGATGG
>LJCV01000313.1 GCA_001298575.1 Actinobacteria bacterium OK074
CGAGGGGATTTACGGGGTGGGGGTGGGAGCGGTCGGTGGCAGGGCGAGGAGGACGTATTCGTCGGCGCCGTCCGTCTCGACGGCACCGTCGCCGTCGCCGTCGTAGGAGATGTCGCCCGTGGGGCCCGTGGGGCGGAAGCCGAGCCGTTCGAGGAGGCGGATGGAGGCGGTGTTGCCGACGTGGACGTCGGCGTACAGCGGGCGGACGTACTCGACGTCGGCGAGGTAGAGCCGGAGTGCGGCGGTGCCGATGCCGCGGCCCCAGTAGGCGGAGCCGAGCCAGTAGCCGAGGAAGCGGCGGGGTGGGGTGCGAGCGGGGGTGGCGCGGGGTGCGGGGTTGGCGTCCGGCCAGGAAAGGATGTTCCCGGCGGGGTGCCCGTCGACGACGACGGTCCGGACGGAACACTCCGGATCGCCGAGGATCTTCTTCTCCCAGTGCGCGAGGAAGGCGTCCCGGGCGCGGGGCACGAACCGGGACCGCCGGACGGCCTCGGCGTCGTGCTCGTGGACGAGAAAGACGTCGAGGTCGGAGGGGATCACGTCACGGAGCCGTACATCGTCCATACCCATGCCGCGAGTGTGGCACCACCCACTGACACCGCGGCCCCGCTACGGCTGCTGGTCGTCGCCGTCGTCGAACGTGTACCGCAGGAGGACGACGCCACTGGAGAAGGCGCGGGACTCGACGAGCCGGAGGGAGGCCCTGATGTCGTCCCCTACGGGAAAGAGGCGGGTGCCGCGCCCGATGAGGACGGGATGGACGTAGACGCGCATCTCGTCGACCAGCCCGAGCCGCAGGAACTCACCCACCAACTGGGCCCCGCTGACCACGAGATCACCGCCGTCCTGGGCCTTGAGGGCGCGGATGTCCGCCGGGACGACCTCCCGCACGATGGTGGTGTGCCAGTCGGCGTGCTCCAGCGTCCGGGAGAACACGACCTTGGGCATGTTCCGCCAGATCCCCGCGAACTCGACGACGGTGGCGGACGCGTCCGGGTCGCGGTCGGCGGTGGGCCAGAAGTCGGCCATGAGCTGGTGGGTGACGCGTCCGCTGAGGAAGGCGCCCATGTTCTTGAGGAAGTCGTTGAAGTGCTGGTGGAGTTCGTCGTTGACGCGATGCCAGCTGATGTCGCGGCCGGGGCCCTCGATATATCCATCGAGGGACACGGACATCGACAGAACGATCTTTCTCATGGCTCGCCTCCTTGTATCCGTTATATCCGTTCAACCGGGTTCCGGAAATCGGAGAAAACGGTACTCAAGGGGTGTGGGAGGGGGCGAGAGGCACGCCTGGTTCTCAGTGATTCACGGCTTGGATTTCTTGTACGACCACGTTTTGGGTGGCGCCGAAGATGCCGTCCGGCAAGGTTTTTTCCCCGGCGACACCGGTGCCGGTCCAGCGGATGTGCCAGGTGATCGTGGCCTTGAGCGGGAAGCTGCTGTCGCCGGACGACCGCAGATATTTCACGCCACAGGGCGGGGTCTCGTCCGACTTGCCCTTCGCGTACGCCTCGCCGATCTGGTCGTTGTCGCCGAACGTGCATACGCCGGAGGCCGGGTACGTGACCGCGTCCGTCGTCCCGGGGTCGATCTCCAGGGAGTACGGCGTGGCCGTCGCGGTCGCGGTTATACCGAGCACCGGGACGGACGCGGTGACCGACACCGGCTTGAACTCGGTCGCGTCCAGCCAGGCCCAGGTCGGGAGGTTCACCTTGGTCGTACCGGCGGGCGCGAGCGTCACCTTGGTGCCGGGGACGCGGATCTGGCCGTAGGCGAGTTCGGCGAGGACCTGCGGGGTGACGGCGTTCTTCTTGGTGGCAGGCGGGGGGTCGCCCTTGTCCACCCAGAACATCTCATCACTGAAGCAGGAATCCCATCCCGGCGGAAAACTCTCGTCGACGTACGCGTCCCACCAGTATCCGTCGCCCGCCTTGGCCTTGTTGAAGTCCTTGTACGGGTTCCCGTTCACGTAGTAGTCGCGCTGTTTGGCGTCCCATTCGTAACCCGTGGAATCTACCGCCCAGATCGGCGTGAGATGAGCTTCGAGTTGGGCGGGGGTGTAGGCCGGGGCGTACCAGCAGGGAGGGGGTGTCCAGGATGTGGTGGATTTCAGGGCGCCTGTGGAGCTGCCGGTGCCGTTCTTCGAACGGTCGAAGACGACGCCTCCGGCGGTTACGGAGACGGTGTCGCCGTTTGTGTTGGCGGAGGTGCTGGGGTCTGATCCGGAGGGATTCTGAGTCTTTCCAGGGTCCAGCGTGTAGTCCGCGCGCGCCACACCGGGCAGCGCAAGGAACGGCAGACACACACCAACGGCGATCGCGACAGGAACCGACTTCGACCTGCTCATCAAGGCTGGCACGCGGCGCTCCCACTCTGCGAGATCATTTTTTGGATCACCCAGACACCCTTGCTGTTCCGCTTGAGTGATGTGTGGTAGCTGACATAACTCTGAGCGGTTACCTTGGTCTTCTTGATTTTGTTGGTCTGCAGGTACTTGACATACGCCTTACCCTGATCTTCGCAATAGCTGAAAGAAGCGGTCCCACCTTTCTCCACAGCTACTTCGGGCGAGTAGAAGCGAATGGTGCCCGTGATGCTGGCTTTGTGATCCACATAGTTCTGAATGAACTCCTGCGTACCAGCAGCGGCTTCGCCTTCGTAGTAGTAGAGGTACGCCTTGTCGAGCGCATTCTGGTTGACGATCGCCAAGTCCACGGCCTTGATGGACTGCTCGGCGTCGGACAGGATCGCGTCCTTGTCCTTGTCGCCCGTCGCAGGCCAGTCGAAGGTGTACGAAAGATCCGACGGCAGCTCGATCTTCGGACGACCAGACGCCGTCGACGCCGAAGCACTCGGCGAAGCCGACGCAGCGCCCCCCGTCTCGGCCCCCGCGATCTTGCCATTGCCGTCAGAACTGTCATCACCCCCGCACGCAGACAGCGAAAGGGCCGCAGCGGCGGTCAGCGTGACCGCTGCGAGCAGGGTGCGGTGGCGGTTCACAGTCGGCTCCCCCGTGGGATAAGTCTTCTCTTGAGCGAACCAACGGTATCCACAGGGGCCCACAGGCACCAGGGTTACCTCTGTTGCCCGCCAGGGATTCATGGACCCAAAACGCCCTTTTCCCATCCCACTTACCCCATATCGAGTTCGTGGAGGAGTTGGCGGAGATGCTGACCGGCTGACCGGGGAGCCGCCTCGCTCAGGCGCGTCACCTGTTCGCCACGCGTAACCCCCGGCTCGTCAGGAGTTCCTCTTGTCTTGGCGGAGCGGCACCCCTGCGGCGCACCCCGGGTGCCTACACTCCCGCCATGAACGACCACTCCCCCACTCCCCTCGCCGTCGCCGCCGTCGACGCCATCGAGCGGGTCAGCGGCACCTACCCCGGCCGGCGGCGCGTGCACGCCCGCGGGCTCTGCTACGACGGTGTCTTCGTGCCCTCCGGCGACGCGGCCCCGCTCACCACCGCCGGGCATCTCCAGACGACCCCGGTCCCCGTCGTCGTACGGTTCTCGAACTCGAACACCAACCCGACCGTGCCCGACGGCGTACGTGCCGGGCGGGGGCTCGCGGTGCGGTTCCTGCTCGCGGACGGGGGCGCCACCGACCTCGTCTCCGTGAACATTCCGGTGTTCTTCGCGGCCAGTCCGGAGCAATTCATCGAGCTGCTGGGCGCGTTGGAGAAGGACCCCGCCACCGGGGTACCCGATCCCGCCCGGGTAGGGGCGTACGTCGGCGCGCATCCCACGGCAGGGCTCGGACTCCAGGAGGCCACCAGGATGCCGATTCCGGTCAGTTACGGGACCGCCCGCTACTGGGGCATCCACGCCTTCGTCTGGGTCGACGCGCAGGGCGGACGGCACCCGGTGCGGTACCGGTGGGAACCCGACGCGGGGCTGCGGGAGTTGAGCGCCGAGGAGGCCGAAGGGCAACAACCCGAGTACCTCGCCGAGGAGTTGGTACGGCGGCTCGACGACGGTCCCGTCGGGTTCACCCTGCGTGTGCAGCTCGGGCAGGACGGCGACCCCACCGACGACCCCACCGTGCCCTGGCCCGCCGACCGGCCCGAGATCGTCGCCGGGCAGCTGCGCGTCAAGTCACCCGTCGCCGACCAGGAGTACTGGGCGGGCCAGGTCTTCGACCCCACCCGCGTCACCACCGGCATCGACCTCTCCGACGACCCCGTCCTCGCCTTCCGCAGCCAGGCGTACGGCGTCTCCTACGAACGCCGGGCGGACGGGCGCTGATCCGTCACCGTCCGTCCGTGCCCGTCGTGCCTCAACTGCCGGACGGGCTACCGCTGTCCGTCGTCTCGCCCCTCGGGAACGTCACCTCCACCCGGCGGTTCTTGCGGCGGCCCTCCTCCGTCGCGTTGGAGGCGATCGGATAGTCCTCGCTGTAGCCGCGCACCTGGTACGTGACGTCGGAGTCCGAGTTGCCCAGGTGCGCGGCGAGTTGGTCCTGGACCGCCTGGGCGCGCTTCTTGGAGAGCGTCAGGCCGTGCGCGTACGAGCCGAGGTTGTCGGTGAAGCCGAAGACCCGGACCATCGGCGCGTTCTGGGCCTTGATCTCGTCGGCGATCGCGTTGATGCGGGAGCTTGCGGCCGGGTTGAGCTTGGAACTGTCCTTCGGGAAGAGGACTTCGGCCTGGAGCGCGAAGGTGACGTTCTCGTTGGTGTCCTCCCGGCGTTCCTCGCCGCCGAGGTCCTCCACGACCGTCTTGATGTCCAGGACCTTGGCGGCGGCCAGCGTGGCACCGGAGGCGAGCTTCAGGCCGGGGCTGGTGGGGTCGACGGTGGGGGGCGGGGAGGTGGTGACCGTGCCCGGGGGTTCACTGGGGTCGGTGTCGTCGGCCAGGGCCGGCGGGGCACCGAGCGCCAGGACGATCAGAACCGCCAGGGCCACCGCGGCAGTTGGGCGCGTCGTGGGGGTCATGGTCACTCGCCGTCGCTGATCTTGATGGCGGCGGGGGGCATGTCGCCGACCTCGAAGTCGACCTCGGTGGTGGAGGTGGGCGGGGCCGGGAACTGGGCGTACCAGGTGGTTGTCGCGCCCGACTTGACGCCCACGCCGAACGTCGTGCACAGGCAGTCCCCCGAAGTGTCGCGGAGGATCAGGTACTTCTTCTTGCCCTTCTGGTCGACCAGGCTCGCCCCGGCCATCGAGCCGCCGTTCTTGGCCAACTCCTGTTCGTCACCACGCCAGTTGACGCCGACGAACACCGAGTCCGTGTTGTTGGTGACGGTTCCGTTCACGGTGACGAACCCGCCGTCCTCCCGCTCCGCGGACGTCACCGTCAGCGTGATCCCGTTCTCGCCCTTCACTTCGGCGAGGACGGTGTCGGACGACGGTGCCGTCGACGCCGTCGCGCTGTCGCCGCTGCCACTGGCCGAAGGGGCGGACGAGGACGACTCCTTGCCGGAGTTGTCGTCGCCTCCCCCGCCGCACCCGGCCACCGTGAGGAGCAGCCCGGCGGTGACCGCCACCGCGCTCAGCGCCCCGCGGCCCTTCCTGGTGTGCCGAAAGTCCATCGGTACGGCTTCCTTTCAGTCGGCGCGCCCGGCTCACTCGGCCAGGTGCACAGAGAACAGCACGGACGCGTCGGGAAGGTCACCCGTTTCGAACTTTCCGGGATCGATGTCGATCTGCCTGCCATCGCAGTCGAGTTGGAGGGGCTTCGTGGGATCGGCGTCGAGGTCGAAGGTGCAGCGCGGCTGGATGACGGCGGTGGCGTGTGCCGTGGCGTGCTGGTTCTCGGTGCCCGGGATGATGGAGTCGCCGACCGTGTAATCCGTCCGGACCGCGACCCGGAACCCCGGGTAGCCGTCCTCCGTGACGAGTTCGACACCCTGGACGGTCGAGTTATTCTCGGCGGCCAGTTGCTGGGCAGCACCCGCGGCGCCCGTGTCGGCCGGGGCCTGTCCGTCCAGCCAGTCCAGCCAGTTGTCGTCGCCCTGGCCGATCGCCACGCCCAACTGGTCCAGCAGGTTGTCCCGGCCGTCCTGCGCGGCCGCCAACGCGGCGGCGTCCGCCGCGGACTGGGCTCCGTTCCGGGCGGACGCGGCTTGGGCGAAGGCGAAGAAGGCGAACGCGGCGAAGAGCAGAATCCCCATCAGCCAGACGTACAGCGGGAGAATCTGCCCTCGGTCGTTCGCGGAGAGAGTTGTGGTCAGCCGCCGGTGACCGAGGTGACCGCGGTCGAGATCGCGCCGCTGATCACGTTGTCCAGTCCCAGCGCCTTGATGGCCGTGAAAATCGCCGCAATGATGATCAACAACCCCGCATACTCCACGAACCCGGCCCCCGCGTCCCGGCCCCGCCCCCGCATCCGGGAGGCGACCGTCCTGCGCCACTCCGAGGCTCGGCGCCTCGCCCCGGTTCCGGCTCCGGTCATCGAAATCCTCGCCATGGTGGACCCTGCCCTCCCGCACGACGCTGCGGTCACTGTTGCTGCCGATCCGAACACCGTATGTGAGAAAACGCGCACGTAGAGAGGGCCCAGGGGCCCAACTTCTGTTCGGGTTCGGCGGGGTGGGGGTCATGCCGGCCACCCCTCCCGGGTCGTGCCGAGCCAGTGGGCAATCGCTTCGCTGCGGGTCGCGCTGTGCAGTTTTGCGAAGATGCGATTGATGTGGTTCTTCACGGTCTTCTCGCTGATGAAACAGGCGGCGGCGATCTGCCGGTTGCTCATCCCGGTCGCGATGAGATCCATGACCTCCACCTCCCTTGAACTCAGGCCGAAGTCCAGGCGGTTGGGGACCGTACGGGCCAGGCGCACCACGCGCGCCGGACTCCCCTTCCACGAATGTGCCACAACTGGTTGCAGTCGTGAAGGTTTTTCGACTGTTTCGTGGGAAGTGCCGGGTCGGGACAGGACAGTCGGGGGCCGGAGTGCCACGCAGGGCGAAAGAGGACTGCCGCCGCGGCTCACCTGCCGTACGGCCGTGGCCAGTTCCGCCGCGGTGAAGTCGCCGTGCACGAGGTAGCCGGACGCCCCGCGGCGCAGGGCCTCCGCCACCACCTGGGGTTCCGCGCTGTAGGTCAACATCAACACCCGTGTCGTACGGGCGAGTTCGGGCAGGGCGGTGAGGCCGTCCGTGCCGGGCATGCGGACGTCCAGGAGGACCACGTCCGGGCGGTGGACGGCGGTCAGGGTGCGGGCCCGGTCGCCGTCCGACGCCTCCGCCACCACCTCCATGTCCGGGTGGGTGCCCAACAGGGCCGACAGACCGGCCCGTACGACCGGGTTGTCGTCGGCGACCAGCACACGCAGCGGCGGGCCGGGAACTGCCTGGTCAGGCATGCGCGGCCTCCTTCTGGGGAGTGGGGAGGGTCTCGGTGGGGAGCGGGAGCCGGACGGTCACCTCGGCGCCGCCCAGCGGGGAGCGGGACAGTTCGACCCGGCCGCCGAGGACCGCGGCGCGTTCCGTCAGGCCGAGCAGGCCGAAGTGGCCGGAACGCGCGAGGTCTTCGAGCACGGCGGGGGCGGGGAAGCCGCCGCCGTCGTCCGCCACGCGGAGGGTCACGGCGGCACCGTCCGCGGCGAGTTCCACCACCGCGCGGGTCGCGTGCGCGTGGCGGTGGATGTTCTCCAGTGCCTCGTCGACGATCGAGAGGACGTGGTGGGCGGTGGGGGGCGGGAGCAAGGTGTTGGGGTACGGCAGCGCCGGGCCGCTGGCGCCGCTCCCCCCGTCACTGGTGCCGCTCAGCGTCGTCTCGACACCCGTGCGTGCGGTGAACTCCCGCAGCCGTGCGGTCAGTTCACCCGCCAGGTGCACCGGCGCCGCCGGGGAACCGCGCAGGTCCGACAGCAGGGCCCGGGACTCGGCCGCCGCGGTGCGGGCCGCCTGGGCCACCGTGGTCGCCTGGCGTTTGAGGACCGCCGGGTCGCAGTGGTCCGCGGAGTCCGCCAACGCCTGGGCGGCCAGGGCCAGTCCGTGCAGGGTCTTGGCCACCGAGTCGTGCATCTCCCGTGCCAGCCGGGCCCGTTCGGACTCGACCGCCTCCGCCACCGCGAGCCGCGCGTTCGCCTCGGACAGGGCCTGGCCCGCCGCGCCGAAGCGGAACACCAGGTTGCGCAGGGTCACTCCGACGATGCCCGCGGCGATGCAGAACCCGGCCACCAGGAGGGTGCTGGCGGCCGTCCCGGGGCGCTGTTCCCAGCTGCGGAACACCGTGCCGAGGACGGCGAGTTGGAGGCCGGTGAGCACCCCCGTGGCCCGCCAGCCGTAGAGCAGGCCGGTCAGGAGCGGGGTGCACACCGTCGCGTACGCGAGCGGGGAGGCCGACGAGGCCGCCAGCAGCAGGGTCGCCACGAAGACCAGGTCCAGCACCATCAGGGCGGGGTGGGCGAGCAGCCGGGGGCCGAAGCGGTCCCAGTCGCGCAGCATGGCGTACGAGGCCATGATCCCGAGGACGGCGGCGCACAGCACGGTGACGCGCGAGGCGCCGTACTCGGGCGTGTTGGCGAGGGAGAAGGGGGCGCCGAGGGCGAGCATCACCAGGCGTACGCCGAAGGTCTGGCGGCACAGCGCCTGGAGGGCGTTGAGCTGGAGGCGGACCGTCGCCGGGGGTGGGACATCGTCCGCGAGATAACCGGCGCCGTCGGTCGAGTAAGCCGAGTAATTCGAGTAACGGGCGCGGTCGGTCAAGTGGCGGGCGCCGTCGGCGAGTTGGCGGGCCCGGTTGGTCAAGTGGCGGGCCCGGTCGGTCAGGTGGCGGGCCCGGCTGGTCAGGCGTCGGGCGCTGTCCGCCAAGTGTCCGGAGCCGCCCGCCGGTTGGCCGCCGTCCGTGGCCGCACCGCGCCAACGGACCGCACCGCCGCGTGACTTCAGCCGTACGAACGCCCCCCGCCGTCCGCCGCCGCATGTTCCCGTCCCGGTGGTCATCTCAGCGGCCCAGGATCGACCCGAGGTCCGTGCCCGAGCCCAGGAACATGCCCGTGGCGACCAGGATCATCGTGGCCGGGAGCATGAAGACCAGGGTGACCATGGTGGCCTTGGGGACGGTGCGGGCCGCGCGGCGGCGGGCGTTCTGGGCGTCGGTGCGGCGCATGTCCGTGGCGATCTGGATCAGGGTCTCCGCGATCGGCGAGCCCAGTTCCTCGCCCTGTTGCAGCGCCGAGACGAACTGGGCCACCTGCTCGGAGGAGTTGCGCTTGCGCAGTTCGTCGAATGCCTGGCGGCGGCTGACGCCCATGTCCATCTGGCGCAGGGTGATGCGGAGTTCGTCCGCCCAGGGGCCCGCGTACTTCTCCGCGACCCGGTCCAGTGCCTGGCGGAAGCCCAGCCCGGCGGAGACGACGACCGCGAGCACGTCCAGGAAGTCCGGCAGGATGCGGTCGATGACGTCCTTGCGGTCGCGGATCGCCTGCCAGATCAGCACGTCGGCGGCGGTCAGCCCGAACGCCAACGACAGCAGCGCCAGCAGCAGATGACCGCCCTGGAGGAAGATCAGGGTCATCAGGACGCCGAAGGCGCCGTAGACCGCGCGGCGGGCGGCGTAGCGGTTGAGGGTGAGGCCGTGCGGGTTGCCGGCCATGTCGATGCGCAGGCGTTTGGCCTCCACGCGGCGGGGGCCCATCAGGCGCAGGACCAGCGGGGCGAAGCGGATGCCCATGCGGTCGATGGCCGAACCCGCCTTGGTGACCCGGGTGGAGCCGACCTCCAGGGCGAGGGCCAGGTCGGCGGGGAGCTTGGCGTCCGCGCGGATCATGCGGACGCCGACGACCATGCCGGCGACCGAGGCGGCCATCAGCAGGGCGAGCAGCAGGGGCAGCACCGTGACTCCAACTCCCCTCTCACACTTCGATCTTGCCGAGGCGGCGGATGACGAAGAACCCGACCGTGTAGAGGCCGAGCGAGACCAGCACCAGGATCTGGCCGACCGGGTTGCCGGTGACCCGTTCCAGGGCGCCCTCGCTGGAGGAGTTGACCAGCAGGAGCGAGCCGAGGCCGATCATCGGCACCGTGAACGCCGTCGCGTTGACCTCCGACAGCATGGTGCGGATCTCGCGGCGGGTCTCCTTGCGGTCCTCCAGGGTCTGGGTGAGGTTGCGCAGGGAGTTGACCACCGAGCCGCCCGCCTTGTTGGCCAGCACCAACGTCGTGACCAGGACGACCAGTTCGCGGGAGGGCAGGCGTTCGGCGAGTTCGGCGAGGGCGTCGTCGACCGAGCGGCCCAGCGCCAACTGGTCGGCGACCCGGGCCAGTTCCTCGCCCGCCGGGTTCTCCAGTTCCTCCGCGGCCATCGCCAGCGCCGTCCGCAGCGCCAGGCCCGCGGCGGTCGCGTTGGCCAGCAGGCGGGCCACGTCCGGGAGTTGGCCGATGAACGCCTCGATACGGCGCTGGCGCTGCCAGTTGAGGAAGATCACCGCGCTCCACACGCCCAGGACCGCCGCGATCGGGCCGAAGAACGGGGCCAGCGCCGTCGCCGCGATCAGCCACAGAGCGATGACGGCCAGGGTGACGTAGGAGGCGAACTCCCCTGCCGTCAGGTCGAGTCCGGTCGTCGTCAGGCGCAGGTGGATCTCCCGGCCCAGGCGGGTGCGGCGCAGGCGGCGGTCCACGCCCGCGAAGCGGCGGACGCGGCCCGCCGCCGTGCGGATGGCGCTGCGGCCGGACAGCCGCTCGACCAGGGCCTGGCGCTGCGCGCGCCCGGCGGCGTACACGTGCACGCCCGCGACGGCGAGGGTGCAGCACAGGATGGTGGCGCCCAGGGCGAGCAGCGCGAGGTCGGTCACGGCGCGCACCTCCCGGCCGCGTGGAGCCGGAGGCGCCTGTCAAGCCCGTTGTGGGCCCGGAGTTGGGGGGTCATCCGATCGCCTGCCTCGTGTTCAGTACGTCGATGGCCTCCGCCACGCCGAAGGCCGGCGGGAGCGGTTCGTTGGCCACGTACAGCTTCTCGGCCACCGTGCGGGGCAGCGGGAGGTGTTCGAAGTGGCCGCGGACGACACGGTCGGCGGCCAGCGGCTGGGCGACGAAGCGGGTGGCCGGGGCGATCCGGAACTGCTCGCGGCCGTGCGAGACGACCAGGGCGATCTCCACGATCTTGCGGGATCCGTCGGCGTGCCGGGCGAGTTGGACGACGACGTCCACCGCGGAGTTGATCTGGTCCTTCAATGCCTCGAAGGGGATCATGACTTCGGACATCGAGCCGAGGGTCTGCAACCGCATCAGCGCGTCCTCCGCCGAGTTGGCGTGCACGGTGGCCAGCGAGCCGTCGTGGCCCGTGGACATGGCCTGGAGCATGTCGAGGGTCTCGCCGCCGCGGACCTCGCCGACGATGATCCGGTCGGGGCGCATGCGCAGCGAGTTGCGGACCAGGTCGCGGATGGTGATCTGGCCGCGGCCCTCGACGTTCGGCGGGCGGGACTCCAGCCGGATCACGTGCTGCTGCTGGAGCTGGAGTTCGGCGGAGTCCTCGATGGTGATGATGCGCTCGTGGCTCGGCACCAGGGCCGACAGCGCGTTGAGGAGCGTGGTCTTGCCGGTGCCCGTGCCGCCGCTGACGATGATGTTGAAGCGGGCCCGGACGAACGCGGCCAGCAGCATCAGCATCTGCTCGTCCAGCGAGCCCAGGCCGATCAGTTCGGGGAGCGTGTACGCCCTCGGGAAGCGGCGGATGGTGAGCGTCGGGCCGGTCAGCGCCAGCGGCGGGACGATGACGTTGACGCGCTCGCCGGTGGGCAGGCGGGCGTCGACCATCGGATTCGACTCGTCCACCCGGCGGTTGACCGTCGAGACGATGCGTTCGATGGTCTGCATGAGCTGGTCGGTGGAGGCGAACTTCAGGGGCAACTGCTCGACCCGGCCCGCCCGTTCGACGAAGATCGCGTCCGGGCCGTTCACCATGATCTCGGTGATCGACGCGTCCGCGAGCAGCGGTTCGAGGATGCCGAGGCCGAGCGCCTCGTCGACGACCCGGCGGATGAGCTGGGAGCGTTCCGCGGAGGAGAGGACCGGGCCCTCGCGGCTGATGATGTGGCCCAGGACGCGTTCGAGCCGGACCCGGCGCTCGGTCGCGGCCAGGCCGGACATCTCGGCGAGGTCGATCTCTTCGAGGAGCTTGGCGCGGTAGACGCCGACGAGGTGTCCGTCCTCGCGTGCGGCGCCGTTGTCGTCGGCGGGGGCGAGACGGGAGCGGAGGCTCATGTCCGGGGTCAACTCCTCTCTACAGCAGGTCTTCTACCAGGGCTTTCGTACGGCGGGGCGGGCGGGGTCAGTTGGCGGTGTCGTCGGTGGGCATGGTCGCCTCCCGTTGGACCTCGATGGGGTCGAACAGGGGGATGACGGCGGGGACTTGGACGGTGACGGTGGCGGTGGTGACGTCGGGGCCCTCGTTGGCGTTCACACCCGGGCTGAGCCAGGCGCTCACGGACGCCTGCCCCGCGCCGTTGCCGTCCCCGCCCTGCGAGGCGACCCGCGCGGCGGCCCTGGCGGCGGTACCGGCCTGGTTGATGCCGTAGCCGATGAGACCGAGCTGGATGGCCGCCAGGCCGACGACGAGGAGGATGGGGATGATCCCGGCGAACTCCAGCATGGAGACACCGCGGTCGTCCCGCAGGACGCGGAGGCGGTTGTCGCGCAGACCGCGGAGGCGGCGGCCAGTTGTCGGCCGGCCGCCCGGCCGGGACGGCCACCACCGCCCTCCTCGCCCCCCTCGCCCCATCACCACTCGCATCAGCTGTCGCCCTCCAGCGCCGCCCCCGCCGTGCCGGTCACCTGCCAGCCCGGGTCGACTCCGGGGAAGAACAGGGGGACTTGGGCGGTGACCGTGGCCTTCATCAAGGTGCCGTCCGGGGCGCAGACGATGTCCGCGCCCTTCCAGGCGGCCGGCAGGTTCTTCGCCCCCGCCGTCGCGCACTGGGCCTGGTAGTCGTCGTCGACCGCGTACGCCGCCGTCGCCGCCCGGGCCGCCTCGTCGGCCGCGTTGCCGGCGAGGGAGTAGGTGTAGCCGTACAGGACGCACTCCCACAGGATGGCCATCACGGCCAGAACCATGGGGAACATTCCGGCGAATTCGACGGTCACCGAGCCGCGGTCGCCGCCGCGGCGGCGCAGCGAGAGGGCGCCCCGGTCGGACGGGGACGACTTGCGGCGGCGGCCACCGCCGCCCTCCGGGACGGTCACCAGGTCGAGTTCGGCGGCCAGTTGCCACAGCGCCTGTTTGACGGTGGAGCGGTTGTCGAGGTCCTGGAGCCGGCCCGCGTCGACCACCGACTGAAGTTCCTTGAAGGCGGCGGGGATCGGCGTCTTCGCGACCTTCGTGCCGGTCACCTTCTCCACCAGGCCCGGCTGGATCTCCGTGCCGCGGGTGTGGCGGTTGACGACCGTGACGGTCTCCTCCGCCTTGCGGATCTGTAGCCGGTCCCACAGCCGGACCATCCGCTTGGCCGCGCGGACGGCGATCACGTCCGGGGTCACCAACAGCAGGGCGTGGTCGGCGACTTCGACCGCGGCGGCGGTGGCCGAGTTCATCTGGGAGCCGCAGTCGACGAGCACGACGTCGTGGCGGGAGCGCAGCGCGCCGAGCACCTGGCGGGCGACCCGGTCGGTGACCTCCTCGCCGCGTTCACCCTCGGCGGGCGCCAACAGCAGGGCTATGCCGCTGTCGTGGGCGTAGACGGCGTCCTGGAGGACACGGGCGTTGATGTCGGTGATGCCGGCCAGGTCGGCGATCGAGCGGCGGAACTGGACGTCCAGGTACGAGGACACGTCCCCGGACTGGAGGTCGAGGTCGAGCAGGGCGACCGTACGGCCGGACGCGCGTGCCGCCAGGGCGAGTTGGACGGCGGTGAGGGTCGCGCCGACGCCGCCCTTGGCACCGGTGACGGTGATGACGGTGCCGCCCGCGCCCGCGTACAACTCCGGGGTGCCGCTGCTGAGATGGCGGCGCATGCCGGTGGACCAGGCGGCGGCGGCCCGGACGCGTTCGGCGAGGGCGTCGTAGCCGAGCGGGAGGGTGACGATGCCGCGGGCGCCGGAGTCCATGGCGGCGGTGAGGACGCCGGTGCTGGTGTCGGCGGTGACGAGGACGACGCCGACGGCCGGGAAGCGCAGCACGAGGTCGCGGATCAGGTCCAACGCCGGTACGGGGCCGATGCGTTCGTGGACGAGGACGACCTCGGGGAGCTCGTCGAGGGACTCGGCGGCGAGCTGGGCGAGGGTGTCCAGCAGGGCCGTGGAGTCGGGCACGGGCTGGGCCGGTTCGGCGTCGGCGAGCTGGGTGAGCAGGGTGGTGAGGGCGCGCGCGGAGTCGGGATCGGCGGCGGGGAGGATCCGGATGGTCATCGGCCCGCCCTCGCGACACCGACGGCCACCGGTACGGCGGCCGGTGCGGCCGTCACCCCGACGGGGCCTGGCTGCTGCGTACTCGTGCGCATCGCGGCCTCCTACTTGTCTCCGTCGAGGGTGTACGTGCGGTCGCTGTCCGGCACGGACGTCTGGGTGCCGCCCGCGACCAGCGCGAGCCGGACGTGCACGGCGAACGACTCGGCGTACGCGACGCGTTGGGCGTCGGTGGTGTCCAGCGCGAAGGTGATGGGCACCGCCTGGGTGGCGTTGTCGCGCTGTTCGTTGGCGCTCTGGTTCGGATCCAGCGCGGTGAGCTTGCCGACGTCGAGGACGCGGGCGTTGGTGACGATCAGCCGGGACTCGTCGGTGCCCTTGCTGCCGTCGGCCGCGAACGTGGCGAAGATGTTGACGTTCGACCCGGGGTTGATCTTGCCCGCCACGCCCGTGGAGGCGTCGATCATGATGGCGATCTCCTGCTGTCCCGCCTGGAGTTCGGGCCGGGCGACGATCATGTCGGTCTGGAGCAGCGAGCCCTTCTCCAGCTGGGTCACGGCGATCTTGCCGCGGATCTGGGAGAGGCTGGTGACGGCGGTGTCCGACAGCCACCGCTTGGGCATCTCGATCTGCTCGAACTGCGCGGCGGTCAGCTCCTTGTAGGGCGCGATGTCGCTCTTCAGCCGGTACGCCGTGACCTCGGGGCCGACCTTCGAGTTCACGTCGCGGATCACCGACAGCACTCCGGCGAACGCGCCGATGGCGCACAGGGCCGAGAGGACCAGCAGGATGACGCCGCGGCGCTGGCGAGAGTTCATGACCTGGACAACCTCGTTCGGGGCGGGACTCGGAGTGTGGGGCTACGAGCGGGACGCGAAGGGGACAGCGGGGTCGAGCGGTCTTGCGTTTCCGAAGCGGAGTGTGTTGCTAGGTGGCACCTCGGGGCAGGGCCCGTACGGCGGTCGAGCCGTGCACGGCGGCCGGTGCGCGGGGCGCGATGGCCCGTTGCTGGTCGGGTGGTGGCAGTGGCGCGGCGCAGAACGCACAGCGGTCACCGATGAGTTCGAGTCCGCACCAGTGGCACATCTCGCGCCGTACGGAGGAGACGAGCTGGTAGAGGACGGACACGTCGTGCAGTCCGGCGGCGAACTCGACGAGCTTCGTGGTCCCCCACCACGGCCCGGACTCCTGCGGCAACGGCACCGTGGCCACCCCCTGCACCCGCCAGGCGGGGGCGAGTTCGGCGCTGACCCAGTCGGAGGGCGGCTGTCCGGGGGCGATCAGCATGCGGGTGCCGAACTCGGGCCCGGCCAGCTCTTCCTGTCCCACGCGCACGAGTTGGGGGCGCGGGTTGGCCAGCACGGCGAACTGGGCGCCCGGCACCCAGGACTTGGCGTGGGACTTCATCGGTACGGGGACACGGTCGAGCCGGGTGACGGAGCCGAGGAGGGCGCCGGCGTAGATGTAGTGGGCGAGCAGCCGGGCGGAGGAGGCGAGCACGCCGGGGCTGAAGTCGCACACGGACAGCTGGCGCAACTGCTGGGCGAGCAGGGCGAGTCCGAGGGGCGGCAGGTCGACGCCGAGCAGGGCTATGCGGTCGCTTTCGAGGACCGAGCGGACGGTGTGCAGCCGCCGCAGCACGGGGTCGTCGACGGGCCCTTCGGGCTGCGCGGGCGCGAGGTGCAGCACGATGACGTAGCCGTGCTGCTCGATGAGCGCGTGCATGGCGGTGAGGGACTCGTCGAGCGTGGGCAGCGGCTGGACGACGGCGGGCGGGGTCTGCCGGTCCAGTGCGGGGAGCACCAGTTCGGGACTGGTGACGGCAATCGCTGTCGGCACGTTCCCACCACCCCGTTCGTCGCGGCGGGTGGCCAACCACCGTCTACCGCCTCAGCTCACCCCTGTGACGTCGTCTTGCAACAGCACCATATCCACGGCATGGCCCGCTCAACAGCGTATCCGGAAGATCATCTCACGGAAGGTGAGAGCTTGATCGACACAGAGTGAGTGGAATATGCCTCAACTGGACGGCGGGGGTGGGGTGTTGGGGCTGGTGAGAGCCTCGCGGGCGGCACGCGCCCGCGTCACGCCCATGGCCAGAGCTCACATCACAGCTTGGCCTCGCACCCCGCGGCGGCACACCCCGCACCTTCCGGCCGGATTTCCGGGGTGGCGCATGACCGGATCTTGACATGCTCTTGACCCGAGCATGCCAAGCGCCACACCATGGGCGGCACATCGCACAGGGCACCCACAGCGCCCGCACAACCGGCGTGCGTCACCCGTACGCCGTAGCGAAGGCACCATCCCCACGTCGCAGTGGAAGGACCACCCCCCAGAACCACCCACGGAAGCACCCTCCACCTCCACTCCCCCACATCCGGACACCCCGGAAGCGGAGAAAAAACAAGGAGACTTCATGCGACTCCGTACGCGCGGCCGCAGCGTCGGCCGCCTGCCCGGCCGTGGCACCGGCAGACGCAAAGCCGCGTTCGCCGCCCTGCTCGCGCTCGCGCTGGCAGCACCCGTCGCCGCCACGTCCACCTCGGCCACCGCGACCGGCGCGCAGGCCGCGTCCGGCGCCTCGGCCGCCGACGAGGTCCGCCAGTACGAGATCCACCAGGCCACAACTCCCGTGACCCGTACGGCGATCCAGGGCACCGGCGTCACCGTGGACGAGGCCGACGAGGAGACCGTCGTGGTCTCCGGCCGCGCCGACCAGATCAAGAAGCTCCGCCAACTCGGCTACGAGGTCACCCTGTTGGGCTCGGCCCCGGACCGCTCCGGCGCCGCCGACGACGTACGCCTCTTCGACTTCCCCACGGCCGACTCGAAGTACCACAACTACGCCGAGATGAACACGGAGATCGACCAGCGCCTCGCCGCCTACCCGAGCATCATGAGCGAGCGCGTGATCGGCCAGTCGTACCAGGGCCGCGACATCACGGCCATCAAGGTCAGCGACAACGTGGCCACCGACGAGAACGAACCCGAGGTCATCCTCACCTTCCACCAGCACGCCCGCGAGCACCTCACGGTGGAGATGGCGCTGTACCTGCTGCGGGAGTTGGGCGCCGGATACGGCAGCGACTCGCGCGTCACCAACATGGTCAACAGCCGCGAGATCTGGATCGTCCCGGACCTCAACCCGGACGGCGGCGAGTACGACATCGCGAGCGGCTCCTACCGCTCCTGGCGCAAGAACCGGCAGCCCAACTCCGGTTCCTCGTACGTCGGTACGGACCTCAACCGGAACTGGAACTACAAGTGGGGCTGCTGCGGCGGCTCTTCGGGCTCCGCGTCCTCCGAGACCTACCGGGGCGCCTCCGCGGAGTCCGCGCCCGAGGTGAAGGTGGTCGCCGACTTCGTACGCAGCCGGGTCGTCGGCGGTGTGCAGCAGATCAAGACCGGCATCGACTTCCACACCTACAGCGAGCTGGTGCTGTGGCCCTTCGGGTGGACGACCGCGGACACGGCCACCGGGATGACGGCGGACGACGCCGCCGCGTTCAAGGCGGTCGGGCAGAAGATGGCCGCGAGCAACGGGTACACCGCCGAGCAGTCCAGTGACCTGTACATCACGGACGGGTCGATCGACGACTACCTCTGGGGCACGCAGAAGATCTTCGACTACACGTTCGAGATGTATCCGACGTCCAGCTCCGGGGGCGGGTTCTATCCTCCGGACGAGGTGATCGAGCGGGAGACCTCCCGGAACCGGGACGCGGTGTTGCAGCTGCTGGAGAACTCGGACTGCATGTACCGGTCCATCGGCAAGGAGGCTCAGTACTGCGGTTGAGTGCCGTAGGGGATCGGGGCTGGGACAACCGTCACAGCCCCGCGTCCCTTAAGCCCCTTGAGTCCCTTAAGGGGCGCTCTCGTCGGACTCTTCCTCGGCCGACCGGGTCTCGTCCGGCTGAGTCTCGTCCGGCTGAGCGTCGTCCTCGAAGTATTTGTCCAGCACCGCGTCCAGGTCCGACTCCCACTCCGTGAAGCGGGAGCGCGAGTTCGCCTCGATCTCGATCGGGAACCAGCGGTTTTCCGGGGTGTAGACCGTCACCGTGAACCGCTTGCCGAACCGCAGGGTCTCCGTTTCGACGGCCGCGATCTCGTCCCAGCGGAACTCGCAGCTCTGGTCGTCCAGGCTCAGCCGTACGCCGGCGTGGTCCGCGACGATCCGGGCGCGGCGGTCGGCGGCCTCGAAGACGGGGCCGTCGGGGTCGGCCGACTCCTCGTCATCGCCGTCGCCGTCGTCACCGTCCTCGTCCGACTCCGCCGCAGGCGCGTCTTCCGCCGCGGGCGTGTCCTCCGCCTCCGCGACAGGCGCGTCCGCCGTCTCCGCAGTCTCCTCCGGTTCCTCGGACCCGGAGGCGGCCTCGGGGTCCTTCCCGGACACGGACGCGGACACGGGCGACGGGAGCCCGGGGACGTACGCCGGGTCGACCGCGGCGGTTTCCAGGGGCTGGCTGCTCGAACCTATGCGCTGCTCCACAGCGCGAAGTATGGTCGACGATCCTGTGTCGCACACAGCCAGCCCCCGCATCGTTATCGCTGTTATACGAAGACGCTCAACACCCCCGCCATCCCGAACCCCACCACCGACAGCACCGTCTCCAGGACCGTCCACGTCTTGAGGGTGTCCCGTTCGCTGATGCCGAAGTACTTCGCCACCATCCAGAAACCGCCGTCGTTGACGTGCGAGGCGAAGATCGAACCCGCCGAGATCGCCATGATGACCAGCGCGGTGAACGCCTGCGAGTGGTTCCCCTCCGCCAGCAGCGGCGCCACGATGCCCGCGGTCGTCACGATCGCGACCGTGGCCGAGCCCTGCGCGACCCGCAGCACCACGGAGAGCAGGTAGGAGAGGACGATCACCGGCAGGCCGACGTCGTTGAAGGTGTCCGAGAGCGCCTGCGCGACCCCGCTGCCCTTGAGGACCGCGCCGAAGATCCCGCCCGCGCCGACCACCAGCAGGATGTTGCCGACGGGCTTGAGCGAGGCCGTCGACACGGTCTCCAGCGAGGCCCGGGACCAGCCGCGCCGGACGCCGAGCAGGTAGTAGGCCAGCCCGAGCGCGATCGTCAGCGCCACGAACGGGTGACCGAAGAACTCGATCACCGACCGGCCCGTCGACGGGTCGAACGCGATCGAGGAGAAGGTCGCCAGCAGGATCAGCACCAGCGGCGTACCGATGATCAGGAAGACGATGCTCAGCGGAACCGGTGCCTCCGGCGGCGTCACGCCTTCCTTCCGCTGCTGTTCGGCCAGCGCCGCCTTCGACTCCTCGGCCGCCTCGACCATGTCCTGCGGTACGGGGACGAAGATCCGGCGGCCGATCCAGGCCGACCACACCCACGCGGCGAGCACCGCGGGGATGCCGCAGACGACGCCCATCAGGATCACCCAGCCGAGGTCGACCTTGAGCAGCGCCGCGGCGGCCACCGGGCCCGGGTGCGGCGGCAGGAAGGCGTGGGTCATCGACAGACCGGCCAGCAGCGGCAGGCAGTACAGCAGGATCGACTTGCCGCCGCGTTTGGCCGCCGCGTAGACGATCGGCGCGAGGACGAAGATGCCGACGTCGAAGAAGACCGGGATGCCGAAGATCAGGCCGGTCAGGCCCATGGCGATCGGGGCGCGCTCCTCACCGAAGAGGCCGATCAGCCGGGCCGCCAACACCTCGGCGCCGCCCGACACTTCGAGGATCGCGCCGAGCATGGTGCCCAGGCCGATGATGATCGCGACGTGCCCGAGGGTGCCGCCCATGCCGGACTCGATGAGCGAGACGGCGTCGGAACGCTGGACGGTGCCGAAGAGTTCGGTGACCGACAGTCCGGCGCCGAGGCCAACGGCTATGGATACGGCGAGCAGGGCCACGAAGGGCTGCAACCGCACCTTGATGATCAGCACCAGCAGCAGCGCGATGCCGAGCGCGGCCACGGTGAGCAGTCCGCCGGTGCCGTGGATCAGGAGGAGGATGCCGCCGGTGTGGGGCGGGGTGGCGGGAGCGTCGGCCGCCAGGAGGGACGACAGGGACGACGAAGATGATGTGCGCATGACAGGGGGACCTCTGGCGTCTCGTGAGCGCATGGAGCTTTCGGGCAGGGAGGATCGCGGTACGGCGCCCGGGACGGGGACACCGCACCGGGACGGCGTACGGCGGATGCGGGTGAGGCGAGTTACCGGCTGCGCGAGCCGATGCGGGTGAAGTGAGCTAGCAGGTAAGCGACTTGATGGTGTGTCAGCCGAGTACGGCCAGTGCGTCGATCTCGATGAGGAGGCCGGGCGGCAGGCCGACGTAGATCGTGGTGCGGGCGGCCGGCGGGGCGGTGAGGGCCTGCTCCTCGAAGTAGGTGTTGTAGATGTCGTTCAGCTCGGCGAAGTGGGCGACGTCCGTCAGGTAGACGCGGATCATCATCACGTCGTCCCAACTCGCCCCGCCCTCCTCCAGGATGGCCTTGACGTTCGCGAGGGTCTGGAGGGTCTGCTCCAGCAGCGTGGGGCCCGCGGGCGTGGGCGGCCTGCCCTCCTCGGCGGGCAGGAAGCCGACCTGGCCCGCGACTTGGAGGATGTTGCCCTTCTTCACGCCGTGCGAGAACTTCGCGGGCGGGGTGGTGTGCGTCTTGGGCGTGAGCGCGATCTTCTCGGTCATGCGGAGTCCTTGGTCCTTACGGGATTACGGGATGGGGGGTGCGGCCGGGTTGCCGGAGTACTCCCGGCTGATCGCCTCGGCCGTGCGGCGGACCAGCGGGAGCAGGGTGAGCAGTTCGTCGGCGGTGACGACGACGTTCGGGGCGGAGACCGACATGGCGGCCACGGCGCGGCCGGCGGCGCCCCGGATGAGCGCGGCGACGCAGTTGATGGACTCCTCGTGGCCACCGAGGTCGGTGGCCCAGCCCTGCTCGCGCACCTTCTCCAACTCCCGCAGGAAGGCGGGGGCGTTGGGGGTCGAGCGGGAGGTGTACATCGGGTAGTCGAGCTTGTCGGCGACGGCCCGGCGCTCGTGCTCGGGCAGGTCGGCGAGGAGCAGTTTGGCGACGGCGGCGACGGTGATCGCGACGGGCTTGCCGATGCGCGAGTACATGCGCACCGGGTAACGGCTGTCCACCTTGTCGATGTAGAGGACCTCGTCCTCCTCGTACACCGCCAAGTGCACGGTGTGGCCGCACTGTTCGTTGAGCCGGAGCAGGTGCGGGTGGGCGATCTCGCGGACGTCGAGGTTCTCCACGGCCTCCTGGGCGAGGGCGAAGAGGCGGGCGCCGAGCCGGTAGCGCTGGTCGGACTGGCGGTAGACCAGGCCGTGTTCGTGCAGGGTGCGCAGCAGCCGCAGCGCGGTGGACTTGTGCACCCCGAGCCGGTCGGCGACCCGGCCGAGGTCGGCGGGGCCCTCGGCGAGCAGCGGCAGGATGCTGAGCGCGCGGTCGACGGTCTGGCTCATGGCGTGTGTACCTCCTCGGTGGCCCGTGCGGCTTGCGTCCAGCCGGGGCCGAGACGCAGTCTCCCCCACGCGGCGTCGTCGAGGTCGGCAAGGCGGTCGGCGTGGTCGCGGGCGGGGGGCGCCGCGAGGTCGCCGGGCGCGGTGAGCACGGCGGCGGCCATCAGGTGCCCGTGCCGCAGCCGGGCCCCGGCGGGCAGCCCGCGCAGGGTCCCGGACAGGAACCCGGCGGCGAACGCGTCCCCGGCCCCGACGGGCGCGACGACGGCGGTGACCTGCACGGCGGGCACGGACGTGACGGTGTCGACGGCGCCGGGGTGCCCTGGATGGCCGGGGTTCCCGGGGTGCACGGGCCGCTCGAACACGGTCGCCCCTCGCGCCCCCTGCTTCACCACCAGCGTCCGCGGCTCCGACAGAACCGCGCGGATCGCCGCCGGGCCGCCGGTGACGCCCCAGGCCGCCTCCGCCTCGTCCTCGCCGACGAACACCAGGTCGCTGCCGCGCGCCAGGTCGAGGAGCACTTCCGGGCCGCGCGGGGCGTCCTGCCACAGCCCGGGCCGGTGGTTGACGTCGAAGGAGACGAGCGGCCGTGGCGCCGCGGGGGCCGCCGGGGCCGTCAACTGCCGTAGCAGATCGAGGCAGTTGGCGGAGAGGGCGGCCGTGATGCCCGACAGGTGCAGCACCCGGCCCGCGCGGACGGCGGTGAGGTCCACGTTGGCCGCGGACATCGCCGAGGCCGCCGCGCCCGTGCGGTAGTACGCCACCTCGTGGGCGTCGGTCGCCCGGTCGCCGGCCGTGCGGAAGTAGACGCCGGTGGGTCGGGCCGGGTCGCGGCGCACGGCCGAGACGTCGACGCCGTAGGACCGGATCGTCTCGACGAGGTGGTCGCCGAAGCCGTCGGCGCCGACCCGGCTGACCCAGCGCGTGGAGTGGCCGGCTGCGGCGAGGGCGCAGACGACGTTGGACTCGGCGCCGCCGATGGCGCGGTCGAAGGAGGGCACGTCGGCGAGGCGGCCGGGCCGCGAGGGCAGGAAGGTGACCATGGACTCGCCGAGCGTGACGACGTCGACCGTGTCCGTAGCCACGTCATTGAGGTCCGCATCGGTCGCGTCGGCGGTGGTGTGGGGTTGTCCGTCGGCGGTCACGATGGTGGTGGCTCCTCGTCCGTGCGGGGTCGCGGTGGCGGGCCCTGGCGGCCTGGCCGACCGTTGACCCCGCGTTGGCCGAGATGTTAGACAGCAGTGCGCGATATACGCAACGAACGTTGCACATGATGCAACACGCCGGATTGAATCAGGATCGAATCAGGGAGGCCCCGCCATGGCCACGGAAGCGCCGAACTCGACGAACCCGACGGACCCGACGGACCCCTTCGCCCGCCTCGCCGCCGAACGCGTCGACCACCGCTTCAAGGGCCTCCCCCCGGACGCCACCGGCCGCACGCTCGCCGAGCTGACCGCCGAGCGCCGCAACCTCTTCACCGGCGGCTTCACCACCCCCCTGCTCACGCTGTCCGCCGAGCGCCTCGCGCACAACCTCGAACTCATGGAGACCTACGCCGCCCGCCACGGCCTGGCCTTCGCACCGCACGGCAAGACGTCCATGGCCCCGCAGCTGTTCCGGCGCCAACTCGACCACGGCGCCTGGGGCATCACCCTCGCCGTCCCCCACCAGGTGCGCGTGGCACGGGAGTTCGGCATCGAGCGGGTCTTCCTCGCCAACGAACTCGTCGACCCGGCCGCCCTGCGCTGGACCGCCGCCGAACTGACCGCCGACCCCGGCTTCCGCTTCGTCTGCTACGTCGACTCCGTGCGCGGGGTCGAGTTGATGGACGCGGCGCTGGCGGGAGCGACCACGCGCCCGCTGGACGTGGTGGTGGAGCTGGCCGCGGGCGACGGCGCGCGGACCGGCGTCCGTACGGAGGCGGAGTGCGCGGCGGTCGCCGACGCGGTGGCCGCCACCGGCACCCTGCGGCTGGTCGGCGTCGCGGGCTACGAGGGCGAGGTGCCCGGGGCGGACCCGGAGCGGGTGCGCGGCTATCTGCGCCGACTCGTCGCGCTGGCCGCCGAGTTCGACAAGGCGGGCCGGTTCACAGGCCAGGGGACCGAGGAGATCGTCGTCAGCGCGGGCGGCAGCGCCTGGTTCGACGCGGTCGCCGACGTCTTCGCCGGTATCCCCGAACTCTCGCTCCCTGTACTGAAGTTGCTGCGCTCGGGCGCGTACGTCTCGCACGACGACGGCCACTACCGCGAGGTGACGCCCTTCACCCGGGTCCCCCAGGAGGGCGCGCTGGAACCGGCGTTCCGGCTGTGGGCGCAGGTGGTGTCGCGCCCGTCGGCCGAGCAGGCGTTCGCCAACGCGGGCAAGCGGGACGCGCCCTACGACCTGGACCTGCCGGTGCCGCAGGTGGTACGGCGCGACGGCGCGGAGCACCCGGCGACGGGCATCACCGTCCCGGCCCTCTCCGACCAGCACACCTGGCTGCGGACGACACCGGAGGCGGACCTGGCGGTGGGCGACTGGCTCGGCTTCGGCCTCTCGCACCCGTGCACGACGTTCGACAAGTGGCAGCTGATTCCGGTGACGGAGGCGGACGGCACGGTCGTCGACTACGTACGGACGTTTTTCTAGGCCCCGCCCGCAAACTTCTAGGCCCCGCCCGCAAACCCCCATGACTGCCAGGGAGGCCGTCTCGTGCAGGACCTCGTCATCCGTGACGCCGATGTCGTCGACGGCAGCGGTGCGCCCTCGTACCGTGCCGACGTGGTCGTCGACGACGGCCGGATCGTCTCGATCGTCAAGGAGGCCGCCGCGGCGGGCTGTCAACGCCCCACCGCGATGCGGGAGTTGGACGCCGAGGGCCTGGTCCTCTCGCCCGGTTTCGTCGACATGCACGCGCACAGCGACCTGGCCCTGCTGCGCGACCCGGACCACAGTGCGAAGGTCGCGCAGGGGGTGACCCTCGAAGTCGTGGGCCAGGACGGGCTGTCGTACGCCCCCGTCGACGACCGTACGCTCGCCGAGGTCCGCCGGGCGATCACCGGCTGGAACGGCGACGGCGCGGACATCGACTTCGACTGGCGCACGGTGGGCGGGTACTTGGACCGCCTGGACCACGGCTTCCACGGCGAGGGCATCGCCGTCAACGCGGCCTACCTGATCCCGCAGGGCACGGTCCGCATGCTGGCCGTCGGCTGGGAGGACCGCGAGGCGAGCCCCCAGGAGCTGGACCGGATGCGGCAGTTGGTGGCGGAGGGGATGGAGCAGGGCGCCGTAGGCATGTCCTCCGGCCTGACCTACACCCCCGGCATGTACGCCAAGGACGCCGAACTCACCGAACTGTGCCGGGTGGTGGCGTCCTACGGCGGCTACTACTGCCCCCACCACCGCAGTTACGGCGCGGGCGCGCTCCAGGCGTACGAGGAGATGGTCGCGCTCACCCACGAGGCGGGCTGCGCACTGCACTTGGCGCACGCGACCATGAACTTCGGTGTGAACGAGGGCCGGGCACCGGACCTCCTCGCCCTGCTGGACAAGGCGCTGGCGGCGGGCGCCGACCTCACGCTGGACACCTACCCCTACACCCCCGGCTGCACAACGCTCGTGGCGATGCTGCCCAGTTGGGCGAGCGAGGGCGGCCCGGACGCGATCCTCGCCCGGCTGCGCGACGAGGCGACGGCCGACCGGATCCGCCACCACATGGAGGTCCTCGGCGCCGACGGCTGCCACGGCGTACCCATCGAGTGGGACACGATCGAGATCAGCGGAGTCGCGACGCCCGCCCTGTCGTCGTACACAGGGAAGACGATCCAACAATCGGCAGACGAACGCGGCGAGCACCCCTGGACCACCGCCCGCCGACTCCTGCTGGACGACCGACTCGGCTCGACGATCCTCCAGCACGTGGGGCACGAGGAGAACGTGCGCGCGATCATGCGCCACCCCGTGCACACCGGCGGCTCCGACGGCGTCCTGACGGGCGCCAAGCCGCACCCCCGGGCGTACGGCACCTTCCCGCGCTATCTCGGGCACTACGTACGGGAGTTGGGGATCCTGTCGCTGGAGGAGTGCGTCGCGCACCTCACCGGGCGCCCGGCGGCCCGGCTGCGGCTGCCGGACCGGGGCCTGGTCCGCGAGGGGTACCGCGCGGACCTGGTCCTGTTCGACCCGGCCACGGTGGCGGCCGGGTCGACCTTCGAGCACCCGCGCACGCTGCCGACGGGCATCCCGTACGTCCTGGTCGACGGCCGGTTCGCGATCGACGACAGCCGCCGGACACAGGCGCTGGCGGGGCGGGCGGTGCGCCGGACACCCGCCCGGTAGTGGACGGTAACGCCCGCCCCGCGAACGGGAGTTACGGCTGGGGCAGGGTGCAGCCGGTGGCGCTCAGGTCGAGTTTGTTGTCGACCCCGAAGCACGGCACGATCTGGTAGGTCTCCTGGGCGTAGTTGATGCCCTCGTGGACCGTCACGTTGCCGTTGGCGTCGACCTCGCAGGGGTTGTTCTCGGTGCAGCGCTCGCCGTCCTCGTTACCGGTGTTGTTGACGGCGACGACCTGCCCGGTGGAGTTGTCGACGACCGGCGAGCCCGAGGTGCCGCCGATGGTCTGGCACGCGGAGGTGTAACGGACCGAGTCCTTCCAGGTCCAGTCGCCCTCCTTCAGCGTGTTGACGAAGCCGTCGATGTTGCAGGCGTACGTCGCCTTCCAGTAGCCGGAGACGACGGTGATGGCGGTGCCGGCGAGCGCGTGCGCGGCGGAGACGGTGAGCGGGCTGATGCCGTACGAGCTCTTGATCGCCGCGTAGGTGGTGGTGAGTTGGTAGATCGTGACGTCGGTGTCGGTCATCGTCGAGTACGCGACCTTGCTCGCGCGCAGCGTGGCGACCTTGGTGGCCGAGGCGTTGAGCAGGCTGAAGGTGCGGGTGGAGGACTGGTCGACGATGACCTCGCCCGGCTCGGGGAAGCCGGTCTCCAGGCAGTGGCCGTTGGTGAGGACGAGCGCGGGGTCGTCGTCGGCGGACTGCGGGAAGCGGATGACGGAGCCGGAGCAGTTGCTGAGGGCGACGGTGCCGGCGAAGTTCACGGCGGTGATGGTGGGGGTGGCCGCCGTCTTGGTCGCCGCATTGGCCGCCGCCTTGGCCGCCGCCTTGGTCGCCGCCTTGGCGACCGCGTGCGCCGCTGCGGGTGCGGGGGCCGGTGCGGGTGCGGGGGCCGGTGCGGCCACGGCCGGTGCCACGCCCGCCCCGGCGGTCGCCAGGGCGAAGAGCACGGCAAGGAGAGACTTGCGCATGTGGGGGGTCCCCTCGGTAGGAGGTGTGGTGGGGGGTACGGGCAGCCGGAGATCTTCCGGCGGACCCGCGTTTTTGTCATGCGCATTGTGAATGCTGGAGAGACGCCGAGCAAGGCCCCCCAGGGCGAAGCCGCCCCCTCCGCCCCCCGAATCGACCCGGTGTTCCCCGTCTCATCTGGCGGGAAACCCTCAACGGGAACCGTTACGTGCCCGTAAGCTCGCGGACATGCAGGTGATCCAGTCCACGAAGCTCGCCAACGTCTGCTACGAGATCCGGGGCCCGGTTCTCGAGGAGGCGATGCGGCTGGAGGCGGCGGGTCACCGCATCCTCAAGCTCAACACCGGAAACCCGGCCGCCTTCGGCTTCGAGAGCCCGCCGGAGATCCTGGAGGACATCCTCCGCAACGTGTCGTCGGCCCATGGCTACGGCGACGCGAAGGGCCTGCTCGCCGCCCGCCGCGCGGTCGTCATGCACAACCAGACCATCGGCATCGAGACCGACGTCGAGCACGTCTACATCGGCAACGGCGTCTCCGAGCTGATCGTCATGGCCATGCAGGCCCTGCTCGACGACGGCGACGAGGTCCTCGTACCGTCCCCGGACTACCCCCTGTGGACGGCGGCGGTCTCCCTGTCCGGCGGCACCGCGGTCCACTACCGCTGCGACGAGCAGTCGGACTGGATGCCCGACCTCGCCGACATCGAGCGCAAGGTCAGCGACCGCACCAAGGCGATCGTGATCATCAACCCGAACAACCCCACCGGAGCCGTGTACGACGAGGCGGTGCTGCGCGGCCTGACCGACATCGCCCGCCGCCACAACCTCCTCGTCTGCTCCGACGAGATCTACGACAAGATCCTCTACGACGACGCCACCCACACCCCCACCGCCGCCATCGCCCCCGACCTGCTCACCCTCACCTTCAACGGCATGTCGAAGGCGTACCGGGTGGCCGGCTACCGGGTCGGCTGGATGTCGATCTCGGGGCCGCGCGCGCACGCCGACTCGTACATCGAGGGTCTGACGATCCTGGCGAACATGCGCCTGTGCGCGAACATGCCGGGCCAGCACGGAGTGGTCGCCGCGCTCAGCGGACGGCAGTCGATCAACGACCTCGTCCTGCCGGGCGGCCGGCTGAAGGAACAGCGGGACACCGCCTACGAGTTGCTCACCCAGATCCCGGGTGTGACGTGCGTGAAGCCAAAGGGCGCGCTGTATCTCTTCCCGCGCCTCGACCCGAACGTCTTCAAGATCAAGGACGACCGCCGGATGGTGCTGGACCTGCTCCGCCAGGAGAAGATCATGGTCGTCCAGGGCACCGGCTTCAACTGGACCGAACCCGACCACTTCCGCGTGGTGACCCTGCCGACGGTCGCCGACCTCACTTCCGCGATCACCCGGATCGGAAACTTCCTCGACGGTTACGGGCAACGGTGATCCGTAACACAGAGTTTTCGGACTCGGCTCAACTTTAGACGGAATCCAAGCTAGGATGGTGTCCCGACAGCCGCTTGGAGACCATCCCATGTACGAGCCGATCCGCACGAAGTCGGTCCACAGCACGATGGCCGACCCGACCACTTCCGCCCCGGACTTCCCGCATCGCTCCCGCGAGGAGGAGCTGGACATCCAGCTCGCGGGGCATCTCGGTGCGTTGCTTACTGTGACCGATGAGCTGCGGTCGGCGGCACCTTCGGATGCGCTGGACACCGCGGCGGAGCGGATTGCTACGCAGGTTGGGCGGTTGAGGGGGCGGGCGCCGTTGCGTGGTGCTCCCGCTTCCGGCGGGCGGGGTGGGAGCGTTGATGCGTTGCATCGGCGGGCTCATGAGCTGGCGGGGCGGGCGTTGGTCGTGGCTGCGTCCCGGGCGGATACGACGGTGGCGATTCTGGTGGCTGAGCGGATGGATGCGCATGCGGCGGCAACGGCGTTGGCTTCGGCAGGTGGGGGTCGGTAGTTCGGCTGCGGGCCGGTGGGGGCTTGTCGCGCCCACGCGGCGGAGCCGCAAAATGTCACAGCCCCGCGCCCCTAAAACGCCGACTCGCCCGAGGTTATGAACTCGCCCTCGCCAGCACCACAACCACCAACAGCACCACCAACACCCCCACCACGACCAGCAACGGCCTGAACGACACCCCCGCCCCCACCGTCGTCCCGTACGGCGGCGTCGGCTGAAGCGGCTGCCCAGCCGCTCCCCGTACCGGCAGGTTGAAGACGTCATGCCCCGTCGCCGCCACCCGCGCGCACCACGGACAGGCCGACAAGTGTGAGCCGTAGACATGCAGCGGACGATCGGCGCACTGCTGCACCTCCCGGCGTTCCTTGTCCAGCGCCCGCAGCCAAGCCTCCGCCGTGGGGCGGGCCGCCGGCGCGTTGACTCCGGGGCCGAAGGCGGCGCGGGCCAGGGTGAGGAGGTCGGGCGGGAGGATCGTGGGGTTGATGGTGCCACGGGGGATGGTGACCGCCTCGGGGCGGACGACGTAGGACACGCTGGCCGCGATGTTGTCCTTGACGGTGGACTCGGACGTGCTGTCGTGCGGGACGCCCCCGAAGGGGTGGTCGCCGCCGCTGAGCAGTTGGTAGATGAGGACGGACAGGGCGAAGTCGTCGCTGGCCCGGGTCGCGGGGCCGCCCGCCTGGCGTTCGGGGGCCGAGTAGTCGGTGGTGTGCATCAGGCAGGGGAAGACCTCGCCGGTGGCCGGGTCGGTGAAGGCGATGGAGTCGCAGTCGAGGAACGTGACGAAGCCGTTGGCGTCGACGACCACGTTGTTGCTGGAGAAGTCGCCGATGACGAGGTTCTCGTGGTGCATGCGCGCGGTCATGAACGCCAGGTTCCAGGAGACCCCGAGCAGGAACCGCCAGTCGGCCCGCCCCGGGAACAGCTTCAGCCGCTGCGACCGCGTGAACAGGCCCACCAGCCTTACGTGTTCGGGCTCCCCGAAGCGGCGCATGGCATACCCGGCGCACTCCCCCTGCGGGGTGCGGGCGAGCGCGGTGGGCCAGGCCAGTTCGGACGGCTGCGAGCTGTCGAGGGGGCGCCCGCCCAGCGGTGACATGGCGAGCATCCGGGTCAACCGCCGTTCCTGGTCGGGGCCCGGCGGATCGCGGTAGATCTTGACGACGATGTCGTCCTCCCCCGCGACCGTGAACACGGCCGCCTGCCCACCGCTCTTGAGGGGCGGTTCGACGAGGACGACACGGCGGCCGTCGAGCAGGACGGTACGACCGGCCGTCGTCGGACCGGGTGAACTGGCCGCGCCAGGGCTGCCGTTCACCCCGGAGGGCCTGCCCGCGCCGGGTGTTCCGTTCACCGCTCCGCCCGTGCCCCCGTTCATCGGCGCCCCTTCCGTACGGCCCGCAGCAGCGTTTTGTCGTCGGCGTTCAGTGCGGTGAGGCGGTCCGAGCGGAGCAGCGCGGCCAGCGATTCGTGGGCGCTCTCGGACACCGGGCCGGGGGTGTCGAGGGAGCGGAACACGGCTTCGGCAAAAGAGGAGTTGGGGGCGGGCGCGCCCGACGCCGTACGGGTCAGCGCGGCCTGGGCGAGGCCGTCCGTGGAGAGCAGGACGCCGTCGATGCGGTCGTCGGCCACGCAGTCCGTGTGCACCTGCCGGTCAGCGCCCGCCGACGTCAGGAACACCGTCTCGTTGCTGTACTCGCTGACCGCCGCGGGCTGCGGCAGCACGTGGAACTGCCGTACGCCGTCCTCCGTTCCGGCCCGCAGGACGACGAAGCCGTCGCCGACGGTGAGATGGCCGAGCCAGCCGGGGGTCAGGACCACGACGGTGAGGGTGGTCGCGAAGTCGGCGGCGTCCGGGCCCGTACGGTCCAGGAACTCCTCGCCGACGTCGTGGAAGGCGTCCTTGAGCAGGTCGTGCACCGCCTTGCCGGGCGGTTCGTCGACGGCCGCGGACGCCCGGCGGCCGAAGTGCTCGGCGGCCAGGGAGACCGCGAGTTGGGCGCCCTCGTCGGACCGCGGGCGGCGGTCGGCGCCGTCGGCGACCGCGAGCACCGTCACGGACGGCGAGCCCCAGGAGGCGCACGCGTCCTGGCAGGGCGTGTTCGTGCGCCGGTGCCGGTAGCCCTCGACGCTCAGCCCGTGCACCCGCCACGGTGAACCCCGGTCGTCCGTGCCGTTGTTGCCCACCAGTCCCCCCGAAGTCAGCTTTCCCAGGCCGGGCGTTGGGTCTTGAACTGGCTGAAGATCTTCTCGAAGACCTCGTCGCCCGCGCCCTTCTGCTCGGCGTTGGCGCTCGCCGACATCATCTGGAGCAGCTCCCGGAACGGGAACCCCTGGATCCGCGCGGTGAACTTGGGCGCGAACGCCTGGAGCACCTGTTCGCCCCGGTCGGTGATGCCGCCGACGCCGATCGCGTACAGCCGGAAGCGGCGGGCCCGCTGCTCCTCGGCGAGCACGGGCACCAACCGGGTCCAGGAGTCGGTGAGATGACCGGTCCCGTCGGTCGGTATGCCGTCGGTGACCAGGCAGATCTGCGGCCGGTAGTACTGGAGTCCGGCCGCGCGCAGCTCCGCCTTGCGGGCCGCGACGATCCGCATCGACAGCTCCAGCGCCTCCGTCATCAGGGTCACCCCGGCGGCGGCCAGCCGCGGCGCCTGGAACGCGTGCGCGGGCACGAAGGGGTTCACCGGGGCGCGGGGATCGAGGAGTTGGGGCCCGCGCCAGGAGCAGACGCCGTACGGGCCGCCGAAGGTGACGACCGCGACCTCGACGCTGTAGCTGAGCGAGACGTCGTCGTGGAGTTCGCGGGTCCACTCGGCGAGGGCGTCGTTCAGGGTCTGAATGGGCGTGCCCGCCATGGAACTCGAGATGTCGAGGCACAGGACCAGCGGCAGCCGCTGCGCGTTGTTCTCGAACTCGATGTCGGCGTACTCCGCCGGCATCGTGGGCGGGTGTTCGCTGTGCATGGGCTTCCTCACAGGTCACTTGACGTGCCGTCGGGCGGACTGGGCGGACTGGGCGGAGGGGTAGGCGTAGAGGACGTCGGGGATGTGGCCCTCCCCGCGCGACTCGGTGACGTCGACGAGTCCGCCGGGGCCGGGCGGCGGCCGGTGCGGCTCGGCCCACACGGCCCGGTACAGGACGCGGTCGAGTTCGACGTACCCCTGCGGGTGCAGCCCGGTCCGGACGACGGCGGTGCGGGCGGGCCCGGTACGGGGGCCGACGGTGCGGCCGTACGAACGCAGGGGGGTGGTCGGTTCGTCGTAACCGTTGGGGTGTTGAGGGGGTACGGCGCCGATGCCGGCCGCGGCGAGGGGGCGGCCCTGCGGTGTGCCGGGGCCGCCGGAGCGGCGGACGAGGTAGACGAAGGCGGCGAGCAGGACGACGAGCACACCGCCGATGCTCAGCAGGAGCGGGGTGCGGCTGTTGCTGTAGAGATCGTCGGCGAGGCCCTGGTCGATCAGGTCGCCGCCCTGTGCGCCGGAGGCGACCGCGTCGCAGGACTCCTTCTCCTTGCCTTCGTCGCAGATGCCGAGGTTCCCCAGGTCGTTGCGGCTCTCGGTGCCCAGCCCGTCGATCCTGGCGTTCCGGGCGACGCGGCGATGGCCCGCCAGGACGAGCAGGACCGTCCCGCCCTCGCCGGTCCGCACGCCTTTCGGGACCTCGACGGCCAACTGGTCGCGGTGTTCCCACACTTGGCGCTCGGCGAGCCTGCGGTTCAGTTCACTGCCCTGGTACCCCGTGCCGGGGTCCAGGGTGAGCGTGACGGGCCCCTTGGCGAGTCCGTCCGGCAGGCAGGCCAGCAGGGTCGCGAAGTCCCCGACGCACTTCCTGCCCTCCTCGGGCTGCCCCGCGCACGCGCCCAACAGCCCCACCAGCAACGCGAATCCGAACAGCGCGGCGAAAGCGGGCCGCAGCACGGCGAAAGCAGGCGAGTGCCTCATGAAAACCCCCGTGGCCGAAAGAACCACTTCCCCGGTGGCCCGAAACGGCTTGCGTTCATAGTGGCGCCAAGGGGCGCCCCGTTGAAGGGTTTTCGCGAAATTGGCGGCGAGTCAAGGGAGTTCGAACAATCTCCGAGTTCTTCCCGGCAGCCCCGGCTACAACTCGAATACCTGATGGCAACGGGTGAACATCTGGCGCGCCCGTTCCACCCAGTCGTCGGCCAGGGAGTTGAAGTCCGCCTGGGTGATCCGGCAGGTCAGCGGGAGGTCACAGACCCCGGCGAGACACGGGCGCGGGCCGCGGACGTCCCACACCGACAGCATGGGATTCAGTTGTTCGGTATTCCACGCGTTCGACGCGGCTGCGGCGATGGCGAGTTGGTCCGGGCGCAGGTAATGACCGTCGGTGAAGAACGCCACGAGCAGCCGTTTGGTGGTCATGAATCGCACGGTGACCAGCCGTCCCGTTTCCCGGAGATCGATCCGCAGCGAAACGGAGTCCGAGTCCTCGTCGGATTCGGTGGGATGGTTGCCCTGGGCGCCCCAGTTCCGTACCAACTGCCGCCACTGGGTGCCGATTTCGCGGTCCCGGCCGGGAATGGGGTCGTGGCCGGAGAGCGGTCCGCCCCCGGCGAACCCGTCAGGCCCCAGCACGGCCCACCGCCCCGGCCGCGTCGGCGACCATCGCGTCGGTGAGGCCCGCGTCGAGCAGCGCCTGGGCGTGCAGCAGCAGGCAGGACGGCAGCGACACTCCCGTACCGGCCCGGCCCTCGCGGCGCAGCGCGAGTTCGCCGGTGCGCACCCGGATGCTGCGGGCCACGGTCGGCGGCGGCCAGGCGGGGGCGCGCGCGGGCAGGTCGAGCAGTTCGTCCAACAGGGCCTCCAGCGGCGGCCGTTCGGCCGGGCGCTTGACCAGGCAGCGCGCGACCGTCGGCCGGATCCGCTCGGGTACGCCGGTGAGGTCGGCCTCGCCGTGCACGATCCGGTAGCCGACCTCGTCCCCGATGCCGTACGGCGGGCGGCCCGTCAGCGCGTAGGCGAGCACGCCGCCGAGGGAGAAGACGTCGCTCGGCGGTCCCACGGGCGAGCCCGTCATCTGCTCCGGCGACATGAACGGCGGGGTGCCCAGCACGATTCCGGCCTGGGTGAGGCCCGGCGTCTGGGTGAGGCCGGGGACGCCGTCGACGCGGGAGATGCCGAAGTCGATGACGCGCGGGCCGTCCGCGGCCAGCAGCACGTTCGCGGGCTTGAGGTCCCGGTGCACCACCCCGGCGGCGTGGATCGCCTGCAACGCCTCGACCAACCCGGCGCCCAGACGGCGTACTTGGTCCTCGGGCAGGGGTCCGTCCGCGCGGACCGCCTCGGCGAGGGAGGGGCCGGGCACGTACAGCGTGGCGAGCCAGGGCAACGCGGCCTCGGTGTCCGCGTCGACGACGGGTGCGGTGTACGCGCCGCTGACCATCCGCGCGGCGGCGACCTCGCGCGCGAACCGGGCCCGGAACTCGGGTTCGGCCGCCAACTCGGGGCGCACCACCTTCACGGCCATCTCGCGCCCGGCGGGCGACCGGCCGAGGTACACCCACCCCATGCCACCGGAGCCGAGCCGCCCGACGATGCGGTACGGCCCCACCCGCAGGGGATCACTGACCGGTGTGCGCACCCCTCTCACCTCTTTCAGGGGTTCCCTCACGGGATTCGGGATTCGGGATTCGTGCTGACGGCCCGGCCGCTTCGCGGTTCACGGTTCGCGGTTCGCGGTTCGCGCCGGTTGTCCCGAGTGTCCCGCGAAATCCCGGTCGGGGCGGAGGTGATGCGGGAAATGGGAGCGCGGATTACGGCTGTGCACGCCCCCGGCACGAGGGAGCAGGCCCGGGGCGTACATGAAAAAGGCCGGGCCCCGCACTCCGTTGTGCGAGGCCCCGGCCCCTGGCTACCGCGGTCGGTCCGACGACGTGGCAGGTCAGGGCTGTCCGACCGGCCGCGGAGCTGTCGGCGGCCCCCGCCAAGGGGACCGCGCGGGACGGGTGTTACCCCAGGCGTCGCACCAACGCCCGGTACTCGTCCCACAGTTCCTTCGGGGTGTGGTCGCCGAAGGTGTTCAGGTGGTCGGGGACCAGCGCCGCCTCCTCGCGCCACACCTCCTTGTCGACCGTGAGCAGGAACTCCAGGTCGGAGTCGGACAGTTCGAGCCCCTTGGTGTCGAGGGCGGCCTTGGTCGGCAGGATCCCGATCGGGGTCTCGACGCCCTCGGCGCGGCCGTCGAGCCGGTCGACGATCCACTTCAGGACGCGGCTGTTCTCACCGAACCCGGGCCACACGAACCTGCCCCGGTCGTCCTTGCGGAACCAGTTGACGTAGTAGATCTTCGGCAGCTTCGCCTGGTCCTTGCCCTTGGCGACATCGACCCAATGGCCCATGTAGTCGCCCATGTTGTAGCCGCAGAACGGCAGCATGGCGAACGGGTCGCGGCGCAGTTCGCCGACCTTGCCCTCGGCGGCGGCGGTCTTCTCGGAGGCGACGTTGGCCCCGAGGAAGACACCGTGGTTCCAGTCGAAGGACTCCGTCACCAGCGGTACGGCACTGGCGCGGCGCCCGCCGAACAGGATCGCCGAGATCGGCACGCCCTTGGGGTCCTCCCACTCGGGCGCGATGATCGGGCACTGCGAAGCGGGCACGGTGAAGCGGGCGTTGGGGTGCGCGGCGGGCGAACCGGACTCCGGTGTCCAGGAGTTGCCCTTCCAGTCGGTGAGATGGGCTGGGGTCTCCTCGGTCATCCCCTCCCACCAGATGTCGCCGTCGTCGGTGAGGGCGACGTTCGTGAAGACCGAGTTGCCCCACAGGGTCTTCATCGCGTTGGCGTTGGTGTGCTCGCCGGTGCCGGGGGCCACACCGAAGAAGCCGGCCTCCGGGTTGATCGCGTACAGGCGGCCGTCCTCGCCGAACCGCATCCACGCGATGTCGTCGCCGATCGTCTCGACCGTCCAGCCGGAGACGGTGGGCTCCAGCATGGCGAGGTTGGTCTTCCCGCACGCGGACGGGAAGGCGGCGGCCACGTACTTCGACTCTCCGGTGGGCGGGGTGAGTTTGAGGATGAGCATGTGCTCGGCGAGCCAGCCCTCGTCCCGCGCCATCACGGAGGCGATGCGCAGGGCGTAGCACTTCTTGCCCAGCAGCGCGTTGCCGCCGTATCCGGAGCCGTACGACCAGATCTCGCGGGTCTCCGGGAAGTGCGAGATGTACTTGGTGGAGTTGCAGGGCCAGGGCACGTCGGCCTCGCCCTCGGCCAGCGGCGCCCCGAGCGTGTGCACAGCACGCACGAAGAAGCCGTCGGAGCCGAGTTCGTCGAGGACCGGCTGTCCCATGCGCGTCATGGTGCGCATCGACGCGGCGACGTACGCGGAGTCGGTGATCTCCACGCCGATCGCGGAGAGGTCCGAGCCGAGCGGGCCCATGCAGAACGGGACGACGTACATCGTCCGGCCGCGCATCGAGCCGCGGAAGATGCCCTGTTCTCCCGCGAAACTGTTTCCTTCTCCAGTAAAGATGGCCCGCATCTCGGCAGGAGCCTTCCAGTGGTTGGTCGGCCCCGCGTCCTCTTCCTTCTCCGCACAGATGAAGGTGCGGTCCTCGACCCGGGCGACATCGGTCGGGTCACTGGCCGCGTAGTACGAGTGGGGGCGCTTGATCGGGTCGAGCTTCTTGAAGGTGCCCTTGCGGACGAGCTCCTCGCACAGGCGCTCGTACTCTGCCTCGGATCCGTCACACCAGACCACGTTGTCCGGCTGCGTCAGTTCGGCGATCTCGTTGACCCACGAGATCAGTTCTTTGTGCTCGGTGGGGACGGTGAGGGGAGCCGCGTTGTCGCGCGCCACGGTCGCTCCTAATTGAGGGATTTTTTGGTTGGGCCCCGTGGGGGCTGCGACCCGGATGCCCGACGCCGGCGATCCCCGACGAACCCTCCGGGACCCCTTGCGGGAGTCCCCGAAGGGTTCCGGTGGATCTTCGGCGCTCATCCGGTGCCGACCGCACTCATTTGATCATCCGACGGCGGCGCCCATATGTCCAGAGGGCCTCACACCTGAGCAACGTGAGCATCACCACGTGTTCACTCCGCGGGGGCACAGCGTGAGATCCGGTCGGCGCACACCCTGGGCCGACCCGGCGGAGCCATGAGAGAATGGCCACCCTCGGTCGGCGGACAGCATCTACTGACACGTAACTTACGGTTCCGTAGGTACGATGCCCTCATGACTGCGTCCGTCCCCGACGCGCACACGGACACGCCGGTCGCCGGCCAGGGTTCCGTAGCGCTCCCCCTGCCGCTCCAGGTCAAGCCCAAGCTGCGCGGGTGGCTGCATCTGGGCATGTTCCCGGCCGTACTCATAGCGGGACTGATCCTCACCGCCTTCGCCGACTCACCACGCGGGCGGCTCGCCTGCGGGATCTACACCCTGACCGCCTGCCTGCTCTTCGGCGTCAGCGCCCTGTACCACCGGGGCGACTGGAGCGACCGGATGGACGGCATCCTGCGCCGCCTCGACCATGCGAACATCTTCCTGATCATCGCGGGCACCTACACCCCCCTGACGATGCTGCTCCTGCCGGGCGCCAAGGGTCAGGTACTGCTCTGGGGCATCTGGGCGGCGGCGGCCGCGGGCATAATCTTCCGCGTCTTCTGGGTCGGCGCCCCGCGCTGGCTCTACACCCCCTGCTACATCGCGATGGGCTGGGCGGCGGTCTTCTTCCTCCCCGACTTCCTGCGCACCGGCGGCATCGCGGTGCTGGTCCTGGTGATCGTCGGCGGCCTGCTCTACAGCGCGGGCGGCGTCATCTACGGCATCAAGCGCCCGAACCCGTCACCGCGCTGGTTCGGCTTCCACGAGGTGTTCCACTCGCTCACGCTGGCGGCGTTCGTGGTGCATTACGTGGGGATCTCGTTGGTGGCTTACCAGCACACGTAGGGCTCGCGGGGGCCCGCTCCCCCGGGGGGGGTCCCCCTCCCCC
>LJCV01000314.1 GCA_001298575.1 Actinobacteria bacterium OK074
CACCCCCGCAGCACCCCCCGGCGGCTACGGCTACCCCCCGCCGGGCGCACCGGGCGCACCGGGCGCACCGGGCACCCCCCTGACCGCAGGCTCCGGCGGCGGCCAACCCTCCTGGGCCCAGCAGGTCCACCAACTCGCCGACGCCGACCAGCCGGTCACCCCCTGGAAGCCGCCGGTCGAGGACATCTTCCAGGCGGCGGCCCGGGCGCAGGCGGCGGCCAGGCCCGCCGGGCTGGGCAAGCGGCTGCTGGCCCGCCTCGTGGACACGGTCGTCCTCGCGGCGGTCACCGGCGTCGCGGCCGTCCCCCTGGGCACCAAGGCGGTCGACCACGTCGACGGCAAGATCGACGCGGCCAAGCAGACCGGCCAGACGGTCACGGTCTGGCTGCTCGACGGCACGACCTCGGTCTACCTGGCGATCGTCCTGGCGGTCCTGCTCGGCTTCGGCGTGCTCTACGAGGCCCTGCCCACCGCCAAGTGGGGCCGCACCCTCGGCAAACGCCTCTTCGGCCTGGAAGTCCGCGACATCGAGGGCCACGAACCCCCGACCTTCGGCAAGGCCGTACGCCGCTGGCTCGTCTACAGCATCCCCGGCCTGCTGGTGATCGGCGTACTCGGCGTGGCCTGGTGCCTCTTCGACCGCCCGTGGCGCCAGTGCTGGCACGACAAGGCGGCACATACGTTCGTGGCGGGGTGACGGCAGCGGCGCCCTTGAACGGGCAGGACGAAGCCCTGCTGTTCAGGGGCGCGGGGCCGTGACATTGTGCGGCTCCGCCGCGTGGGCGCGACCGGCCCCCACCGCCCGTACGTACGAAAAAACCCGCACCCCATACCCCCTCCCGTCCCCCCCACCGCCGTAGAACAATCAATCCCCCGTCCAGCCCCGCACGGGATGCGCCCGGCCGCACTTCGCGGTCAACTCACCCCATGACCACCGAACCGCCCTCCGGCTCCGGCCAGCCCCCGGACGACGACCCGTTTCGGAAAGAGCCGCCGCACGGCAACAGCGGCAGCCAGCCCCCGCCGTACGGCACCCCGCCCCCCTACGGCAACGACCCCTACGGCGGCGCGGCCGACCACCTCGCCGGCATGCCCCCGCTCGCGGACAGCGGCAAACGCGTCCTGGCGAGGATCATCGACCTGATCCTGGTGGGCATCGTCGTCTGGCTGATCGCCCTCGCCTTCAGCACCACGGAGTTCGACGTCGGCTCGGACAAGATGGACACGGGCAAGTCCCTCGGCCAGGGCCTGATCGCGGCGGTCCTCTACATCGCCTACGACACGGTCCTGACCGCCCGGACGGGCCAGACCCTGGGCAAGCGGCTGATGAAGCTGCGGGTGGCCAACCTGGACAACGGCGCCACCCCCTCTGTACAGACGAACCTGATCCGCGCGGCGGTCCTGTGGATCCCGTTCGCGTTCTGCTGCGCCTGCATCTGGACGGCGATCTCGGGCGGCTGGAGCTTCTTCGACAAGCCCTACAAGCAGGGTCTGCACGACAAGGCGGCCAAGACAGTGGTGGTCAGCACGGGTTGAGGCGCACGAGCGCCACCCGCACGAGCGCCACCCGCACGACCGACCCGCACCCGAAGTGCGACCCGCACCCGAGAGCGCGACCCGCACTCGAAGTACGACCTGCACCCGAAGTGCGACCCGCACCCGAAACACACCTGTACACACCTATGGGCGGCCCCGTAACCTCACGGGCCGCCCACACGTGCGAGTGAACAAGATCCAGACGTACAGACGCGTCGGTACCTGATCTCAGGGATTCGCCGTCTGATGCACCGGCCTCTCCAGGGAGCCGGAGCCGGAGCCGGAACGGGCCCCGGTGGCGGACGCGGTCGGAACCGCCTGCGCCGCCTGAGCCGCCGCCGGACGCTGCGACGGGACCACGGCCGCGGACGCGGCTGCCGCCGCCGCAGCGGCGGCCCGCGCACTCTTCGGCAGCGGGACCGTGATGGCGACCAGAATTCCGAGTGCGAGCGCCGCAAGGGCGATCACGGCGATCCCCAGGCCCGAACTCGTCTGTGACAGCAGCAGCATGGCGAGGGTCGAGAAGATCACGGTGCAGGAACCGTAGGCGAGCTGTGCGGCATTGAGACGAGGCATGGCAATTCCTCGGGGGGTGGGGGTCTCCCCCCGGATGCCTCTCAAGGGGGGAGGATGCGGACAGATGCGATCGTGCTGTGATGAAGCGTACGGCGCTGGGGAGTTGGGCTAAGAATCGGGGGCCGACAACGCTGTCCACCCCGGCTTCCCGTCGCCGTTCGAACGTTCCGCCCATCGACTCTATTCGCCTGCATGCCCGAGCGGAACGCACGGTAAGCGTGACCTGACACACGGGTGCGGGAGCACAGGGGGCGCACGGATTCATGGCGTCCGCCAACTGGACGGCGGTGCGCGCCGGTTGACAGACGCCTATGCCGCTCGCGATGTCCCACCATGCTCCGGGAGCCGGACGTCCCGCGCCCGAGGAGCCGCCCGCCCGGCACCCCGTGGATCCACCCCTCTCCCACCCTGCTCCCGCCCCCGCAACGAACACGTAATGTGCGGGCAATATCAACTCCCGCTTCACATAATGCAATTGACCCGCTCAAGTCAAGGTCTGTCTTTCCGTCCCAACGTTCGGTCAAATAACGTCACTTGACGCTCGTGTACCCCACGCACGGACCCCCGCACCACAGGGACCTCTACGCGTGTAGCGGTGCGCAGGAGTAGGGGAGAACTTCGAGTGACCAGCAGACCCTGGACGTTCAGAGTGGCCGCCATAGGCGTGGCGCTCGCCGCCGCCTCGGCCACGTTCACCACCTTCGCCGTGGCGCAGGCGGCCGAGGGCGCCGCCACCGCGGCTGCCGCGGCCGCCGCGGTGAACGACCCGCAGCCGGAGTCGGCCCAGGAGCACGACCTGGACGGCCCGTTGACCAAGACGCAGCAGGCCCAGAAGCAGGAAGCCCTCAACGAGGTCATCTCCGGCAAGGCCAAGGTCAAGGACGACGACGGCTCCAAGGTCGTCAAGCTCGCCAGCAAGAAGGGCGGCGACAGCAAGTACGTCGAACTGGGCCGGGAGAAGACCGACAAGATCTTCACGATCCTGGTCGAGTTCGGCGACCAGGTCGACAGCCGCTACGGCGGCACGGTCGGCCCGCTGCACAACGAGATAGCCGAGCCCGACCGTTCGGTGAACAACACGGTCGCCTGGCAGGCCGATTACAACCAGGAGCACTTCCAGGACCTGTACTTCGGCACCGGCAAGAACACCGAGTCGCTCAAGAAGTACTACGAGAAGCAGTCCTCGGGCCGCTACTCGGTCGACGGCGCGGTCACCGACTGGGTCAAGGTCCCCTACAACGAGGCCCGTTACGGCTCCAACGACGCCCCCACCGGCGCCTGGTACGCGGTCCAGGACGGCGTCAACGCCTGGGTCGCCGACCAGGAGGCGGCCGGCCGCACCGAGGCCGACATCAACGCGGAACTCGCCGAGTTCGACCAGTGGGACCGCTACGACTACGACAACGACGGCGACTTCAACGAACCCGACGGCTACATCGACCACTTCCAGATCGTGCACGCCGGCGAGGACGAGTCCGCGGGCGGCGGCGCCCAGGGCGCGGACGCGATCTGGGCCCACCGCTGGTACGCCTTCGGCACCGACGCCGGTTCCACCGGACCGGCCGGGAACAAGCTGGGCGGCGCCGAGATCGGCGACACCAGCATCTGGGTCGGCGACTACACCATCCAGCCCGAGAACGGCGGCCTGGGCGTCTTCGCCCACGAGTACGGCCACGACCTCGGCCTGCCCGACGAGTACGACACCTCCGGCGGCGGCGAGAACTCCACCGGCTTCTGGACGCTGATGTCCTCCGGCTCCTGGCTCGGCACCGGCAAGGAGACCATCGGCGACCTGCCCGGCGACTTCAACGCCTGGGACAAGCTCCAACTGGGCTGGCTGGACTACGACGTGGCGACCGCGGGCACCAAGTCCACGCACACGCTGGGTCTTTCGGAGTACAACAACGCCAACCCGCAGGCCCTCGTGGTGAAGTTGCCCGACAAGAAGGTCACCACCGAGATCGTCACCCCGGCGCAGGGCGCCACCCAGTGGTGGAGCGGCAGCGGCGACGGACTGAGCAACACCCTCACCCGCACGGTGGACTTGACCGGCAAGACCTCCGCCGCGCTCACCCTCGACGGCTGGTGGGACATCGAGCAGGACTACGACTACCTGTACACCGAGGTCTCCACCGACGGCACCAACTGGACGCCGTTGAACGGCACTCTGGCCGACGGCACCGCCATCCCCACCGACGGCAGCGGCAAGCCCGCGCTCACCGGCACGGTCGACGCGTACCAGAAGCTGACCTACCCGCTCGACGCCTACGCGGGCCAGAGCGTCCAGGTCCGCTTCCGCTACCAGACCGACGGCGGCGTGGCCCAGAAGGGCTTCACGGCCGACGAGATCTCCGTGACGGCCGACGGCACGGCCCTGTTCAGCGACGACGCCGAGAGCGCGGACGCGGCCTGGACGGCGGACGGCTTCACCCGGGTCGGCGCCTCCTACAGCGACGACTACCCGCAGTACTACCTCGCCGAGAACCGCCAGTACGTGTCCTACGACAAGACCCTCGCGGTCGGCCCGTACAACTTCGGTTTCGCCTCCACCCGCCCCGACTGGGTCGAGCACTTCCCGTACCAGAACGGCCTGTTGATCTGGAAGTGGGACACCTCGCAGGCGGACGACAACACCAGCCAGCACCCGGGCACCGGCGAGATCCTGCCGGTGGACGCGCACCCGACCGCGCTGAAGTGGTCCGACGGCACGTTGATGCGTAACCGCTTCCAGAGTTACGACTCCACGTTCAGCACCTTCCCGACCGACGCCCTCGTGCTCCACAACGACGGCGTCGCGACGAAGATCAAGTCGCAGAAGGGCGTCTCCGTCTTCGACGACGGCAAGCACACGTACTACGACACCGCGAACCCGCTCGGCGGTGTCCAGATCACTGACACCAACACCAAGATCAGCATCGTGAAGGAGCCGCTCGGCGGCTCGACGATCAAGCTCCAGGTCGGACCGTCCACGAAGTAGACAGCATTTCCGCAGGTCAGAACATGATCGGCCGTGACCCCCTGGCGGGTCGCGGCCGATCGTGTTTAGGTGCGTGCAGAGGCCCGCTTATTGACACCGGAACAAGCGCCAGACCCGAGGGGGACGTTTCCGCATGGCCGCAGGAGGCTTCAGCAGACTGCCGGGCGGCACCGTGGTGGTGGCACTGAACCTGCCCCGCCCCGCCCCGGCCGACGGCGCCGCAGCCGTCCGCGTACTGGTCCACGCCCACAACCGGGCCCGCGCCCTCACCCGCCTGCGCAACCTGGGTCTGCGCGCCGTCTACCTGCGCGGCAACACCTCACCGCCCACCCCGGACGAGATCACCGCCGTCCTGCACCACCCCGACGGCCTGATATGGCGCACGGCCCCCGACAGCCCGGCCCCCGACAGCCCGGCTCCCGACACCGGTGCTCCCGACGCCACAGCCCCCGACAACGGTGTCGGCGCCCCGCCCGCGGAGCCCACCGCGATCCAGGTCCCCGAACTGTGGCACCCGATCCGAGCCCTCCTGCGCCGCCCGGCGGCACCCGCGTAGGGCACCGCACAACCGGTTACACGACCGGTTTCCCGGTCAGCTCCACCCCCGCCGCCCGCAACTCCTCCAGCGCCCGCTCGGTCGTCTCCTCGGCCACCCCGGCGGTCAGGTCCAGCAGCACCTGGGTGCGGAAACCTTCCCGCGCCGCGTCCAGCGCGGTGGCCTTCACACAGTGGTCGGTGGCGATCCCGACGACGTCGACCGCCTCGATCTCCCGGGCCCGCAGCCAGTCGCCCAGCGAGAGCCCGTTCTCGTCGACCCCCTCGAACCCGCTGTACGCCGCCGCGTACTCACCCTTGTCGAACACCGCGTCGACCGACCCGGACGCCACCGCGGGCGCGAAGTTCGGGTGGAAGCCGACCCCCTCGGTACCGGCCACGCAGTGCGCGGGCCAGGTGCGGACGTAGTCGGGCTCGTCGGCGAAGTGCCCGCCGGGCGCGACATGGTGGTCCCGGGTGGCCACCACGTGCCGGTACCCGGCCGGGGCCTGCCCCACCAGTTCGGTGATCGCGGCAGCGACATCGGCACCCCCGGACACCGCGAGGCTGCCGCCCTCACAGAAGTCGTTCTGTACGTCTACGACGATCAACGCGCGGCGCATGGTCTGTGCCCTTCGGGTTCGCAGCACTCCACGGACGAGCGCTTCAGAGGTTCATATATGAACTATCGAGCCTAGAGACTTCCGGGGCCCGGCGGGAGGGGGCATTCGGCGCCCGTCCGGTCGCACACCCCGGCGCGCCCGCCGCACGGGCCCGCCGAGGAAGCCCCGCCTACGCCAGATACTCCGTAGCCAGCACCGGCTCCCCCCGCGACAGCTGCGTCGCCGACAGCGGCAGTCCGTCCCGTGCCGCCGCGTGCCGGTCCCGGACGACGTCCAGCGGCTCCCGGGCCACCACCTCGCCGCCCTTGACCAGCTCGACCAGCAGCTGCCGGTCCACCAGCGCGTCCGGCACCGGCCCGGTACCGATCACCTCGGCCTCGGCCACGCCCCGCGCGTCCAGCCGCCGGGCCGCCCACTTGCGGCCGCCGATGGAGGTCTTGCCGCCGCTGGAGCGTTTCGCCACCGGCACCAGCGGGGCCCGCGGATCGGCGGACTCGGCGCGCGCGACCAGCTTGTACACCATCGAGCAGGTCGGGTGCCCGGACCCGGTCACCAGCTGCGTACCGACGCCGTACGCGTCCACCGGCGCCGCGGCGAGCGAGGCGATGGCGTACTCGTCCAGGTCGGAGGTGACGATGATCCGGGTCCTCGTCGCGCCCAGCTCGTCCAGCTGCTGCCGGACCCGGTGCGCGACCAGCAGCAGGTCCCCGGAGTCGATGCGCACGGCGCCCAGCTCGGGCCCGGCGACCTCCACCGCGGTGCGGACGGCCTCGGCGACGTCGTAGGTGTCCACCAGCAGCGTGGTGTTGCGGCCCAGCGAGTTCACCTGGGCGCGGAAGGCGTCCCGCTCGTGGTCGTGCAGCAGGGTGAAGGCGTGCGCCGACGTGCCGACGGTGGGGATGCCGTAGCGGAACCCGGCCGCCAGGTCGGAGGTGGTGGCGAACCCGCCGACGTAGGCGGCGCGCGCGGCGGCCACGGCGGAGAGCTCGTGGGTGCGGCGGGCGCCCATCTCGATGAGGGGGCGGTCCCCGGCGGCGGAGGCCATGCGGGAGGCGGCGGCCGCGATGGCGGAGTCGTGGTTGAGGATGGACAGGATCACGGTCTCCAGCAGCACGCACTCCGCGAAGGAGCCCTCGACGCGCAGGATCGGGGAGCCCGGGAAGTACACCTCGCCCTCCGGGTAGCCCCAGATGTCGCCGCCGAAGCGGTAGGAGGCCAGCCACTCCAGGGTCGGCTCGTCCACGATGTGGCGCTCGCGCAGGAAGCCGAGGACGTCCGCGTCGAAGCGGAAGTTCTCCACGGCGTCCAGCACCCGCCCGGTGCCGGCGACCACCCCGTAGCGCCGCCCCTCGGGCAGCCGCCGGGTGAAGACCTCGAAGACGGACCGCCGCTCGGCGGTTTCGGCGGCCAGCGCGGCCTGCAACATCGTCAACTCGTACTGGTCGGTGAAGAGCGCCGTAGAGGGAACGTCCACCGGCAGCCCAAGGTCCGCTGTGTTCATAGCACTGGATGCTACACGGCTTCGCGTCAGTGTGACGATTTGTGGGGCGCGTGGCAGCATGGGCCGTGTGACGTCACCCGCTCCCCTGGAAGTCGAACGCACCGAGTCGGCGGAGGAAGTCTTCGCCGTGCCCGAGCCGGACGTCCCCTGGGTCACGATCGTGCACAACGACCCGGTCAACCTCATGAGCTACGTGGCCTACGTCTTCCAGACGTACTTCGGGTACTCCAAGGACAAGGCCCACAAGCTCATGCTGGACGTCCACCACAAGGGCCGCGCGGTCGTCTCCAGCGGCAGCCGCGAGGAGATGGAGCGCGACGTCCAGGCCATGCACGGCTACGGCCTGTGGGCCACCCTCCAGCAGGACCGCAAGTAGCGTTCCCGAGGACCGCAAGGAGCGTCCCGCCGGGGCGCGCGCACGGAAACGGACCCATGCCCGGACACTTCGAACCGCTCCCCGGCGGCGGCGCGGCCGTCGCCCTCGACGAGGTCGAGATCTCCATCATCCGCTCGCTGGCCGTGCAGTTGCTGGAGCTGATCGGCCCGGGCCCGGCCGAGGACGCCACCGACGACCCGCTGGCCGAACTCTTCACCGAGGGCCCGAGCGAACCCCCCGCCGACCCGGTCCTCAAGCGCCTCTTCCCGGACGCCTACACCGACCCCGAGGCCACCCCGGGGCTGAAGGACGCCGAGGAGCAGCGGGCGTATTCGTCCGAGTTCCGCCGGTTCACCGAGAACGACCTGCGGGCCGGCAAGCGGGAGAACGCCCTCGCGGTGGTCCGCGCCCTGGACGGCCTGACGGTCGCGGGCGAGGGCGGCGCGGTCCTCAAGCTGACCGCCGGGGAGTCCAAGCAGTGGCTCGGCTCGCTGAACGACCTGCGGCTGGCGATCGGCGCCCGGCTGGAGATCACCGACGAGGACGACAGCGACATCCTCTACCGCCTCCCGGACGAGGACCCGCGCAAGCCGATGGTGATGGCGTACCTGTGGCTGGGCGGGCTCCAGGAGACGCTTGTCAATACCCTGATGCCGTAAACGCCGGGGTGCTGGGACTTCCCCTAGTTGTCGTTGGTTACCGTGCTGACGTGCGGCTTCGGTGTCCGGCGCGAATTTGCTCGCACGTTTGCTCAGGCGATCCTCAAATTTAAAGAGATCGCCTCAGCTGAGGCTCAATTCGGGATAACGATCACATCACCGGCGGCGCTGCTCCCGTGCGCGTAGATGCCCGTTTGTCCGCTTCTCCTTGTGATTCGTGTCACATATTCGGGGCTTCATCCGCCGTACCGCCCTGGTAAATCTTCTCGTCGCCCGGCGGACGCCACCCCTTGTCCCGCCGGGCACGCCACCGTCCCGGCCGACCGTCGGGCACGGCACAGCTCTCGCAGTCTCCGGGGGGAACCGGAACCCGAACCGCGGCCAGGGGGACTGGCGCGGATCAGCGTGGAGAAAGGCGTTCCAAGTCATGACCTCAGCCCAGGTCGGCAAGCAGCAGCACGGACCCGACAACCCTGAGTCCGTGGACGGCGGCACCCCGGAAGAGGGGTACGAGCGCGGGCTCGGCAGCCGTCAGGTCCAGATGATCGCGATCGGCGGCGCCATCGGCGTCGGCCTCTTCCTCGGCGCCGGGGCGAACATCGCCAAGGCCGGCCCCAGCCTGATCCTCATGTACGCCCTCGCCGGCGCGATTGTCTTCTTCATCATGCGCGCGCTGGGCGAACTGCTCCTGTACCGCCCGGTCTCGGGCTCCTTCGCGGAGTACTCCCGCGAGTTCGTCGGCCCGTTCTTCGGCTACTTCACCGGCTGGACCTACTGGCTGATGTGGGTGGTCACCGGCATGGCGGAGCTGACCGCCGCCGCGATCTACGTCGACTACTGGTTCCCGGCCATCCCGCGCTGGGTGACGGCGCTGGTCTTCCTGGTGGTCCTCTTCGGGGTCAACCTGATCTCGGTGAAGGTCTTCGGGGAGCTGGAGTTCTGGTTCTCGATGGTCAAGGTCACCGCGCTGATCGGCATGATCGTCATCGGCCTCGGCGTGCTGACCTTCGGCTTCAGCTCGGCGGGCGACACCGCGTCGGTCTCCAACCTCTGGCAGTTCGACGGCATCTTCCCCAACGGCGTCGGCTCCTCCCTGATGACCCTCCAGGGCGTCATGTTCGCCTACCTCGCGGTCGAACTGGTCGGTGTCACCGCGGGCGAGTCCGAGAACCCCGAGAAGACCCTCCCCAAGGCCATCAACACCCTCCCGTGGCGCATCGCGCTCTTCTACGTCGGCGCCCTCACCGTCATCCTCTGCGTCGTGAAGTGGACCGAGTTCGCCCCGGGCGTGAGCCCCTTCGTCGAGGCGTTCGCGAAGATCGGCATCCCGACGGGCGCGGGCATCGTCAACTTCGTCGTACTGACCGCCGCGCTGTCCTCCTGCAACTCCGGCATGTACTCCACCGGCCGCATGCTGCGCACCCTCGCCGACAACGGCGAGGCCCCCAAGGCGGTCGGGAAGCTCTCCGCCTCCAAGACCCCGGCGCTCGGCGTCGCCGTCTCCGTCGCCTTCATGGGCATCGGCGTGGTCCTCAACTACATCGTCCCGGAGAAGGCGTTCGGCTACGTCACCTCGGTGGCCACCGCGGCCGGCATCTGGACCTGGCTGATGATCCTGATCAGCCACATCCTCTACCGCCGCCAGGTCGTCGCCGGCCGCCTGCCCGCCTCCGCCTTCCCGGCCCCCGGCGGCACGGTGTGCAGCTGGATCGCCATCGCGTTCCTGCTCTTCGTGACCGGCGTCATCGCCTACGACGCCGACGCCCGCGTCTGTCTCTACGTCATGGTCGTCTGGGCGATCGGCCTGGGCATCGGCTGGCAGATCCTGAAGTCCCGCAACCCGCAGATCGCCGCCCGCGGGGTGCACGGCACGGACGAACCGGTCCGCGAACCGGTCGGCTGACCTGCACGTATCGGCATGTGGGCCGCCCCGTACCAGCACTCGGTACGGGGCGGCCCTCCGCCGTATCCGGACTGCTTATCCTGACGACCATGCTGACCATCACCCAGGACCTGTACGACCGGATCGTCGAGCACGCCCGCAAGGACCACCCCGACGAGGCGTGCGGCATCGTCGCGGGCCCGGAGGGCACCGGCCGCCCCGAGCGCTTCGTCCCGATGCTGAACGCGGCCCGCTCGCCCACGTTCTACGAGTTCGACTCCGGCGACCTGCTCAAGCTCTACCGCGACCTCGACGACCGCGACGAGGAGCCGGTGATCGTCTACCACTCCCACACCGCCACCGAGGCGTACCCGTCCCGCACGGACATCTCCTACGCCAACGAGCCCGGCGTCCACTACGTCCTGGTCTCCACGGCGGACACGGACGGCCTCGGGGAGTTCCAGTTCCGCTCGTACCGGATCGTGGAGGGCGTGGTCACGGAGGAGGAGGTCGCGGTGGTGGCGGCGTACTGATCCGGGGTGCGTCTCATGCCCTGGACGGAAATCGTCCGCGATACGAGATCACACTCCTGGCCGCCGACCGGGAATCGATACGATGAGCCCATGGTTCAAAACGACGTGAGCGACAAGACGCCGAGCGTGCTGCTCGTGGCGCGGCTGCACGTCGACCTGTGCAGGCTCAGCAGCGCCATCTGTTGACGCTGCCCCTGCCCGCCGTACGGCTGTGAGTGAGCCGCGGCGCGCACCAGGCGCCCCGCGCCGCCGCGCGCCCTCCGAACCGACGACGATCCCATCCGAACAGGAGCCCTGAGCCATGGCCATCGAGGTCCGCATCCCGACCATCCTCCGCACGTACACCAACGGTGAGAAGGCGGTGGCGGGAGCCGGTGCCACCCTTGCCGAGCTGTTCGCCGACCTTGAGTCCCGGCACCCGGGTGTACAGGCGCGGATCGTCGACGGCGGCGAACTGCGCCGGTTCGTCAACGTCTACCTGAACGACGAGGACGTCCGCTTCCTGGACGGCATCAACACCAAGCTGACCGACGGCGACAACGTCACGATCCTGCCGGCCGTCGCCGGCGGCATGCGCTAAGGCCCGCTGACCGCCGATGCGTTACGACTCCCCGCTGGCCGCGGTGGGCAACACCCCTCTGGTGCGCCTGCCGCGGCTCTCGCCGTCCGCCGACGTCCGCATCTGGGCGAAGCTGGAGGACCGCAACCCCACCGGCTCCGTCAAGGACCGCCCGGCCCTGCACATGATCGAACAGGCGGAGAAGGACGGCCGCCTGACCCCCGGTTGCACGATCCTGGAACCCACCAGCGGCAACACCGGCATCTCCCTCGCCATGGCGGCCAAGCTCAAGGGCTACCGCATGGTGTGCGTGATGCCGGAGAACACCTCCCAGGAGCGGCGCGAACTGCTGGCCATGTGGGGCGCGGAGATCATCCCGTCCCCCGCGGCGGGCGGCTCCAACACCGCGGTCCGGGTGGCCAAGGAACTGGCCGCCGAGCACCCCGACTGGGTGATGCTCTACCAGTACGGCAACCCGGACAACGCGGGCGCGCACTACGCGACGACCGGCCCGGAGATCCTGGCCGACCTCCCCTCCGTCACCCACTTCGTGGCGGGCCTGGGCACCACGGGCACCCTCATGGGCGTCGGCCGCTACCTGCGCGAACAGAAGCCGGACGTGCGGATCGTCGCCGCGGAACCCCGCTACGACGACCTGGTCTACGGCCTGCGCAACCTCGACGAGGGCTTCGTCCCCGAGCTGTACGACGCCTCGGTCCTCACCACCCGCTTCTCGGTCGGCTCCGCGGACGCGGTCACCCGCACCCGCGAACTCCTCCAGCAGGAGGGCATCTTCGCGGGCGTCTCCACCGGGGCGGCCCTGCACGCGGCGATCGGCGTGGGCAGGAAGGCGGTCGCGGCGGGGGAGAGCGCGGACATCGCGTTCGTCGTCGCGGACGGCGGCTGGAAGTACCTGTCGACGGGCGTGTACACGGCGGCGACGACGGAAGAGGCGATCGAGACGTTGCAGGGGCAGCTCTGGGCGTAGCCGGCGTAGCCGCGTAAGCGGTTCTGAGCGTAAACGGTTACGACGACTTGACGGCGAACGGGGACGGTGAGGGTGAGGCCCCGGGGACGGTGGCACAGTCCCCGGGGCCTCACCCCATCCCCACTCCTATCCCCATCCTCATCCCGCCAAGTACCGCACCTGGTCCCACAACGTCGGATCGACGACCCCCACCCGCCGCCGGAACTCCCACAGCGGCACATCGCGCAGTTCGTCCGTCTCCAGGAAACTCGCGCGTCCCTGCGAATCCCCGACGGCCCCCGGCGGCAGCGGAATCACCCCGCCGCGCTCGTCGTGGTACTTGCTCGTGATCTTGGCGACGGTGGCCAACTCCCCGCGCACGGCGAGCACCAGGCAGGGCCGGTCCTTTACGCCGTGCCGGTCCTCGTAGGGCACGCGCGCCCACCAGATCTCCGCCGGCCGCGGCTGCGCCAGCTCCCGCCCGCGCGGTCGTACCGGCCGGTGCGAACGGCGCCCCCAGCCGTCCACCAGCGTCGCGACCAGCGCGAGCAGCACCACCGCCGCGAGCGCCAGCCACCAGGACGTGTCCATACCAAAGACGGTACCGGCGCGCCGCCCCCGCCGCCCGCCCTACCGCACACCCACACGCCATTCACATGGATGTGCGCCGCCCCGCGCGCCCCCCACGCCCCCGCCCCACCCGAACGCGTGACACCACAGGTGAGTTCGCCCACAACAACCCCTGGCAGAGGAGCGACCGGCCCTTTTGCGCCTTACGCTCGACGGACCGCACGACCGCCGAGAGGGGCCCCGTGCACCTCCCACCCGAGGCGCACGCCGTACCCGTCCGCGCACCCGCACCCGTACCCACCGCTCGTTGTTGTTCTTGTTGTCCCTTCGTCCCCCGTCCACACGCCCACCTGCCAGTCGGCGCGGAGGTTCCAGCTTCTTGACTTCGTCCCCCTCGCGAATGAGGGGGATTCCTACGGCTCGCGCCGTGGGGCTTCCTGCTTCGTCGCCGACTGCCCGCCCGGAGTTCTCCGTTGAGGTCTTACACCGGCTCCACAGGCTGTTACCGCCAGTCCGGCGGCCAGCAGGTTTTTCGCCGCGTTCACATCCCGGTCGTGAGTCGTGCCGCAGGCGCACGTCCAGGTGCGGACGGAAAGCGGCATCTTCTCCGTGAGGGTGCCGCAGGTGGAGCACAGTTTGGAGGAGGGGAAGAAGCGGTCGACCGAGATCACTTCCCGCCCGTACCAGGTGCCTTTGTACTCCAGCATGGAGCGGAACTCGCTCCAGCTCGCGTCCGAGATGGCTCGGGCGAGCGTGCGGTTCCTGACCATGTCGCGCACGGTCAGGTCCTCGATCACGAGCGTTTGGTTTTCACGCACGAGTCGGGTGGTGAGCTTGTGGAGCAGATCGCGGCGCCGGTCGGCGATCCGCGCGTGAATCCTGGCGACCTTCCGCAGGGCCTTGGCTTGGTTTTTCGAGCCCTTCGCCTTGCGGGACAGCTCCCGCTGGGCTTTGGCGAGACGGCCACGGTCCTTGCGTTCGTGCCGAGGGTTGGTGATCTTCTCGCCGGTGGAGAGGGTCAGAAGGTGGTCGAGGCCGACGTCGATGCCAACCGCCGTACCGGTGGCGGGGAGCGGCTGCACGCCGGGGTCGTCGCACAGCAGAGAGACGAACCAGCGCCCGGCGCTGTCCTGCGACACGGTCACCGTGGACGGCGTCGAGCCTTCTGGGAGTGGGCGCGACCACACGATGCTCAGCGGTTCCGTCATCTTCGCCAGCGTGAGCCTGCTGTCGCGGAAGCGGAATCCGCTGGTGGTGTACTCGGCGGACTTCCGCGACCTCTTCCGCGACTTGAAGCGCGGGTACTTCGCCCGTTTGCCGAAGAAGTTCGTGAACGCCGCCTGGAGGTGGCGCAGTGTCTGCTGGAGCGGCACCGAGGACACGTCGTTGAGGTAGGCCAGTTCCCCGGTCTTCTTCCACGCCGTCAGCATCGCCGAGGTGGCGTTGTAGTTGACCCGTTCCTGCCGTGCCCATGCCTCGGTGCGGGCCGCGAGGGCGAGGTTGTAGACCTTGCGCACGCATCCGAACGTGCGCGACAGCTCGGCTGCCTGCGCATCGGTCGGATAGAAGCGGTACTTGAACGCCCGCTTTACGCACGTCGCCGTCATGCTCACAAACTAATGTGTCAACTAGTGAAGCTCAAACCTGCTGGTCGGAGCAGTGTGAGCAACTCTGACGGCGAACCACAACTCCCTGCCTTGTTCCGCAGGGGTTTCGATTCCTTCCTCGGCTGAAGCCGGGGCATCCCCGAAAGGACTCCGATGAAGCTCACCGTCGTCGGCTGCTCGGGGTCGTTCCCGTCCGCGGAATCGGCCTGTTCGAGCTACCTGGTCGAGGCCGACGGCTTCCGGCTGCTTCTCGACATGGGCAACGGCGCCCTGGGCGAGTTGCAGCGCCACTGTGGTCTCTACGACCTGGACGCGATCTTCCTCAGCCATCTGCACGCCGATCACTGCATCGACATGTGCGCCTACTTCGTCGCCCGTTACTACCGCCACGACGGCGGCCGCTGCGACCCCATCCCGGTCTACGGCCCCGAAGGCACCGAACACCGCCTCACCACGGCCTACGCCGACACTCCCTCCGCCTCCTCCATGAGCGAGGTCTTCGACTTCCACACGGTCAAGCCGTCCACCTTCGACATCGGCCCCTTCACCGTGCACACGGAACGCGTGGCCCACCCCGTCGAGGCGTACGGCATCCGGGTCGAACACGACGGCCGGGCGCTGACGTACTCCGGGGACACCGGTGTCAGCGACGCGCTCGTCGAACTCGCCCGCGACACCGACCTGTTCCTGTGCGAGGCCGCGTTCACCCACGGCAAGGAGGACATCCCCGACCTCCACCTCAACGGCCGCGAGGCCGGCGAGACCGCCGACCGCGCCGGGGCCCGCCGCCTGGTCCTCACCCACATCCCCCCGTGGACCGACCCCCAGATCAACCTCATGGACGCCCGCACGGCGTTCGCGGGACCGGTGGAACTGGCGACGCCGAGGAAGTCGTACGAGATCTAGCGTGCGCGTTCGCGGACCTTCCTGACCTGTGCGTTACTGCGAAAAAGCAGTCGTATCGGGTCAGGGAGATGAGTGATGAGCACCAAGGCAGAGCAGATCGTCGCCGGGCTGGGCGGGCTGGACAACATCGAAGAGGCCGCGGGCTGTGTGACCCGGCTGCGGGCCGAGGTCATCGACCCGGCCAAGGTCGACGGCGCCGCCATCAAGGCCGCGGGCGCCCACGCGGCCGTCCGCAGCGGCAACGCCGTCGAGGTGGTCATCGGTTCGGACGCGGACGCGGTCGCGGCGGAGATCGAAGACATGATGTAGGGGCTGTCAGTGGGGCGGGCTAGGCTCGTCGGCATGTCTCGCATTGACGGCCGTACCCCCGAACAGCTCCGCCCCGTCACCCTCGAACGTGGCTGGAGCAAGCACGCCGAGGGCTCCGTCCTCGTCTCCTTCGGCGACACGAAGGTCTTCTGCACCGCCTCCGTCACCGAGGGCGTGCCGCGCTGGCGCAAGGGCAGCGGCGAGGGCTGGGTCACCGCCGAGTACTCCATGCTGCCCCGGGCCACCAACACCCGCGGCGACCGCGAGTCCGTGCGCGGCCGGATCGGTGGCCGCACCCACGAGATCTCCCGCCTCATCGGCCGCTCGCTGCGCGCCGTCATCGACTACAAGGCGCTCGGCGAGAACACCGTCGTCCTGGACTGCGACGTCCTCCAGGCCGACGGCGGCACCCGGACGGCCGCGATCACCGGCGCGTACGTGGCGCTGGCCGACGCGATTGCCTGGGCCCAGGGCAGGAAGATCGTCAAGGCGGGCCGCAAGCCGCTGACGGGCACGGTCGCCGCGGTGTCGGTGGGCATCGTCGGCGGGCTGCCGCTGCTGGACCTCTGCTACGAGGAAGACGTCCGCGCCGAGACCGACATGAACGTGGTCTGCACCGGTGACGGCCGCTTCGTCGAGGTCCAGGGCACCGCCGAGGCCGAGCCCTTCGACCGCAAGGAGCTCAACGCGCTGCTCGACCTGGCCGCCGCGGGCTGCGAGGACCTCGCGACCATCCAGCGGACGGCCCTGGAGGCCACCCTCTCCGGTTGAGCGCCGAAGGCAAAAGCGAGTTAAAACACACAGGCAACCCAAGGGTTCCGGGCCGCGTTCTTACAGGTACGGGCCTACGGCACGGTCCACGCTCGACGTTCGACGCCGCACGCTCGACGCATCGGGCCGCGTGCCGTATGCCCGACCAAGACGACCAGAACACAGTGCCCTGCGCGCCACCGCACACCAACGTGCGGTGGCGCGCGCCACTCCAACGGGGAGGACCCTCGACCATGAACACGCGCCCTCGCCGCCGCCGCATCGCCCTGTTCACCGCGGCCGCCGCCTTCGCCGTGCTGCCGCTGGCGGTCGCCTGCGACTCCGACGACATCGACAACGTCAGCGACCGCATCGACTGCCTCAAGACCGCGGACGACGTCGCCGACGACATCACCTCCCTCAACGAGGCGATTGCGGACGCGGCCAACGACCCCTCGCAGGACGCCCGGGACCGTATCGACGAGATCGAGAAGCGGCTCGACAAGGTCGGCGACAAGACCTCCGACTCGGACGTCAACGACGCCGTCGACAACCTCAACAAGGCGATCAAGGACTACAACAAGGCCATCCTGAACGGCGACACCAACCCCGACTCCAGCGCGATCACGGACGCGGCGGGCCAGTTCACGAAGGTCTGCACGTCGTAACGGGCAGGCTCGGGTGCGGGGGAGGGGGCCGGGGCTCCCTCCCGCAGGGCCTCAACAGGGCCTCCACAGGGCCGATACTGGGGCCATGACCCGCCTGATCCTCGCCACCCGCAACGCCGGGAAGATCACCGAACTGCGGTCGATCCTCACCGCGGCGAACCTTCCCCACGACCTGGTCGGCGCCGACGCCTACCCCGACGTCCCCGACGTCAAGGAGACGGGCGTGACGTTCGCCGAGAACGCCCTGCTCAAGGCCCACGCACTGGCCCGGGCCACCGGACTCCCGGCGGTCGCCGACGACTCCGGGCTCTGCGTCGACGTCCTGGGCGGCGCCCCGGGCATCTTCTCGGCCCGCTGGTCCGGCACCCACGGCGACGACCGCGCCAACCTCGAACTCCTGCTGGCCCAGCTGTCGGACATCGCCGACGAACACCGCGGCGCCCACTTCGCCTGCGCGGCGGCCCTGGCCCTGCCGGACGGCACGGAACGCGTGGTCGAGGGCCAACTGGTGGGCACCCTGCGCCACTTCCCGACCGGCACGAACGGCTTCGGCTACGACCCGATCCTCCAGCCTGCGGGCGAGACACGCACCTGCGCGGAGCTGAGCGCGGCGGAGAAGAACGCGATCAGCCATCGGGGGAAGGCGTTTCGGGGGTTGGTGCCGGTGGTGCGGGAGTTGCTGGGCTGAATGTCGAAGGGCGCGCCCCGTTGTCGGTGGTGCGCCATTCGCCGAGTGGGCCCGGTGGGACTCGAACCCACGACACACCGGACCTAAACCGGCGCCCTCTAGCCAGCTGGGGTACGGGCCCGCAGCGTGCTCCACTCTACTGTGCGCCGCTACGAGGGCGTACGCGGAGATCGATTCGCGAAGGTCTTCGTCCTGCTGTGGCAGGACGGGCACGGATACCGCAGAAGCGGCCCGCCGCGGACGGTCTCCGCGGTGGGCCGCTCAAGCGTGGTGTGAGGGTGAGCGCGTGTTCAGACGCCCAGGTCCTTGATGATCTTGGCCACATGGCCCGTCGCCCGCACGTTGTACAGCGCCCGCTCGACCTTGCCCTCCTCGTCCACCACGATCGTGGAGCGGATGACACCCAGGTACGTCTTGCCGTAGTTCATCTTCTCGCCGAAGGCGCCGTACGCGTCGAGGACCTTCTTGTCGGGGTCCGCCAGCAGCGTCACCTTCAGGGACTCCTTCTCGCGGAACTTCGCGAGCTTCGCCGGCTGGTCGGGGGAGATGCCGATGACGTCGTAACCGGCGCCCGCGAGCAGCTCCAGGTTGTCCGTGAAGTCGCACGCCTGCTTCGTGCAGCCGGGGGTCAGGGCCGCCGGGTAGAAGTAGACGATGACCTTGCGGCCCTTGTGGTCGGAGAGGGAGACCGCCTTGCCGTCCGCGTCCGGGAGGGTGAACGCGGGGGCGGTGTCGCCGGGCTGGAGTCGCTCGCTCATCGGTGGAGTCCTCGTGGGTGGGGGCGGGTTACCCGTCGGAGCCTAGACGAGCCCCGGTACCTGGTGGATGACGGACGGAGTACGGGGGTGCCGTGGGGTGCGTTCCCGTCGAAGCTGACAGACTGGCCGGAACAGAACACATGCAGGAACCCACGGAGGAGAAGCGCGGTGGCGGACACGTCGAGCACGCCGGACACGAGAACTCCGGCGCAGATCGAGGCGGACATCAAGCGGCGCCGCGACACGCTGGCCGAGACGCTCGACGAGATCGGCGTCCGCGTCCACCCCAAGACGATCGTCGGCGACGCCAAGGCCAAGGTCGTCTCCAACATCGACCACACGCTCGGGCGCGCCTACGTCGGCGTCAACAAGGTCGTCAGCGACGTCAAGGGCCAGTTCGTGGACGGTGACGGGGCGCCGCGGGTCGAGCGGATCGTCCCCGTCGCGCTGCTCGCGGTCGGTGTCGTCGGGCTGCTCGCCCTCGGTACCCGGCGGCGCAAGAGCTGACCCGGGCCGGTACGCGGGCGCCGAAGGCAGGTAGGTTCGGGGCGTGAGTGCCAAGCAGGGGAAGCACAGCCCCCATGACGACAAGTTGCCCATCCGCATGCTGCACGACCGCGTGCTGGTGCGGCAGGACATCGCCGAGGGCGAGCGCCGCTCCGGCGGCGGCATCCTGATCCCCGCGACCGCGGCCGTGGGCCGCCGCCTGGCCTGGGCCGAGGTCGTCGCCGTCGGACAGAACGTCCGCACCGTGGAGCCGGGCGACCGGGTCCTGTACGACCCCGAGGACCGCGCCGAGGTCGAGGTGCGCGGAGTTCCCTACGTCCTGATGCGCGAACGCGACCTGCACGCCGTGGCCGCGGACCGGTTCGAGGGCTCCGAGGACTCGACGGGCCTGTACCTGTAGTAACCGTGGGAACGGCTGAGGGGCTGGTGGCCATCGAGCCACCAGCCCCTCAGCTGCTGTCCGAGTCGTCAGCCGACCCGTCTGCCCCGCCCGCCGAACGTGGTCGTGCCGCCGGACGAGGTGCCGTCCGTCGTGCCGCCGTCGGTCGTGGTGCCGGTCGTCCCGCTCGTGGTGCCCGACGACGTGGTGCCGGTGGACGTCGAGCCGTCGGTGGTCGTCCCGGTGGTGCCGGTGGTGGTGGAGCCGGTGGTACTCGTGGTGCCGCTGGTGGTGGCCCCCGTCGTACCGGTCGTGCCGCCCGTCGTGGTGGTGGTGCCACCCGTGTCGGTCGTGCCGCCGGTGTCCGTGGTGCCGCCCGTGGTGGGCGTGGCCCCGGTGGTGGCGCCGCCGTCCGTCGGTCCGCCCGTCGTGGTGGTGGCGCCGGTGGTCGGGGCGCCCGTGGCGGTGCCCGACGAGTCCTGCTGCTCGGCGCCCGCCTGCAGCTTGAGGCTGAAGTTCGGCACCTTCGTGCCCTTCAGGGCCGCCTTGGTGAACTGCGCCCAGATCTGCGCGGGCGCCCCACCGCCGTTGACGCGCGCCAGACCCATCGCGCCGTACAGGGACTTGTGCGCCCCCGTGTTCGGGTCCTGGCCCATGACGGAGACGACGGTGGCCAGCGTGGGCGTGTAGCCCGCGAACCAGGCCGCCTGGTCCTCCTCGGCCGTACCGGTCTTGCCGGCCGCCGGAACGCCCGCCTGGAGCGCGGCGGTCGCCGTACCGGTCTGCACGACGCTCTGCAGGATCGAGGTGGTGGTGTCCGCGGCCTGGCGGCTGATCACCTGCTTCTGCACGGTGGTGTCGGGCAGTTTGACGACGTCGTCCTGGCCGTCCCGGGTGACCTTGCTGACCATCGTGTACGTGCCGTGCTTACCGTGGTTGGCGATCGTCGCGTACGCCTCCGTCATGTCCAGCACGCTCGCGGTGGCCGTACCGAGCGCGATCGACGGGTACGCCTCCAGGTCCGGGGTGTTCGACGGCAGCCCGAGGTCGATGGCGGTCTTCTTCACCGTCGACGGGCCGACGTCCACCGCCATCTGCGCGTACACCGCGTTGACGGAGAGGTCGGTGGCCTTGCGGACCGTGATCGGGCCGTACGACGCCTGGTCCTCGTTCTCCGGCGCGTACGAGCCGCCGCTCCAGCCCTGCACGGGGCGCTTGTCGGTGCCGTCGTAGATGGTGTTCGGGGTGATCTTCGTGCCGTTCTGGGTCTCCGAACCGTTCTGGACGGCGGAGGCGAACACGAACGGCTTGAAGGTGGAGCCGACCTGGTAGTCGCGGCGGGTCGCGTTGTTGACGTACTGCTTGGTGAAGTCGATGCCGCCGTACATCGCGATGACCTTGCCGGTGGACGGGTCGATGGAGACGCCGCCCGCCCGGACGTAGTTGTCGACCGTGCGGTTCTTCTTGTCGAGCTTCGACATCACCTGGTCGTTCACGGACTTGACGAAGGCGTCCTGCTTGTCCTTCTCCAAGGTCGTGGTGATGCGGTAGCCGCCGCGGGCCAGGGTGTCCTCGTCGATGATGTCGTTCGAGGTCAGGTAGTCCTTTATGGCCTGGACGAGATAGCCGCGCTGGCCGGACATGCCGGTGGAGGTGATCGTCTGCTTCGGCTCCGGGAAGGTGATCTTCGCCCGTGCGGAGGCGGTCAGCCACTTCTCCTTGACCATGCCGTCGAGGACGTAGTTCCAGCGGGCGAGCGCGGCCTTCTTGTTCTCCGGGTGCGCGATGACGTCGTACTCGCTGGGCGCGTTCAGCAGCGCGGCGAGGTAGGCGCCCTGGCCCGCCGTCAGATCGGTGGCGTCAACGCCGTAGTACGCCTGCGCGGCGGCCTGGATGCCGTACGCGTTGCGGCCGAAGTAGCTGGTGTTGAGGTAGCCCTCGAGGATGTCGTTCTTGCTCTTCTCCCGGTCCAGCTTGACCGAGATGAACAGCTCCTTGATCTTGCGGGTGACCGTCTGTTCCTGCGCCAGGTAGTAGTTCTTGACGTACTGCTGGGTGATCGTGGAGCCGGACTGCGTGCCCTTGCCGCTGGCGGTGTTCCAGGCGGCGCGGACCATCGCCTTCAGGTCGATGGCGGGCTCGGTGTAGAAGTCGCGGTCCTCGGCGGCGAGCACCGAGTGCTGGGCGTCCTTGGAGATCTGCGCGAGGGTCACGTTCTCGCGGTTGACCTCGCCGTCCCGGGCGAGCTGGGTGCCGTCCGCGTACAGGTACACGTTGCTCTGCTTGGTCGCCGCCGCGTTCGCCGCGGGGATCTTGACCATGTTGTAGCCGACGGCGAGCGCCCCTATGACCGCGAGACAGCACAGGAGGAAGGCGCCGAGGAGCATCCGCCAGGTGGGGACGAGCCGCCGCCAGCCTTTGCGCTTCGCCTTACGGGCGGCTTTTTTGGCGGCTCGGCGTTCTTTGCGGGTGGGTGGGGTGGTGGGGGTTTCGGGGGTGGTGGGAATGGTGGGGGCTGTGGGGGTGCCGAGTGCCTGGGTGGCGGCGGTGGTGGCTGCTCCGGCCGCTCCGGCTGCTCCGGCCGCGGTGGCGCCGGTTGCGGCGGGGGCCTGGGGGAGGGTGACCCGGGGGGCGGCGGGGGCCTGGGACGACGGTTTGGTGTCCTTGGCGGCCGTGGGGTTCTTGGCGTCCTTGGGGACCGCCGCGATCCGCATGGTCTCTTCGGGGCCGGGGGCACCGGACTTGGGGCCCTTGTCGCCGTTATCGCCGTTGCCGCTCTTGCCCGTCTTGGGCAGGGCGGCGATCTGCATGGTTTCTTCGGGGTTCGGCTTGGCGTCGCCGGTGGGGCTCGGTTCGGCGTCGCCTGAGCCGGGCCTGGCGTCGCCGGAGTCGGCGGTGCCGGGCTTGGCGTCGTCGCCCGAGTCGGGCCTCTTGAACGTGTCGCCTTCGGGGTCCTTGCCCCCTACGGGTTCCTTCTCCCGCTCCTGCGTCTTCCCTTGCTCCTCCGTCGCCTCTGCTGCTCCCGCTGCTTCACCCGCTTCAGTCGCTGAAGACGGCCCCCCGGCCGGACCTGTAGGCGCCGGAGCGGTCTGCTCGGGGCTGTCCGCGGAAGCGGGACGCTTCCCCGGCGGCTCGCCCTGGCTGCTCTGCTGCGGCTGCGCCTCGTCGCTCATCTCTGTGCCGGACTCCTGTTTCGCGTCGTACGTTCCGTACGACCCCTACAACCTCTACGACCTCGTACGCCTTCTGCGTCCCCATTGAAGACTGTCGCACCCCGCGTTCCGTTCCCGGCACGGGGCATCGCTTCGGACTCGCTCGGCCGGACCCCCGCCCGGGAAAACGCCTGGCACGGCGCCTTGTCCCGGGGCTAGGGTCGTGCGCTTCGGCCCATTCGTGCCCGAATCGCGTCCAACCCGTGCCCGGCACGTTCTCGAAGGAGGTTCCCGTGGGGACAGGGCGGTTGTACGCCGCCGTCGCCGCCGGTGGTTTCAGGCGGCACGCGACCTACCGGACCGCAACCGCGGCGGGGGTCTTCACGAACACAGTCTTCGGGTTGATCTTGGCATACGTCTACATGGCTCTGTGGGACGAGCGTCCCCACCTCGGTGGCTACGACCAGTCTCAGGCACTTACCTATGTGTGGATCGGCCAGGCCCTGTTGGCGGCGGTGTCCGTCATGGGCGGCGGTTTCGAGACCGAACTCGTCGAGCGGATCCGCACCGGGGACATCGCGATCGACCTCTACCGTCCCGTCGACCTCCAGCTGTGGTGGCTGGCCGCCGACGCGGGCCGGGCGCTGTTCCAGCTCCTCGCCCGGGGCGTGATCTGCATGGTGCCCGGCGCCCTGCTCTTCTCGCTCGCCCTGCCCACCGACCCGGGGACCTGGCTGGCCTTCCTGGTGGCCGTCGCGTTCGCGGTGCTGGTCAGCTTCGCGATCCGGTACGTCGTCGCGCTGTGGGCGTTCTGGCTCATGGACGGCACCGGGGCCACCAACGTCTCCTGGATCGTGGCCACGTTCTGCTCGGGCATGGTGCTGCCGCTGAACGCCTTCCCGGGCGTCTTCGGGGACCTCGTCCGGGCGCTGCCCTGGGCGTCCCTCCTCCAGAGCCCCGCCGACGTCCTCCTCGGCCGCGTCGACCCCCTGCCCACGTACGCCTTCCAACTCGGCTGGGCGGCGGCCCTGTTGGCCCTCGGCCGGCTGCTCCAGTCGGCGGCGACGCGCAGGGTGGTGGTCCAGGGTGGCTGACACGACGGACACGCGCCGGACCCCGGCCCCGGACCGGGACGGCCGCAGGGATGCCCGGGAGGTCCCCGAACTTCCCCCGTACGGGCGGCTGCGGGAGGGGCTGCGGGCCTACGGCCTCATCAGCGCCATGTGGGTCCGCTCCACGCTCGCCTACCGCGCCTCCTTCGCGCTGACGACGGTGTGCAACCTGGCCGCGACCGTCCTCGACTTCGTCTCGATCCTGCTGATGTTCTCGCACGTCAGCGTGTTGGGCGGCTACCGCCTGCCGGAGATCGCCTTCCTCTACGGCGCGTCCTCGATCGCCTTCGGCTTCGCCGACCTGCTGATCGGCTCGATGGACCGGCTCGGGCAGCGGGTGCGCGACGGCACGCTGGACACGCTGCTGGTGCGGCCCGCGCCCGTGCTCGCCCAGGTCGCCGCGGACCGCTTCGCGCTGCGCCGGATCGGGCGGATCTTCCAGGGCGCGGTCGTCTTCGGATACGGCGTCGTCGTCCTCGACATCTCCTGGACGCCGCTCAAGCTGCTGCTCGTGCCGGTGATGCTGGCCGGCGGCAGCCTGATCTTCTGCTCGGTGTTCGTGGCGGGCGGGGCCTTCCAGTTCGTCGCACAGGACGCCTCCGAGGTGCAGAACGCCTTCACCTACGGCGGCCAGACCCTCTTGCAGTACCCGCCGACCCTCTTCGGGGCCGAGCTGCTGCGCGGGGTGACCTTCGTGCTCCCGCTCGCCTTCGTCAACTGGCTGCCCGCGCTGTACATCCTGGGGCGGCCGTATCCGCTCGGGCTGCCGACGTGGGCCGCCTTCACCCCGCCCCTGGTCGCGGCGGGCTGCTGCGCGCTGGCGGGGGCGGCGTGGCGGGCGGGGCTGCGTTCGTACCGAAGCACAGGGAGTTAGACGGACATGAGTAACGCGGACGGAAACGGTTTCGACGAGAACGGCTTCGTCGACGGCGGCGGTTCTGGCGTCAGCTGTTCCGACGTCAGCGGTTCCGGCGTCAGCGGTTCCGGTGAAAACGGTTTCATCGAACTCGACCGGGTCGAGAAGGTCTTCGACGTGCGGCGCAGGACCGGGTTCATGCGGCGGGAGCGGCGGCAGGTGCGGGCGGTCGACTCGATCTCCTTCCGGGTCGCGCGCGGCGAGATGGTCGGCTACATCGGCCCGAACGGCGCCGGGAAGTCCACCACGATCAAGATGCTGACCGGCATCCTGACCCCCAGCGGCGGCCGGCTGCGCGTCGCGGGCATCGACCCGGCCCGCGAACGCACCCGGCTCGCGCACCGCATCGGCGTCGTCTTCGGACAGCGCACGACCTTGTGGTGGGACCTGCCGCTGATCGACTCCTACCGGCTCGCGCACCGCATGTACCGCATCCCGGACGCCCGTTACCGCGAGAACCTCGACCGCTGCGTCGAACTCCTGGAGCTGGACGCCCTGTTGGAGGTGCCCGTCCGCCAGCTCTCGCTCGGCCAGCGGATGCGCGGCGACATCGCGGCGGCCCTGCTGCACGACCCCGAGGTGCTCTACCTGGACGAGCCGACGATCGGGCTCGACGTCATCAGCAAGGCCAAAGTCCGGGAGTTCCTGCGGGAGTTGAACACCGAGCGGGGCACCACGGTGCTGCTCACCACGCACGACCTCCAGGACATCGAGCAACTCTGCTCCCGCGTCATGGTCATCGACCACGGGCGCCTGATGTACGACGGCCCGCTCACCGGACTGCACGAGGCGGGCGAGAGCGAGCGCACCCTCGTCGTCGACTTCGAACGGGAGTTGGCGCCCGTCGTGGTGCCGGGCGCGCGGGTGGTCCGCACGGAGGGCCCGCGCCAGTGGCTGGCCTTCCCGGCGGCGGACTCGGCGGCCCCGCTGGTGGCGCGGATCGCGGCGGAGTACCCGCTGGTGGACCTGTCGGTGCGGGAGCCGGACATCGAGGCGGTGATCGCGAAGATGTACGCGGAACGGGCGTCGGCGTAGGGACGCCCAGGTGCCGGGGCCCGCGCGTCCCCCGTGGTCCCTCGGACGCGAACCCCGTAGGCTGCTCATATGACCGACGGAACCCCGGATCCGGATCTGCGCGCCTCCGACGCCGACCGCGAACGGGTCGCGGAACACCTGCGGGACGCCCTCGCGGAGGGGCGGCTCGACATGGCGGAGTTCGAGGAGCGCCTGGAGACCACCTACCAGGCCCGCACCTACGCCGAACTCGCGCCCATCACCCGCGACCTGCCCGTGGCCGGGGTCGTGGCCCCCGTGGTCGACATGACCAAGCACCCGCAGCCGAGCGGGAGTTGGGGCGGCCGGATCGTCGGCGGCGAGGGCTCGTCCACGTGGGGTGTCGCCGTGCTCTCCGGCTTCCAGCGCAAGGGCCGGTGGACGGTACCGAAGCGGTTCAACTCCTTCGCCTTCTGGGGCGGCGGCGAAATAGACCTGCGCGAGGCCGACTTCGCGGACCGCGAGGTCGTCATCAACTGCATCGCCATCATGGGCGGCATGAACGTCGTCGTCCCGCCCGGTGTGGAAGTCGTAGTCCGAGGCATAGGCATCATGGGCGGCTTCGACCACAGCCAGGAGGGCGTACCGGGCACCCCCGGCGCCCCCCGAGTGATCATCACCGGCTTCGCCTTCTGGGGCGGGGTAGGCGTGGACCGCAAGGTGACCCGGGCGGAACGGCAGCGACTGAAGGAGCAACGCCGCCAGGAAAAGCTGGAACGCCGGGAGGCGAAACGGGAGTTGGAGAACACTCCCGAGGCCGGCGGCGACACTTTCTCGGACTTGCACGAAACGCAGAGGCAGCGGGACCGGGATTACTGAACCGGTAAGGCCAGGGAACACCCCGTTTGTAAAGGGGCGCGGGGCTGTATCGATGTGCGGCTCCGCCGCGTGGGCGCGAGCAACCACGACGAAGCCGCACCCGCCAACGCACAGGCACCCCCGAGCTATTAGGCGCCCCCGCTCACAACTTGGCCGCAGCAGACCCCTTGAGCGACTTCAACGAAAACGCCTCAGCCATCGCGCGAAACCCCGCATCATTCGGATGCAAGTGATCCCCGGAGTCGAACGACGGCCGCAACCGCAGCGCATCCGACGGATCCCGCAACGCCGCATCGAAGTCCACGACGGAGTCGAACACCTTCCCCGACCGGATCTCCGTATTGATCGCCTCGCGAACAGACTCCCGCTCGGCGGAGTACTCGTAATGCCCCCCGAACGGCATCAACGTGGCCCCGATCACCTTCAACCCGTGCGCATGAGCCTCACGCACCAGCTTCCGCAACCCCGCCACGATCGCCGTCGGATCCCCCTCGGTCCCGGTCGTCGGATGCAGTATGTCGTTGACGCCGAGGTCGATCACGACCACCTTGGCGTTGGTCTGACCGAGCACGTCCCGCTCGAACCGCGACAGCCCGCTCGCGTTCTCCGCGGGCCGCCCCAGCCCGTTGGTGAGGACGCGGTTGCCGCTGATCCCCTCGTTGACGACGGTGTACCGCGGCAGGTTCTGCCCGCTCGCGACGGCCGTGCGCAGCCGTTCGGCGAGGAAGTCGGTCCAGCGGTGGTTCTCGCCCACCGTCGCCGTACGCCCGTCGGTGAGCGAGTCGCCGAACGCGACGACCGTGCCGTCGGAGTCGTTGCTCATGACGTCGAGCGCGGTGACGTACCGCCAGTAGGCGGTTTCCTCGGTGTACGACGCCGCGCTCAGGTCCTGCGTGTGGTCGCCCTCGGCGGCGTACGACGTCTGCCGGGCCATCGGGTGGTAGGTGACCGGCCCGGACGCGGTCGGCGAGTAGGTGGTGATCAGCACGTCGCTGTCGTACGCGATGCTGATGCGCACCGCGTCGCTGACGACGGCCTTGCCCGCGGGGATGACGACGCTGGTGGCGCCGTTGAAGGTGAGCCGCCGCATGGTGCCGGAGCGGGCGGCGGCGCCGTCGGTCGCGGCGGCGGTGGCGACCGTGGCGCTGGTGATGGTCAGCGGGGCCTGGCCGTAGAGGTTGGACAGGGTGACGCGGGCGCTCGTACCGCTGGTGACGGTGTGCACGACGTTGCGGACCGAGTGGCCCGCCATGCCCTTCTCCTCGGTGCCGGGCTCGCCGCCGACGGGCGCCGCGGCCCAGGCGCCGACCCAGGTGCCCGTGGAGGCGGGGGCTGCCTGGTTGCGCTGGGCCGTACCGGCGTCGCTGTCGGCGAAGCTCCGGCTGTCCTTGCCGTCGCCGAGGCCGGCCCCGACGTAGATCGCGGCGGACAACGTCAGGATCAGTGCGCTGAGCGCACCGATGAGGGCACAACCGTGGCGCCTGGTCATGCGGTGGGTGTCTCCTCGGGCGACGGGAGCCCGAGGCTCCGGTGTGATCACCCCATGATGAGCCATGGGGTTGGCTGATCCGGGCAGGACCCCCGCGGAAACCACTCGGAACCACTCGGAGGAGACCGCGTCCGGTTCCCTCCCGAAAGACGTCGGGAACTCTCGTGGCGTTCCAGGAGTCGGTCATGAAGGGGCCCAGGAAGGGACAATGTGTGCGGGATCACCGTACGAGCGGGGTGAAACGGAGGGAAATCAGAGGGGAGCGGACAGGGGGCGGAGCGGGAACGGGGAGAGCCGAACGGGCTAACCGGCGGGCCGTGCGCGCGTCGGCGGCAGCCTCGGCGCGGCGGCTCGATACGGCTCCACGCGGCTCGATACGGCTTGGCGGGGCCTGGCGCGGCTTGATCCAAACGAGCAAGATCGGCTGAAACCGAACGGCGGAACGGGCGGAGCGGATGGAACGGGAACCCACGAGAACGGGACGGCGGTCCGGGGAACGGGAGGGGGAGCGGGAGGGGGCGCGGGAGGGCGACCGGGCGGAGGCGCCCGAGGTCGCTCAGAGGGCTGGGGGGTCCGTCCCCGGCCGCGCCATGACCGCCTTCGGCCCCGCCGACCTGGAGCGCCGGCGCGGCGTCCGGCGGATGAAGGCGACCGCGGCCGGCCTGCTGCTCTTCGTCGCCGTCGTGTACGTCCTCGCCAAGTGGGCCGCGCACGAGGGCGCAGGCCCCTGGGCGGGTTACGTGGCCGCCGCGGCCGAGGCGGGCATGGTGGGCGCGCTCGCGGACTGGTTCGCCGTCACCGCCCTGTTCCGCCGCCCGCTCGGCCTGCCCATCCCGCACACCGCGATCATCCCCACCAAGAAGGACCAACTGGGCATCTCCCTGGGCGAGTTCGTCGGCGAGAACTTCCTCTCCCAGGACGTCGTACGACAGCGCCTGCGCGCCGTGGGCATCGGCAGCCGGCTCGGCGCGTGGCTGGCCGAACCGGAACACGCCGACCGGGTGACCGCGGAACTGGCCACCGCGCTGCGCGGCGCCCTGACCGTGCTGCGCGACTCGGACGTCCAGGCGGTCGTCGGCGAGGCGATCACCCGGCGGGCCGACGCCCAGGAGATCGCGCCCGGCATCGGGAAGATGCTGGAGAAGATCGTCGCGGACGGCGGCCACAAACGCGCCGTCGACCTGGTCTGCGCCCGCGCCGCCGACTGGCTCGACCTCCACGGCGACCAGGTCATGGGCGCCGTCCAGGGCGGCGCCCCCGGCTGGACCCCCCGTTTCGTGGACAAGCGGGTCGGCGAGCGCGTCTACAAGGAACTGCTCCGCTTCGTCACCGAGATGCGCGACATGCCCGCCCACCCGGCCCGCGGCGCCCTCGACCGCTTCCTCACCGACTTCGCCTCCGACCTCCAGTCCGACACCGACACCCGCGCGCGCGTGGAGCGCCTCAAGGGCGAGGTCCTCGGCCGCGGCGAGGTCCAGGACCTCATCGCCTCCGCCTGGACGGCCGTCCGGTCGATGATCGTGTCGGCCGCCGAGGACGAGCGCAGCGAACTGCGGGTACGGGTGCGGGCCGCGCTGCTGTCGCTGGGCGCCCGCATGGCCGTCGAACCGAAGCTCCAGGACAAGGTCGACGGCTGGGTGGAGGACGCGGCGGTGTACGTCGTGACGACCTACCGGCGCGAGATCACCTCGCTCATCACGGACACGGTCGCGGGCTGGGACGCCGACCACACGACCCGCAAGATCGAGGCCCACATCGGCCGTGACCTCCAGTTCATCCGGATCAACGGCACGGTCGTCGGCTCGTTGGCGGGGCTGGTGATCTATGCGGTGTCGCGGGCGGTGGGGGCGTAGTGGGGGTTGCCGGGGATTTTCGGGGTTTTTCGGGGGCTTGCCCCGGCCGGTACCCGTAAGGGCAGCCGCGCTCACGGGTACGTAAGTACGACGATTGAGTACGCGTACTCTGCTCGGCCGCCGCCGCGGACGGAATGCTCGTCCTCATGACGGAGAACAAGAACGAGACGATCGCCGCCGGCGGCAAGCCGAACGGCCGCCTGCTGAGCCCGCTGAGCACCCGCCCCGTCGCCGAGCGGTGGGCGGTCCGGCTGCTGACCGCCGCGCTGGCGGCGGGCGCGTACCTGCTCTTCCTCCCCTGGGACCTGCGCAACCGGGTCGAGACCCCGGGCTCGATCACCGAGACGACGCCGGTGACGTTCGCCGGAGTCGCGGGCCTCGTGGTGGTCATGCTGCTGCTGGCCGGGTACCTCGGCCTGCGGGACGGCCTCGTCACACCGCTGCTCGCGGTCGCCGGACCGCCCGCGGTCCTGCTGCTGGCGTCCTTCCGGAGCCACTCGGGGGACGACGGCTCGCTCTGGATCCCGGCGTGGGCGTTCTTCGCGGTAGTGATGGGCGCGGGCGCCATGGTCGCCGCGGCCGCGGCGCGCGGGTTCCGGGTCGAGGGCCCGGACGAGGCACTGAACCTGGCAGCCCACTGACCCCGCCACCCCGGGGTGGTCAGGCCCCGGTGGTGGACCTCGGCCGGACGATCATCAGTACGGTCCGTACGCGTACCGGAGGGCGTTTCAGACGACGTCGAAACCGGTTTCTGAAACGTCCTCCGCAACGTTCTCCGCGACATCCTCCGCAACGCCCTCCGGTGCGGCGGCCCCGGTCTCGTAGGACTCCCGGGTCTCGTAGGACTCGTACGCGCGCAACGTGTCGACGACCAGGCGGCGTTGGGCGGGTGTCAGCGGTTCGAGGGCGTGCCGCCAGGCGAGGGCGCCGCGCGAGAGCCAGGCGGAGACGGCGGGCCGCCGGTCCTCGGCGATGCCGACGATACGACGGCGCCGGTCGCGCGCGTCCTCCCGCCGTTCGAGCAGCCCCTTCTTGTCGAGGTCGCTCACCATGAGGCTGACGGTCGAGGGGGCGACCTCCAGCCGGGCGGCCAGCTCGTTGACGGTCAGGGGGCCGTCGAAGAGCAGGTACGACAGCAGCGACAGGTGCCGCGGCGCGAGCGCGAGCGCCTGCAACTCCTCGGGCACGGGGATGCGTTTGGCCCGGCCGACCATGCGGGGCAGCAGGAGGAGCAGGGCGCGGATGGAGTCGTCGAGGGACGCGTCGGGCTCGTTGGTTGACACCTGGCTGCTCCGAAAATAGCTTTGCTTGTAAAGATGCTTTGTTCTTAAAGGTTTCCGGGAGGGGCTGCCATGCCGCACTTCATGGTCCACATGCCCGAGGAGGACCTGGACGGCAAGGTCGAGGCCGAACTCGTTCGCGCCCTGACGGACGGCGTCGCCGAGGTGCTGGGGGAGTGGGCGCGAGGGGTGGCCGTCGTGGAACTGTTCGGTGTCCCGCGCGGGCGGGGGGGGGTGGGCGGCAAGCCGGTGGGTGACGGCCCGGCGGCCCCGGTCGTCACCCTGAACCTGCGCGAGCGCGCCCTGACCCATCCCCAACTCCCGGACGCGCCCGCCCAGTTGATCCACGCCCTGACGGAGGCGGTGACCGGGGTACTGGGGGAAGCGGTACGGGGTGGGGTGACCGTGACGCTGGTGGGGGTGCGGGAGGGGGGGTGGGGGGTGGGGGGTGTGGTGGTGTGACGGGTTGCCTCTGCGGCCTGCCCCCTGCGGCCTGCCCACTGCGGTCGGCGACCGTAGTGCCACCTGCGGTCGGCGACCGTAGCGCCCCCTGTGGTTGGTGACCGCTGTCGTTTTCGGCTATCCGCGGCGGTCGGCGACCGCCCACGACGCCAGTGCGACCGCCCCGGCCACGCCGAACACCGACGGCCAGGCGCCCACCTTCTTCGAGAGGGGGTGCGAGCCGGCGAACGCGGCCACGTACGCCGTGGTGAGCGCCCCGGCGGCGACGTTGCCCGCCTGGTGGCGCCACCGCTGCGCCGCCGTCGCTCCCGCGACCGCCAGCCCGACCCCGCCGAGCTGCCGCTTCTTCGTCCAGCGGGCCACGCCGTACCCACCGACGAGCCCACTCGCCGCGACCACTGCCGTAGGGACCTTCGCCATGCGGTGCCTCCTGATACGTAACCGGTGTCGTCCGAGGCTAACTCCGGTGGGGGGTGGGGTCGGGGCGGTGGGGTCGGTCGGCGGGTGTGATCCTGGGGGTATGCAGGGGAGTCCACGTGTGTGGTGGTGAGGAGTCGGGGTCGTGCGAGCAGAGGTCGTGCGATCCGGCGTCGTGCGAGCCGGGGGCGTGCGCGTCTCGGTCGTACGAGTCGGGGTTGTGCGCCTCGCGGTCGTTTTCCGTGACGACCGCCGACGGTGTCCTCCTCGCCGTCCGCGAGCACACCCCGGCGCAGCCGCGGACCTCCACCCCACTCCTCCTCCTGCACGGCCTGGCCGGACACCGGGGCGAGTGGGACGAGGTCGCGGAGCTGCTCCTCGCCGACGGGCACCGCGTGCTGTCGTACGACGCGCGGGGGCACGGTGACAGCACCCGGCGTCCCGGCGACATGACGAGGGCGGCGTGCGTGCGGGACGCGGTGGCCGTGGTCGAGCAGCTGACGCTTCCTCAAGTCGTGCTGGTGGGGCAGTCGTTGGGCGGTCACACCGCGTTGCTCACCGCCGCCGCCCGGCCGGACCTCGTGCGTGCTCTCGTGCTCGTCGAGGCGGGGCCGGACGGGGAGAAGCAGAACCCCAACCTCCCTGCGGAGATCGGGAGTTGGGTGGACGGGTGGCCGGTCCCCTTCGAAGAGCCCTCCCGGGCAACGGAGTTCTTCGGGCACCCGGCCTGGGCGGGGAACCTGGAGCGGCGGTCCGACGGGTGGTACCCCAAGGTCGACCGGGACGCCATGGTCGCCGCCGTCGCCGAGTTGGCCACCACCTCCTACTGGGCCGACTGGGAACGGCTGTGCTGCCCCACCCTCGTCGTGCGCGGCGCGCGCGGCACCATGCGGGTGCGGGAGTTCGAGGAGATGCGCGACCGTCGTCCGGCGGCGGCTCCGGCGACGGAGTTCACCGTCGTCCCGGACGCCGGCCACGACGTGCATCTGGACCGGCCGGGGGAGCTGCACGCGGCGATGGCCGCCTTCCTGGGCGACCTCGGTCTCTGACCTCTGGCCTCTGGCCTCTGGCCTCTGACGAGTTTCTGTAACGGATTTCTGTAACGGGTTTCCCTGCGGGTTTCCCCGCCGGTTTCCTTACCGGTTTCCCACCGTTACTCCCCGTGCGCGACCGACCCGACATCTCCGCCCAAACCGTCCCCCCGAAAAGTCTCCCCGAAAAAAGTTGGCGTTCACCTGGGCGTTCCCGGACCGCATGGGGGTGCCTGCCTATCGTGCGGCGAACGGACCACTCCCCCTGATCGCCCGGAGCACCACCATGTCCATCCGGACACCCTGGACACCCTTGACCCCCCTCCGGCCCGCCGCCGTGCGGACCACCGGCGCGCTGCTGTGCGCCGCCGCGCTCGCCGTGACCGCGTCCGCCTGCTCGTCGTCCTCGTCCGCGTCGACCGGCGGGGCCGCCTCGCACAGCCTCACCGCGTACGTCAGCGGCGACACGAACATCCAGAAGCTGTGGGACGACATCGTTGTCCCCGCCTTCGAGAAGGCCAACCCCGGCTACAAGGTCAAGGTCGTCTTCTCCGCGCACGGCACCGCCGACGCCGCGACCCTCGCCAAGCTCCAGGCGGCCGCCAAGACCGGCCGCGACCCGGGCTACGACATCATGGAGTCGTCCGTCACCCTGAACGCGGCCACCGCCGGCCTGCTCACCAAGGTGTCGACGAAGAACGTCCCCGGCCTCAAGGAGGTCGACCCCGCCCTGCTCGGCCCGGTCGACAACTCCGCGGTGCCGTACCGGGGTTCGTCGGTGATCCTGGCGTACGACGCGACGAAGGTGAAGACCCCGCCGAAGACGTACGACGACCTGGTCACCTGGATCAAGGCCAACCCGGGCGCGTTCGCGTACAACAGTCCGGCGACCGGCGGCTCCGGCGGTTCCTTCGTCGAGACGACGCTCGACCGGCACCTCGACGCGAAGACGCTGAAAACTTTCCAGACCGGTTACGACGCGTCTCTCGAGTCCAAGTGGGACCCGGGCTTCAAGGAGTTGAAGGCGCTCAACAAGTACGTCTACGGCAAGGGCGTCTACCCCAACGGCAACCAGGCCGTACAGGACCTGCTCGCCAAGGGACAGATCGAGGCCGCGCCGGTCTGGTCGGACCAGTACCTGTCCAGCATCCAGAACGGCACCTTCGGCAAGAACATCAAGTTCACCCAGATCTCGGACCCGACGTTCACCGGCGGCGCCTCCTACCTCGGCATCCTCAAGGCGGGCAAGAAGCAGACGGCCGCGCTCAAGCTCGCCGACTTCTTCCTGAAGGCCAGTCAGCAGGACGCGATCGTCAGGCAGTTGGGCGCCTACCCGGTCATCCCGACCAGCGAACTGCCCGCGAAGACGGTCGCCCAGTTCAACGGCGTCGACGTCAGCCACCTGCGCGCCGGTTACTCCGGCCAGACCGGCAGCGACATGAACAACCTGTGGCAGCAGAAGGTTCCGGGTCAGTGACTTCGTCCAGCACGGCCGGGGGCGCGGCGGCCGGAGGTACGACGACTGGGGGTACGACGGCCGGGGGTGCGAAGACCGGTGTGCCGTCCGGCAGTTCGGCGGGCGGCGCGGGCGCGGAGTCCGGTGCGGTTGCGCAGCCCGGTGCGGGTGCGCGGCTGCGCCCGCGCCGGCGGGCCGGGGTCCCGGCCCGCGCGGGCGGACTCCTGGTCCTGCCACCCCTCCTCGTCGTCGCCGTGTTCGTCGGTATCCCGGTCGTCTCCGGGGTGCTGTACACCCTCGGCCACTTCGGCGGGCTGAACTCCGTCGTCGCCTCCATCGGCCTGCACCAGTACGCAGCCGACCACTGGTGGGGCACGCTCGCGGCCTACCGCACGGTCCTGACCAGCGACTCCTTCTTGCGCAGCCTCGTCGTCACGGTCGAGGTGACGGTGTCGAGCGTGGTCGTCGTCTTCGCGCTCGCCCTGGCCGTCGCGCTGTACGCCCGCCTGCACGGTGGCCGCGTGGCCCGCCTGGTCACCGCGCTCGCCGTGACCCCGCTGTTCCTGCCCGCGGTCATCGGCTCGTACGCGATCCTCACCTTCTACGCCGGTGACGGCGCCCTCACCACCCTTGCGCACACGCTGGGTTGGGGTTCGGCGCCGCGGCTGAGCTACACCACGTGGGGCGTGATCGTCGGCCAGGTGTGGACCAACCTCCCCTTCGCCGTACTGATGTTGACCTCGGGCCTGGCCGCCGTGCCGGACGCGCTGATCGAGGCCGCGCGGGACGCCGGGGCCGGACCCGCGCAGGTGGTGCTGCGGATCCTGCTGCCGATGACGAAGGTGCCCGCGGTCATCACCGCCACCTTCACCTCCATCGCGGTGCTCGGCAGCTTCACCGTGCCCTACCTGGTCGGACCGACCGCGCCCACCATGCTCGGCGTCCAACTCGCCAACGCCTTCCAGTCGTTCAACCAGCCGCAGCAGTCCCTGGTGATCGCCGTGGTCGTCTTCGCCCTCGCCTCCGTGGTGGGCGTGGCGTACGTACGGTCCAACGTCCGCCAGGCACGCGACGCGGCGAGAGGCGGTACGCAGTGACAACGACCTCTCTGCCCAAGCAGGTTGCCGACCGGCAGCGCGCAACAGCCGCCGTAGTGCGACGAGTTGCCGCCCGCGTTGGCACCACCGCATTGGCCGCCCTGCTCGCGCTGTTCATCCTCGGCCCGCTGCTGTGGCTGCTCCCGCACGCCTTCGCGGACACCTGGCGCTACCCGGATCTGCTCCCGCAGGGCTGGACGCTGCGCTGGTGGCACGAGGTCGCCGACAACCCGGACCTGGTCGCGGCGGTGCGCTGGAGCTTCGTCTTCGCGCCGGTGGCGACCCTGCTCTCGGCCGCGATCTGCCTGCCCGCGGCGTACGCCTTCGCCCGCTGCGAGTTCCCCGGGCGCCGCTTCTTCCTGGTGGCGCTGTTTTCCGTAAACGCTTTCCCGAAGATCGGCCTGTACGCGGCGATGGCGTCGCTCTTCTACACGCTGAACCTGATGACGACGTTCTGGGGCGTGGTGATCGTCCAGCTCCTGGGCACGGTCGTCTTCATGACCTGGCTGCCCGCGGCGGCGTTCGCCGCGGTGCCGAGGAGCCTGGAGGAGGCCGCCCGGGACGCGGGCGCGAGCCCGCTGACCGTCTTCTGGCGGATCACCCTGCCGCTGGCCCGCCCCGGCATCCTGGTCGCGCTGATCATGTCGTTCCTGGCCGCGTTCGACGAGGCCCAGGGCACCCTGCTGGTCGGCGCGCCCACCTACACCACCATGCCCACCGCGATGTACAGCATGGTCACCAACTACCCCGAGGGCGTCGCCGCGGTCTTCTCCCTGCTCCTGTCCATCCCCTCCGTGCTGCTGATGCTCGGCGTGCGGAAACACATCATGGGCGGGCACCTCGCGGAAGGGTTCCAACTGCGGTGAGTGGTAACGCTGTTGACACGGCCGGAGGTCCGAAGGCCGCCGCGCACGGCCATGGCCGTACGGCCCCCGCCGGACTCGTGCTGTCCGGTCTGACGAAGACGCTCGGCGGCCGTACGGTCGTCTGGGGCCTGGACCTGCGGGTCGAACCCGGGGAGATGGTCTGCCTGTTGGGCCCCTCGGGCTGCGGCAAGACCACGACGTTGCGGATGGCGGCCGGGTTCCTGACGCCGGACGCGGGCCGGGTCGAGATCGGCGGCACCGACTACGCCGCCGTACCGCCGGAGGCCCGCCCGACGGCCATGGTGTTCCAGAACTACGCCCTGTGGCCGCACATGACGGTTCGTCAGAACATCGGCTTCGGCCTGAAGATGCACAAGGTGCCGCGCGCCGAGGCCGACCGCCGGGTCACCGAGGCGCTGGAGCTGGTCGGCCTGACCCACCACGCGGACAGCCGCCCGGCCCACATCTCCGGCGGCGAACAGCAACGCACCGCGCTGGCGCGGGCGTTGGCGTTGCAACCCCAACTCCTCCTGCTGGACGAGCCGTTGTCGAACCTGGACGCCAAGCTGCGCGAACGGGTCCGCGAGGAGATCCGCGACATCCAGCAACGCCTGGGCATCACCACCCTGTTCGTCACGCACGACCAGGACGAGGCCCTCAGCGTCGCCGACCGCATCGCGGTCATGAACGGTGGCCGCATCGAGCAGTACGCGGCCCCGGACGAGCTGTACCGCACCCCGGCCACCCTGTTCACCGCCGAGTTCGTCGGCAGCCTCAACCGCCTGGACGACGCGGTCGCCGCGCCCGGCGCGGTTCGGGTCGGCCAAGTGGTGCTGCCGTGCGATGAGTTGGTGGGACCGTCGGGGCCTGGCGTGACGGTGGGCATCCGGCCGGAGGAAGTAAGGCTCACTCCCGACACCGATACCGATACCGATACCGATGCGGGAGTCGATGCCGGAGTCGCGGCCCGGGTCGAAAAGGTGCTGCCCCGCGGCCACTTCACGGAGGTCGTGGTCGCCGTGGACCCCGACGGCCCGCGCCTGCGCGCCTACCTCTCGGGCACGACGGCACCGGCGCGCGGCGCGACGGTACGGGTGACGGTCGGGCGGGCGCTGTCGTACGCGACGGCCGAGCCGGTGCCCGCGGCCGTGGCGGAGGCGGCATGAGCGCGAACGGACCCCGCCGCCTGGCGGTGGCGCACCGGGGCGACCCCCGGGCGGCGGTGGAGAACACCCTGGATGCCATACAGCGGGCGGCTGTTGCGGGCCCCGGCGCGATCGAGGTGGACCTACGACGCACGGCCGACGGCGTCGTCGTCCTCCACCACGACGACGACCTGAGCCGCCTGTGGGCCCGCGAGGAGGCGTTGGCGGACCTGACGCTGACGCAGCTGCGGACGCTGGTCCCCGAGATCCCAACTCTCGCGGAGGCACTGGCGGTCGCGGCCGGAGTCCCGCTGCTCCTGGACACCGGAGACCCGGCGGTGGCGACGGCGGCGCACGCGGAACTGGCCGGGCCGCACGGCTCATTGGCGATGTTCTGCGGCGGGGCGGAGGCGATGGCGGCGGTGCGGGAGCGCGACGAGGACATCACGCTCTTCCTCAGCTGGTACGGCGAGCAGCCGCCGTCCGAGGACGTGCTCGTGGCCGTACGCCCGACGTACTTCAACCCCGAACACCGCTTCCTGGACGCGGAGTCGGTGGCGCAGTGGCATGCCAGGGGCCTGCGGGTGAGCTGCTGGACGGTCGACGACGCGGACCGGCGTGCGGAGTTGCTCTCCTGGGGTGTGGACGCGATCATCAGCAACGACGTGGCCGGGGTGGTGAAGAGCTGTGACGGAGTATGACCTGAACGGTGCTCTGCGGGTGGCCGTGGAGCTGGCCGAGTGGGCGGCGGAGACGATCCGCAACGGAAACGCGGGCGCGGCGGGGCCGGTTCGCGAGAAGGCGAGCCCCGCGGACATCGTCACGGACACCGACGAGGAGGTCGAGGCGCACGTACGGGCGGTGCTGCGCCGGGAGTTCCCCGAGCACGGCATCGACGGCGAGGAGTACGGCGTCGAGGAAGGTGCCTCGGGGGCCCCGCACTGGTTGATCGACCCGGTGGACGGAACGACCAACTACGCGCACGGACTTGGCTGGTGCTCCTTCTCGCTGGGCCTCGCGGAACCGGACGGCACCCCGCTGGTGGGCGTGGTGGCGGACCCCTGGCGCCGCGAACTCTTCACGGCGGCACGGGGGATGGGGGCGCACCTGAACGGCGTCCCCATCCGCGCCGCGGCCCACGCCACCCTGACGGGGCACGTCTTCATGACGGAGTGGGCGGCACACGCACACTGGCCCGGCATGGACAGTCTGCTGTCGGAGCTGGCCGACCGCCACTGCACGGTACGCGTGATGGGCTCAACGGCCCTGTCCCTGGCCCAGGTTGCCGCGGGCCGCGCCTCGGCGGCGGGCATCGGCGAGTTCCACCCGGTGGACGGCCTGCCGGCGCTGCTGATCGCGGTGGAGGCGGGCGCGGTGGCGCTGCCCGAACTCCCGCGGTACGACGAGCCGTTGCTGCTCGCCGTGCCCGGAGTGGCGGCGGAGGCGGCGGAGTTGTGGCGTACGACGGTGGGGTCGGCGGTGCCGCCGTCGTAGGGGCTGGAAGGGCCGGAGGAGCCGGAAGGACTCACGCCCCGGTGACCCGCCGGATCCAGGCGCGGTGCGAGGCGACGCTGCTGTGCTCGTCCGGACCGAAGAGGACACCGACCTCGCGGCCCTTGTAGAAGGCGGGACCGCCCGAATCGCCGGGCTCGTCACCGCCGTTGAGCTTCTTGGACCAGATGGCACGCCCGATGATGTCGTCGTGCTTGATGGCGGTCACCCGGTTGGTGGCCTTGCGGAGGTTCTTCGGCTTCGGGCCGGTGGAGCCGTACCCGTAGATGTCGATGACGGCACCCTTGGGCGGATCGGCGTCGGCGAGCTTGACGTGCGGAGCGTGAACGGGCTTGGCGAGCTTGAACAGAGCCACGTCGTCGACCCCGTCCGTGTTGAGGTGCCGGATCTTCGTCACGTCGACCTTGACACCGTGCCCGTAGCGGACGGAGCCGATGCGCACCGACATCTTGCCGGGGTCGTCGAGGTAGCAGTGGTAGGCGGTGAGCACCCACCGGTCGTTGAGCATGGTGCCCGTGCACGCGAACTGCCCGTCGCCGTAGACCTGTACGGCCCAGGGCGCGGACCTGACGGCCGTACCGCCGCTGATCGCGTGCGCGGCGTCGATCGGCAACGCGGCCGCGGCGATGAGCCCGACACCGGCGGCGACGGCGAGGCGTTGGTGGTGGCGCATGGGTGCTCCCGGAGTTCTGCGATGGTGGGTCGGGTTGGGCGGCCGGGGACGGCGCCACAGTGACCCACAGCGGCGCCGCCCCCGACCTGCCCCAACTCTCGCGGAGCGGAGGGGGCGGCGACCTCGGCCACTTGGCCGGAGAAGGCGGCGAAGGGCGGGGCAGGTATGGCCAAACGGACGACCCGGACGACCCGGACGACCCGCATGGGCAGGATCGGGACAGGGTGAAGATCATCGGCGGGATCCGAGGCTGACGCCGGACTCCCCGCTCAGCAGGGCGTGCCCCAGCGGGGTGGTGACGTGCAGGACGGCGGAGCCCATGCGGCGGGTGATGAGCAGCCCGGCGTCGCGCAGGACGGTCGCGTGGTGGCTGGCGGTGGCGGGGGAGACGCCGGCGGCGCGGGCGAGCCCGGTGGTCGTACGGCCGTCGACGGCGCCGGAGAGGACGGCGGCCCGGGTACGCCCGAGCAGCGACTCCAGCGACGGGTTGGGCCCACGGCAGTCACGGCCGAGGACGTGTTGCGCCGGGGCGAGGGCGACGGTGTCGTGGGCCAGCGGGTAGACGACGACGGGCGGCAGCGTCGGGTCTCTGAGCACGGTGGGCGCGCCCCAACAGAAACAGGACGGGAGCAGGAGAACCCCACGCCCGTCGAGATACAGATCGCGTTCACCGAGCGGCCCGTGCACACTGAGCACCGGCGGCTCCCAGACCAGCCGGGGATGCAGGCTCTTCAACAGCAAGGAGACCCCGCCGGCGGCCAACTTCCGCGCGAGAAAGGTCCGTTCGGCCTCGAACCGGCTGCGGATACGCGGCCAGTACGGCTCCACGGCCGTACGGAAGTAGTCCCGTACGCCGTCGGAGAGTCCTTGGACGGCGTCCCGCTCCCCGTCCGCCAACGGCCGCACCCACGACGGCAACCGCCGCCCACCACGGGCGAGTTCGGTGAGATCCTGCCGCAACCGCCGCCGCGGCGTGGCGAGTAGCGCGGCGATACCGGACTCCAGCCCGCCCTCACCGGCGGCGGGCGTGAGGAAGTCCGGCGAGTACCCGGTGGGCGGCGCCAGCCACAACACCCGCCGCGCACGCGGCTCCAGCCCACGTAACGCGGCCCGCCGCCACCCACCGAAGACACTCCGCGCGTCCCGGGTCTGCAACATGTGCATGCTGAGCAGGGCCTCCCACATGGGATCGGGAGCCTGCGCGAGCCGGGCCCGGCCGAGGTCGTCGGGGGTGAAGTGCATGCGTAAGGGCATGGCGGGTCCTCCGGGAGGTGGTGCCGACCGGCGTCCGTCCGTCGGTCGTCCGCTGTCCGCTGTCCGCTGTCCGTCGTCCGGCAGGGAGAGGGGAGGGGTGGGGGGTGTTCTTCCAACGACGTTAGAAGGAGGGGGTGTTGTTCGACATTGGTTCGCCGATGCCGAACTATGCGGGAAGGGGAGGGGCGGGGTCCGGAATGCTTCGGGGGCCGTGGGGCGTGG
>LJCV01000315.1 GCA_001298575.1 Actinobacteria bacterium OK074
AGGCCGTGCCCAACGTGGGCGTCGTCCTGCATCTGACCGCCGCCACCCCGGCCCTCGCGCGGCCTCGTGTGCGCATCGCGCGCCGCCCGCCCCCGCTCCCGGCGCCCTCCCCGCTTCCCCCGGTGCTCCCGTTCCCGGTTCCGCCGTCGAACACCGGGATCGCGCCCTTGACCAGCCCGGGATGGATCCGGTTGAAGCCGTTGTAGCCGAAGACCATGGCGAAGGCGCTGTTGTTCGTCGAGCCGTCGGCGTAGGGGCGGTCGGCCTTCGGGGTGAAGGTCATCAGTGCCACCCACGACAGCGACACCGCGAACAGCACCACGCCGGCCACCGCCAACTGCCCCAGCCGCCGCCGCAGTCGTACCGGGGCCGCGACGAGGTAGCCGACGAGGAGCGCCGGTACGACGATCCAGGCCGCCATCATCTTCGCCTGGAAGCCCAGCCCGATCCACAGACCGCTCAGCAGCAGCGACCGCAGCCGGGCGGTGGCGACCGCCCTCTGGTACTGGTCGGCGGCCAGCACCAGGCACATGACCAGCGCGCCGTCCTCCATCGCGTGCCCGAACAGCGAGGCCAGGACGGGGGTGAGCGCGAGCAGTCCGGCGGCCAGCAGCCCGGCGGCCGGCCCCTGCCAGCGGCGGACCACCCGGTACAGCACGAGGACGGTGATCACACCCATGACGCACTGGGGCAGGGTCAGCGACCAGGCGTGGAAGCCGAAGACCCGGGCGGAGAGGGCCTGGGGCCACAGGAAGCCGCCGATCTTGTCCAGGGTGATGGTGGACGCCGGATCGAGGCTGGTGAACAGGAACGCCTTCCAGCTCACCGACATGCTGCGGGCGGCCAGGGAGTAGTAGAGGGCGTAGCCGCTGCTGGTGATGTTCCAGGCGTAGAGCAGCGCGGCGAGGGCGGCGACGCCCAGCAGCGCGGGGCGGGCCCAGCGCGGCTGGCCGGCGGGCGAGCGCCAGAACCGCAGCCGGGAGTGCGGCGGTTCGTCGCCCGGGGAGGTGGTCGTGCTGGACGTGGTCCGCAGGATCGTCATGATCGGGGCAGGCTCCTTCGGTCCCGGTACGGCCGCGGAGTCGCCGTCGCGACCCCTCGCTGCCACCGGTCTACCGGGAACGGATTGTCCGGTTTCGGGGACCGGCCACCGGACAACAACCGTCGGACAACGCGTCGGGCGGGGAACGGGAGCGGGCAGCCGGGGCGGGGGTCAGTCCGGGCAGGCGTTTCGCGGTGCCTGGCCGTGGTGGTCGTGCAGGTAGCGGGTGCGTTCGGCCGTGCTGAGGTCCCGCCGGACGGCCCGGCAGATCGTGCCGATGGCTTCGGCGGCGTTCACGAGCGGCGCCCACAGCCGCATGGTGCCGTCCTGCCCGCCGTCGGCGAGGACGTGCCCGTCGGGGCTGAACGCCAGGGAGGTCACCGGTTGCCGGGGGCCTTGCAGGACGGTACGCGGCGCCCCCGCGGCGGTGTCCCACAGCCGTACCCGCCCGTCCCGGTCACCGCCGGCCAGGGTGCGCCCGTCCGGACTGAAGGCCACCGACCGCACGGGGGTGCCGTCGGCCCAGGTGGCACCCGGCGTGCCGGAGCGGACGTCCCACAGCCGGATGACGCCGTCCGGTCCGCCGCCGGCGAGGGTGCGGCCGTCGGGGCTGAACGCCAGGGACGACACCGCGTGCCGGGGCCCCCGCAGGACGGTACGGAGCGCTCCCGTCGTGGCGTCCCACAGCCGTATCCGCCCGTCCGCGCCGGCACCGGCCAGGGTGCGCCCGTCCGGGCCGAAGGCCACCACGGCCGGGGCCGGCCCGGCCAGTGCCAGGAGCTTGCGGGAGCGCCCGGTGGCCGTGTCCCACGACCACACCGACCCGTCGTCGCCGACGCCCCGGAGCGTGCGGCCGTCGGAAGCGAACGCCAGTGCCGCGACGGGCCGGTGCGGCCCCGTCAGCCGGCCCCGGGCCCGTCCGGTGGCCGCGTCCCACAGCCGTACGGAGCCGTCCCGGCCGCCCGTGGCCACCGTGCGGCCGTCCGGGGCGAACGCCACCGACGTCAGGGCGTCCTCGGCGGTGGGCACGGTGACGCGGGTCTTGCCGGTGGACACGTTCCACAGCCACACGGCCCCGTCCTGGCCGCCGCCGACGACGGTGCTGCCGTCCGGGCTGTACGCCACCGACCACATGGTGCCCAGGTCCACGCCCAGCACCGCGCGCAGCAGGCCGTCGGCGGTGTCCGACAGCAGGACGGTGCCGTCCCGTCCGGTGCTGACGACCGCCCGCCCGTCGGGGCTGAAGGCCACGGACTCGACGGCTCCCCGGTGTCCGGTCAGCGTGACGCGCACCCGTCCGGTGGCGGTGTCCCACAACTGGGTGCCGTCCTGCCCGGCGCCCGCCAGGGTGCGCCCGTCGGGGCTGAAGGCCACCGCGCGCACGGGACCCTGCCTGCCGCCCGGTTCCGGGCGCGCCCCTCCGGTGGCGGTGTCCCACAGCACGGCCCCGTCCGGGCCGCCCGCGGCCAGCGTGCGCCCGTCGGGGCTGAAGGCCACGGATGCCACCGGGCCACCGGTACCGCGGCCGTGGCCGGCCAACTCGGCCCGTCGGGCGCCCGTGCGCGCGTCGAGCAGCCGGACGGTTCCGTCGGTGCCGCCGACGGCCAGGGCGCGGCCGTCCTGGCCGAAGGCCAGCGCGGTCACGGCGCCGCCCGGGCGAGCGGGTGACGTGCGCGGAGCGCCGGTGGCGGTGTTCCACAGGCGTACGGTGCCGTCCGCGCCGCCACCGGCCAGGGTGCGGCCGTCGGGGCTGAACGCCACCGGGGCCACGGCCGCGCGCCCCTCGTTCAGCGTGGCGCGGAGCGTGCCGGTGGCGGTGTTCCACAGCCGTATCCGCCCGTCCTCGCCGGTGCCCGCCACGGTGCGGCCGTCGGGGCTGAACGCCACGGACTTCGTCGGGCCGCTCCCGCCGGGCAGCCGGCGTTGGAGCGGGGTGGCGGCCGCGGCGAAGAGGCTGGTGGTGGCCTCGGAGGTGGGGCGGATCCGGTAGGCGTAGACGGCCAGGAGCGCGGCGAGGTCCGGCTGGCGGGGCAGCAGGGTGGTGGCCTGGGCGGCGAGCTGCCGGGACAGGGTGGTGCGCTGTTCGGCGACGGCCGCACGCCGTCGGCTCTCGCTCGTCCGGTACTGGTCCCAGGCGATCAGGACGCTGGTCAGGGCGAGGACCAGCAGGACGGACAGGGTGGCGGTGAGCCGGCGCAGGCGTCGGGTGGTGCGCAGTTCGGCGCGGCGTTCGTGGTCGCGGGCGGCGGTGCCGGCGGCGAGGAAGTCCCCTTCCAGCGGCGTCAGTACGCTGTCCGGGCCGGCGCGGAACTCCTCGGCCGCGGCGAGCCGGGTGCCCCGGTACAGCGCCCCCGGGTCGCGGCCCTCCCGCTCCCAGGCGTCCGCCGCCTGGGAGAGCTGCTGGTGCAGCAGCAGACCGGCGCGGTCGTCCTCGATCCAGTCGCGCAGCCGGGGCCAGGCGTGCAGCAGCGCCTCGTGGGTGAGTTCCACGGTGTCGGTGTCCAGGGTGACCAGCCGGGCCCCGGCCAGCGCGTCCAGCAGGGTCCGCAGGCCGTCGGGGTCACCGCCCAGGGCGTCGAGGTCGGTACGGGCCAGCCGGCGCTTGGTGACGTGGGAGCGCTCGCCCAACGCGGTCAGCCGCAGGAAGACGGTACGGGCCAGGCGCCGCTGTCCCTCGCTCAGGTCGGCGTAGAGGGTTTCGGCGCTCTGGGCCAGGGCGTGCCGGATGCCGCCCGTCGCCTCGTAGCCGGACAGGGTGAGGGCGGCCCCGCGGCGGCGGCGCCAGGTCTCGCGCAGCGCGTGCGAGACCAGCGGCAGCGCCATGGTCTGGCCGGTGGCGTCGGCGATGACCCGGGCCAGCAGCGCCCCTTCGACGGCGCAGTCGGCGCGCGCGGCGGGCTTGCTGATCGCCCGCCGCAGTTCCTCGGTGGTCATCGGCCCCACCAGCACCTGGGCGTCGCGCAGCGCCTCGACCAGGTCGAGGTGGCGGGCGCAGCGGTCGTAGAAGTCGGCCCGTACGCCCAGGACGACGCGGGTACGGCTGTTGGCGGCGCGGGCCGCGGTGAGCAGCGCGGTGATGAACCCGGTGCGCTCCCGCTCGTCGGGGCACAGGGTGAAGATCTCCTCGAACTGGTCGACCACGACGAGCAGTTCGGCGTCGGGCGGCCGGTCGGCGAGCGCCTTGAGCACGGTCAGGTGCAGGGCCTGCGGCTGAGTGGTGAGCTCCTGGTGCAGGGCGGTGGCCGAGCCGCCGACGACGGCGGCCAGCCGGGCGGCGCACTCCTGGAGCGGGTGGGCGCCCGGGGCGAACAGCACGGTGGGCCCGCCCGGTGCGGTGTCCCGGACGCGGGGCAGCAGACCGGCCCGCAGCAGCGAGGACTTCCCCGATCCGGACGGGCCGAACACGGCGAGGAACCGGCGGGCGCGGACGAGGGAGAGGAGGTCCTCGGTGAGCTGTTCGCGGCCGAAGAACCATCCGGCGTCCTCGGGCTGGAACGGCGCCAGCCCCGCGTAGGGCCCGCGCCACTCGTGCTCGCCGGCCCCCGGGTCCGGGTCCTCGACGGCGTCGGTGGCGCTCAGCAGCGCGCTCAGCTCGTGCCAGCGGGTCTCCCAGGGCCCGGGTTCCGCGCCGCAGGCCCGTACGTAGGCGAGGGTGACCGGGAGGCTGGGCAGCCGCCGGCCGCCGGCGGCGTCGGCCAGCGTCGACACCGAGTAGTGGGCGGTGGCGGCCAGTCGGCGGTACGGCGGGCTTCCCGCCTTCTCCCGTAATCGCCGCAGGTCGGCCGCGAAACGCGTCAGTTCGCCGCCGTCGTCCTCCAGCGGGCGTTCACCGCGTGGCACGACTGCTCCCAGGGGCCGATGTGTCCTGCCCCATTGTCCGGAGCCGGTTGTCCGGCGTCCAGCCGCCGGAATCGGTCAGTCCATGCCGGAATCGGTCGGTCAGTGGCGGAGCATGGGAGATCCTGCGCGGAATACGCCCATTTCCGGACCGGCCGGACCGGCGGGATTTCCGAATCCCGGGACCGGCGGGGCCGCCGGGCACGTGGTTACGCGCCGAACCGCCGTGCGATCACCGGCAGTCGGTCGGCGGCGAGCGCGTGCGCGGCGGCCCGCGGCGTGGTCCCGTCCGTGGCCGCCCGGTCGAGCACCTGGTCCGTCAGGGCGCGCATCGAACGCCGTACGTGCGCGAACGCCTCGTCCGGGTCGGCGCCGATGTCGCCGAACAGGGTCCACCACCACCAGGCGTTCGTCGCCGAGTTGACCACCACGTCCGGCAGCACGGTCACCCCACGGGCGGCCAACTGCCCCTCGGCGGCCGGGGTGACGGGCATGTTGGCCGCCTCGACCACCCAACGGGCCCGGATACGCTGCTGGTTGGTGCCGTCGACGGCGTACGAGACGGCGGCCGGGACCAGCACCTCCGCGTCCGCCGCCAGACAGGCGTCGCCGCCCACCTCGCGGTCGCCGGAGCGCAGGGCGGCGCGGTCGACGGTGCCGTACGCGTCCCGGGCAGCGAGCAGCGCCTCGACGTCGAGCCCGGCCGGATTGACGATCGTGCCCTTGACGTCGGCCACGGCGACGACGGTGAGCCCGGCGCGGACCAGGAAACGGGCCGTGGCGCCACCCATGGTGCCCAGCCCCTGCACGGCGACCCGGGTGCCGACGTACGGCGTCCCGCTCCGGTCCAGCGCCGTGAGCAGCGACTCGGCCACGCCGAGCCCCCCGACCAGCGCGTCGAGCCCGATCCCGTCGGCCCGCACGGCGAACGCGTCCGCCAGCCGCCGCCGGGCGGCCCCTTCGTCGTCGAGCAGCGGATACACGGCCTGCACGGTGGAGACGAGCCCCGCCTCGGCGGCGGCCCGGTCCACCACGTCCTGGCTCAGCCCCAGGTCCTCACCGGTCGTCCAGCAGCTCTCGACGTACGGCCGCACGGCCGTCAGATACCGGACGAGCACGCCGTACGCCTCCGGTGCGCGCGGATCGCAGTCGATGCCGCCCTTGGCGCCGCCGAGCGGGACGTAGCGGGCGCTCGGGTCGTAGTGCAGCGCCTCCTTCACGGTCATGCCGCGGGCGAGCCCGGTGACCTCCTCCAGGGTGCACCCCGGCCGCATCCGCAGCCCGCCGCTGGCGACACCCCGCACCAGCCGGTCGACCACCAGGAAGCCGGGACAGCCGGTGACGGGATCGGTCCAGGTGAGGGAGAGGAGGGGAGAGTTCCCAGGAGTGGCCACGGGCGTCGTCATGGGGCGACTTTACTGAATGGTGGTTCAGCGGGGAGACGGGGACGCCCGGGACGCGTCGGCTACGTCGTGGTGGTGGTGCGGGGCGCGGTGGCCGGGGCGGACGGTGCCGTCGTCGCGCCCGGTACCGCAGTCGTCGTACCCGGTACCGTACAGGTGTCCTTGAAGCCCTGACTGGTCGGCCCCGGCGCCGAGTTGATGCGCGAGCGCAGGTTCTCGACGGCGACCATGGCCGTCAGCTCCACGAAGGCGGGCTCGCCCAGCGCCGCGCGGAGCCGGGCGGCGAGCGCGTCCTCGACAGCCGGCGGGGTGGCGGTCACGGCCTCGGCGTACGCCAGCACGTCCCGCTCCAGCGGCGAGTGGACCGCGCTGTCCCGCCACACCGGGACGTCCAGCGGCTTCGCGTGGGCCACGCCCTGTTCCCGGCCGGCGCCCTCAGCGTCGGGTCGAGCCGGTCACACTTCGCCGGCGACCGCTCGAACCCGAGGTGGGAGCGGAGCACGCGCGGCTGGTGGGCGAGCGCCTTGCCGGGATCGAGGACCTTGCCGTACGTCCGCTTCGAGTACCACTCCACGAAGCGGTAGAAGAGCGTGCGGCGGGGGGGTGAGGGAGACGCGGGCCATGGGGCCACCTCCGGGTGGGTCGTGTGGGTGCCTGCACGGGTACGACGGACTGGGCGGCGCGGATGTGACATCGCGGGCCGCGCGGTCTTCGGCGCGGGGCGGTGGAGCGGGCGGGAAGAGCGGGAAGAGGAGACGGCCGGCGAGCGTTGTGGCTTGGAGTTCGTTGTGGGGGTGGGCGCGCGCGGACCGAAGTGTCAGTGGGGGCGCCCATAATGGAATGTCTGACCGACTTACTGGAGGTGCCGTGTCCGGTTTCCGTACCCCGAGTTCCGGGATCCGTGCGTTGCGGCCCGCTGCCTTCGGCGCGGATCCGAGCGGGGAGCGGCTGGCACGCATGCGCAGATCGCCCCATTTCGTCAATGGCGTGTTCGTGAACCCGGAGGGCACCCGGACCCGCCCGTCCGGCGGCACCGGCGTCGAGATGGCGAAGCTCTACCTCCAGAAGGAGGCGCGCGTCCGCCGCGCCCCGGGCGGCACGATTCCCGTGCACCCCACCACCCTCGCCGACCTGGCCAAACCCCCGGCGAGCGGCCTGCGGGTGACCTGGATGGGCCACTCCAGCGTGCTCGCCGAGATCGACGGCCACCGGGTGCTGTTCGACCCGGTGTGGGGCGAGCGGTGTTCCCCGTTCGCCTTCGCGGGCCCCAAGCGGCTCCACCCGGTGCCGGTGCCGCTGCAGGCGCTCGGCCCGGTGGACGTCGTGGTCATCTCGCACGACCACTACGACCACCTCGACCTGCCCACGATCAAGGCGCTCGCCGACACCGACACCCTGTTCGCGGTCCCGCTCGGCGTCGGCGCCCACCTGGAGCACTGGGGCGTCTCCGAAACCCGGCTGCGCGAGCTGGACTGGAACGAGTCGACGAAGATCGGCGGCCTCACCCTCACGGCCACCCCCGCCCGCCACTTCTGCGGGCGCGGCCTGCGCAACCCGCAGCACACCCTGTGGGCGTCCTGGTCCGTCGTGGGCGACGAACACCGGATCTACCACAGCGGCGACACCGGCTACTTCGACGGCTTCAAGGACATCGGCGCCGCGCACGGCCCGTTCGACGCCACGATGATCCAGATCGGCGCGTACAGCGAGTTCTGGCCCGACATCCACATGACCCCGGAAGAGGGCGTGCGCGCCCACCTGGACCTCCAGCAGGGCCGCCCGCACGGGGTGCTGCTGCCGATCCACTGGGGCACCTTCAACCTGGCCCCGCACGCGTGGGCGGAGCCGGGGGAGTGGACGAAGGACGCGGCCCAGGACGCCGGGCAGGCGGTGGCGCTGCCCCGGCCCGGCGAGCCCTTCGAGCCCGCGGGCACCGTCCCCTCCGACCCCTGGTGGCAGGCCGTCTCGGCGCCCATCGACCGCCCGTGGCGCCGCTCCCCGGGCCCGGGCACCGCACCGGAGCCGGAGACCACGGAGGACTTCGACCTCGCCGGGGAGCGCTGACCCCGGAGCCGACCGACGACATCGCCACGCCGTCACTCACCCGCCCCTCGGCCGAGGGGCGGGTGAGTTTTTTGCGGCTGTACGCCCAAGGCCCGTACGCCCATGGCGTGGTCGTGTCCTGAATCCCCCCACCCCGCCCACACGTTCGGTGATGCTCCGGGGAGAGGTGTCGAGGCTGCCGGGCAGACGGAAAGGCCGTCCCGGGTCGCATGTCCGACCGGTGCGGGTGTTCGCGGCATGCGGGATGCAACGGGTCTCCCGCTGATCCCTCGTATCCCCTCGTGACCGCTTCTGACCACCACCGACCGGTTGTTTTCCCCGAAGGGAACGCGCGTCCGAGCCGATATCGGTCGCCCGTGCGAACCCTCATACCAGAGCGGGACGCCCACCGGAGGACTTTGTCAACTGCCCATCGCACATGATGGGTTGCCGACTACTGTCAGTTGCCGTCGGACGGTGCGGGGCCGAAAACCTTCGGCTCCTGCGGCGCCCGGCACCGCGATGGCGTACGCCCGAGTCGCGCGGACCGCGGGAGCCCCGTGCCCCCGACGCACCAGCAGGCACCCAGCAGGCAACCAGTAGGCACCAGTACGAGGACGCCGATGTCTCACCTTCGCGCACCGGCCGCACGCGCAGACCGCCGTGAGGGCGGGCGGCACGGACGGCCGGTCGCCCGCACCGCCCCCTCCCCGGCCGAGACGCAGATACGACCCCAACTGCTGCGTCTGGCGGTGCTGCCACCGATCGCGGTGGCACTCAGCGCCTGCGCCGCCGTGCTCTTCACGGTCCGCTCCACCCGCGTACCGCCCACCCCCACCGTGTGGGCCGCGCTCACCGGGGCCCTCGCCGTGGCCGTCGCGGGCATCGTGATCGCCGCCGTGGCCGCCGACCGCGCCGCCACCGCCGTACGGGACCGGGTGGGTGCCCTGCGGCGGACCGCGGCCCGCGGTGAGGCCGAGTTGCGCAACCTCGTCGAGGCGCTGCGCCGCGGCGAGGGCGCGCCGCAGCGCAGACAGCGCGGGAAACCGGCCGCCGACGCCGACGACTTCGAACTCCTCGCCGCCGACCTGGCCCGCGCGCACGACGGCGCGATCGGCGCGGTCGTCCAGGCGGCGCAGCTCTCCAGCCAGGCGGGCAGCGAACAGAAGGTCGAGGTCTTCGTCAACCTCGCGCGGCGGCTTCAGTCCCTCGTGCACCGGGAGATCTCGATCCTGGACGAGCTGGAGCACGAGATCGAGGACCCCGACCTGCTCAAGGGCCTCTTCCACGTCGACCACCTGGCCACCCGCATCCGCCGCCACGCCGAGAACCTCGCCGTGCTCGGCGGGGCCGTCTCCCGTCGGCAGTGGAGCAACCCGGTCGACATGAGCGAGGTGCTGCGCTCGGCCATCGCCGAGGTCGAACAGTACGCCCGCGTCAAACTCGTACCGCCGGTCGACGGCACCCTGCGCGGCCACGCCGTCGCCGACGTCGTCCACCTGCTCGCCGAACTCGTCGAGAACGCCACCGTGTTCTCCGCCCCGCACACCCAAGTACTGCTGCGCGCCAACCTGGTCACCTCCGGGCTCGCCGTCGAGGTCGAGGACCGGGGCCTGGGCCTGCCGGTCAACGAACAGGCCCGCATGAACGCCCTGTTGGCCGACCCCGACCAGGTCAACGTCGCCAGCCTGCTCCAGGACGGCCGCATCGGCCTGTACGTCGTCTCCCAACTCGCCCGCCGGCACGGCATCCACGTACGGCTCCAGACCAACATCTACGGCGGCGTCCAGGCCGTACTGGTGGTACCGCAGGCGCTGTTGGGCGGAACGGGGCTCCCCGGGGAGGTGCCGGGCGCGCCCGCGACCGCGCCCACCGCGCCGACGGCCACGAACGGCGGCCGGCCGAGTGCACCCACACCGCGGCGGCCGTCCGGACCGCCGAGCGGCGGTACCGGTATCGGCACGGGGGCGGGCGCGGGTGCCGGTGCTGGTGCCGGGGCGCAACGGGGGCGGACGGTGAACGGCTCGGCCCACTCGTCGACGGCGGCAGGCGGTTCGGCCCGCCCGCCGACGGCGACGAACGGCTCCCTCCGCCCGCCGACGGCCAACGGCTCCGCCCGCCCGGCGTACGACACCGGGCCAACTGCCGCTGTCCCTGGGCCAGGTGACGGTAGATCAGCTCCCGAAGCCGACGCGCACACCCCCCTCCCCAACCGTGGCACCACCCGCCCCGCCCCCCTCCCCGTGCGTGAGGCCCACGAGGTGCGGCCCAACCCCGCCGAGGCGCTGCCCGGAGTCCGGCCGGGCGAGCGGGGTGTCCCCGTGGGCGAGCCCGTCATGCCGGGGCCGTTGGGCGGGGTGGTGCGCGGGAGCATGGACAAGCCCTCGTTGCCGCGGCGGCGCGCGCAGGAGCATCTCGCGCCCCAGCTGCGCGGCGGTCCGCTGCCCACGCCGTCGCAGGATCCCGAGCACCACGTCGGCCACGACCCGGGCCTGATGGCGGCCTTCCAGCGAGGCATCGGGCTCGCCGAGGCGGCCGACCGGCGGACCGATCTGACCGACCTGCGGACCGACCGGCGGACCGACCTGGCGGAGAGCGCCCCCGACCCGCTCACCGACCCCCTGGAGACCCTCGACCTCGACCTCGGCGCGGGACTCGGCCTGGAGCCCGCCCCGGTGGCCGAACCGATCGCGGTCTACGCGTACGAGACCCCGGCCGCCGGTACGGCCGTGCCCCACCCCGGCCCGTCCGGAGCCCCCGCCCCCGAACCCGCGTTCGACCACGCGGCACCTACCACGGACGGACGCGACGCACGGCTGGACGGACGCGACACGCCGCTGGACGTACACGACGTGCGGCCGGACGCGCACGACGTGCCGTTCGCGGGCGGCGGCCCGGCCCGGATAGCCGGGGCGCAGCCGCCTGCGCCCGCCCACGACCGCACCCCCCGGCACGACGGGACCCGGCACGACGGGAGCGCACCGGCCGGATGACGAGCACCCCCACCGCCACCCCCGTCCCCTCCGCTCCCGCAGCCCCACGCAATCCAAGGAGTCGATCCACCATGGCGAGCGACGCGCCGACCAGCCACGTATCCGATCTCGACTGGCTGATGAGCGGCCTCGTGCAGCGCGTGCCGCACACCACGAGCGCGGTACTCCTCTCCAGCGACGGCCTGGTGAAGTCCGTCCACGGCCTCGACCCGGACAGCGCCGACCACATGGCCGCCCTCGCCTCCGGCCTCTACTCCCTGGGCCGCAGCGCGGGCGTCCGCTTCGGCGACGGCGGCGACGTGCGCCAGGTCGTCGTCGAACTCGACTCGACCCTGCTGTTCGTCTCCACCGCGGGCTCCGGCACCTGTCTGGCCGTGCTCGCGGGCCGCGACGCGGACGCCGCGGTGCTGGGCTACGAGATGGCGATGCTGGTCAAGAGCGTGCGGCCGTACCTGATGACCGAGCCGCGCCGGAGTACCGTCCAGCCCCCGGCGATGCGGCCTTGAGCGCGGCCACGGCGGGCGACGGGCCCTGGCTCGACGCCGCCGCCGGGCGCCTGGTGCGGCCGTACACGGTCAGCAACGGGCGGACCCGGCCCACCACCGCGCTGGACCTCCTCTCCCACGTCATGGCGACCGGGATCAGCCCCCTCGGCGACCTCGGCCCCGAGCACACCCAGGCACTCGACCTGTGCCGGGAACCCATCACGGTGGCCGAGGCCGCCGCCCACCTGAAGCTGCCGGCGGTGGTCACCAAGGTCCTCCTGTCCGACCTCGTCGACTGCGGGGCCCTGACCACGAAGCCGCCGGTGTTCGACCACAACCCCACTGACCGATCCCTTCTGGAGGCAGTGCTCGATGGACTACGACGACAGCTCTGACCCCTTTCCCACCGCCCTCAAGATCCTGGTGGCGGGCGGATTCGGGGTCGGCAAGACCACCTTCGTGGGCGCGGTCAGCGAGATCGCGCCGCTGAGCACGGAGGAGTTGCTCACCACGGTCAGCGCCTCGACGGACCGGCTCGACGGCATCGAGAACAAGGTCGAGACGACCGTGGCGATGGACTTCGGCCGCATCACCCTCGACCCCCAGCACGTGCTCTACCTGTTCGGCACGCCCGGACAGGAGCGGTTCTGGTTCATGTGGGACGAGCTGTCCGAGGGCGCGCTGGGCGCGGTCATCCTCGCCGACACCCGCCGCCTGGACGAGTGCTTCGCCGCCGTCGACTTCTTCGAGGAACGCGGCCTCGGCTTCATCGTCGCGATCAACGAGTTCGACGGCGCCCACCGCTACGACCCCGAGGAGGTGCGCGCGGCCATCGGCCTCGACCCCGACGTCCCCGTGGTGCGCTGCGACGCCCGCATCTCCAGCTCCGGCGTACAGACCCTGCTCACCCTCGTCAAACACCTCCTCGCCCACGCACCCGAACCCGCGCCGAGCCACGGAGCCCACACATGAGCCCCATCCGCCTGCTGCTGACCCCCGAGGACCGGGACGCCCCCGAGCGGGTACGACGACTGCGCCGCCTCGGGGTCGGGCAGCGCGCGGAGGCCGCCTTCGACGTCTTCGCCGACCGGCTCGCCGAGGCGGTGCCCGCGCCCTACGCGATGGTCAACTTCATAGGTGTGGAACGGCAGTTCCTCGCCGGTCTGCACATGCCCGACGACCGCCCGCTGGCCCCCGCGGCGGACGACGGGCCCGGCCGCCGGCTCCCCCGCGACCACGGCTTCTGCCCCCATGTCGTGGTCCGCCGCAAGGCCCTCGTCCTGGACGACGTGCGCGACTACCCGCGCTTCGCGGGCAACGCGGTCGTCGCCGACACCGGCATCCGCGCCTACCTCGGTGCCCCCCTGCTCGACCGCACCGGCCTGCCCCTCGGCACGATCTGCGTCGCCGACCTGCGACCACGCCGCTGGGGCCGGACCGGCCTGGACACGGTCAAGTCCCTCGCGGCGGAACTCGCCACCCGAATCGAGCAGCGGGGAGAGGTGAGTTGACGCACCTGAAACCTGATGGTCCGTCAAGATGCCGTGCCTTGCTGCTCCTTGACGGCTTGTCCGCACCGTCTCACGCGGCTCGTACGACGACGGTGTCGCCGTCGGGAAACGTGATCCGGACCTCGTCGTCGTCCGCCACCGCGCACTCCACCGCCTCCCGCAGCGCCCCCGGATGCACCGCGTCTCGGGAGAGGACCAGCAGGGTCACGTACACCCCGCGGCGGTCCGAACTCCCCGCCGCACGCCGCAGATACGGGGTCGCCGAGTGCGGGCCGAAGGCGTTGGCCTCGGCTGCGCGGGCGACGACGCCGGTGTCCTCGCCCCAGCCGTACAGGGCGACCACCGCGCTGGTCAGGCCGTCCGCGGTGCGTGCCAGCGCCCAGCCGGGTCCCCCCTCGGCGGCCGGCCGGGTCTCGTCCGCGACCGCGTAACCGCCCTCCCGGACCGCGACCCCGGCCCGGGGCCGCACCCGGTGCACCCGCACCTCCCACGGGCCGTGCACCACGCTGGTCGACTCCACCCCGAACTCCACGGCGGTGCCCGGCAGTTGGGCCGTGTGCCGGGAGGCCGCCAGTCGGCCCGAGCAGCGCAGCAACCGGATGCCGCGCCGGTGCGAGGGCGCGTCGTCGGGGGAGAGGAGCGCCAGATGGCCGTCCACGTTCCGCTGCCGGGACGGCGAGCCCGCCTCGGGACCGCTCGCCGTCGAATAGCCGAACTTCGCCAAGTGAGGCTCGTCCTCCGGGAGTTCGGGCCCGCTGCCGTGGTTGACCAGCCGGACGATGCCGTCGTTGCGGGTGCCGTGCAGCAGCCAGCCGGGGGCGGGCACGGCGGTGCAGTGGTCCGACTCCTCGACGGGCAGCGGCCGTTCGGGCTCGGTCCACACCGGGTGGTCCGCGGGCAGCAGCAGCCCGAGGAACGCCTTGACCGCCGCGTACGAGGACGCCAGAGCCGAGGTCGGCCGGGCGGCGGGCAGGAACGTGCCGTACCAGCCGAGCGGCAACAGCCCCCGGGCGTCCGGGACTCCGCGCTCCACGAAGTGCCGTACCGCGCCGGAGGCCAGCCGCCGCGTCTGCCCCGGCGGCAGCGGACTGCACCCCTCCAGCGCGCCCAGCCACACCGGGGCGACGGCGGCGAACCGGTGGGCGAGGCTGCGGCCGTGGTGCACGGGGGCGCCGTCCGCGCCGAACAAGTACGGGTGCACGGCGAGGAATTCGGCGAGCCGACGGCGGTAGACCAGCCCCCGGCCCGCGTCCCGCTCGCCGGCCATGCGGGTCCACAGCATCGGATACAGGTGCAGCGCCCAGGAGTTGGCGTGGTCGAAGACCCGTCCGTCCCCGTCCGTGTACCAGCCGCCGCCCGCGTACCAGTCCTCCAGCCGGTCGAGTCCGCCGTCGATGTCCTCCTGGCGGTAGGGCCCGCCGACGGAGGCCAGGAACTGCTCGGCGACCGCCTGGAACAGCGCGCCGTGGCCCTCCGGGGCGCGCCGGCCCACGAACCCCCACAGCCAGTCCACGATCCGCTCCTGGACGTCCGGGTCGAGAGCGCTCCAGATCCAGCGGCGGCTCTCGTGCAGCCCGATCGCGATCGACGCGGCGTGCGCCATCTGCGGCGAGGAGTCGGTGAGCGGGGGCCATGCCTCGCCGCTGTCGCGGTCCGTGCCCGTTGTCAGACCCCGCGCGTACCGTTCGAGGAGTCGGGAGTCCACCTCGCCGCCGGATCCGCCGGATCCCGCGATCCGGAAGGAGGCCAGCAGGAACGAGTGCGCGAAACCTTCGAGACCGTCCAGCACCAGCCCCCAGGGAGAACCCCGCCCGGGCAGCCGGTACTGCGCCAGACCCGGCGTGGCGTACGGCACCAGGGCATCGAGCAGCCGGTCGGCGAGCGCCTCCCAGTGCGCCCGCGTCCAGCCGGTGCGCGGTGAGAGCACCGGATCCGGCGGCGGCAGCTCCACGTACGGTGCGGGCATGACAACTCCCTGATGCTTCGGCTCCTCGTTCCGCGCGGTTGCGCGGGGTGGCGTCCGCACCGTCACGGGTGGGACGCCTCTGCCCTGGAATACGCGCACCGGGAGCGGTCAGATCAATTCGGGTCGCACACGACGGGAGAGACATGACCGACGTGCGCCCCGGCGCCCTGCGGTCTCGTGCTCAGCGCGGTGCCGGACGGCGATTGTCAGTGGTCTTTACTACCGTGCGGAGCATGCCGGATGCCGAAGACGTACGCCGTATCGCCCTCTCCCTGCCGGACACGAGCGAGAAGATCGCCTGGGGCATGCCCACCTTCCGCGTGGCGGGCAGGATGTTCGCCACCGTGCCCGAGGACGAGACGTCCATCGCGGTGCGCTGCCCCAAGGAGGAACGGGACGAACTGGTCCTCGCCGAGCCCGCGAAGTTCTGGATCGCCGACCACGAGGCGGGCTTCGCCTGGGTCCGGGCCCGCCTCGCCGCCCTGGACGACGAGAGCGAACTCCGCGACATCCTCGCCGACTCCTGGCGCCAGGCGGCCCCGCCCCGGCTGCTGGACGCCTATCCGGAGGTGGGGCTCGTGCGGGGGGAGTGAGGGGGCGGGGCCGGGGGCAGCCGTGACTTGGGCCGGCCCCCGCCCGCCCCGGCCGCTGCTCAGACGGTGGCGGCGCCGACCCGCAGGAACCCGGCGATCCGCTCCCGCAGCGACCGCGCGTCCAGGCCGTGCGCCGCCACGTGCTCGTCGAGGTCGCCGTACCGGCGCAGCTCGCGGCGGCCCACACCGAGGCCCAGGACGCGGTGCGGCCACGCGGCGAGGGCGTCGTTCACGGCGGCGGTCGAGGTGCCCGCCAGGTACGGCTCGACCAGCACCACGTCCGGCCCCGCCGCCCGCACCGCCCGGCGCAGGGCCACCGCGTCGAAGGGCCGCACGGTCGTCGCGTACAGGACGGTGACGTCGAGCCCCTCGGTCGCCGCGAGCACGTTGTCCAGCAGCGGCCCGACCGCCACGACCACCCCCGCCCGCCCCTCACGCACGGTCAGGAACCGCTCCCCGTCGACGGCACGCCCCCGCTCGTTCGACTGCACGGACAGCCGCACGTACACCTTGTCGTCGCCCGCGGCCACGGCGTGCCGCAACAGGGTCTCGGCCTCGTCCGGATGCCCCGGCACGTGCACGGTCCAGCCGTCGAGGGTGTCCAGCAGGGCCACGTCCCCGGGGGCCATGTGGGTGTAGCCGCCCGCGGGCCAGTCGAACGAGGCGGCGGCGCTGACCAGGACCGCGCCCACGTCCTGGTGCCCGAGATCCAGCTTGACCTGCTCGAAGGGCCGCTCGACGAGGAAACTGGCGAACGTGTGCACGACGGGCCGCAGCCCGGTCAGGGCCAGCCCCGCGCCCGCCCCGACCAGCAACTGCTCACGGATGCCGACGTCGATCACCCGGTCCGGATGCCTGCGCCGGGCCCCGGCGAACCCGTCCGCGCCGATCACGGCGAGGACGAGGGCGACCCGGGGGTCCTCGTCGAGCAACTGGGAGACGACGGGCGCGAAACGGTCGCGCATGGTGTCCATGGGGAAGATGTCCTTCCAGGAAGAGGGCGTTGACGGAGTGGAAGTGGCGAGTGGGAGTGGGACTCAGACGGCCGCGTTCTTCGCCTCCACCCGTGCGACCACCGCGTGCGGCCGACCCGGGTGGGGTGCGGTGAACGCGGCGTACAGGGCCTCGTGATCGCGGCCGTCGACGGTGGCCGTGGACCAGCCCGCCGCCTCGAACCGCGCGGCGATCCCGCCCGGCAGGGCGTACGTGGCGGAGGAGTTGTCGACCACGACGGTGTGCAGCCGGTCGAGTCCGGCGGGAGCGGCGTACGCGATTGCCTCGTGGTTGCTGCCCTCGTCGAGTTCCGCGTCGCCGACCAGCACCCAGACGCCCGGCTCGCGCAACCCCTGCGCGCGCAGCCCGAGAGCGGTGCCGACGGCGAGCGGCAGCCCGTGCCCGAGCGAACCGCTGCCGATCTCCGCGCCGGGCACGAGGGTCCGGTCCGGGTGGTGGCCGAGGGGCGAGTCGTACGTGCCGAAGCCCGGCAGCCACTCCACCGGCAGGAACCCCTTGGCGGCGAGTACGGCGTAGTACGCCATCGGCCCGTGCCCCTTGGACAGCAGGAACCGGTCGCGGCGCGGGTCGTCGGCGGTGTGCGGCGTGACGCGCAGGACGCGGTCGTACAGGACCCACAGCACGTCGAGCGTGGACGTGGCCGCCGGGCCGTGCTTCTCGTCGCCCGTCATCAGGCCCATCAGCCGGTTCAGGTCCCCGAACGAGCGGGTGTGCGGCGTGTGTTGCGTGGTCGTCGTCATACGGACGAGCGTGCAACCTGAACCAAGCTTGAGGTCAATGCGGCGCGCACACGACCTTCCCGACCCCCCTCGCGCCTCCTCCCGCCCCCTCCCGACGGTTTCCGCCCGAATCAATGGGGACGCGACCACCGCCAGGAGTGCGGTATTGTTTCCGTGCACGAACGACCGGGGGAAACCCCAGGTCAGACGGGCATCGGGACGTGGCGCAGCTTGGTAGCGCACTTGACTGGGGGTCAAGGGGTCGCAGGTTCAAATCCTGTCGTCCCGACTTGTGCGGAAGCAGGTCGGAGGCTGTATTGGGGCAACCCGGTACAGCCTTTTGGTCATTCCGGTGAGGTGTACGGGGGCGGCGCGTGTCCAGATCACCCGCGACCGTGGTGACGCCCTGTGCGTCGAGGGTGGCGGCGGCGTTGTCCGTGCGGGCCAGGCCGGTGACCGTGTGCCCGCTCCGGGACAAATACCGGGCGGGGGCGCGCCGGCATGGCCGCGCGCGTTCGTCGTGTCCAGGGCCGCGATGTGCTCGCCGAGCATCGCCCGCGTGCCCTCGGTGTGCACGGGGCCCGGGGAGACGGTGTTGACCCGCACACCGGCCGGGCCGAACTCGGTGGCCCAGTAGCGGGTGAGGATCTCCGCCCCGGCCTTGGAGGCGCCGTACGCCGCACCGACCGGGGCGGGTTGGCGGGCCGCGCTGGAGCCGACGATCACGATCGAACCCCGGCCGCGCTCGGCCATGCCCGGTGCCGGCGCGCCGACCAGGAGGAACGGGGCGCGGGTGTTGATCGCGATGTGCCGGTCGGAGCTCGCCGCGTCGGTCGCGGCCGTCGGGGCGAACTCGTACAGGCCCGCGTTGCTCACCAGGATGTCCACGGGGCCGGCCCAGGAGGCCAGGCGCAGGGTGTCGGCGGCGTCGGAGCGGTCGGCGGCGACGAAAAAGGTGGGGGGTGGGCGCATCCACGTCCGAGAAGCCAGGGAAGTCCGAGAAGTCGGGGAAGTCCGAGAAGGAGAAGCCGAGCGGCGAGGTGGCGGATCTGGCCCTGGACACCGACCTGGGCCGGGCGATCCGCATGGTTTCCTCGGCGTTCCGCCGCGTGGCCACCGAGTCCGTGGCCGACCTGCCCGGCGGTGCGCGCGCCCACCTCGTGCTGGTCGCCCTCGCCGGTGGCGAGCCGCCCTCGCGCTTGCCCTCGCGAAGGCGGTCAGCCTCGACCGCACCGTGATGACCTACCTGCTCGACGACCTCGAAGCGCCCGAGCCGGTCACCCGCAGGCCGCACGGCGTGAAGTCGTCGCTCCCGGCGAAGCGGACTGCTGACGGGTCGCGCGCGACCAATGTTGACTGAAGTTATTGACAGTCATGACAGCCGAACCTACTGTTTGAGTCATGGAGTTCCAGCAAGGGGCTCCGCCTCGAGAAAGGAATGGTCATGGTTGCTGAGATCGCGAACGAGATCGTTGAGCTGATCAACGACGAGGAGAACGTCTTCGGTGCCGCCATGATGGCCGAGAGCATCTGACGCTCTCTCCCTGGCCGTGCGGGCTGAGATGCGGTTTCGCAACCGGCCCGCACGGCCGATCCGCTCTCGTACGTGCCTGATGCGCGAGAATCCGCCTGAAATCCAGAGCTTCATTGGTTTCATTATTTCATTCGCCGCGCGGGGCGCCGGATATGCGGGGACTTTCGCGATGTTGTCACCGATCGCCCGACGGGAATTCCTCTAAGGGGCCTGCATGAATGTCCTCGAAGCGCGGGGCGTGTCGCGCTCGTTCAGAACCCGCGCCGGTGAGGTGACCGCTCTGGGCGAGGTCGACCTGTCCCTGGAGGCGGGCGAACTCGTCGGCCTGCTCGGGCTCAACGGAGCGGGCAAGACCACCCTGCTCAAGATCGCGTCGACGCTGCTGCTGCCGTCCTCGGGCACCGTCCGCGTCTGCGGCCACGACGTGGTGACCCGGCCGCGCGAGGCACAGCGACGGCTGGCCCTCGTGCTGGGCGGCGACCGCGGTCTGTACGCCCGGCTGTCGGCCCGCGACAACCTGCGGTTCTTCGCCTCCCTCGCCGGGCTGCGCGGCGCGCCGCTCAAGCGCGCCGCCGACGAGGCCATCGGCTTCGTCGGCCTGGACGCCGCCGCCGGACGGCCCGTGGAGACGTACTCCAAGGGCATGCGCCAGCGCCTCCACCTCGCGATCGGCATGGTGACCCGGCCGCAGCTGCTGCTGCTCGACGAGCCCACCGTCGGCCTGGACTGGACCGAGGCGGTCAAGATCCGCGCCGCCGTCGCCCGGATGCGCGACGAGGGCACCGCCGTCCTGCTGACCAGCCACTACCTCCAGGACATCGAACAGCTCGCCGACCGCGTGGTGGTGCTGCACCAGGGCCGGGTCCTGCACGACCTGCCGCTGCCCCACCTGCTGGCCCGGGCCCGCACCGCCGCCGTCGTCGAACTGACCGGAAACGGCGCGCTGCCCGACATCGACGCCTTCCCCGGCTGCGACGACGCCTGGATCGAACGCGCCGAGGAACACGCCGGCGGGTGGACGATCCGGATCAACCTCCGCTCCTGGACGCCCGACGCGCTGCGCGCCCTGATCGGGCTCTGGCCCGACCGGCAGATCGCCGCCGTCCACGTCACCCCGTCGGGGCTGCACGAGCTGTTCACCGAACTCGCCGCCGAGCGGAAGCAGCCGGTGCCATGAGCGCCTCCTCGTCCATGGCACTGCCGACCGGACCGTTCCAGGAACGGGCGTGGCTGTCCTGGACGCGCGTCGCGCTGGCGGCCGTCCGGGTGCAGGTCCGCGGCAGCAGCCCGCTGGGCATGGCCATCGCCGCCGCGGTGCAGCCCGTCGCGTTCGCGCTGATCACCCTCACCGCGGACGCGGGCGGCTCGATCGACCCGGCGACCGCGCTGTTCGGCAGCGGACTGCTCGCCGTCTGGTCCGCCACGGTCTGGCAGGCCGGGATGGTCCTGCGCCGCGAACTGTGGGCCGGCACCCTGCCGGGCATCTGCTCCAGACCCGGCGGACTCGGCGCCACCCTCGTCGGCAAGGCGGTGGCCGCGGCCGGTACCTCGGTCCTGGTCACCCTCGTCTCCCTCGGCGCGCTCGCCGCGCTCTACGGCAGCCCCGTGCACGTGGCCTCGCCCCTCGTCTTCGCGCTCGCCCTGCTGCTCGGCTTCGCCGCCGCGCTGCCCCTGGGCCTGCTCATCGCCTGTCTCTTCCTGCTCACCGGGGCCGCGATCCGGATCGCCGAAGTGATCATGTATCCCGTCTTCATCCTGGGCGGCCTGCTGGTCCCGCTCGGCCAACTGCCCGCGTTCCTGCGGCCGTTGTCGGCCGTGCTGAGCCTGCACTGGACCCAGGTGCTGCTGACCGGCGCGGCCACCGGCCACACCGAGGGCCGCGCCTGGTGGGCCCTGATGCTGACCGGCGCCGTCTACACGGCCGCCGCCCGGGCCGCCTTCGGCCGCGTCGTGCACGCCGCACGCAAGGAGGGCAGCCTTGAGATCCTCTGACAGGACGAACGACAGCCTGAGCGGCGGCTTGAACAGTAGTTCCAACGGCGGCTCGAAAACCGTCGCCACTGCCCTCGCCGGAGTGCCGCGCCTGGCCGAACCCCTGGCCCGCACCGCCGTTCTGGGGCTGCGCGAGTACCTCGTCGAGTACCCGCCGCTCATCCTCGTGGCGACCGTCCTGCCGCGCGCCCTGCTCCAGACGGCCTTCCTCGTCCTGCTCGGCCACGCCGCCGGCGGCCAGACCTCGGCGGTGGCCGCGGCGATCGGGGCGAGCGCCTACGCCATGGTCAACGCCACCGCCCTCAAGGGGCCCGACGTGCTGATCAACGAGCGGGTGCAGGGCACGCTGCACCGCCTGCGGACGACCGACCTGCCGGTGGCCGGTCTGGTCGCCGCCCGCTGGCTGGCCTACACGGCGGAGGGGCTGCTGTCGTCACTGCTGGCGATGCCCGTGGCCGTACTGCTCACCTCCGACCCCGGCCTGATCCCGCGGCTGCTCGCCGCCTTCCCGCTCTACCTGCTGATGGCCCTCACCACCAGCTGCTTCGGCTTCGCGGTGGCCGTGGTCGCCGTCGGCCGGCGCGCCGACGTCTTCCTCACCAACCTCGGCGCCTACCTGATCCTCGCCTTCGCGGGCGTGCTCACCCCCCAGCCCGGCGGCCTGCCCGGACTCGTCGGCGCCGTCCTGCCGTTGACCCACGGCGTGGCCGCCCTGCGCGCCTGGACCGACGGCGGCAACCCGCTGCCGTACGCCGCCGCCGAGGCCCTCACCGGACTCGGCTGGGCCCTGCTCGCGCTCGCCGGCATCACCTGGCAGGCCCGCCGCGCCCGCAGGTCCGGGAGCGACTTCCTGATGTGACCCGGCGGCCGCCGCCGCGCCCGCGCCCGCGCACCGCTCCAAACCCTCCGAACCCCTCCGCACGGAGAAGCGCATGACGGACACCACCCTCGCGCCCCCGGCCGCGCCCTCGCTGCCAGAGAGCACCCCGAGCACCCCGAGCACCCCGAGCACCCAGGGCTCCCCGCTCCTCGCCCCCGCCCTGCGCCCCGGCGACCGCGTCGCCGTGATCAGCCCCTCCTGGGGCGGTGCCGGCCAGTTCCCCGACCGCTTCGAGCGGGGCCTGAGCGCGCTGTACGGCTACCTCGGCCTGACCGCCGTACCCGCCCGGCACGCCCGCGCCACCCTCGACTGGCGGTCGGCGAGCGCCGAACAGCGCGCCGAGGACCTCAACGCGGCCTTCCGCGACGACACCGTGGCCGCCGTGCTGTGCGCCGTCGGCGGCGACCACGCCGCCCAGCTCCTCCCGCTCCTGGACTGGCAGGCGATCCGCGAGCACCCCAAGGTGTTCTGCGGCTACTCCGACACCACGGTCCTGCATCACGCCCTGTACGCGGTCTGCGGACTGACCACCTTCTACGGCCCGGCCGTGCTGCCCCAGTTCGGCGACTGGCCCGACCCCGAGGAGTACACCCTCGACCACTTCCGCGCCGTCACCATGACCCCGCGGGCCGCCGGCGCGGTGCCCCGGGCGCCCCACGTCGTCGACGAACTCGTGGACTGGGCCACCTACCCGCCGCGCTCCCGCCACCGCCGCCCGGCCCCCCGCCGCACCGTGCTGCGCCCCGGCAGCGCCGAGGGCCCCCTGCTCGCGGGCTGCCTGCCCAGCGTCCGGCAGCTCCTGGGCACCCCGTGGCAGCCGCCGTACGCCGGGCACGTCCTGGTCCTGGAGACCCCCGAGGGCTACTCGCCCGCCGACGCCGACCGCGACCTCACCCACCTGCGCAACAGCGGCTGCCTGGACGACCTGGCGGGCCTCGCCCTCGGCCGCGTGGCCCGCTGCGACGAGCAGACCCGGCGGCGGCTGCACACCGTGCTCCTCGACGCGGTCGCCGCCTACGACTACCCGGTCCTCGCCGACGTCGAATGCGGCCACACCGACCCCATGGCGACCCTGCCGATCGGCGTGCGCTGCGCCCTCGACGGCGACGAACTGCGGCTGCTCGAACCCGCCGTCACCGCGTCCCGGACCTGAACCGGCCCTCCAAGAAAGGCACATGATGACCGACCTCACCGTGTCCCCCGCGTCCGCCCCCACGGACGTCGTCGACTACTTCCGCGCCAAGGCCGACGCCTACGACGACGTCGACGACCAGCCGTACTGGATGCTCTCCGACGAGCTGCTCTGGTACGTGCTGTCCACCGGCGTGCTGCCCCGGCTCCCCGAGGGCTTCCGCTTCCTGGACGCCGGCGGCGGCACCGGCCGCTGGAGCCACCGCTTCGCCACCGCCCGCCCCGACGCCACCGGCGTGCTCTACGACCTCACCCCGGCCATGTCGGACGTCGCCCGCGACAAGGCGCACCGGCACGGGTACGCCGACCGGCTGACCGTCCGCAACGGCGACCTGGCGGACGTGGCCGGCGCCCTCGCGGGGGAGCGGTTCGACCTGATCTTCAACTTCCACAACGTGCTCGGCTTCGTCCGCGACCCCGCCCAGGTCATCGCCGGCCTCGCCGAACTCCTCACCCCCGGCGGGGTGTTGGTGTCCTTCGTGCCCAGCCGCTGGCACGCCGCGTTCTTCAACCTCGCCCTCGGCCAGGTCGAGGAGGCCGAGAGCTGCGTGGAGGGCAGCGGACGCTTCACCGACACCATGCCGGCGATGCACCTCTTCACCCCGGCGCAGCTGGCCACCCTCCACGAGGCGGCCGGACTGAAGCTCGACGTCGTCACCGGATTCCCCTGCCTGATCTACCCCGGCTACCAGGAGACCCAGCTGCACGGCTCCACCGGCTGGCTGCGGAACCTGCTCAGCGACAAGGACGCCTTCGCCCGGATCTACGAACTGGAGCGCCGCGTCCTGACCGACCCGGCCGCCGCAGGCCGCGGCAACAACCTCTTCACCGTCGCGTCGCGCAGGACAACGGCATGAGCGCGGTCCTCGGCATCAACCCCGGATTCGGCGGCTTCAACTACCACGACCCGTCCGCCTGCCTGGTGATCGACGGAAAGCCCGTGGCCGCCGTCGAGGAGGAACGCTTCACCCGGGTCAAGTCCGCCCCCGGCGTGTTCCCCGCGCAGGCCGTGGAGTACGTGCTGAACGCGGGCGGACTCACCGTCGCCGACCTCGACGCGGTCGCCGTCGGCTACAGCAGCGACGCCTGGCTGGAGCGGCTCCCGCTGGAGACCCGGGCGCTGCTCGCCCACCCGGACCTGGCCGCGCTGGCCGCCACCGCCCCCGGCGCCCTGGACGTGCCCCGGGCCCGCGAGGCCCTGGCCGCGGCCACCCGGCGCCTCGGCGATCTGCTGCACCGTACGGCCCTGTTCGAGACCGGGGAGCGCGCCGCCGAACGCATCGCCGAGCGCCTGCCGGGGCTGCGCGCCCCGGTGCGCTTCGTCCGCCACCACCGCGCCCACGCCGCCAGCGCGATGCACCCGGCGGGCTTCGCCGACCCGGTCGCGCTCGTCCTGGACGGGCTCGGCGAGATCGAGTGCGGCTCCCTGTGGGACACCGCCGCGGACGGCGCGCCCCGGCAGCTGCGCCGCACCGACCTGCCCAACTCCCTGGGCTACTTCTACGCCGCGATCACCGAGTACCTCGGCTTCAAGGGCTGGGAGGGCGAGGGCAAGACGATGGCCCTGGCCCCCTACGGGCACGCCGACGCGGCGGCCAGTGGCGCCCTGGCCGAGCTGGCGCACGTCGTCCCGGACGCGCCGGACCCCTACGACGTCAGCGGCCTCGTCCTCCCCTGCCTGGGCGAACAGCTCTCCCTCGACACCGGGCGCGCCGTCGCGCTGCTCGCCGAGCTCTTCCAGGCCCCGCCGCGCCGTCCGGGCGACACGCTCACCGAGCACCACCGCAACATCGCCTGGGCCGCGCAGGACTTCCTGGAGCGCGCCGTCACCGCCACCGTCCGCTCGGCCGCCGCCGAACGCGGCCCCCTGGAGCTGACGTTCGCCGGCGGGGTCGCCCTCAACTGCAAGCTCAACCTGGTGCTGAGGCAACTGCCGGAAGCGCGGCGGCTGTACGTCCCCGGACCCTGCTCCGACACCGGACTCTCGCTCGGCGCCGCCCTCGACGTGGCCGCCTCCCACGGCGACGACCCGCGCCACCCCCTGCCCCACCTGGCCCTGGGCCCCGGCGCGGACACGGACCCCGAGAAGTACCTGACCACGATGACGATCCCGCACCACCGGCCGGCCGACCCCGCCGCCGAGGTCGCGCGCCACCTCGCCGACGGCAAGGTCGTCATGTGGTACCAGGGCCGTTGCGAGTTCGGCCCCCGGGCGCTCGGCAGCCGCAGCATCCTGGCCGACCCCCGCCGCGAGGACATGGTCGCCAAGGTCAACGAGGTCGTCAAACACCGGGAGTTGTGGCGCCCGTTCGGGCCCTCGCTGCTCGCCGAGCACGCCCACACCGTCCTCAAGGGCGCCGAACCGGGGGAGCAGGCCCCGTACATGGTGGTCGCGTACCAGGTGCGCGAGGAGTGGGCCGAGCGGATCCCGGCCGTCGTGCACACCGCAGACGCCACCACCCGCCCCCAGTTCGTCACCGCCCAGGCGCTGCCCGACTACCACGCGGTGATCTCCGCCTTCCACCAACTCACCGGCGTTCCCCTGGTGTTGAACACCTCCTTCAACGACAAGGACGAGCCGCTGGTGCGGACCGTGGCCCAGGCGGTACGGCACTTCTACAGCAGCGCCGCCGACGTGCTCGTCCTCGACGGCACGTTCGTCCTCAAGGAGGCGCCGTGACCGTGGCCCCCGTCGCCTCCCACCGCCTCGCCGGCCGGGAGCACGACCTGTTCCTGATCAGTCCGCAGGTCGGCCGGGGCCTGGTCGTGTGGTCCCCGGCCGGGGCCCGGTTGCGGCACGCGCTGGAGGAGTTCTGGCGCGAGGTCCACCAGGCCCACGGCTACGACGTGGTGATGACCCCCCATCTCGGCCGCGCCGACCTGTGGGGCGACTCGCGGCAGCTGGACTTCCACCGCGAGACGATGTTCCCCGAGTTCGAGGTCGAAGGGGCGCCCTACGTGGTCAAGGGCGCCAACTGCCCGCTGCACATGCAGGTGTTCCGCAGCCGCACCCGATCCCACCGGGACCTGCCGGTCCGGCTGGCGGAGATCTCCACCCTCTACCGGCAGGCCCCCGCGGGCTCCCTCAAGGGCCTGCGCTACACCCGCACCATCAGCCAGGACGACAGCCACATCTTCTGCCGCGAACAGGACGTGGTCGAGGAGATCGTCCGCTACTTCGACCTGGTACGACGGCTGTTGCATGCCTTCGGCTTCGAGGACCTGCGCCCCTACCTCGGCACCCGCGACGAACGCTCCGTGCCCGGCGACGAGTTGTGGGAGCGGGCCACCGGCCACCTGCTGACCGGCCTGCGCGAGGCGGGACTCGAATACCGACACGCGCCCGGCGGCGCCACCTACTACGCGCCCCGCGTGGGCATCGACGTCGTCGACGCCGCGGGCACCGCCTGGCCGCTGCCCGACCTCCAGGTCGACTACCACCTGCCCCGGCTGTGCGGGGTGGAGTACACCGGCGCCGACGGCCGCCGTACCCACCCCGTGGTGCTGCACCGCACCCTGCTGGGCTCGGTGGAACGGTTCGTCGCCGCCCTGCTGGAGCACCACGGACCGGCCGGTCTGCCCGGCTGGCTCAAGCCCGTCCACGTCCGGGTGCTGCCGGTGCGCGAGGAGGACGAGACCACCGCCCGCGCGCTGACCGACTCGCTGCGCCTGGACGGGGTGCGGGTCGCCCTCGACGACCGCCGCGCCGGTCTCGGCCCGCGCGGCGCCAAGGCCCGCGCCGACGGCGTCCCGCTGGTGGTCGCCGTCGGCCGGGACGAGGCCCGCACCGGCCGCTATCACGCCCGCCACCTCGACGGCCGCACCGCCGACGTCGACTACCCGGCCCTGGTCGAGATGGCCCGGCGCACGGCCGCCCGCCCCGACCCGGCCCTGGGCGCCGTCCGCCCGCTGCACGCCTCCGCCCCCACCCCCTGAAGGACCTGCCATGCTCGCTGCCCTCGGCGGGACCCCCGAGGTCACCGCACCCCACCCGCACAACGACCTGTGCGCCTTCAGCCCCGCCGACAAGGCCGTCATTACGGCCCACCTGGACGCGGGCGGCACGACCTCCTACTACGGCCGCGACGGCGAACTGCGCGAGTTCGAGGACGAACTCGCCGCGTTCTTCGGCCGCGCGCACTGCGTGGCCGTCAACTCCGGTACCAACGCCCTGCATTCGGCGTTCTTCGGGATCGGCCTCCAGCCCGGCGACGAGGTGATCGTGCCCTCGTACACCTTCCTGGCCACCGTCTCGCCGCTGTTCGCGCTGCGCGCGGTGCCGGTGCTCGCCGACTGCGAACCGGACACCGGCACCATCGACCCCGAGGACATCGCCCGCCGCATCACCCCGCGCACCAAGGCCATTGTGGTCACCCACCAGTTCGGCCACCCGGTCGAGATGGACGCGGTCATGGACCTCGCCGAGCGGCACGGACTGAAGGTCGTCGAGGACAACTCCCTTGCCTTCGGCGCCACTTACAAGGGCCGCCGGACCGGCTCGCTCGGCCATGTCGCGGCCTTCAGCCTCGGCTCCACCAAGATGGTCAGCGGCGGCCAGGGCGGCGCGCTGGTCACCGACGACCCGGAGGTGATGGAACGCGCCAACCTGCTGGGCCACTTCGTGCGCCGCTCGGTCACCGAGGTCTCCAGCCCCTTCTACCGGCGGTTCGTCACCACCGGCTACGGCCACAACTACCGCATGCACGCGCTCGCGGTGACCATGGCCCGGGGGCGCCTGCGCCGCCTCGACGAACTCGTCGCCTCCCGGCACCAGCGCCTCGAACGGCTCTCGGCCGGACTGTCCGACCTGCCCTTCGTCGAGCCGCCGGTCACCCGGCCCCACGTGCACCGCGGACAGTGGGGCGGCTACACCGCCTCCTACGACGCCGAGGCGGCCGGGGTCGACATCGACACCTTCGTCTCCGCGCTGGAGGCCGAGGGCCTGGAGGTCGCCGCCCGCGGCTACCACCCGCTCCTGCACCGCGCCGAGTTCTTCCGCACGGCCGAGGACGGCTACTACCCGGCGCAGCCCTGGCACGCCAAGCGCCTCTACCGCGAGGGCGACCTGCCCCGCTCCGAGTGGCACGCCGACCGGCAGATCGCCTTCCCGATCTTCCTCGACGAACCCCTGGAGCTGGTCGACGGCTACGTCCGGGCGGTCCGCAAGGTCGTCGAGGGGCTGGACGCCCTGCGGAAGACGGCCCGGCAGGCGGCGTCCGCCGTCTGACGATGTCATTCGCCGTCTTGAGCACGGCACCCGCACAGGAAGTCGACAGATGTTATTGACAAATGTCAATAACATCTGTCATTAATGAACGTCCATCGGGTCGGCGGTGTGGTGACCGCCGACCGGCGAAAGGAACGACCGTGACCGACTCCGTGGACTCCATGGACTACGACTTCCGGGGCCGCGTCGCGGTCGTGACCGGCGGCGCCCGCGGCCAGGGGCTCTCCCACGCCCGCGCCTTCGCCGCCGCCGGGGCGGCCGTCGCCGTCCTCGACATCGGCGGCGACCTGTCCGCCGTGCCCTACGCGCTCAGCGGCCCGGACGACCTGGCCGCGGCCGAGGCGCAGCTGGCGGAGGTCTCCGCGGACGTGCTGGTCCTGCCCTGCGACATCCGCTCCGAGGACGCCGTGCGGGGAGCCTTCGACAAGGTGCGGTCCGCCTTCGGCACCGTCGACGTCCTGGTCAACAACGCGGGCGTCACCTCCCTCGTGCCGGTCCACGAGATGTCCCTGGACCAGTGGTGCCAGGTCGTCGACGTGTGCCTGACCGGCGCCTTCCTGTGCAGCCGCGAGGTCGTGCCCGGCATGATCGAGGCGGGCCGCGGCTCCATCGTCAACATCGCCTCCGGAGCGGCCGTCGTGGGCATGCCCGACCAGGCCCACTACACCGCCGCCAAGCACGGACTCGTCGGCCTGACCAAGTCGCTCGCCCTGGAACTGGGCCCGCACGGGGCGCGCGCCAACGCCATCGCCCCGAACGTCGTCGACTCGCCCCTCAGCGCCGCGCTCGGCGACCTCTACCCGGACAGCCTCCAGCGCCTGGGCGACCTCTACGGCGCCTTCTTCCCGCTGGCCAGCTGCCCGGTCCTGCAACCCGCCGACGTCACCAACGCCGTCTGCTGGCTGGTCTCGGACCAGGCCCGTTACGTCACCGGCACCACCCTGCCCGTCGACGCCGGCTTCGGCTGCAAATAGCCCCGCCCGACCCCCCGCCCCCTGTCCCAGTCCCAGGAAGAGCACGCATGTCAGCGCAGTACACCCGCATCGAGGCCGGTTACCTCCTGGCCGAATCCCTCATCCGCCGGTGGCCCGGCACCGTGCTCGGCACCGGCGGCCTGACCGCGGACGGCTTCCGCTTCGACGCGGCCCTGCCCGGGACCCCGGCCGGACTGCTGGAGGCGGTGGGCGAGGAACTCCACAAGGTCGCCGCCGAGGGCCCGGCCCCCGCGCTGACCGTCTCCCACGGGGAGGCGGCCGGGCTGCTGGCCGACCAGCCGCTGCAACGCGAACTGCTGGCCGCGCTGGACCCGGAGGGCCCCGTCACGGTCCGCCGCCGGGGCGACTTCTGCGTCCTGGAGTCCGCCGTGACCGCCGAGACGGAGGAGGCAGGGGCGGCGGAGGCTCCCTTCCCGTCGCCGTCCGCCCTGGAACCCGCGGCGGTCAGCGGCGCCTACTGGCGGGGGAGTTCGGACAACCGGATGCTCACCCGCGTCAGCGGCTGGGCCTTCGGCACCGCGAAGGAACTGCGCGTGCACAAGGAACGGCTGGCCGAGGCCCGCGCCCGCGACCACCGCAAACTCGGCCGGGAACTGCGCATTTTCACCATCAGCGACGACATCGGCGCCGGCCTGCCGCTGTGGCTGCCGCGCGGCACCGTGATCCGCCGGCAGCTGGAGAACTGGATAGCCGAGGAGGAACGCGTCGCCGGCTACCAGCACGTCGTCACCCCGCAGTTGGCCAAGCGCACCCTGTACGAACGCTCCGGCCACTGGGCGCACTACGCCGAGGACATGTTCCCCGTCATGGGCGTCGCGGGCGAGGAGTTGGTCCTGCGCCCCATGAACTGCCCCCACCACATCACCCTGTTCGGCACCGCCGACCACAGCTACCGCGAACTGCCCTACCGGCTCGCGGAGTTGGGCACGATGTACCGCTACGAGCGCTCCGGCGTGGTGGGCGGCCTGAGCCGGGTGCGGGCCATGACCCTCAACGACGCCCACGTCTTCTGCACCCCCGAGCAGGTGGGGGAGGAGTTCGCCCGCGTCCTGGAACTCATCGAGCGCTGCTACCGCACTCTCGGCATCACCAACCACCACTACCGGCTCTCCCTGCGCGACGCCGAGGGCACCTCCGAGAAGTACGTCGCCGACGACAGCCTGTGGGCCCGGGCCGAACAGACCATCCGCGACTGCCTGGTCGACCTCGGCCTGCCCTTCTGCGAGGCCCCCGGCGAGGCCGCCTTCTACGGCCCGAAGCTCGACATCCAGCTGCCCGACCTGTTCGGGCGCGAGGAGACCCTCTCGACCATCCAGGTCGACTTCCACCTGCCCGACCGCTTCGGCCTGGAGTACGTCGGCCCGGGCGGGGGCCGGCTGCGGCCCGTCATCATCCACCGGGGGGTGCTCAGCACCATGGAACGCATGGTGGCCCACCTCATCGAGCTGTACGCCGGCGCCTTCCCCGTCTGGCTGGCACCGGTCCAGATCGCCGTCCTGCCGGTCTCCCAGGAGCAGGAGGCCGGGGCCACCGCCTGGACGGAACGGCTCGTGCGCGCCGGGCTGCGGGCCGAGGTGGTCCGCCCGGACGGCACCCTCGGCGCCCGCATCCGCGCGGTCCAGGCCGACAAGGTGCCCTACCTCGCCGTCCTGGGCGAACGCGAACTGACCGACGGCACCGTCTCCGTCCGCCGTCGCGGCGTCCGTGGCTCCGACGAACACACCCGCGAGACCTTCGAGGCAGGCGTGCTGTCCCTGGCCCGCGACCGCTCCCTGAGCCTGGACTGGGCACCGGCGCCGACGGCGTCGTAGCACCTGACGTGACCCTGGACGCCCCCTGCTCCGGCAGGGGGCGTCCAGGCGTTGCGGCCGGGCGGCGCCGGGAGACCCGCGCAGCCCGGCGGCCGGGTCAGTAGCCGCGTACCGCGAACGGCTCCGCCGCGCCGTGGTCGCCCGTGAGGTCCAGGGCGAGTTCGACGGCGCCGTCGCGGACCAGTTCGGCCAGTTCGGGGCAGGCGGCCAGCACGGCCGCCGTCAGGTCCTTGCGGACGGTCTCGGTGTGGTCCGGGTACAGGTGCGGGGCGAAGGCGGTGACGACGGTGAGTTCGAGGCGGCCGGGGGTGCCGGGCACGAACCGGGGGCGGCACAGCGGTGCGGAGCCGTGGATCGAGTCGTACACCCGCATCCCGCCGTACATCGGGGCCCTGGCCACCGCGGGCAGCGATTCGAGGGCCTCGCGCAGCGGGATGGGGCGGAACACCGGGACCGTACGGCCGCGGTGGGGGACCAGCGGGGTCTGGGCACGGCGGCCGACCATCGCGGCGGAGAGTTCGCCCGGCTCGCAGGAGTCCGCGCCGCCGGGCACCGCCTCGACGAGGTCGCCGGTGTCGTAGCGGACCAGCGGCTGGTACTGGGAGAACGGGTACAGCTCGGTGAACACCATCCGGCCCACGCCCTCGGTGAGCGGCCGGTCGTCGTCGAGGGAGACGACCTCGGGCCGGACGTGGGCGTCGAAGTGCAGCAGGCGGCAGTTCGGGCAGCGGGTCGCGCCGCCCGCCACCTCGGACATGGTGTAGCGCTCGACGACCCGGGCGGTGGGGAAGACCTCCGCGAGGAAGGCGCGCTGGAGTTCGCTGAGGTAGTCGGCGACCGCGGTGACGGTGCGCGGGGCGAGGGTCTCGTTCAGGCCGGCCCCGGCGAGCGCGTGGGCGAGGATCACCAGGTCGTCGGGGGAGCCGCTGAACTGCACCACGGGGTCCTTGAGGCCCGGGAAGAACTCGGGGCGGCCGAGCAGGGCCACCGCCTTGGCGAGGTCGCGGTCGTTCATCAGGCTCAGGGTGACCGTGCGGTCCACGGCGACCACGTTCAGGACGCTGCCGTGGTGGCGCTTGGAGATCGTCGTGAAGTGCACGATGGGCCGCTCGTCGCCCAGCCGCTGCCGCGCGCCGTCGCTGAGCCGCTGGAGCAGTTCGCCGAACGCGGCGATCTCCTCCTGGCTGCGGTACCGGACGAAGGGCGTGCCCGTCGTACCGCTGCTGTGCAGCAGCACGGCCGGAGCCAGCCCGGGATGCCGGACCGCCGCCGCGCCCCCGGCGGGCCCGGCCTTGCCGATGACGGGGAGTCCGGCCAGGTCCCGGCCGTCGAGCCCGGCCCACAGTTCGCGGTAGTAGGGGATCTCCCGGGCGTGGTCGAGGGTCCGGGGCAGCAGCCGGTCGCGCAGTCGGCTCTTCGGCCCGGGGGCGATTGCTTCGGCGGTGGGATGCGTCATGTCGGGTGCCCTCTCAACGCAATTCGCTCTGTCAATATGACAGCAAGATATTGACTCTCGTGACAATCGCTTGTCAATATTTAGCCCCCGTGCTTGGGGCAACCCGATCCCGTGCGCCGGAGGACCCGAACACCCAGATCAGAAGGGCAGCCCATGACCACAGTCAGCCTCGCCACCACGGCCACCGGTACGACCGGCGACCGGTTCCTGCGCATCCTCGACAACCCGCGCTACCGGGTCCTGGTCGAACTCCAGGACCTCATCAGCTACGAGACGGCCGTCTTCTGGCGGGAACGCGCGGTCAAGTGCCTCCACCTGCCGATCACCACCAACTCCATCTCCTCGCCGATGGGGCTGGGCAGCGACTCGCTCCCGGTCTGCGTCGACCTGTTCGGCGTCCCCACCTACCTGGCCGACTCCATGCAGTTCATGCTCGAATACGGCTGCCGCCTCTCCCCGGAGGGCAGCTACTACCTCATGCCGAGCTTCCGCGGCGAGGAGGCGGACGCCACCCACCTCAACCAGTTCTTCCACAGCGAGGCCGAGATCCCCGGCGGCCTCGACGAGGTCATCGCCGTCGCGGACGCCTACCTGCGGCACATCGCCGCCGCCGCCCTCGAACACGCCGGCCCCGCCCTGACCGCCGCGGCCGGCTCGACCCGGCACGTCGAGGAACTGCTCGCCCGCCCGTCCGCCCGGCTCACCTTCGACGACGCCGTCGCCGAACTCGGCGACAGCCCCGCCTACTTCACCCACAGCGCGGACTGGCGGACCATCACCCGCGCCGGCGAACGCGAACTCATCGCCCGCTTCGGACCGGCCGTCTGGCTGACCCACTTCGACCACCTGTCGGTGCCCTTCTACCAGGCGTACGACGAGAGCGGCGACAAGGCGCTCAACGCCGACCTGCTGCTCGGCCCGGGCGAGATCATCGGCTGCGGCCAGCGCCACGTCACCGGCGCCCAGACCCTCGACGCGCTGGACCGGCACGAGGTCCCCGCCGCCGACTACGACTGGTACGTCCGCATGAAGGCCGAACGCCCCATGGCCACCAGCGGGTTCCGCATGGGCGTCGAGCGGGTCCTGATGTGGCTCCTCCAGCACGACGACATCCGCGACATGCAGCTCCTGGAGCGCTACAACGGCCGCCTGTCCCACCCCTGACCGTCCGCCCGGACCGCACCCCACCCACGCAAGGAGGCCCCGTGTCGTCCGCCCCCCGCCTCGCGGACCCCCCGCCGGCCCCCGAGGACATCCTCGCCGGGACGACACTGCGGGACCCGTACCCCTTCTTCGCCCGGCTGCGCCGGCACGACCCCGTCCACTGGAACCCGTGCACCGGCGCCTGGTACGTCACCCGCCACGAGGACGTGAGCGCCCTGCTCACCGACCGCCGGCTCGGCGCCGTGGCCGGAGAGGGCTCCCCGCGCGGACTCACGCCCGCCCAGCAGCGCGTCACGGCGGTGCTGGAACGGTTCTTCGGGCGCTGGCTGGTCTTCTCCGACCCGCCCTACCAGCAGCATCTCAGGGCCCGGCTCCAGCCCCTGTTCACCCCCGCCGCCGTCGCCGAACTCACCGAACGGACCCAGGACGCCGCCGACCGGGCCGCGCTCCGCCTCGCCGCCGCGGCGCAGGACGGCCCCGTAGACCTCATGCGCGACTTCGCCCGCCCCTTCGCCCTCGACGTGGCGATGGACCTGCTCGGCCTGGAGCGCGCGGAACAGGGCCTGGCGGTCGGCTGGTCGGACGCGCTGGTCGGCTACCTGGGCACCTCCCGCTTCGACTCCGACATCGCCCACACCGCCGCCGACGCCGTCCGCGACCTCACCGTCCACGTCACCCGCGTCCAACTGCCGCGCGGCAGCGGCGTCGTCGCCCGCTGCCTCGCCCCCCTGCTGGAGTCCGGCGCGCTCGACGCCGAGGAGGCGGCGGCCGTCGTCGCCCAGCTGCTGACCGGGGGAGTGGAACCGGTCAGCACCACCATCGGCGTCGCCGTCCGCGCCCGCCACGCCCACGCCCATGCTCCGGCCGGGCCGGCCGCTCCGGCCGACCACGCCGCCGCCGTCGAAGAGGCCCTGCGCTACGACGCCCCGTTCCACTTCGCGCCCCGGCGCGCCGCCACCGCCCTGACCGTGCACGGCCGCACCTTCGCCCCCGGCGACCGGGTGGTCCTCGTGCTGGCCTCGGCCAACCGCGACGAGCGCGTCTTCACCGACCCCGACGTCCACGACCCCGCCCGCCCCCGCGCCCGCCACCTCTCCTTCGGCCTCGGCGGCCACTACTGCCTCGGCGCCGTCCTCGCCCGCACCGAGACCGCCGCCGCCCTGCGCGCCCTGGACCGCGCGGCCCCCGCCCTGCGCGTCGACCCGGCCGCCGTCGGCCGCGCCCCCGCCTTCGGCGCCACCGTCCTGCGCCCCTTCCCCTCCCTCGTCTGAGCCCCTGAGCCCCTGAACCACTGAGCCTCGGAGGAACGCCCGATGCCCAAGCCCCACCTCGCCCGCTGGGTCGGCGACGCCGACGCCTTCCTCGACGTCACCTGGCGCAGGCAGCCGGCCGTCCACCGCCCCGACCCCGCGCTGCCGCCGCCCCTGACCCTCGCCAACCTCGACACCCTGCTGGAGACCGGACTCCTGCACAGTCCCTAC
>LJCV01000316.1 GCA_001298575.1 Actinobacteria bacterium OK074
GGGCGGGACGGGGGGCGGTTGTCCTGGCCGGAGGGGCGGGTTCGGGGGTGCTGGTCCTGTCCGGAGGGTTGCCGGGGGTGGTACTGGCGGGGGCGCTCGGCCGGCTCTGGCGGCTGGTCCGGTCGGCGGACCTCTGGTCCGGACGGCTGTCCTCGGTGGGGCTTGCCTTGTCCGGTCGGCTCGCCTCGGGGGTGGGTGACTCGGCCTGTGGTGCGGGGGAGGGCGATGTCGCCGTAGCGCCGGCTGGTGGCGTCACCGGTGGCGCGGCGCCCGCCCCGGGCTTGCTCGGAGCCGGAGCCGGAGCCGGAACTGGTGTCGGAACTGGTGTCGGACCCGGACCCGGAGCCGCTGTCAGAGCCGGCGCTGGTGCGGGCGTCGGCGGCCGGTCGAAGCGGACGACGTTGATGCCCTGTTCGGCGGCCAGTTCGCGCAGGGCGCGGCCTCCGTCGGGGGCGATGCCGTGGACGTGCAGGGTCGTGCGTGCGAGCACGGGCGGGGTGAGGGCCGTGAAGAGGCGGGCAAGGGCGGGCCGGAGGGACGGGTCGAGACGGACACCGGGGTGGCCGATCTCGACGACCGGGCCGTCCGTGTGCACCGGCCGTCCACTGTGCGGTACCGGTGGTCCGCCGTGCGGACCCACCCACAGGCCCGAACGGGTGAGCGTGGCCCGCCAGGAGTCCGACAGGCGGACCACGCGGTCCTCGGTGTCGGTGTCGAGGCCCGGTGGCGTGAACCAGCGCAGTGGACGCGGCGGGACGGCCGTGTCGGGGTTGTCCGGGTCCTTCGGCGGGGCGCACAGCACGGCGTCCAGGTACGGCAGCCAGCGCGGTGTCCCGTCGGGCCCGGCCAACACGGACCGTACGCCGTACCGGTCGAGGAGGTTCCCGGCGGCGAACAGCGGCAGTCCGGTGACCACTTCCACCTCCGTGCCCAGCGCGGCGGCGACCGCACGGCCCAGCGGCAGCAGATCGCGTCGGCCGCCGGGCACGAGCCGTACCCCGGAACGGAGTTCGGGCGGGAGCGCCGACAACAGCGCGGTCACGTCCGCGGCGGCGATGTCCTCGCCGAACGGCACGCCGACGACGACGGCGGGCCGCTTGGGGTCGACGGGAATCGCGTGGAAGAGGTCGCCCGGCCGGGGCGCGGTCGCCTCCACCGGACGGATCAGCAGCCCCGCGGGGAGCTGGTCCACCGTGCAGCCGGGCACGGCCCCCGCCGGGATCTCCCGTAGGGCCCGCCCCCAGCCGGGCGCGGGCAGCCGCGGCCCCAGCGGCACCGGCGGCAGACCGGGCGCGAACCGCCACCAGCCGCCGTCGCCGGGCGGCACGAACAACGAGCCGCCCGGGACCACGAGGACCGGCCCGTCGGGCGCCTCGACCGTCAGGTCCCACGCCGCGGCGACCCGGCGGGCCACCGCGGGCTGCTCCGGCAGGTCGTGCCCGGCACCCGGCACCACCAGCCGTACGGACCGGGTGCCCGCCTCGCGGAGGGAGTCGAGGACCTCGCCGAGCCGCGGCCACAGCGCCCCGGCCGCCTCGCTGTCCGCGCCCGCGACGACGGTGACGACGGTGTCCTTGTGCGGACCGTCCTTGCGCGGGCCCAGAGTGCGGGACAACTCGGCGATGTCACCCGGGCGGAGGTGGTCGTCGGTGGGGAGGCGGAGCAGGAGCAGGCCGTCGTGGTCCTCGACGAGCACCCGGGAACCGGAGGGCGCGGGGGCGGCGGTCCGTTTGCCGGACGGCGACGGCGACGGCGACGCTGACGACGGCGACGGCGCTGCTGATGCCGCCGGTGCCACCCGTGCCGCCGATGCCGTCCCGGTCGCCGTACCAGGGCGTCGGGCCTTGGGTCCGGTCCAACGACTCACCTGGTCGTCCTCTCTCCAGTCGCCGAAGCACCTCAAGAGCCACTGAAGGCCCTCACGTCCGTCACACCAGGCGCACGTTTCGAAGTGCCTGATGCAGAAAGGGTGTTCTCGGAGTCTAGGGACTCGACCTGTCGGATCGGTGCCCGTCGGATCACCGTCGGGCTCCAAGTCGCCGGTGACTGTGGGAAGTCGGGGCAACGGTAAGGTCCCCGCGGGCAAGGAGCGTGCCCGCGGGGACCTCGGTGCGAGGGATAGGTGCGGCTACTCGAACGCGGCTGCCGCCTCCCGCAGTGCCTGCGCCACCGTCTGCGGCGAATCCGGGCCCGGCGCCCCCGGGTCGTAGGTGACCGAACGCAGGGCACCCGTGTAGCGGAAGACGCCGTGACGCTCGAACAGGGGCCAGGAGACAGGGGACTTGCGGTCCACGCCCACACTGATGCCCTGCATCGGCGCCATCCCGATCAACTGGTGCACCGAGTCGGACACGGCACGCTCGGCGCCGTCCACGGACAGCGCGAAGCGCCAGCGCAACCCCGGCTCGGCGGTCGCGGCGAGCCGGACCGTACGGGCGCCGGGCGCCAGCGGACCCGCGTCGGTCTCACGCAGCACCCCGTACTCGTTGTAGGCGAACCGCAGTTGGCCGTCCTCGACGTACAGGCTGTAGCCGCCGCCCTGATCGCCGTGCGAGACGAGCACACCCGCGTCCCCGACCGCGTACGAGTCCAACTCGGCCGTGACGGTGAAGGACCGGAAGGCGATCAGCCGCGACGAACGGTAGCGCTCCAGTTCCGGGGTGCCGGGCAGCAGCGTGAGCGGACGGCCGAGCTTCTCCTCGGTCGGACCGCGCAGCGCGAGCGCGCCCGAGGGATCCTGGAGCGGGAAGACTCCGTTGCGCCAGGCCGACGCCTCCCACGCGGCGGACAACTCCTTGACCAGATCCGGGTGTTGCGGTGCGAGGTCATGAATCTCGGTGGGGTCGGCGCGGACGTCGTACAGGGCCCACTCGGAGTCGTCGTACGGCGCCCCCGGGCGGTGCAGGGTGACCAGCTTGTAGCCGTCGCGGTAGTAGCTGCGGTTGCCGGTCATCTCGCAGTACTGCTCGGTGTGCGCGCTGTCGGCGGCCGGGTCGGTGAGCACCGGCGCGAAACTGACCCCGTCCTGCTCCTGGACGGGACTGCCGCGGTGGCTGTCGGGGCGCTGAACTCCCGCCAGGTCGAGGAGAGTCGGGGCGAGGTCCGTGACGTACTGGTACTGGTGGCGGACGCCGTCGTCGGCGGGGGAGCGGTGCAGTCCGCGCGGCCAGGACAGCACGAACGGTACGCGGACGCCGCCCGCGTAGGTGTGGCGTTTGTAGAGCCGGAAGGGGGTGTTGGAGGCCATCGCCCAGCCGCGCGGATAGTGCACCAGACTGCGCGGGCCGCCGATCAGCTCCGGGTCGCGCGCCACGTCCGCGGGCCAGTCCTCCGGGAGCCGCGGGTGGTGCGCGAAGCGGCTGAAGTAGCTGCGGCTGCCCTCGGCGCCGCCCTCGCCGCTGCCGCCGTTGTCGGAGGTGAACACGACGATGGTGTTGTCGAGTTCGCCGAGCGCTTCAAGGGTGTCGACCAGCCGTCCGAGGTTCTGGTCGACGTTGTCGACCATCGCCGCGTACACCTCCATGTAACGGGCGTAGAGCTGTTGTTCGTCCGGTGCGAGGTCGTCCCAGGCGGCCACGTCCAGGCCGTACTCCTGGTTGCGGGGCGGGAGTTCGGTCTCCTCGGGGAAGAGGCCGGCGGCCTTCTGCCGCGCGAACCGCGCCTCGCGCAGCGCGTCCCACCCGCCGTCGTAGCGGCCCCGGTGGCGCTCGACGTCCTCGGGCTTCGCCTGGAGCGGGGCGTGGACGGCGTTGTGGGCGAGGTAGAGGAAGAACGGCTTGTCCGGGTCGTGCGCGCGCAGCGACTTCACCATGGCGACGGCCTGGTCGGTGATGTCGTCGGTGTAGTAGTAGCCCTCGGGGAACTCGTCGATGTCCAACGGCGAGTTGTCCCGCACCAGTTGGTGCGGGTGGAACAGGTTCGTCAGACCTTCCAGGACGCCGTAGTACTGCTCGAAGCCCTTCTGCAGCGGCCAGTTGGAGCGGTCGGCGGCGGCGCTGGAGGCGGAGTCCCGGGACAGGTGCCACTTGCCGACCGCGTACGTCGCGTATCCGGCGTCGCGCAGGGTCTCGGCCAGGGTGGGGATGTCGTCGGCGATCTCCATGCCGTAACCGGGGAAGCCGGGGTCGGCGTTGGCGACGAAGCTGTAGCCGACGCGGTGCGGGTTGCAGCCGGTCAGCAGGGCGGCCCGGGAGGGTGAACACAGCGGCAGGGTGTGGTAGTTGGTCAGCCGCACCCCGCGGTCGGCGAGCGCGTCCAGGACCGGCGTGGGCACCTCCGCGCCGAACGGGCCGACGTCGCTGTAGCCCATGTCGTCCAGGTAGACCACGACGATGTTCGGGGCGCCGGACGGCGGCGTGGGCCGCTCGGGCCAGGCGGGCCGGGACTCGGCGAAGGTACGCCCGACCGTGCCGGAGAAGTTCTCGTACGGGTCGCGACGGAACGGCCGGGCGCTCGCGCCCTCGGTGCTGTCGGTGCTGTGGCTCATGCGGCGGGTGCCTTCACGGGTGAGGGGGACGGGACGGGGTCGGGGGCCGCGGCCAACAGGGTCCGGGTGTAGGCGTGTTGGGGGAACTCGCACACCGAGTCCACGGGGCCGGTCTCCACGATGCGGCCCCGGTGCATGACGGCGATGCGGTGACTGACCTGCCGGACGACCGCCAGGTCGTGGGCGATGAACACCAGGGCCAGCCCCAGGTCCCGTTGCAGGTCGGCGAGGAGGTTGACGATCTGCGCCTGCACCGAGACGTCGAGCGCCGACACCGGCTCGTCGCACAGCAGCACCGACGGTTCCGGGGCCAACGCGCGGGCGATGCCGATGCGTTGGCGCTGCCCGCCGGAGAACGCGCGCGGCAGCCGGTGCGCCGCCGACGGGTCCAGGCCGACCAGCTCCAGGAGTTCGGCCACGCGCGCCTCGCGCCCCGCCCGGTCCGGGTGGATGCCGTGCACGAGCAGCGGCTCGCCGACGATGTCGCCCACCGTCATCCGGGGGTTGAGCGAGGCGTACGGGTCCTGGAAGACCATCTGCACCTCGCGGCGCAGCGCCCGCAGGGCCTGCCGCGAGGGCCGGGTCACGTCCTGGCCACGCACCCGCAGGACGCCGCCGTCGGCCGGGTGCGCGTGCGCCAGCAGCCGGGCCAGCGTGGACTTGCCGGACCCCGACTCGCCCACGACGCCCAGGGTTTCGCCCGCCTCCAGGCGCAGCGACACGTCGTCGACCGCCACCAGCGGATCGCGGCGGCCCGCCCGGCCGCGGCGCCGGAACTCCTTGCGCAGCGCGACCGCTTCCAGGAGCGGCGCCCCGTCCACCTCGCCCTCGCACTCCAGCCGCGCCTCCAACTCGGCCTCCCCGCGCGCCAGTACGGCGACGGGATGCCGGGAGGTCTCCCGGCCCGCGACCGCCGACGCCGAAGCTGACGCCGGCACCGCCGAAGGTCTCCCGGCGTCCTGGTGCCAGCACGCCACGTGATGGCCGTCACCCCCGGTCGCCTCCAACTGCGGCGCCTGGCTCGCGCACCGCTCGTCCGCCAAGCCGCACCGTGCCGCGAACGCGCAGCCGAGCACCGGCAGCGACAGGTCCGGCGGCGAACCGGGGATGCCGACGAGCCGGGTGCCCGAGCGCGCCGACAGCCGGGGCACGGCTGCCAACAGCCCTGCCGTGTACGGGTGTCGGGGCCGGGTGAGGACCTCGGCCGTGGGACCGTCCTCGACGACCGTGCCGCCGTACATCACCAGGACGCGGGCGCAGGAGCGGGCCACCACGCCCATGTTGTGGGTGATGAGGACGAGGGCGGTGCCGGTCTCCTCGTTGAGTTTTCCCAGGAGTTGGAGGATCTGTTCCTGAACGGTCGCGTCCAGCGCGGTCGTCGGCTCGTCCGCGAGCAGTACGTCCGGCTCGTTGGCCAGGGCCATGGCGATGAGGATGCGCTGGCGCTGGCCGCCGGAGAACTGGTGCGGGTGGTCGTCGAGTCGGCGGTGCGGGTCGGGGATGCCGACCAGGTCGAGGAGTTCCAGGGCCCGGGCCCGGCGGGAGCGGCGGTCGCCCCGGCCGTGCGCGTGCAGCACCTCGTCGAGCTGGGTGCGCACGGACAGTACGGGGTTGAGGGAGGTCATCGGGTCCTGGAAGATCATCCCGATGCGGGCGCCGCGCACCGCACGCAACTCCTCCTCGTCCGCGGCGGCCAGGTCGCGGCCGTCCAGGAGCACGGACCCGGCGGTGATCCGCCCGGTGCCGGGCAGCATCCGGGACAGGGCGAGCGCGGTGGTGGACTTGCCCGAGCCGGACTCGCCCACCACGGCGAGGGTTTCACCGCGCCGGAGCGTGAAGTCCACCTCGCGCACGGCGTGCACGGGGGAGCCGTCCGGTGTGTGGAAGTCGACGCTCAGACCGCGCACGTCGAGCAGCGGGGGTGTCATCGGCGAATCTCCCGGTTCAGGGCCTCGGACAGCAGCGAGAGACCGAGCACGAGCAGCGTGACCACGAGCAGCGGACCGAGCGCGAACTGCGGCGACTTGGACAGGTACGGCAGCGCCTGCGCGAGCATCGAGCCGAGCGTCGACTCCGGCGGGCGCACCCCGACCCCCAGGAAGCTCATGGCGCCCTCCAGGAAGACGGCCACCGTGAGCGAGACACCGAGCTGCACCACCAGCGGATCGGCGCAGTTGGGCAGCAGGTGCCGCAGCAGCAGCCGGACCCGTCCGGTGCCCCCGACCCGCGCGGCGACCGCGTACTCGCGTTCCCGCTGGACCAGGATCCCGCCCCGCAACTGCCGCCCGAACACCGGGATTTCGGCCAGCACGATGACGACCACCACGGGCAGCCGGCCGGGCCCGAGCATGGCCGTGATGGCCAGCGCGAGGATCAGTCCGGGGAAGGCGAGCACCAGGTCGAACAGCCGCTGCACGGCCGTGTCGAGTACCGGGTGCACGGCGGCGAGCAGGGCGAACGCGCAGCCGAGGAGGGCGCCGGCCGGCACCCCGAGGGCGATCACCTCCAGGTCGGTGCGCGTGCCGTACAGCACCCGGCTGAGCAGGTCGCGGCCCAAGTCGTCGGTGCCCAGCGGGTGTCCGGCGCTGCCCGGCCCCAACAGGGCGGCCCCGCTCTGGTCGTTGGGCGCGTGCGGACTGAGCAGCGGGGCGAGCAGTCCGGCCAGGACGACCAGGCCGATCAGGACAAGTCCGGTGCGGCCACGGGCCGTTGAGAGGGCGGCGAGGTACGGGTGCCGGGTGGCGGCAGGCCGCCTGCGGACCCGTACGAGGGAAAGCGTCGTCATGGTCACTCCCACCGGATGCGCGGGTCGAGGAGGGCGTACAGGACGTCCGTCAGCAGCTGGACGAGGACGAACACCACCACCAGGAGCAGCAACAGGTCCTGGACGACGGGGTAGTCGCGCTGGGTCAGCGCCTGGTCGGCGAGCTGGCCCAGGCCCGGCCAGGCGAAGATCGCCTCCACCAGGACGGCGCCGCCGAGGAGTTGGCCCGTCTGCATGCCCAGCAGCGTCACCACCGGCGGCAGCGCGTTCGGCAGCGCGTGCCGCCACAGCAGCCTGCGCGCGCAGACGCCCGCCGCCGTCGCCGTACGGATGTAGTCCTCGGTGAAGGTGCGTTCCAGGCTGTCCTTGAGGTAGCGGCCGAGCACGGCCGCGCTGGGCAGGGCCAGGCACAGTGACGGCATCAGCAGGTACTGGGCCTCCAGGTCGGGTGCGTCGAGGAGGCCGACCTTGCCGCCGGAGGGCAGCACGCCGAGCCCGACGGCGAAGACGAGGACCAGCACCACACCGGTCACGAACGGCGGCACCGCGAGCGCCGCCGTGGTGAACGCCCGCACGGCCGCCTGCACCGGACGGCGCCGCGAGGTGGCGCCCAGCACCCCGGTCAGCAGACCGAGGGCGACGGTGAAGAACAGTGCGCCTGCGGTGAGTTCGGCGGTCGCGCCGAGGCCGTCGCCGATCAGGTCCGCGACCTGGCCGCCGATCGCGTACGACGGGCCCAGGTCGCCGCGGACGAGATCGCCGATCCAGTGCACGTACTGCGTGAACAGGGGCTCGTCGAGGCCGAGTTGGTGGCGGATCGCGGCGACGGACGCGGCCGACGCGTCGGGTCCGGCGAGCGACTCGGCGGCGTCGCCGGGGACCAGGCGCAGGATCGCGAAGATCAGGAAGGACGCGAGGACCAGGACCAGGAGCGCGGAGGGGATCTTCTTCAGGAGGTAGCCGCGCATGATCACACCAGGTAGGCGTTGTCGAGGTTGAGATAGACGAACTTGTTGAGGGTCGGCCCGTGCACCTTCGTGGAGGCGACCTGGACCGAGTCGGTGACCGCGAGGTCGATGATGAACGCCTGGTCCAGCAGCGTGTCGGAGATCTTCTGGTAGAGGGCGTGGGCGGCGGCGCTGTCGCCGTCCTTGCGCCGCCAGGCGTCCTGCACCTCCTCGCTGTACTGCGCGGAGCTGAAGTGCGAGGTGTTGTTCGCCTCGTTGAAGGGGTACGCGCTCACCGACAGGGTGGCGGGGTGCACCTGCGCGAAGCCGTGGCCGTTGACCCACAGGGCCGGCATGGTGCCGGAGATCAGCATCTTCTGGAAGGCGGCCGGGTCGGAGGGCTCCAACCGGGTCTTGATACCGACCTGTTGGAGGTCGTACTGCACCATCTCGGCGATGGTGGTGTGCGGTTGGGTGTTGGGATGCCCCAGCGCGACGGTCCCGCTCGTCGGCACGCCCGACGACTTCAGCAGCGCCCGTGCCTTGGCCGGGTCGTGCGTGTAGTGGGTGCGGTTCGCCTCGGTGTAGGCGGGCGACGACTTGGGCCAGGGCGCGGCCGAGGCCAGCGCGTAGCCGCCGAGGGCCTGCTCGACGATCCGGTCGCGGTCCACGGCCCAGGCGACGGCCTGCCGGAAGTCCTTGTTGTCCGAGGGCGACTTGGTGACGGTGGCGCCCACGTACTCGCCCTGGTTGCCGCTGTCGTACCGCTTGATGGTGAAGTCGTCGTTGCCCTTGAGCGTGGAGAGGTACTTGCCCGACACGTGGTACGACAGCTGCGCCTGGCCCGAGCGGAGCGCGGACAGCAGGGCGTCCGGCTGGGTGTAGACGCGGAGTTGGACCGAGTCGAGGTAAGGGCGGTCCGGCAGCCAGTACTTGGCGTTGCGGGTGAGCGTCAGCCCCGTGCCCGGCTGCCACTTGGTGAGTTCGAACGGACCGGTGCCGTTGAGTTTCGTGCCCTTGACCGCCTCGTCGATCGTGTGCCGGTCCGGGATGATCATGAACTCGAAGAGGTCGAAGAGGTTGCTCACCGGGTGCGCCAGCTTCAGCACCAGTTCGTGGTCGCCGCGCTTCTCGAACCCGGTCACCGTCTTCGCCGTGGACGCCAACTGGGCGGACCGCTCCGGCTTCCGGATGTTCTCGACGGCGAAGATGACGTCGTCGGCGGTGAAGGCGCGGCCGTCGTGGTAGGTCACGTCGTCGCGCAGCTTCAGCACGATGCTCTTGCCGTCGGCGGAGTAGGTCCACGACGTGGCCAGCTCCGGCTGGGGCTGGAGCTTGTCGTCGTAGCGGATCAGGGTGTTGAAGATCAGCCGGTTCTGCAACGACTCGCCGGTCTGGGTGAACAGCAGGGCGGGGGTGAAGTCCTGGTTGATGGCGACGGTCAGCGAACCGCCGCGTTTCGGCGCGCCCGACGACTTGCTGTCGTCGGACGACGACACGGCCGACCGGCAGCCCGCCAGCGCACCGCCCGCCCCGAGCAACAGGGCACCGGCGCCCGCCGCCCGCAGGGCCGAACGCCGGGACAGCGGATCCGGGGGCAGGTGGAAAGGAGTGCGCATGGCGGGAGACCTATTCTTTTCGCTGCGGAAGGAATTAATGGCCCGTAGAGAACGCCACGGAACGTCCGGAGAACCGGACCCGGTGGCAGGGCGTGGGGCGCACGGGCGGAGGCGACCGACGACACACGGCCGACGCCGGTCGGCGGGGCGAACGGCGGCGCGCGGTCAGGGGTGCGCGTACGGGAGGCGAGGGCCGTGGAAGGGCCGGCGACCGGGCGGCCCGAACGGCCGGGCACGCCCGCGAAGGCGACGGGGAATCAGCGGGAAATCAGCGCGGAATCAACAACAGGGGACGGCACAGATCGCACTGGACTGACGACAGAGGTCGACATGCCAGCGGGATACGAGGCGCAGGTCCGGATTCACGCGGAGCAGAATGACAGCCGTCCGCACCGCGGTCAACAGCACCCGTCCCAAGACGCCCCTTCAGGCCGACGGCAGCATGGCCGCCGTGTTGCCGAAAGCTTGCAGCGGGCTCCTGAACAGCGGATTCAGCACCACAGTGGCGGCCGCCACAGGAAGTGCCGACGGTCCGGCATGTGGGACGACGATGCGTTCGGGGTCGTCGCAGACGTGGCTGTGCCCGACCGCGGCCTCCCGCAGGTCGGCCAGATAGTGCTCCCGGAGCATGCTCGACTGCTCGGTGATCACGGCGAGTTCGGGGTTGAGGACGTCCAGCAGCAGCCCGGTCGCCCGGCCCACCGCACGCGCGCGTTCCCGCAGCAGCGCGTCCGCCCGCCGGTCCCCGGCCGCCGCCGCGTCGATCAGCAGCGGGATCCGGGGCCGCGGCACGATCCCCAGCTCCACCGCGCGCTGCCCGAGCACGGTGTCGGACACGGTCGCCTCCAGGCAGCCGGTACGACCGCACGGGCACACGGCCGTCGAGTCGGGCACCGGCAGATGCGCCACGTCGCCCGCGCCCGAGGCCGGGCCCCGGTGCACCACGCCCGCGATGGCGACCGCCGCGTCCACCACGTTGCCCACGAACAGGTGGACCAGCGACCGCCGGGCCGCGGGCCGCCCGAACAGCAGCTCGGACTGGGCGACCGCACGCGCGTGGTTGTCGATCCGGACCGGCAGCCCGGTCAGCCGCCGCAACTCGGCGGCCAGCGGGTGCTGGTACAGGCCCAGGGCGTCGTGCCGGACGACGGTCCCGGTCTCCGGGTCCACCCAGCCGCCGATCGCCGCGCCGATGCCGAGCAGCCGGCTGCCCGCGGGCGCGCGCCCCGACACGAACACCCGCAGGCTGCGCCCCACGTGGTCGACCAACTGGGCGGCGGGCACCCCGTAGTACTCGAGATCCTGCCGGGCCAGCACCTTCCCGCGCAGGTCGGCCAGGCAGAACGTGGACCGCGGCACCCCGATGTGCACCCCGGCGACCAGCGGCCCGCCCGCCGCGGCGGTGGCCAGGTCCACCGGGATCTGCGGCCGGCCCACACCGCCCGCCGCCACCAGCTCGGGGATCTCCCGCACAAGTCCCAGCCGGGCCAGATCGGTGCACTGCCGGGAGACGGCCGCCCGACTCAGCCCGGACAGCCGGGCGATACCGCTGCGGGCCACCGGGCCGTGATCGAGCACGGCCCGCAGGACGGACGCGGCGTTGGCCTCGCGGCGGCCGTCACCGGGGGTGCGGGTACCCGGGGGGAGCGTGGTCGACATGGCGGTCCATCCTGGTCGTAGGGGGGTGCGGGACGCCCGCGGCGGGTGGCCGGGGAAGATCCGGGGGCACCAACATGCCGTGTGCGGGGCGGGTTTGGCGACCGGGCACGGCTGTCGGGCGGGCGAGGGTGACGGGCGTGTTGCAGCGTCGTGAAGCGGTCGGCGCAGACCTTGACCGGCGAGCGGCACGGTGGCCATGCTCCTGGGCATGACCGCGCCGATTCCTTCTGGCCCGCGGCTCCGCACCGGTCGGCGGTGTGCCGCCGCGGCCGTGTGTCCCTGTCGCTGACACCGCCCGTCGTCCTCGACACCGCCCGTCGTCCTCCCTGTCGCGCGACCGCGCCGCCGAGTGCTCCGTCCTCCCGTCCGATCGCCGTCCGATCGCGAGCGCCTTGGAAGCCCACGGCTTTCACCTGGGCTGATTTCCTTCCGCTCCGAGAGCAATTAAGCCGGAGCCGGCGCCGCACCTTCCGCTCGCACAGCAAAAAACCGCACGGCAATGAACCCGCACACAACCCACCCCAACGAAGGACCCCCTCATGACGACCACCACCCCCCCCCCCGCCACCATCACCGTCCAGAAGGTCGGCGGTCGCATCGGCGCCGTCATCTCCGGCGTCCGGCTCGGCGGCGACCTGCACCCGGACACCGTGGCCGCGATCCGCGCCGCCCTCCTGCAACACAAGGTCGTCTTCTTCCGCGACCAGCAGCACCTCGACGCCGAGGGCCACGAGGCGTTCGGCCGCCTGCTCGGCGAGCCCGTCGCGCACCCCACCGTGCCCTCCGTCGACGGCAAGTACGCCTTCGGCATCGACAACGACCACGGCGGGCGCGCCAACCAGTGGCACTCCGACGTCACGTTCGTGCCCGCGTACCCGGCGTTCTCCATCCTGCGCGCCGAGGTCGTCCCGCCCTACGGCGGCAACACCCTGTGGGCCAACACGGCCGCCGCGTACGCCGAACTCCCCGACGCGCTCAAGCTGCTGGCCGACCACCTGCGGGCCGAACACACCAACGACTACGACTACGCGGCCGTACGCCCCGAGGCTGCCTCCGCCGAACTCCAGCGCCACCGCCAGGTGTTCATCTCCACCAAGTACCGCACCGAGCACCCCGTGGTGCGCGTGCACCCCGAGACCGGCGAACGCGTCCTGCTGCTGGGCAACTTCGTCAAGCGCGTCGTCGGGCTGCGCGGCGGCGACTCGCGTGCCGTCATCGACCTGTTCCAGTCGCACGTCGAGCGCCCCGAGAACACCGTCCGCTGGCAGTGGCGCGCCGGTGACGTCGCCATCTGGGACAACCGCGCCACCCAGCACTACGGCGTGGACGACTCCGACGCCCACGAGCGCACCCTGCGCCGCGTGACCATCGACGGCGACGTCCCCGTGGGCCCCGACGGCCGCCGCTCCACGCTGCTGGAGCCCGCCTCGGTGCCCGAGCCGTCGTACGGGATCGCCTCCGGCGCCTCCACCGACGGCGCCCTCGCGGAGGCATGAACCGATGACCGACCCCGCCTTCGCGGCCGTACCGGTGCCGGGTCCCGCGCGGCCGTCCGTGATCGTCGTGCTCACCGACCAGCAGCGCTGGGACACCACGGGCGTGCACGGCAACCCGGCCGACGTGACGCCGCAGTTCGACCGGATCGCCCGCGAGGGCACGCACGTGGAGCAGGCGATCACGCCCAACCCCGTGTGCGCGCCCGCCCGTTCGGCGCTCCAGACGGGCCGGTACCCGACCGCGACGGGCGTCTTCCGCAACGGCCGCGCGCTGCCGGGGGACGTCGCGACGCTGGCCGGGACGTTCGCGGAGGCGGGGTACACCACCGGCTACATCGGCAAGTGGCACCTGGCGGGCGGCGACCAGCCGGCCGGCCCCGTGGCGCCCGAACGGCGCGGCGGCTACCGGGAATGGCTGGCCGCCGACCGCCTGGAACACACCTCGGACGCCTACCGCACCGTGGTCTACGACGGCGACGGCGAACCCGTACGGCTGCCGGGCTACCGCTCCGACGCGCTGATCGACGCGGCGATCCGGTTCGTCGCCGACCACCACGAGCGGCCCTTCCTGCTGTTCCTGTCCCTGCTGGAGCCGCACCACCAGAACGCCACCGACGACCACCCGGCCCCGGACGGCTACCGCGAGCGCCACGAGGGCAGTTGGCTGCCGCCCGACCTCGCCGCCCTGAGCCCGGGCGCGCCCCAGGGCGGCGCCCACCGCCACCTCGGCGGCTACCTCGGCCAGATCAGACGGGTCGACGAGGGCGTCGGCCGGCTGCGCGACGCGCTGCGCAGCCTCGGCATCGCCGACGACACCGTCCTGGCCTGGACCGCCGACCACGGCTCCCACTTCCGCACCCGCAACAGCGAGTACAAGCGCTCCGCCCACGACGCCTCCGTCCGCGTCCCGCTGGCCCTGACCGGCCCCGGCTTCACCGGCGGCGGCCGCATCCGGCACCCGGTCGGCACCGTCGACCTGATGCCGACGCTCCTGGACGCCGCCGGACTGCCCGTCCCCGACGGCGTGCACGGCCGCTCCTTCCTGCCGCTGACCGGCGGCGGCACCGACCCCGGGCGGCCCCCGGAGGTCTTCGTGCAGATCAGCGAGGACCAGGTCGGCCGGGCGGTGCGCACCGACCGCTGGAAGTACGCCGTCGTGGCCCCGGACGCGGACCCCTGGCGCGAGTCCGGCGCGACCGCCTACGTGGAGAGCGAGCTGTACGACCTGCACGCCGACCCCTACGAACTGGACAACCTCGCGGGCCTGACCTCGCACCGCGCGGTCGCCGACGGCCTGCGCGAGGCGTTGCTGGCCTGGCTGAAAAGAGCGGGGGAGGAGCCGGCGGACATCGCCCCGGCCCCCGCCCGCCGCCCGGGCCAGCGCAGAGTCGACGCCGAAGTGCACGAACTGCCCTGGAGGGGCGTGCGGTTCGGCCACCAGGCGGGCGGAGGGCGCCCGTAACGGACCCATGTCCGGACACATGGCGGACGGCCCTCTTGACGTCGGGCGGAGGCGGGTTCGACACTCCTGGGGAATCCTAGTGAACAGGTAGGAAAAGCCAGCGAGCGCGTACGGTCGCCACCGCCGCGCCGTACGTCCGCACGCCCTGACCCGGGGAGACCGATGCCCGTCACACCGCCGGCCGCCGCAGTCCCGACCACCCGACCCGCCCCCGCCTTCCGCGGCAGAATCGGACGCGACGCCCGCAGCGGCCACTACGCGGTGCCCGGCCGCTACCGGCTCCACCTGTCGCTCTCCTGTTCCCGATGTCTCCGCATCGCCATCACCCACAGCCTCCTCGGCCTGGACGAGGCATGCCCCGTCACGGTCCTGCCCGCCGTCCCCGACGGGCCCGCCGGTGAGCACTCCGCGCTGCGCCCGCTGTACGAGGCCAGCGCGCACCGCTACTCCGGCGCGGCCACGGCTCCCGTGCTCAGCGAGGAGTGGTCGGGGCGGATCGTCAGCACGCACGCCCCCGACATCCTGCGCGACCTCGCCCGCCGCTTCGCCACCGCCGGGCCCGAGCTGTACCCGTGCGGCGCCGAGACGGAGATCCGGGACATCGAGCAGGTGTGCGCCCAGGACATCGAGGAGAACGCCCAGCGCGCCGGCTGCGCCACCACCGACGCGGCCGAGCAGGCCGCCGCCCTCGACCGCCTGATCGCCACCCTGGACTCCCTGGAGCGGCGGCTGACCCACTGCGAGTACCTCCTCGGTGATCAACTGACCGGCGCCGACGTCGAGTTGTGGGTCACCCTCGTCCAACTCGACACCGTGCACCGCTGGCATCTGGCCGCCGCCGCGGTGCACCGCATCGCCGAGCACCCCGCCCTGTGGGCCTACGCCCGGCGCCTCGCCGCGCTTCCGGCCTTCGGCCGCCACCTCGACCTGGACGGCATCGCCCGCCGCCACCACGCCCACTGCCAGGGCCTGGAGGCCGCCGGAGCGGCGGTGCAGATCCTGGACTGGGCCGCGCACACGGCCCCCAGGACCCCGGCGGCACACGGCTGAGGGCCCGCACCGGTACCACCAGCCGGACGAAGATTGACATTCCGCGCGGCGACTGTCTTACTTACCCGCCAGAACGGTCATGAGTGTCAGCGACAAGCCCTGGCTCGCTGACCGGCAACCCTCGCGCCGCGGTGGGGTGCCCCAGGTGACGACCGGACCGGAGAACTTCGGTAAACGCGAGGCCCCTCGGGGCCGGAACGGTGACGGCGATGGACACGGCTTCGAGGACGACCGCGGTGCGGCGCTCCGAACTGCTGCTGTGCGCCGACCGCTGCGTCGACCTCCTCCGCGTGAGCAGCGCACTGTGTACCGCGTCGGGCCCTGCCCGCCGCCGAGGCTGACGGCCTGCCGGACTCCCCGCAGCCGCCGTACTCCTGACGGGTCGTCACCCACCCGCTGACGACCCGTCACCTCCGCGGCCGAGCACCTCCCGCCGAGGACGCACCGGCCCGTCCGCCGGTGCGCCGTCGCCCCACTCCCGGTCCAGTGCGCCGCGCATCCCACGTCCCGTACGGCTCTCCCGTGCCGCCGTACCGCGACCGCGCGAGCCCATGGCCGGGGGATCCCCGTCCGCCCCCGCTGGAGCCCTGCCATGAGCGAACTCCCCGGCCCCGCCGTCTCCTTGGACCCGGTGCCGCCCGCCGACGCGCGCCGCGCGACCGGAACCCCCGCCGACCTCCGCAGCCGTGAAACCGGCCCACCGACCGGCGCGAAGGACCCGGCGGCCGAGCGCGTGCTGCCCCTGCGCCGCCCCGGCCGCTGGATCGCCACCGCCGTCGTACTCGTCCTGGTCGCCCAGGTCGTGCACGGACTGGTGACCAACTCCTTCTACCAGTGGGACCGTTTCGGCTACTGGTTTCTGCGGCCCGCCATCCTCGACGGCCTCGCCGTCACCCTCGAAGTCGCCGCCTACAGCGCGGTGTTGGGCCTGCTCGGCGGGATCCTGCTGGCACTCGCCCGGCTGTCGGGCAGCCCGGTGCTGCGCGCGGTCAGCTGGACCTACACCTGGCTGTTCCGGTCCGTCCCGCTCATCGTGGTGCTGCTCTTCCTCTACAACTTCTCCGCGCTCTACCCAAGGCTCAGCCTGGGCATCCCCTTCGGCCCCGCCTTCGCGAGTTTCGACGAGTCGAAACTCGCCACCGACATGGTCGTCGCCGTGATCGGCCTCAGCCTCAACGAGGCCGCCTACGCCGCCGAGGTCGTCCGCGGCGGCATCCTCTCCGTCGACCAGGGCCAGCACGAGGCCGCCGCCGCGCTCGGCCTGCCCAAGGGCTACCAGTTCACCCGGATCGTCTTCCCGCAGGCCCTGCGCTCGATCACCCCGAACTACGTCAACCAGCTCATCGGCCTGATCAAGGCCACCTCACTGGTCTTCTACGTCTCCCTGCTCGACCTGTTCGGCTCCGCGCAGACCATGGGCTCCACCTACCCCGGCGACATCGTGCCGCTGCTGCTGGTCGTCACCGTCTGGTACCTGATCCTCACGAGCGTCGTCTCCGTCATCCAGTTCTACGTCGAGCGGCACTACGCCCGGGGCGCCACCCGCACCCTTCCGCCGACCCCACTGCGGAAGCTGCGCACCGGACTCGCCGTACTGCGCGCCCGCATCCGCCGGGAGGCCGCCGTATGACCACCGCACCCACGACCTCCGCCGCCGCGGTGCAGGTGCACGGCGTGCACAAGTGGTTCGGCGCCCACCACGTCCTGGACGGCGTGGAGTTGACCGTGCGGCCGGGCGAAGTGACCGTGATCCTGGGCCCGTCGGGCTCCGGGAAGTCCACGCTCCTGCGGGTCATCAACCACCTGGAGAGGCCCGAGGCCGGGCACGTCAGCGTGGGCGGCGAGCCGATCGGGGTCCGGCGGCACGGCGAGCGCCTCAAGGAGCTGAGCGAGCGCGCCATCCTCACCCAGCGCAGCCGCATCGGGTTCGTCTTCCAGAACTTCAACCTCTTCCCGCACCTCACCGTCCTCGACAACGTGGCCGCCGCACCCGTCGCCACCGGAAGGCTCAGCAGGGCGGCGGCCCAGGAACAGGCCCGCGACCTGCTCGGCCGGGTCGGGCTCGCCGACAGGACCGGTGCCTATCCACGGCAGTTGTCCGGCGGCCAGCAGCAACGCGTGGCCATCGCCCGCGCGTTGGCCCTGCGCCCCGGCGTCATCCTCTTCGACGAGCCCACCTCCGCGCTCGACCCCGAACTCGTCGGCGAGGTCCTCGGCGTCATCAAGGACCTGGCGAGCAGCGGCACCACCCTGGTCATCGTCACCCACGAGATCGGCTTCGCCCGCGAGATCGCCGACCGCGTCGTCTTCCTGGACGAGGGCCGCATCGTCGAACAGGGCACGCCCGCCGAGGTGTTGGACCACCCCCGGCACGAACGCACCCGCGACTTCCTGAGCAAGGTGCTCTGACACCGGCCGCCTTCGCCCGCCCTTCCCGCCACCCGCACGCCGATCGACACCATCGACAACGAGGACAGTCATGCCCACCCTCAGCCTCCGCGGCCGTCTCCACCGCGGCCTCACCGCAACCGCAGCCGTCGCCTCGCTCGCCGCCGGGCTCGCCGCCTGCGGGGGCGACAGCGACGCGGCCACCACCTCCGGCGGCGCCGCCTCCGGCACGGTCACCGTGGGCGCGCTGTCCAACGGCGCCGCCAAGGAGACCACCGTCAAGGTCGCCGAAGTCAAGGCGATCAGCGCCGAGTTGCCCAAGTCCATAGCGTCCAGTGGTGAGTTGACCATCGGTGTCGGCGCGCTGCCCGCCGGGAGCCCGCCGCTCGCCTTCGTCGGCTCCGACCAGAAGACGCTCACCGGCGCCGAACCCGACCTCGCCCGACTGGTCGCCACGGTCCTCGGACTCAAGCCCGTGGTGAACAACTCGACCTTCGAGAACGTCTTCATCGGCCTCGACAGCGGCAAGAACGACGTCGCGTTCTCCAACGTCACCGTCACCGAGGAACGCAAGAAGAAGTACGAGTTCGCCACCTACCGGCAGGACAACCTCGCCTTCGTCGTGCCGAAGAAGAGCACCTGGAACTTCGACGACGACTACGAGAACCTCGCCGGGCAGACGGTGGCCGTGTCCGCCGGCACCAACCAGGAGAAGATCCTCCTGGAGTGGAAGGCGAAGCTCGCCAAGGAGGGCAAGAAGCTCACCGTCAAGTACTTCCAGGACGCCAACAGCATCTACCTGGCGCTGGCCGGCGGGAAGATCGACTCCTACTTCGGCCCCAACCCCGGCATCGCCTACCACAACGCCCAGACCGCGGGCACACCGAAGGCCACCCGCACCGCGGGCAAGTTCTCCGGCGCCGGGGCGACCCTCCAGGGCCTGATCGCGGCCACCGCGAAGAAGGACAGCGGCCTGGCCAAGCCGCTCGCCGACGCCATCAACCACCTGATCAAGAACGGCCAGTACGCCAAGTGGCTGGCCGCCTGGAACCTCTCCAACGAGGCCGTCGCCACGTCCGAGGTCAACCCGCCCGGGCTGCCCCTCGACAACTCCTGACCCGTCCGCCAGGGACTCCACCGCGCACGCCGGACCGCGGTGGAGTCCCGGCACGTCGGGCACCTCCCCGGCACCGCCGCCGCGCCGCCCCCACCCCGAGGAGTCCCGTACGCCCATGTCCACCACCAGCCTCGACGGCCTCGAAGCCACCTCCCTCAGCTCCTCCCACGTCCTGGACAACCCCGCCTGGGCCGCCCTCACCGGACCGCACGCCCACTTCGCCGAACGCGTCGGCCGCGCCGCCCGCTATCCGCAGGACGTGGCCGGGTTCAGCGCCCTCGCCGACACCGACGACCCCCGCGCCTGGGACGACCTGGCCACCCTCGTCGGCCCCGGCGGCACCGCCGCCGTCCGCGGCGTCACCCGGGCCCCGGACGGCTGGGAGATCGTCCGCAGCGGCGCGGGCGTCCAACTCGTCGACACCGGACTGCGCGCGGAGCCCGCCCCCGAAGCCGTACGGCTGGGCCCCGACGACGTACCGGAGATCCTCGATCTCGTCGCCCGCACCGAACCGGGCCCCTACCTGCCCCGCACCGTCGAGATGGGCACCTACCTCGGCATCCGCGAGCACGGCCGCCTGATCGCGCTGGCCGGTGAACGGCTGCACCCGCCCGGCTGGACCGAGATCAGCGCCGTCTGCACCCACCCCGATTACCGCGGCCGGGGCCTGGCCACCCGGCTGGTGCGCGCGGTCGCGGCCGGCATCAGGGCCCGCGGCGAACAGCCCTTCCTGCACGCCCGGGCGGACAACACGCACGCCATCCGGCTGTACGAGTCGATCGGCTTCACCCTGCGCTGCCGTACGGCCTTCGCGCAGGTCCGGCGGATCCGGGCCGCCGGACCGGAAGAAACGGCGTAGGCGCACGGTTGTCCAGACTGAGCGCGATCCCACGGCGGTTGACGGAGGTGAGGGACATGGAGTGCGCGTCCCGTGCCACCGCGTGCCGCCGCGTCCGCCTCCACTCGCGGCGCCACATCGACCTCCAGCGGGTGGCCGGCGCGCTCTGTCGCCCCTGACCCCGTTCCTCAACGCCCGCCCGCTTCCGGTCCGGCGTTTCCGTACGGCCCTCCAGGAAGGCACCGCCCCCGTGTCCCCATCTGCATCCTCCGCCCCGCTGCACCTCGCCGTCGCACTCGACGGTGCCGGCTGGCACCCGGCCGCCTGGCGCGAGCCGGTGGCCCGGCCCCGGGACCTGTTCACCGCCGGATACTGGGCCGACCTCGTCACCGAGGCCGAGCGCGGCCTGCTCGACTTCGTCACCATCGAGGACGGACTCGGCCTCCAGTCCAGCCACTTCACCACCCCCGACGACCGCACCGACCAGGTCCGCGGCCGTCTCGACGCGGTCCTGATCGCCTCCCGCATCGCCCCGCTGACCCGCCACATCGGCCTGGTGCCGACCGCCGTGGTCACCCACACCGAGCCCTTCCACCTCTCCAAGGCGATCGCCACCCTCGACTACGTCAGCGGCGGCCGGGCCGGCGTACGGGTCCAGGTATCGGCCGCCCAGCACGTGGCCGCGCACTTCGGCCGCCGCTCCTTCCCCCGCCTCACCCGGGAGGAGCTGAGGAGCCCGGCGGGCCAGGAGAAGGTCGTCGAGTACTTCGACGAGGCCGCCGACTACGTCGAGGTGCTGCGCCGGCTCTGGGACAGCTGGGAGGACGACGCCGAGATACGCGACGCCGCCACCGGCCGCTTCGTCGACCGGGACAAGCTGCACTACATCGACTTCGAGGGCCGCCACTTCAACGTCAAGGGCCCCTCGATCACGCCCCGGCCGCCGCAGGGCCAGCCCGTCGTCAGCGCGCTGGGCCACTCCACGGTGCCGTACGGGCTGATCGCGAAGTCGTCCGACGTCGGATACGTCACCCCGCACGACACCGGCCAGGCCCGCGCCGTCGTCGACGAGATCCGCGCCGCGCAGTCCGCCGCCGGCCGCGCGGACGAACTCCTGCACGTCTTCGGCGACTTGGTGGTCCTCCTCGACGACGACCGGGCCACCGCCGAGGCCCGCCGCGCCCGCCTCGACGACCTCGCGGGCGCCCCGTACCGCGGCGACGCCCGCATCTTCACCGGGACGGCCGCCGAACTCGCCGACCTGCTCCAGGAGTTGGCGTCCGCCGGGCTGACCGGCTTCCGGCTGCGGCCCGCGGTCGCCGACCACGACCTCCCGGCGATCACCCGGGGCCTGGTCCCCGAACTCCAGCGCCGCGGCGCCTTCCGCACCGCCTACGAGGCCGACACCCTGCGCGGACTGCTCGGGCTCGCCCGCCCCGCCAACCGCTACGCCGCCGCCAACACCGCCTGAGCCGGAGGGACTTGTACCACCATGAGCAAGCCGCTGAAGCAGATCCATCTGGCCGCGCACTTCCCGGGCGTCAACAACACCACCGTGTGGAGCGACCCCAAGGCCGGCAGCCACATCGAGTTCAGCTCCTTCACCCACTTCGCGCAGACCGCCGAACGCGCCAAGTTCGACTTCCTGTTCCTCGCCGAAGGGCTGCGCCTGCGCGAACAGGACGGCAAGATCTACGACCTGGACGTCGTCGGCCGCCCCGACACCTTCACCATCCTGGCCGCGCTCGCCGCCGTCACCGAACACCTCGGCCTGACCGGCACCATCAACTCCACCTTCAACGAACCGTACGAGGTGGCCCGCCAGTTCGCGAGCCTCGACCACCTCTCGGACGGGCGCTCCGCGTGGAACGTCGTCACGTCCTGGGACGCCTTCACCGGCGAGAACTTCCGCCGCGGCGGCTTCCTGCCGCAGTCGGAACGCTACTCGCGGGCCAAGGAGTTCCTGGCCACGACGCACGAACTCCTCGACTCCTGGCACGGCGACGAGATCCTGGCCGACAAGGCGAGCGGCACCTTCCTCAGCGACGCCAAGGCCGGGGCCTTCGTCCACCGAGGCCAGCACTTCGACATAGAGGGGCAGTTCAACGTCCCCCGGTCCCCGCAGGGCCGCCCGGTGATCTTCCAGGCGGGCGACTCCGACGAGGGCCGCGAGTTCGCCGCGGCCGACGCGGACGCCATCTTCAGCCGCTACAGCACCCTCGACGAGGGCCGGGCGTTCTACACGGACGTCAAGAACCGCCTCGCCAAGTACGGCCGCGGGCACGACCAGTTGCTGATCCTGCCTGCCGCGACCTTCGTCCTCGGCGACACCGACGCGGAGGCCGAGGAGATCGCCCACGAGGTGCGCCGCCAGCAGGTCAGCGGCGCCACGGCCATCAAGCACCTGGAATTCGTCTGGAACCGCGACCTCTCCGGGTACGACCCCGACGGCCCCCTGCCCGACGTCGACCCGGACGTCGGCGAAAGCCACATCTCCAAGGGTCGCGCCCAAGTCCGCATGTACCGGGACCCGTTGGCCACCGCCCGGGAATGGCGCGAGCAGGCCGCCGCCAACAACTGGTCGATCCGCGACCTGGTCATCGAGACCGGCAGCCGCCAGGCGTTCGTCGGCTCCCCGGCCACCGTCGCCGAGACCATCAACGACTTCGTCCAGGCCGACGCCTCCGACGGCTTCATCCTCGTCCCGCACATCACCCCCGGCGGCCTCGACTCCTTCGCCGACACCGTCGTCCCCCTGCTCCAGGAACGCGGGGTCTTCCGCGAGGACTACACCGGCCCCACGCTCCGCGACCACCTGGGCCTGGCCCACCCGGACGCGGAACCCAAGGCCCGCCGGGCGGCGTCGTAACGGCTCACTCCGGCCAGTCCAGCTGGTCCACGGGAGTGCCCGCCGAGCGGCCGTACGCGACCGCCTCGGCGCGTCCGGCCGCGTCGCCGCGCCGGTAGCGGAACACCTTCCCGGCGAAGACGACCACGCGCTCGTCGCCGTCCGTGAAGTCGGAGTACCAGCCGTACTCCGGCTCCAGCGCGGCGGCGAGCGCGTCCGCGACGGCGGCGGCGTCCCGCGCCGCGAAGGTGAACTCGACGAACGTCCACACGGACGGCTGCCCGTCGGCCGTACCCGCGACGGCGACCCGCCTGACCGAGCGGCCGCGCAGCCCCGCCGGCTCGAACACCGCTCCGGCGCGCAGACTCTCGCCGATGACGTATCCGTTGATCACTGGGCCCACTCCCGTCCACACACACGGCCGCCCTGGCCGGATCCGAGGATCCGGCCAGGGCGGCCGCAGGACAACCCTGTCGGTGTTACGCCAGCGTCGCCAGCGCCTCGTTCCACGTCGTCGACGGGCGCATGACCGCCGACGCCTTGGTGACGTCCGGCTGGTAGTAGCCGCCGATGTCGGCCGGCTTGCCCTGGACGGCGAGCAGTTCGTCGACGATCGTCTGCTCCTTCGCGGTGAGCGTCTCGGCGAGCGGGGCGAACACCTTGGCCAGCTCCGCGTCGTCGGTCTGCCTGGCCAGCTCCTGCGCCCAGTACAGGGACAGGTAGAAGTGGCTGCCCCGGTTGTCGATCCCGCCCACGCGGCGGCTCGGCGACTTGTTCTCGTTCAGCAGGCTGCCCGTGGCCCGGTCCAGGGTGTCGGCCAGGACCTGGGCGCGCGCGTTGTCCGTCGTCTTCGCCAGGTGCTCGAAGGACACCGCCAGCGCGAGGAACTCACCGAGCGAGTCCCAGCGCAGGTAGTCCTCCTTGACCAGCTGCTGCACGTGCTTGGGCGCGGAGCCGCCCGCACCCGTCTCGAAGAGGCCGCCGCCCGCCATCAGCGGGACGATCGACAGCATCTTGGCGCTGGTGCCCAGCTCCAGGATCGGGAAGAGGTCGGTGAGGTAGTCGCGCAGCACGTTGCCGGTGACCGAGACGGTGTTCTCGCCGCGGCGGATGCGCTCCACCGACAGCTTGGTCGCCTCGACGGGGGAGAGGATCCGGATGTCCAGGCCCTCGGTGTCGTGCTCCGGCAGGTACGCCTCGATCTTCTTGATCAGGACGGCGTCGTGGGCACGGCTCTCGTCCAGCCAGAACACCGTCGGGTCGCCGGTGGCGCGGGCGCGGGAGACGGCCAGCTTGACCCAGTCGCGGATCGGCGCGTCCTTGGTCTGGCAGGCGCGGAAGATGTCACCCTCGGCGACCGGCTGCTCCAGGACGACGTTCCCGGCGGTGTCGACCAGGCGGACCGTGCCCGCGGCGGCGATCTCGAAGGTCTTGTCGTGGCTGCCGTACTCCTCGGCCTTCTGCGCCATCAGACCGACGTTCGGGACGGTGCCCATGGTCGACGGGTCGAAGGCGCCGTTGGCGCGGCAGTCGTCGAGGACGACCTGGTACACGCCCGAGTAGCTGTGGTCCGGCAACACCGCGAGGGTGTCCTGCTCCTCGCCGTCCGGGCCCCACATGTGGCCCGAGGTGCGGATCATGGCGGGCATCGAGGCGTCGACGATCACGTCCGACGGCACGTGCAGGTTGGTGATGCCCTTGTCGGAGTCGACCATGGCCAGCTCCGGGCCCGCGGCGATCTCCGCGTCGAAGGACGCCTTGATCGCGTCGCCCTCGGGCAGCGCCGCCAGGCCGCCCAGGATGGTGCCCAGGCCGTCGTTGGGGGAGAGCCCGGCCGCGGCGAGCGTGGCACCGTACTGCTCGAAGGTCTTCGGGAAGAACGCGCGCACCACGTGGCCGAAGACGATCGGGTCGGAGACCTTCATCATCGTCGCCTTGAGGTGCACGGAGAACAGGACGCCCTCCGCCTTGGCGCGCTCGACCTGCGCGGCCAGGAAGGTGCGCAGCGCGGCCACGCGCAGCACGGACGCGTCGACGACCTCACCGGCGAGGACCGGTACGGACTCGCGCAGCACGGTGGTGGAGCCGTCCGCGCCCACCAGCTCGATGCGCAGCGCGCCGTCCTCGGCGATCACCGCGGACTTCTCGGTGGACGCGAAGTCGTCCGCGTCCATCGTCGCCACGTTCGTCTTGGAGTCGGCGCTCCAGGCACCCATGCGGTGCGGGTGGTTCTTGGCGTAGTTCTTGACCGAGGCGGGCGCCCGCCGGTCGGAGTTGCCCTCGCGCAGCACCGGGTTGACGGCCGAGCCCTTGATCTTGTCGTACCGGGCGCGGACGTCGCGCTCCTCGTCCGACTTCGGGTCGTCCGGGTAGTCGGGCAGCGCGTAACCCTGGCTCTGCAGCTCGGCGACCGCGGCCTTCAGCTGCGGGATGGACGCCGAGACGTTCGGCAGCTTGATGATGTTGGCCCCGGGCGTCTTGGCCAGCTCGCCCAGCTCGGTGAGGGCGTCCGGAACGCGCTGGCCCTCGTCCAGGTACTCCGGGAACACGGCGATGATGCGCCCGGCCAGCGAGATGTCACGGGTCTCCACGGTCACACCCGCCTGCGAGGCGTACGCCTGGATCACCGGCAGGAACGAGTGCGTCGCCAGGGCGGGGGCCTCGTCAGTGTGCGTGTAGATGATGGTCGAGTCAGTCACCGGTGCTCCGCTCCACGTCTGCAACATTGCTCGACATCAAGATATCTCGTGATGGGCCCCGGCTCGACAGCGGTACCGCAGTGGTGGAGGACACGTGAAGACGCCGCTCCCCCGAGCAACCCCCGACACCCCTCTCGGGATCATTCACGGTGACCCCACAGGAACCGAAGGCCGCCCCCCACCCGCGGCCACCCGAGTGAGAGCCCCCCCCATGAGATATCGCACCCGAGTGACGGCCCCCGCGACCGCCCTGCTGGGGACGGCGGTGGCGCTCGCCACCGGCCCCTCGGCAGTGGCCGCGGGCAGCGAGAACACCTCCGAAACCGCCGCCACCCCTGGCGCCGAGACCGTCGGCGACCCCGTCTTCCCGGCCCTCGGCAACGGCGGCTACCGCGTCCGGTCGTACCACCTCGCCTTCTCCTACGACAGCGACACCCGCCTGGTCGACGCCACCGCGACCCTCACCGTGGACACCCTCCAGCACCTCTCCCGGCTCTCCCTGGACTGCCTGGGCCTGGACATCGGGGCCGTACGGGTCAACGGCAGGGACGCGCCCTACGAACTCGTCGACGAGAAGCTCCGCATCACACCGCAGGCGCCGCTGACGGCGGACCGCCGGGCCGTGATCCAGGTCGAGTACGGCGCCGATCCCGCCGCCTCGCTCCCGCACACCGGATGGGTCGTCACCGAGGACGGCTTCGCGCTGGCGGGCCAGCCGAACTCGGCGCACACCGTCTTCCCCTGCAACGACCACCCCTCCGACAAGGCCCTCTTCAGCTTCGAGATCACCGTCCCGGACGGCCTGACCGGCGTCGCGAACGGCCTTCCGACCGGCGTCGTCCGGCGCGCGGGCCGCACGACCTTCGCGTACCGCTCCCGGTTCCCGCTGGCCACGGAACTCGCGCAGATCACCGTCGGCGACTACACGATCAGATACCGGCAGGGACCGCACGGCCTCGGCCTGCGCGACGTCGTCCCCACCGCCCGCGCCGAGGCCCTCGAACCCGCCCTCGCGCTCACCCCGGGCCTCATGGAGTGGCTGGAACCCAGGCTCGGCGCCTTCCCGTTCGAGACGTACGGGCTGCTGCCGTGCAACTCCGACGACGCCAATGCCTTCGGGTTCACCGGCCTGGAGACACAGACCCTCACCCTGTACAAGCCGAACTTCCTCCTGCAGAAGGAGAACCTGATCGGCTCGCACATGATGCACGAGCTGACCCACTCCTGGTTCGGCAACATGGTCTCCCCGGCGACCTGGGCGGACCTGTGGATCAACGAGGGCCACGCGGACTACTACGGCCTGCTGTACCGCTACGAGCGCGGCTGGACCGACTCCCTCGGCTACAGCACGTTCGAGGACCGCATGAAGTACACGTACGGGCTCGGCGACCAGTGGCGCGAGAGCTCGGGCCCGGTGGCGGCACCGAACGCCACCGACCTCTTCGACAACCAGCGCTACACGGGCGGCGTCCTCGTCCTGTACGCGCTGCGCCAGACCGTCGGCGAGGACGTCTTCCACCGGATCGAGCGGACCTTCCTCGACCGCCACCGGGGCGGTTCGGCCGCCACGGACGACTACATCGCCGTCGCGTCAGAGCTTTCCGGCCAGGACCTGTCCGGGTTCCTGAAGGACTGGCTGTACGGCACGAAGACGCCCCGGATGCCGGGCCACCCCGACTGGACGGTGACCCCGGTGACGAAGTCGTCCGTGCCGAACAGCCTGACCGCCGAGCCGCGCGAGGACCGCGTCCGGTACGGCGACGAGGCGTCCGGGACGCTGTGAACCGGGCCGGCCCGTTCGGAACCGGGGCCGGCTACTTGTCGAGCAGGGCGGAGGAGGACGCTCCGTCCTGCCGGCCCGGCTCCTCCTCGCCCGCGCGCTGCTGCGGGATGGCGAACGAACCCGCCTGGAGCGCGACCGTCCGCGTGGGCGCCGGGATCCGGATGCCCTCCGCGCGGAACCGCCGGTGCAGGCGTTTGATGAACTCGTGCTTGATCCGGTACTGGTCGCTGAACTCGCCGACGCCCAGGATCACCGTGAAGTCGATCCGCGAGTCGCCGAACGTGTGGAAACGGACGGCCGGTTCGTGCTCGGGCACGGCCCCGGTGATCTCCGTCATGATCTCGGCCACGACCTCCATGGTGACCTTCTCCACGTGCTCCAGATCGCTCTCGTAGCCGACGCCGACCTGCACCAGGACCGTCAACTGCTGCTCGGGACGCATGTAGTTGGTCATGTTGGTGCCCGCGAGCTGCCCGTTGGGGATGATGACCAGGTTGTTGGAGAGCTGACGCACGGTCGTCTGGCGCCAGTTGATGTCCTCGACGTACCCCTCCTCGCCGCTGCTGAGCCGGATGTAGTCGCCGGGCTGCACGGACTTCGAGGCGAGGATGTGGATGCCCGCGAAGAGGTTGGCGAGGGTGTCCTGAAGGGCCAGCGCCACCGCGAGGCCGCCCACGCCCAGCGCGGTGAGCAGCGGCGCTATCGAGATGCCCAACGTCTGGAGCACGATCAGGAACCCGATCGCGAGCACCACGACCCGGATGATGTTGGCGAAGATCGTGGCCGATCCGGCGACCCCCGACCGGGCCTGTGTGAACGTCCGGACGAGACCGGTGATCACCCGGGCCGCGGACACCGTGGTGACCGCGATGAGCAGCACGGTCAGTGCCTGGTTGACGTTGTGCTGCACGGTCCGGGTCAGCGGCAGCGCCGCCGCGGCCACCGCCGTACCGCCCGCGACCGCGGCCCAGGGCAGCACGGCCCGCAGCGCGTGCACCAGCACGTCGTCGCCGCTCCAGCGGGTGCGGTCGGCGTGCCGGCCCAGCCAGCGCAGCAGCATGCGGGAGAGGAAGGCCGCCAGCAGCCCCGAGGCCAGGGCGATGCCCGCGACGAGCAGGTCGTCGGCGGTCAGATCCCGGTTCACCGGTCACCTCCGGGGAGAAGATCTGCGGCGGGACTCGCCACGGACGGCCGGATGCGCGCTGTTGTCACTTGCCACCTGCTCGAACTGTTTCGGATGCACGACCGCGCCCCCGATCCCGCACTGCTGTACGGGAGTTGGCGCGACCGTTCATCCTGCCGTATCCGGGCGCGCCCCCGTGACCGGGCCGCGGGGAACCCGCCACGGGGCGCCGGTGCCCAGGGCGCGGCTCAGATCACCTTCAGCCGGACCAGGGCCCCCAGGGTCAGCGCCCCCGGCAGCAGCGGCAGCCACACCGTGATGATCCGGTACGCGAGCACCACCGCCGTGGCCACCGCCACCGGGCCGCCCGCCGCGACGAGGGCGACGACCAGCGCGGCCTCCACCGAACCCATGCCGCCGGGCACCGGGACCAGGGCCACCGCGACCGTCGCCGCCAGATACGCGACCGCCGTGTGCACGGGCGGCACCGGCAGGTTCAGTGCCTGCCCCACCGCGGCGAGCCCGGCGGCCTGGAGCACGGGGAAGGCCAGCGAACCGCCCCACAGGGCGAGCGCGCGGGCCGGCCGGGCGTGCACCGAGCGGGCCTCACCGAACGCCGTGCCGAGGAACGAGCCCACCGCCGTACGCAGCCGCCGTACCAGCAGGACGACGGCGAGCGCGAGGACCAGGGCGCCCGCCACCGCGGCCAGCAGCGGGCCCAGCGCGTCGGGCGGCACGAGCGCGCCGGAGCTGAGGGCGCCGGGGAAGGCCAGCAGCAGCGCGACGAGCAGACCGACGCGGGTGACCGACTCGGCCAGCAGGTACAGGGCGAGCGCGGCCGAGGAGCGGGCCAGCGGGATCCCGCACACCGTCATGAACCGGAGGTTGACCGCGCTCGCGCCCAGGCCGGTGGGCAGCAGGTGGTTGGCGGTGCCCGCGGCGAACTGGGTGGCGAGCAGCCGTCGGGCCGGGAGCCGTTCGACGACCGCGCCCTGACGGGTGACGGCCGCGGCGACCCAGGTCAGACAGGTCGCGGCGACGGCGGCCAGCAGCCAGGGCCACTCGGCCGACCTGAGCCGGCCGACGCCGTCCAGGAGGACCGACCGGTGCCGGAGGGCCATCACGAGGACGAGGAGGAGGGGAAGAAGGCACAGGAGGTGGCGGAGCGGTACGCGTCGGCCTGTGCGCCGGGGGAGGGGCTGCTGCGGCAGCAGCTGGGGGACGTTGAGCGCTGTCACAGTGGAAGAGGCTTTCCACGCCGGACCAACGTCAGGTTGCGGGCGCGCGGACGGCCGCTGACAGCCTTCACAAGGCCCGGGGGCCGACCGGTGGGAATGAGGGGACTCGGGGGGTGACTGCTGGGTGCCCGAAGTGCCCGAGGCTGTGCGGCGCTCGCCGGTCGCGTTCATCACATCTACCGGTACGGGCGCACCGGCCGGTGCGCTCAACCCGGCCTGCGGCGGCCTCGCCGGTACTGGCCGTGTCCACGGCGGTCCGCCCGGAGATGATCCGGGCGGACCGGCGGAATCGATCCCGCGCGCTACGTCTCAGCCCTCGGTCCAGCCGTGGTTCTTGGAGAACTGCAGCAGACCCCGGCGGACGTGCACGATCTGCTCGCCGGTCAGCGACGGCGCCGCCGACAGCAGCACCTCCGTGACCTCCTGCACGTACTCCTCCGCGGTGAGGACGTCGCACAGCGAGTCGTCGTCACCACCGCTCTGCCGGGCCACGGACGCAACCGGTGCCCTGCTGCCGGGGGCCGCCGGAACCGGCGGGACCTCGGCACCTTCCGCGAGGCGGACGGCCGACGCCTTCAGCCCGCGGTCGCCCTCCTCGATCTCGAACTCGACAGCCAGACCCGAGCGCAGATAGTGCTCGGGAATCAGCAGATCGTTCACGTGCAGGAAGACGTCCTCCCCGCCGTGATCGGGAGCGATGAATCCGTACCCTCGCACACCGTCGAACCGCACCACACGACCGGCAACCATGCCAGCAACCCCCAGACCACCGGGCCCCTTGCCCGGACACACCCCCATGGTGCAGAAGAAGGATCACTCCAGTCCAGCCCGGACGCCCCGAACGTGTCCCTGAATTTCCCGGAGAGGCATGTCAGGGTCGTCCGGAGCGATGTCCGGGGAGGCGTCCGGCGGTGGGAATCCCACCGCCGGACGCCCGGTTGCCCACGGCCCTACGACCCGGCCCTTACGGCTACAGCGTGCGCTCCAGGCGGTCCGCGAGGAGCCTGGTGAAGTGCGCCGGGTCGTCCAGGCGGCTGCCCTCCGCGAGCAGCGCCATGCCGTGCAGGAGTTCGGCCAGACCGGCGAGGTCCGGCGCGGACGCGTCCTCGGCATGGGCCCGGCGCAGCCCCTCGACGAGGGCGTGCCCGGGGTTGAGCTCCAGGATGCGCTTGCTCTCCGGCAGGTCCTGGCCCATGGCGCGGTACATGTCGCGCAGCGCCGGGGTCACGTCACCGGTGTCGGAGACGACACAGGCAGGCGAGACGGTGAGCCGGGACGACAGCCGCACCTCCTTGACCTTGTCGCCGAGCTGCTCGCCCAGCCAGCCCAGCAGAGCGGCGAACTCCTCCTGCCGTGCCTGGTCCTGCTCCTCGTCGTCCCCGGTGCCGAGGTCGGCCTCGCCCTTGGCGACCGACCGCAGCTGCTTGCCCTGCACGTCGGGCACCGCGTCGACCCACAGCTCGTCGACCGGGTCGGTGAGGATCAGCACCTCGAAGCCCTTGTCGCGGAACGCCTCCATGTGCGGCGAACTCTCGACGGCCTCCCGGGAGCGCCCCGTCATGTAGAAGACGTGCTCCTGGCCCTCCGGCATGCGCTCGACGTACTCCTGGAGCGTGGTCTGCGCCTCCGGGTCGTGCGTACTGGCGAACGAGCAGGCCGCGAGGATCGCGTCGCGGTTGTCGGGGTCGTCGAGCAGCCCCTCCTTCACGACCCGCCCGAACTCCCGCCAGAAGGTCGCGTACGTCTCCGCCCTGTTGACGCGCATGTCCTTGAGGGCGGCGAGGACCTTCTTTGCCAGCCGGCGGCGCATCAGCTGGATCTGCCGGTCCTGCTGGAGGATCTCGCGCGAGACGTTGAGCGAGAGGTCCCGGGCGTCGACGACCCCCTTGACGAAGCGCAGGTAGCCCGGGAGCAGCGCCTCGCAGTCCTCCATGATCAGGACGCGCTTCACGTACAGCTGGACCCCGCGCGCGGACTCCTGGGAGAAGAAGCCGAGCGGCGGGTGCGAGGGCAGGAACAGCAGTGCCTGGTACTCGAAGGTGCCCTCGGCGTGCAGCTGGATGATGTCCAGCGGGTCGGCCCAGTCGTGGCTGATGTGCTTGTACAGCTCGTGGTACTCGGCGTCGGAGACCTCGCTCCGGGACCGGGCCCACAGGGCCTTCATGGAGTTGAGCGTCTCCGGCTCCGCCGGGCTCTCGTCCGCCTCGGTACCGTCCTCGCCGTCGGCGCTGTCCGTCACCTCCGTGGCCATGCGGATCGGCCACGTGATGAAGTCCGAGTACCGCTTGACGATCTCCCGGATCTTCCACGGCGAGGTGTAGTCGAAGACCTTGTCCTCGGTGTCCACCGGCTTGAGCCGCAAGGTGACGGACGTGCCCTGGGGCGCGTCGTCGACCGTCTCGATGGTGTACGTGCCCTCGCCGCTGGAGACCCAGCGGGTGCCCTTGTCCTCGCCGGCCCGCCGGGTCAGCAGGGTGACCTCGTCGGCCACCATGAACCCGGAGTAGAAGCCGACGCCGAACTGCCCGATGAGGCCCTCGGCGGTGCCCGCGTTCTCGGCCTCCTTGAGCTGCTGGAGGAACTCGGCGGTGCCCGATTTGGCGATGGTGCCGATGAGTTGCACGACCTCGTCGTGCGACATCCCGACGCCGTTGTCGCGCACGGTCAGCGTCCGCGCCTCTTTGTCCGCCTCCAGTGCGATGTGCAGATCGGAGACGTCGGCGCCGAGCGTGTCGTCGCGCAGGGCCTCGATGCGGAGCTTGTCGAGCGCGTCCGAGGCGTTGGAGATGAGTTCCCGCAGGAACACGTCCTTGTTCGAATAGATCGAATGGATCATCATCTGGAGGAGCTGACGCGCCTCTACCTGGAACTCGAACGTCTGAGTCGGCATGGTCGTGAATTCCCTCACCCGTGTCACTCGTTGACGGGAGCCGGAGGCCGCCCCGCGGCCCGCCGCCTCCCCAGCGTGTCTGACCTGGTCATCCTAGTTCCGGTGCGGCGCGACACCAGACGGGCGGAAGACCGGGCGGACGGACGGTTGTTGAAACCGGGGAAACCGCTGGAAGCGGACCGGCCGGGCCGTTGAGAAGCAGGAAGCACAGGAAGCAGGAGAGCCATGAGTGACATCGAGATCCGCGACGACCGGGCGGCGGGCCGCCTGGAGGCATACGAGGGCGACGAAGTCGTGGGCCGCATCGAGTACTTCGTCCTCGAAGACCCCCGCGGCGCCCTGGTCCCCGTCCACACGATCGTGGAACCGGCACACGAGGGCAGGGGCATCGCGGGCTCCCTCGCCCGCGAGCTGTACACGGTCTCCGCGCGCGAGTCGCTGCCCGTCGCCCCGCTGTGCCCCTACGTCGTCGCCTGGGCCGCCCGGCACCCGGAGGAGGCCCCGGCCGCCGACCCGGAGCTGCTGAGCGCGGCCAAGGAGTGGCTGGTGGCCCACCCCGGCCGCTTCTGACGCCGACGGGCCCGGCGCCCGACGGGACGCGTTCGACGCGACGGCCGCGTCGGCGCGAGACTGGAACCCGGGACGAGTCCGGAGCCGACGCACCCACTGGCTGGAGGACACGATGACGCACCCGCAACCACATCCGCACCCTGTCCCGCCGGGCCCCACACCGGGACCCGGCCCGACCCCCTCTCAATCCATCCGCGCATGTCAGCGGCCCGTATTGCCGACCAACTGAAGGTCGATCCGGAGACAGTGCGCCTGCGTCTACGTAATCGTGGCGTGCAGATGCGCGATCCGCACGACCGACCTTGACA
>LJCV01000317.1 GCA_001298575.1 Actinobacteria bacterium OK074
GACGAGTGCGCGCCGTCGGCGGTGACCTTCAGCAGCAGATCGGGGCTGCCCGCCGCGAAGTCCGCGCCCAGCAGCCGCTCCGCGCGCAGCGCGGGGGCCGACTGCGGGTACCACCCGCCCGCGACCAGGCGGTCGGCGGTGCCGGAGCCTGCCAGGGCGCAGCCGACGGCGAACAGCACTCCGAGCAGCAGGACGAGGCGATGGCGCCGGTGCAGGAACGAGGTGAGGCGGTCGGTGGCAGAAGTGCTCATGGTCATGCACCCGGGTTCCGGCGGTGCGGGACGGTGGCCGTGCGCTCGCCCGGCGAGAAGACCTCCGCCTTGCCGAACTCGCCCTTGAGATGGCGGATCCACGCCGTGCTCCGCCGGGGTTTGCCACTGGTGGTCACCGGCATGTCCGGTCTGCCCACCCGCACCACCTTCAGCGCCGCCCGGCCGTGGGTGAAGGATTCCGCCACCGCTTCGATCACCGGCAGGTGCGGGACCGGGTCGAAGGTGGTGAGCACCAGCAGGGTCGGTCCGGGATCGGCGCCCCCGGTGGCCATCAGGCGGTGCGGCCGTACGCCGATCCGGCCGGCGAGCTGCGCCTCCAGTTCCTCCATGAACACCGAGCCGTGCTCCAGGTCCAGCGCGTCACCGAGCCGTCCCACCACGTACAGTTCGCCGCCGCGCACGAACCCGGCGTCGCCGGTGTGCAGCACGCCGTCGGCCCACCGGGTGGATCCCGCGGCCTCGGGCACGGTGTACCCCTGGCCCAGGGAGGGGGAGGCGACCCGGATCTCCCCGAGCGCGCCCTCCGGCAGTTCGTGCCCGTCCCGGTCGGTGACCCGGACCTCGATTCCCTCCAGCGGCCTGCCACAACTGGCGTACCACAGCCAGGGGTTGACGGGTTCGTCCAGTCCCAGCGGGTGTTCGGCGCCCACCCGTACCGGCTGTCCGACGGCCTTGGCTCCCGCGGGCACCTTCGCCATCACCGGGCGCAGGCCCGCGGCCGGACCCGCGGTCACGGCCAGGGTCGTCTCCGCCATGCCGTAGCAGGGCAGCACGGTGGTGTGGTCGAAACCGTACGGCTCCAGGAAGCGGGAGAAGCGTGCCAGGACGGCCGGGTCGACCCGTTCCGCCCCGGTGAGGACGGCGCGCACCCGGGAGAAGTCCAGTCCGGCCAGGCTGTCGGGGCGGACGTTGGAACAGACGCGCGCGAAGCCGAAGTTGGGCATCGTCATGATCGGGTAGGGGTTCCGGCCGTACTCGCCGAGCCAGGCCGCGGGTTCCATGACGAAGCTCTCGGGACGCATCAGCGCGTGCTCCCACTGCGCCGTCACCGGTACCAGGAGATTCCCCACCAGCCCCATGTCGTGGTACATCGGCAGCCACGACACCCCGCCCCATCCGGTGTCGGGCAGTACGGACCCGAGCATCCGCACATGGGTCCGCAGCGCCTCCGGGCCCACCGCCACCGCTCGCGGCCGGCCGCGTGATCCCGAGGTGAACTGGAGCACCGCGGGCCCCTGCGGCGCCATCCGGCGCACGCGTTGCGCGGTACGCGCGCCGGGGGCCAGGTTCACCACGTCGAGCCCCGCCGCCCGGGCCCCCGCCATCACCTCCGGCGCGTACTCCTCGCTCGCCGCGACGAACCGCGGTGTCCGGTACGCGGCGAGGTCCGTCAGGTACGGGGCGTAGGGGGCGTGGCCCGACAGCGCCCAGGGCAGCGGCAGAACGGACGGGACCGCGCCGGACAGCAGCAGTCCGTAGAACGCGGCGACCAGTTCCGGCCCGGTGGGCAGCACGACCGGCACCACCTCGCCGGGCGCGACACCCGCCTCCTGGAACCGGGCGGCGGCGCCGCGCACGCGGTCCGCCAGCTCCGGATAGCCGAACCGCTGCCAGGTTCCCTCGCCCTGATAGAAGCGAATGCCGTGATCCGCCCGGGGTTCGTCGATCCAATCGGTGACACGGGCGCCGAATGCGCGTGCGATGGCCATGGGTGCTCCACGGGAATCGGCCGGGCAGACATCTACCCGGAGGGGAATTTGTATGCCAATAGCCTGACGAAGTGACGACTGCGTCGGCACTTGCAACGTAGCATAATGATCGATATTTTCCGTCGCGTGAATCAGGCCCCGGAATTCCCGCCACTGGAATCCAATGCACGTAAACCAAATGACGGAGCACCCTCTTGTATGGATGTAATATTGCGATTGCCGGACGGCATTAAAACCTTCACCAGGATCGCCCGACCGGATGATTTCCCCGCCATCCAGGAACTGCACGCCCGATGCTCCGCCGAAAGCCGGGCCCTGCGCTACCAAGCGGGTAAACCCGGCCTGACCCGCAGGGAGTGGAATCACCTGTCCGGCCGAGATTCCGGGATCACCCTGGTCACGTCCGTCTCCGGTTTCCCGGCAGGCTTCGTGGCCATGACGAATCTGATGCGCACACCGATGGCCGGGGTCAGCGAAATCGCCCTGCTCGTCGAGGACGCGTGGCAGTCGCGCGGCCTCGGCTCGGCGCTCGCGGTCCACACACTGGGCATCGCCCGCCACCAGGGACAACGGACGCTGGCCGCCACCGTCTCCACCCGCAACACACGGGCCGTTCGCCTCCTGCGCCGCCTGGGCGCCACCTCGCCGCCCTTCACCGGCGCCGCGGAACTCGACATGACGGTACTCATCACCGCGGGTGCCGGTCGCCGGCCGGCGGAGTGACCTTCCGGCCTTCGGAATCGGCACCCGGCCACCAGGCGCCATCATCCATTCGGCTCAAGCATTTTCCCGTCCCGAAAAGATATCGTCCATTACCTTTACCGCTGACGGGCCACTCGCCCCACTCCCCCTCCGCCCCCGTGGTCGAAATCGCTTGGGAAGGCAGCCGAAATGATTGATCCGTTCGACATCCCTGCACCTCAGTGCGTTAATACGCATGACGGGCGCACGATCCACCCTTCCGAAGAATCTCCCATCGACCTTCGAGCGGTGTGCCCGCCCGAGGAATCGCCGACTCCCCCGCAAGCTCTCGCGTCCGACCCGTCCACGGCCGTCGATCACGTGGTCCCGGTTGCGTCGCCGTCCGCCTGAGCCCGCGCAGTTTTTACTTCGCGCGTTCTCCGCCGTCGGCGAACGTGAAATTCTGCGGCGGATCGGAATATTCAAAATATCCGAAAATCTGCTGCTGAGGATCCGGAAGAAAAAGCCTATCGGGCATTCGGCCGGAACAGCCCTCTACGCCGCACAGGGCGGGTACAGCGCCACGCTGTCCACGGTCAGCCCCACCCTGGCCGGGGGGGGGCAGAAGACGTGGCCGATGTCGCACACGGCCATGAGGCTCTATCCGTCGCTGCCGGCCGTGGCGGTCAGCAGCACGGTGGCGGTGAGTGCCGCCCTCTTCGCCACCGCACCCAAGCCGTCGGTCCGATCCCGGGCACGATCTCGAACAACCCCTGACGGGCGACGAACCCACGGTCCGTCTCTCCTCGGACAGGAATGACGTGAATATCAGAGCTGAACGTTCCGCGCTTCGAATCTGCCGAGGCTCAGCTCAATGGTGAAAGACACTTGCTGCCCCTCGGAGAGAACCTTGCGTTCGGCTTCGATTTCCTCACGCCTCACATAGACGGGATCCCGCTGCCCGCAGGGAATGATGAAGCCGTAGCCACCCTCCCGATTGAAGTACTGAACGATCCCCTTACATTTGCCGTCCATGAAACTCCCTTCCCATGTGACGGGTCCGCGCGAGCTGCGATCGCACAGCGATCCTCCAGAACAGTCACCTTAGAGACGTGAGGACCCCGCCAGGAATCCGCGACGTTCTCTTTCAACACGTTCACCTCTCGCACTCTCCGATCCCTCTGGTTCGGTATGGCGCGCTCGTGTTTTCTGGAGATACGCAGAGCGATACCGTCCCGGCCGGTCGAGTGAATCCGCACAAAACGAACAGTTGCACCATGCGAACCGCTCTCTCCCGGCTGGCTCTCGACGGTGGTGCGCCGGTCCGTGACCGTCCCTGGCCCTCCTACGAGAACGGCGACAATTTCATCGCCGCGGAAGACGAGGAAGAGGCGGTCACCGCGCTACGGGAACGGCGCTACTTCCGCTACGACGACCGTCCGTACCACGCCACCCACAACGGCCGCCTCAACGAACGGATCAGTGCGCTGTTGAGCAGTCGGCACATGCTGGCCTGCACCAGCGGCACCGCGGTGATCGCTCTCTCGCTGTTCGCTCTCGGGCTTCCGCCGGGTTCTCCCGTCGCCTGCCCGGCGTTCACGTTCTCCGCCGCCCCGAGCGCGATCATGCTCGTCGGGCACCGGCCGGTGCTGGTCGGGGTCGAGGACGACCTCCACCTCGACGTCGTACATCTGCGCCGGTTGATCGAGGCGGAGAACGTACGTGCCGTGGTCGTCGTCCATGTGCGGGGCTTCGCCAGTGACATCCGTGCGGTCCTCGCGGCTGCCGACGCGGCGGGGATTCCGGTGGTCGAGGACGCAGTCCCGGTACTCGGAGTCTCCTTCGACGGCCGCCCGTTGGGTACGTTCGGCGCCTTCGGGGCGTTCTCCACCCAGGCCGACAAGCCCGTCAACACCGGCGAGGGAGGCTTCCTCGTCACCGACGACAGCGAGGCGTACGCCCGGGCCGTGGTGCACTGCGGCGGCTACGAGGGCCGGATGGCACGTCACTTCCCGGACGGCGCGCCGCCGGTGAGCGACCAGGACCACCCGCACTTCGCCTGGCGGATGGACGAGGTCCGGGCGGCTCTCGCGCACTCCATGCTCGGTCGGCTGCCCCAACGGCTCGCCCGGCACAGGCGTACCTACGACGCGCTCGCCGACGTCCTCGACGGCCACGACGGGCTCAGCCTCCGTGCCCCGTCGGCGCCGGGCGCCTACACCGGCCAGTTCCTGACCATGCGTCTGGACCGCGCACGGGCGCAGGACTCCGAGTGGTACGCCGAGGCGTTGTGCGCCGAGGGCATCAAGGCGGTGGCGCTGGGCAGCACGCGGCGGCCCAACGCCCGGGCCTTCTGGAACTGGTGCTACCTGGTGGGTTCCGACGCCGAAGCCGCACGGGCGAGCCTGCCGCACACGGCCCGCCGGATCGACCGGATCGTCGACATCCCGCTGTCCGCCCATCTGACGGCCGACGACCGAGCAGACCTTGTCCGAGCAATCGACAAGGTCCACGCGGCATGGCGGCGGCGATGTCTGTCTCAGGGGGCGGCTGTCTGAACAGGACGGCTTCTGCCCCACCCGGCTACCGGGACGGCTACAGGCCCAGGACCTGGGCGGCGAGCTCGGTGCCGCGCACGCGGGCCCCGATCTTGGCGAAGGCCGTGTCCCGCGAGGTGGAGGTGTCGTCGGCGAAGGGGGCGAAGCCGGCGTCGTCGCAGGTGCCCAGCTGGTCGACCGGGAGGTGGCGGGCGGCCTCCAGGACGCGGTCGCGTACCTCCTCGGGCGTCTCCACCCGGGGGTCGATCGGGTCGATGACGCCGACGAACACGCGCACCCCCGGCCGCAGGTGGTCGGCGACGACCTTCAGGACGCGCTCGCGGTCGGGCTCGCCGGCCAGCTGGAGATAGAAGTTGCCGACCGTGAGCTGGAACAGTTTGGGCAGCAGGCCGGCGTAGTCGACGTCAAGGCTGTGGGCGGAGTCCTGGTCTGCTCCGGGGTCGGTGTGGACGCCGATGCGGGCCTGGTCGTCCGCGGTGAACCGGCCCAGGACCTTGTTGTTGAGGGCGACGAAGTCGTCGAGGAGGGCGCCGGAGGGGTCGAGCTTCAACGACAACCGGCCTTCGGTGAAGTCCAGTTGCACGCGGTGCGCGCCCGCGTCGAGGCATCCGCGGATCTCGGCCTCGGCCTCGTCGGCGAGGTCGTTGAGGAACGCCGCCCGGGAGTATCCGTCGATGCCGCCGGCCGGGTAGAGCAGGCTGAGGGCCGAGGGGGCGACCACGGCCTGCTTGACGGGAAGTTCGGTGTGGGTGCGGGCGGCGCGGAGGTAGGTGTCGGCCCGCACCTGGTAACGGAACGGTCCGCCGGTCAGGACGGGCAGTTGCCGAATGTGCCCGTCGGCGAAGGGGATGACGGCGCCGTTGGCGTCGAGGGCCGCCAGGCCGGTGAGGGGGTAGGTGAGCGAGCTGCGCTTGGCCTGGTCGCCGTCGACCAGAACCGGGCTGCCCAGCTGCTCCAGCCGGGCGATGGTGTCCGCGACGGCATCGCCCTGGACTCGCGCCAACTCCGCGGCGTCCAGGTGACCTTCGTCGTGCTCGGCGAATGCCGCCAACAGCTCGGGGGGACGGGGAAGGCTGCCGATCGGCTCGGTAGGAATGCTCATGATCCGCACCCTAGAAGTCACCGGCATACCCCCGGATCGGGAGCGTAGCCCGCCGATGGCGTCCTTCCCCCCGATTCCCGGGCCGTCCGGCGGAACATCATCACAGCGTACGAACCGAGAGGTTCACCCGATCGAGCCACTGGCAGAGGAGCGCGGGTTGACTACCTGAAAAGCACCATGGCCCCTGGATGCGGTGAGGCCATAGTGGCCCTGCCTCCCAAGGCATGGTGGCCGCAGGGCGTCGGCACATGGGTCAGCAGGTGCTCGGAGCCGTCTTGCCGGCGAAGCGGTCCTTGAGCCAAGGGAGCCCCTCGGAGCTGGTGCCCGCGGTCGCGGCAATGTGGCCGGGGATGTGGTTGCCGGCGAATCGCACCGTCGCGCCCTGCCGGCACCAGTCGGCGGCCAGGGTTCTGCCGACCTGCTGGGGGACGACGCCGTCCAGGGCGCTGTGGGAGAGCAGCACGGGTGCCGCGGGCCTGCGCCGGCCGAGCTGCTGTTCGGCCACGATCGTGTTCCAGGGAGCGCGCTTGAGGCGCTCGGTCAGCGGGCGTCCGTCCACGGTCAGGAAACGCGAGTTGAGGAAGGGGTACTTGGCGAGGGCCTGCGTCGTGCAGAGGTTGTCCCGCAGGTCGTTGGTCACGCGCCTGCCGTGGGCGTTGAGGTAGGGGGCGACGTCGATCCCGTACGCGGTGGCGAGGCCGGAGAGGGCGTAGTTGAAGAACGCTCCGTAGGCGGAGCCGTCCATGCTGTCGGCCACCTTGTTCATGTCCGCGGGAGGGGCGCCGACGACCGCGCCCTTGATCTTCAGTGCGGGCGCGTAGGCCGGGGCCAGTTCGGCGGCGGACGCCGTCGCGCCGCCGCCCTGGGAGTAGCCGTAGAGCGCGACGGGGCCGGCGTCCGGGAGGTCCAGGGCATCCAGGCGCTGGGCGGCGCGCACGGAGTCCAGGACGGCGCGGCCCTGCGCCTCGCGGTCCATGTACGTGTGGACTCCGGGTGTGCCCAGCCCCTGGTAGTCGGTCACCACCACGGCATAGCCCTGGTCGAGGAGTTTCTTGATGGGCAGTGCCTCGTACTCGGTGCCTTCGGCCAGTTGGCGGGAAGGGGCGCACTTGTCGGCCAGGCCCTGGGTGCCGGGGGCGAAGGCGACGATCGGGCGTTGGGCGTACGGGGAGGTGGCGGGTCCAGGACGGTGCCGGTGACGGCGATCGTCTTTCCGGTGCGGTCCGTGGTGCGGTACATGATCCGGTGGACACGCGCATCGACCTTGAACGCTTTGAGCGGATCCAGGTAGAAGACGCCCGGCTCCGAGCTGAGCACGTCGCCGTTCTCGGCGGCAAGGCTCGTCGGCCGCTGTTGCGACCGCGGCTGGTCGGCGACGGCCGCCTCGCCGGACGACACGGTGAGGGTGAGCGCGGCGGATGCCGCGGCGGCGAATACCGCCACGGCACGCCCGCCCAGGGCGCGACGGAAGGACACGCGGGCTCCTCGGTCGTGGAATCGGAAGGTCCACTCACTACCGGAAGCCTTGAACCCAACTGCGTAGATACGCCGTGATATCGCCCGTCCAGAACAAAGCATCCTCTGAGGCGATTAGCTCACTACTCCGTGCCGCCTTCAGCGCATCACGCGAATCGAACCGGTACGACGTTGCGGGCCCGGCCGGTTGCCTGCGTTCGGGTCAGCCGCCCTGACCGGAGCTTCCGACCGGGCCGACCGTCACCGGGGAGCCGGAGCCGTCCGTGACGGGCAGCGTGGCGGCACCCGGCCAGGTGAGAGTGACCGACTTGGTCTCGTTCGGCGGGGTCACCACCAGTCCGGTGATGCGGACACCGGAGCCGCCCGACTTGTTCAGCGGGTAGTTGATGGGAAAGTCGATCGACTTCCCGTTCTTGAGGACGACCGAAGTGGCCTGCCGGCCGGTGCGCTTGGCGGACAGCGTCCCCGCGTTGGTCTTCAGGTCGACGCCCGCGTACCCGGAGATCGTGCAGTCGCTGCCGCTGCCGTTCGTCAGCTCGACCACGACGGTGCCGTCGGGGTCGCCGTCGATGGTGTTGTCCTTCGCCGTGATCTCCAGCCCGTCGGTGCGGCACATGCCGGCCTTGGCGTTCGCGTTGGAGCCGGTCCCGGCAGCCGCACCCGTCCCGCCGGAGCTCGTGCCACCGGAGCTCGTCGTGGAACTCGTCCCGGTGGAGTCCTTCGCGCCGCTCTGGTCCGAGCTGCCCGCATCCGAGCCTCCTCCCGAGGACGACACGGTGGCGCCGGACGAGACGGTGGACGCGGACGACGAGTCGCTCTGCCCCGTGCCGGCGTCGTCGTTCTGGCAGGCCGTGAGCGACAGACCTGCGGCGACGGCCAGGGCGGCGAAGGTGAGCGGGCGAACGCGCATCGTTTCATCCTCAGTATCGGTGGGTGGTGCCGACCGCTCGCGGTGGGTCGGTCGGTACGAGCGGGCGTTTCTGATCATCAAGAGCGGCCGGCCCGATGCGCCGTTCCATACAGCCACCGCACAAGACATGCCTGTTACACGCACAGCCCGGCACAACGCGCACCGCCACCGGGCACACCGCGCCGGACCGCGCCTCCGGCCAGATCAAATGGCGGGATGCGGCTCCGGGGCAGGACGTGGGCTCCTGGATCGTCGGCGCCCACAAGCTCGACGGCCTCGAACGCGTCGGACGGCTCTCGGCCTTGTTCACCAAGCGGCAGTCGGCCGTCCGGCGTGCCGGGCGACGGGGCCGACGCCGGAACGCTCCCGTTACGCGCGCGTCGCGTGCCAGCCCGCGGCGTGCCGGGGAACCGCGTTCCGGGGTATGACAGGGCCTCCCACACGCCTACCGGCCGGTCATCGGCGACCGCACACTCAAGAACATGACACGCGCGCAGCCCATGAGCGGGGGCACCGAGCTGGGGCGTTTCCTGTACGCCCGCCGGGCCGGGATCTCCCCCGCCCAGGCCGGTCTCACGGTCGCCTCCGGGCCGCGCCGCACGCCCGGGCTGCGCCGTGCGGAACTCGCCGCCCTGGCCGGGATCAGCAGCGACTACTACACCCGACTCGAACGCGGCAGCGAAACCCGGCCCAGCCCGTCCGTCGTGGACGCCCTGGCCCGCGCCCTGCGTCTGGAGGCGGGCGAACACGAACACCTGCGCGGCCTGGCCGCCCTTGCCGCCCGTACCGTGCCGGAGGCTCCGGCGGCGCCCAGCAGGACCGTATGGCCGGGCGTGAAGCTGTTGCTGGAGAGCCTGCGGCCCCACCCCGCACACGTGGTCAGCCGCACGGGCGACCTGCTCGCGGCCAACCCCGGCGGACTGAGACTGCTCGCCGGGATCGAGGAGTGGCCGGTCAGGCAGCGCAACATCCCCCGGTACGTCTTCCTCCACCCGACCGCGCGCACCCTCTTCCACGACTGGGCCGGTCAGGTCCGCGGCTGTGTCGCCCGCCTGCGCGCGCTGGCCGGCACCGATCCGGACGCCCCCGACCTGACCCGGCTCGTCGGTGAACTCCTGCTGAAGAGCCCGGAGTTCGCCAAGCTGTGGGAGCGCCACAACACCAAGGGCCACGCCCACGGGCGCAAGACCTTCCACCACCCCGAGATCGGCGACCTCACCCTCGGCCACCAGAGCATGGCCCTGGAGGGCACCCCCGGCCACCGTCTCATCACGTACACCGCCCAGCCGGGCACGGCCGACTACGACGCCCTCGTCCTGCTGGACCTGCTCGGCACCCGGTCCGCACCGCGCGAACCGTCCTCGTTGGAGGACGAAACCACATCGTCCTCGCCGTGAACCCGGCCCCGCCCGCGGGCGGGAAGCGGTCAGGACCGGGGGCGCCCTTCCTGTCCGGCCTGCGCGGCGGGGTGCCCGGCCGGCTGCGGCGCGGTCAGGTCGAGCAGGAGCATGGCGTCGTGGTCCGGGGACCCCGGCTCGGCGGTGTAGACGCCGAGGCGTTGGCTCGGGGTGTCCTCGACGCACATGCTCTGGCCGCTGAGGGTGAAGACACCGGCCCGGGGGTGGTGGAAGGTCTTCGGGGCCTTCTTGCGGCCGACGACGTCGTAGCGCTCCCACAGTTTGGCGAACTCCGGGCTTTTGAGCAGGAGTTCGCCCACGAGGCTGGTCAGGTCGGGGGCGTCCGGGTCGATGCCGGCCTGGGCGCGGAGCCGGGCGACACAGCCGCGGACCTGGTACTCCCAGTCGTCCTGGAAGAGGGCGCGTGCGGTGGGGTGGAGGAAGAGGTAGCGGGCCAGGTTGCGCTGTGCCGCGGGCCAGTCGTCCAGTCCCGCGTACAGGGCGAGGCCGCCGGGGTTCCAGGCGAGCAGCTCCATGCTGCGGCTGATGACGTACGCGGGGTTGGGCCGCAGCGTCTCCAGGATCAGCTTGAGGTGCGGGCTCACGGTCCGGCCGGGCGGCGGCAACCCGGGGACGTAGCGGGCGGCCCGGGCGGCGAGTTCGCGCAGGTGCTGGTGTTCGGCGTCGTCGAGACGCAGGGCGCGGGCCAGCGCGTCGAGCACGGCGGGGCTGGGGCGGGTCTCCTTGCCGCGCTCCAGCCGGACGTAGTAGTCGATGCTCATCCCGGCGAGCGTGGCCAGCTCCTCGCGGCGCAGGCCCGGGGTACGGCGCAGGCCGGTGCCCACGGTGAGACCGACCTGGGCGGGGCTGGTCTGCGTGCGGCGCGCGTGCAGGAACCTGCCCAGCTCCATCTCGCCGCTCCTGCTGGTGCTCTGCTCGGATGCCATGCCGCCAGTGTCACACCGCGCTGACCTGCGTCGCAGCCATGTGAGGGGCCCTGTCATACCCCCGAACACCGCTCCCTGGCACATTCCGGCCTGCCACCGCGCCCGAGAGGGAGCGAGGCTCGGTCCATGTCAGCACTTCGACCTTCCAGCACAGGAGAACGTCCCGTGTCCGTCTCCGCCTCACCCGCCCCGCTGGACACCGGCAGGGCCGGACCGTCGCGGCGACGCCGCTCAAGTGGACGTATGGCGCTGGCGGCCGTCCTGCTCGGCTTCTTCACGATCATGGTCGACGCGATGATCGTGAACGTCGCGCTGCCGTCGATCGGCCGCGGCTTCGGCAGCGGGATGACCGGGCTGCAGTGGGTGGTCGACGGGTACGCCCTCGCCTTCGCCGCGTTCCTGCTGTCCGCCGGTGCGATCAGCGACCGCGTCGGTGCCCGGCAGGCGTTCGCGGTGGGCCTGAGCCTGTTCGTGCTGGCTTCCGCGCTGTGCGGAGCGGCACCGGGCCTGGGCGTCCTGGTGGCGGCGCGGCTGGTGCAGGGAGTCGGGGCCGCCATGGTCGTTCCCGCCTCCCTCGCGCTGCTGCGGGAGACCTTTCCCGACCCGGCGGAGCGGGCGAGGGCGATCTCCCTGTGGGGCGTGAGCGGCTCGGTCGGCGCGGCTGCCGGGCCCGTGGCCGGAGGTCTCCTCACGGTGGTCGACTGGCGGATGATCTTCTTCGTCAACCTGCCCGTCGGCGCGGTGGCGCTGCTGTTCCTCGGCCGCGCCCCGTCCTCGCCGCGGCAGGACGCGCCCTTCGACTGGGCGGGCCAGGTCGCCGCCGTCGCCGCCATGGGTGCGCTGACCTACGCGGTCATCGAGGCCGGGGCGGACGGGTTCGGCACCCCGCAGGTCCTGGTCGCGTTCGCCGTGGCGGTCGTGGCGGCCGTCGCCTACCTGGTCGCGCAGGCCCGTGGCCGGCATCCGATGACACCGCTGCCGCTGTTGCGCTCCCGCACGATGTCGCTCTCCGCCGCCGTCGGATTCGCGCTGAACGTCGGCTTCTACGGGATGATCTTCCTGCTGGGGCTGTACCTCCAGCAGGTGCACGGCATGAGCGCGCTGGCCACCGGCGTGGGATTCCTGCCGATGACCGTGCTCACCTCCTTCATGGGCCCGGTCGCCGCCGGTTTGGCGACACGGTTCGGGGCACGCATACCGGTGATCATCGGTCAGTGCCTCATGGCCGTGGGGCTGCTCGCGATGGTGACGGTGCCCGTCGGCGCGCCGGTGTGGCTGTCCGTGGTGCTGATGGTGCCCGTCGGCGCGGGCGGCGCGATGGCCGTGACCGCGCTGGTGGCGCTGTTGCTGGAGAACGTGCCCGCCGAGCGGGCAGGAGTCGCCGGCGGTGTACTGAACGCGGCCCGTCAACTCGGCGGTGCCCTGGCCGTCGCCGTCTTCGGCGCGCTGGTCGCCGACCGCGCCCGGTTCGTCTCCGGCCTGCACACCAGTCTCCTGATCGCCGCGGCGGTGGTGGCGGTCAGCGTCACGGCCACGGTGTTCCTCCGGCCCGCCCGGCGCACGGCGTGAAGGGAAACACCGTGAACCGCGCCACCTCGCCCAGGACTTAGGCCGCACGCCGCCCGGCCACCTGTCCCACCCCCGCACCACCCCGCTTCACGACACAAGGAACCTCCCATGCAGACCGTCACCCTCAACAACGGCGTCACGATGCCGATCCTCGGCTTCGGCGTCTTCCAGATCGCGCCCGAGCAGACCGAACAGGCCGTCACCGACGCGCTCGCCGCCGGTTACCGCTCCCTCGACACCGCGGCCGCCTACGGCAACGAGGAGGCCGTCGGCCGCGCCATCAGGAACAGCGGTATCCCGCGCGAGGACCTGTTCGTCACCACCAAGCTGTGGGTGCAGGACACCGGGGAGGAGAACACCAAGCGCGCCTTCGAGACCTCGCTGGCCAAGCTCGGCCTGGACCACCTCGACCTGTACCTGATCCACCAGCCCTACGGCGACGTCCACGGTTCCTGGCGGGCCATGGAAAACCTGAACCGCGAAGGCCGGGCCAGGGCGATCGGCGTCTCCAACTTCCACTCCGACCGGCTCGTCGACCTCGTCGACCGCAACGAGATCACCCCCGCGGTCAACCAGATCGAGACCCACCCCTTCCACCAGCGCGCCGCCGACCAGGCGCTCATGCGCGAGCGTGGCGTGCAGATCGAGTCGTGGGGCGGCTTCGCCGAGGGCAAGAACAACCTCTTCACGCACCCGGTGCTCAGCGGCATCGCCGAGCGGCACGGCAGGTCCGTCGCGCAGGTCGTGCTGCGCTGGCTGGTGCAGCGCGAGGTCGTCGCCATCCCGAAGTCGGTCCGCGCCGACCGGATGAAGGAGAACCTCGACGTCTTCGACTTCGAGCTGACGGAGGACCAGATGGCGGCGATCACCACCCTGGACACCGGAGCCTCGCTGTTCTTCGACCACCGCGACCCGGCCTCGGTCAGCCGCATCGGCAACCTCCGCGTCCACGACTGACGCGGAGCGGCGCGACGGCGCCTCGCGCAACGTCCGGACGTGGGTGCCCCGGACCGTACGGACCGGTGCGCCCACGCCCGCCCTTCGCTCACCCCTTGATGGCCCCGGTGAGCATGCCCTTGGCGAAGTGCTTCTGGAGGAAGGGATAGGACAGGGTGACGGGGAGCAGGGTGAGCACTACGACCGCCAGCCGACCCAGAGCCGGTCGACGGAGGTGATCTCGTCGGCGTCGATGCCCTTGGCCTCGAAGACGTCGCCGCGGTAGGAGAACTGGCCCGGCAGGACGAAGCCGCTGGAGAAGCTGCTGCACCCAGTCCGGGAGTCCGCTCGCGGCGGTGGGCGTGGTGACGGTGGTGTTGTACGTGTTGCCGTTGGCCAGCTTCATCGTCATCGTCGCGCCCAGGGCCTTGTCCATCACCCGGTAGTACGCGTTACCGGGGGACGGGATCGCGCCGTGCTGGGGATGTGGGCCGGCACCGCGGCGGCGATCCCCTTCCTGGAGTTGGTGCCGCCGCGGCTCCCGCCTCCGCCGCCGTCCCGGCCATGGCGATGGCGCCGCTGACGAAGGACCGTCGTTTCGGCTCATGGGTCATGGTGGGTCGCCTCCTCTCGTCGAAGCGCTTCAACATTTGCAGCGATCTTGGAGGCGGGTAACGTTACCCACAAGAGGTCGGGAAGTCGGATCGTGATCTCAAGCCGCCTTGAGTAGGCGAACTTGCTGCTCTATTGACATGTCGTGAGGTCGCGTGCGAATTTCGAAGCGCTTCAACACTTCAGGGCGGTGCGGCCGGTCCTTGCGCCGCCCCACCCGGTCTCCACCGGCCGTCGCCGCCTGCCGCCTGCCCGAGGGGTTCCGCTGTGCGTACCGCTTCCGGCGTGCACGACCCGCACGTGGCGTCCGTCGGCGAACCCCGGCCGACAGCCCTCGGCCCCACGACGCGACCGCCGGATCCCCTGCCCCGCGCGGCGGGTTCCCCGCGGCGCACTCCCCCCGACCGCACTCCCCAGGACGGCCATGGCGTTCTTCGACAATCCCGTGATCCCCGGCTTCAGCCCCGACCCGAGCATCTGCCGGGTCGGTGACGACTACTACGTGGCCACGTCCAGCTTCGAGTACGTGCCCGGCGTGCCGATCCGGCACAGCCGGGATCTCGTGCACTGGCGGCTGATCGGACACGCGCTGGACCGGCCCTCGCAACTGGCCCTGCCCGACACGGCACCGGCCTCCACGGGGGTGTACGCGCCCACCCTGCGCCACCACGACGGCCTGTTCTGGCTGATCACGACCGTGGTCGCCGGTGCGGGCAACGTCCTGGTGACCGCCGAGAACCCGGCGGGCCCCTGGTCGGACCCGGTGCCTATCGCCATTCCCGGCATCGACCCCTCCCTGTCCTGGGACGAGGACGGAACCTGCTGGTGCGTCTACTCGAACGACGGCATCCGCGCCGTGCGCATCGACCCGAAGTCCGGCGAACTGCTGGGCGAGCCGGTGCCGATGTGGTCCGGCACCGGGTTGCAGTACCCCGAGGGCCCGCACCTGTACCGGATCGACGGCTGGTGGTACCTGCTGCTGTCGGAGGGCGGCACCGAACGCGGCCACGCCCTGTCGATCGCCCGGGCCCGCACGCTGCCGGGCCCGTTCGAACCGCACCCGGCCAACCCCGTGCTGTCCCACCGCAGCACCAGCCACCCCGTCCAGAACACCGGCCACGCCGACCTGGTCGAGGCGCACGACGGCACCTGGTGGATGGTGCTGCTGGGCACCCGGCCCCGCGGCGACACCCCCATGTACCACGGCATGGGCCGGGAGACGTTCCTGGTCCCGGTGCGCTGGGAGGACGGCTGGCCGTTGCCCGGTCCGCTCGAACTGCGCGCCCAGGCAACGCGGTTGACCCCGCATCCCTGGCCGCGGGAGCCGGACCGCGACGACTTCGACTCCCCCGCCCTCGCCCCGGACTGGGTGTCGCTCCGCCGCCAGGACCCGGAAGCCGTCCGGCTCGGCGAGCGGCCCGGCCACCTGGTGCTGCACGCCCGCGCCGACAGCCTGGACACGCCCGGCGCCCTCTTCGTGGGCCGCCGCCAGCGCGACGCCGACTGCACCGCGCGCACCCTGGTCGACCTCGCCGACGGCGGCCGGGGCGGGCTCGCGGTCCGGCTGGACGAGGCGCACCACTACGAGGTCGAGGTGAGTGACGGCACGGTCGCCGCAATCGCGCGGATCGGCCCACTGCGCCACGCCGTCGCCGAACACCCCGTACCGGACGGCCCGTTGACCCTGCGGATCGACGTCACGACCTCCGGTGTCCTGCCGCCCACGGTCACCTCCCGTGGCACCGGACCGGACGGCCCTCCCCCGCCCGGCCTCCGGTCCGGCGGCCCCGACACCCTCCGCCTCGGCTACGAGACGGCGGACGGCGGTTTCGAGATCCTCGCCGAACTCGACGGCCGCTACCTCACCACCGAGGTCGCCGGCGGCTTCACCGGACGCGTCTTCGGCCTGTATGCCACGCGGGGCAGCGCCGCCTTCGACTGGTTCGAACTGCGGTCCGCCTGACGGACAGCCGCCCACCCCGGCCATACTCAACGGACGGTACGGCCGGGGCACGGTCGCCCGACCACCACGGAGTACGCCGACACGGTCTGCCGCGTCGCGCTGCCCGAGGCGGCCGAGCCGATCGCGTGGGCAGCAACCGACGACGCGAGCAGAGGAGCAGCCGAGGCGGCCAGCCGGGCGCAACGCTTGCGGACGAACTCTCGCACGGGCACCTCCGGGGCAACTGCCTGCCGATCCGATGGAAAGTTTCTCTTCTTCATTCCCCGACGCCAGGGCAGTGAAGTGGGGCTGAGGCCGACCCCACGATGGCCGGACTGTTCGAGAGGCGATCGGAGCCACCGCCCCGCGTGGGCTCAGAAGGTCAGTACGAGACGGCCTCGTACGCCACCGGCTGCGAACCGGCGGTGTGCCTCGGCGGCTTCGGCGGCTCCGGTCCTGCCGTGCCGGTGTCGAGCCGCACGTCACCGGTGAACCGTCCGGCCGGCCCCGGGCGTCAGCGGTTGGTCCACCGCCGCATGCGCTCGGGGTAGCGCTCTTCGGGGGCGTCCAACTGGTCGGCCGCGACGGTGATTCCCTCAAGGTCCTCGGCGGTCGGCTCGACGTCGATCGCGCCGGAGTTCTCCCGGAGGCGACGGAGCTTCGGCGAGGCCCCCCGCCGGCTGAGCGACGGGCGGCCTCGCGACAGGGGGCATGTCATTCCCCGGAACAGCAGGCCCTCCCACCGGCCCCGGCACGCTGATGGGATGAGCCGGACCGCTCGTCGTCGGACCCGCAGGACGCCCGCCACCTGACAGGCATGGGCGTCCTGCGCCGTCACGGACGTGGGACGACGCCGCCGGACGACACGGGGGCTGCCCGGCTCCGGCGCGGGCGCGCTCCGCCGAAGTCCGGCCGGGCCAACAGGATCTGCTTCCCCGTCACCGACGATGACGCGCCGGCATGTACGCAACGGACGATCCCGAGGGATGTAACTGATGCACGAACAGGACAGCGCGCCGAACGGCGACTCCACCCATCGCGGCCGTCGGGGCTTCCTGACGGGTGCGGCGGGCCTGACCGCCGCCATGGTGGTGGCCACCCCGGCCGCCGCGGCGGCAGCCAGGGGCCCCGCCCGCCGTCGTGATCCGGTGACCGCGTCCGTCACGCAGACCGGGCGCCGCCGGCTCGGGTCCCTGAAGGTCTCCGGCATCGGCCTCGGCACCCAGACCATGCCGGGCAACCTCTACGGCCCCGTCACCAGCCGCACGGACATGGTCGCCCTCATCCGGACGGCCGTCGAGCAGGGGGTGACCCTCTTCGACACGGCCGAGGCGTACGAGCCGTGGGAGTCGGAGCGGATCGTCGGCGATGCCCTCCGGCCCGTCCGCGACCACGTGGTGATCGCGTCCAAGTTCGGCTGGGACATCGACCCCGACACCGGGGCGCGAAACGGCCTCAACAGCCGTCCGGAGCACATCCGTCGAGCCGTCGACGGCATGCTGAAGCGGCTGCGGACGGACCGCATCGACCTGCTCTACCAGCACCGGGTCGACCCCACCGTCCCGATCGAGGACGTCGCGGACACGGTGAAGGACCTCGTCGCCCAGGGCAAGGTGCTGCACTGGGGCCTGTCCGAGCCGGGGTTGCAGACCGCCCGCCGGGCCCACGCGGTCCTGCCGCTCGCCGCGATCCAGAACGAGTACTCCACGCTGTGGCGCGGACCGGAGGACAAGGTCCTGCCCCTCTGCGAGGAACTCGGCATCGGCTTCGTGTGCTGGGCACCGCTGGGCATGGGCTTCACGACCGGCACGATGAGTCCGTACACGCGGTTCACCGCGGACGACCGCCGGACCGTGATGCCCCGCAACAGCGAGGCCAATCTGGCCGCCAACATGCCCCTGGTGCAGCTGCTCCAGGAGTGGGCGGTCCGCAAGGGTGCCACGCCCGCCCAGATCGACCTCGCTTGGCTGCTGGCCCGGAAGCCGTGGATCGTGCCGATCCCCAGCACCACCAGGCTGTCCCACCTCCTGGAGAACATCGGCGCGGAAGAGGTCGAGTTCAGCCCGACCGAACTCCAGGAACTGAACGACGCCGTCGCACGCATCACCGTCCACGGCGACCGCCTCCCGGCGGAAGCCCTCGCGATGACGGGCGTCGAAGCCCCGCCCCGCTGAGCCGTGCGCACCTCCTCGGGGGCGCTCTCCTCTGGGCTGATCAACAGTCCGTGCGGCCGCGAACCTCTTCGCAGCACTGGAATCCGCCCCCTAGGACCTGCCTGGCGGCGGCAACAACCCTGCCGCCACGAAGTAGGAGAAATACCGTTCGAGGATCTCGGGACCGACTGCCGGGCAGTCCCAACCGGCCTCGGCGAGCCCCGCGAGGAGGTTGCGCCGGTCGTACCGGGTGGGAACGCTGCCCGGTATGCGGCTCGTCCCGCTGCTCAACAGGGCGACGGCCTGGAGGGAACTGCCCGGGGAGGCAGGCGAGTCGGCGGCGGCGCTCTCCACCCGCTTGTGCCATACCGCTGGGGAGACCCGTTCCATCGGGTAGCCGAACTCCTGCGCGTGGTCCAGCACGGCATCCGCCGCCGTGCCGGCAGGGGCGGCGATGTTGTAGGTCCTGCCGTCGGGCCGTTGGGTGAGGGCCAGATGGACGAAGGCGCGTGCGGCGAAGTCCACCGGCACCAGGTTCTGCAGCTCGGCCGTACCGTCGTCGCGCACCGGCCGGGCCCCGATCTCGGCGCACGCCCGCACCTTGTGCCAGAACGCGTCGTCGGGCCCCATGGCCCCGGTCTCCGTGTGGCCGCTGATCCGGGCCAGCCGGTACGTCGCGGTCGGAATGCCACGCTCCCGGGCCAGTCGGCCGATGGCCTCCCCGACCCACTTGGTGCACACGTAGCCGTTGGTCCCGATCAGCTCCGGAGGGCTCACCCAGTCCTCGGAGAGCGCGTCGGGGTCCTCACCGGGAGCGGCGACCAGGGTGCCGACGGTCGAGATCTGGTGCACGGGCTTGACCCGGTGGCGGGCCGCGAGGCGGAACACCTCCCGCACGCCCGAGACGTTCGCCGCGCGCAACTGCCCGTACGACTCCATGTGGTTGACCCGGGCCCCGTTGTGATAGACCGCGTCGACCCGGCGGGCGAGGTCGTCGAAACGGTGGGCACCGAGCCCGAGCAGCGGCTCCGCCAGGTCACCGGGGACCGGTACGATCCGGGCGCCGAACCGGTCGTCCCACAGGCCGTAACGTTCCTGGCTCCGCCGCAGTCGCGCCAGCGCCTCGGCCGGGCTGTCGGCTCGCACCAGGCAGTACACCTCGGCGGACGTGCGTTCCAGGACCTCCCGGAGGATGAACGACCCCACGAACCCGGTGGCCCCGGTCAGCAGAACGGCGTCCGGCGCGCCGAAGTCCGTGCCCTCGTACCGGCCTCGCGCGGTGATCGACGGGTCGAGTGCGACCTCGGCGGCGAGGTCCGGCGGCAGCGCCTGCCCCGTCTGCCCGGCCTCGGCTTCGGCCTCCGTACCGCCCGCCCCGAGCAGAGCGTCCAGCGCAGCGGCGGTCTCGTGCTCGAAGATCGAGTTCAGTGGCAGGGCCGTACCGAAGCGCTGGTTGATCGCGCGGACGAGCCGCACCGCGAGAATCGAGTGCCCGCCGAGCGCGAAGAATCCGTCGTCGGGACCGACCCCCGCCACCCCCAGCGTCTCCGCGAAGAGTCCGCACAGCGTCTGCTGCCGCGTGGTGAGCGACCGCTCCCCCGGTGCCCGGGGTGCCCGGCCGCTTCCCGCAGCGCCGGGACCTGGCTCCGGCAGCGCGTTCCGGTCCACCTTTCCGTTGGGTGTCAGGGGCAACCGGTCCAGCAGCACGATCGCCGACGGCACCAGGTACTCCGGCAGGCGCTCACGCAGGTGGGCGTGCAACTCGTCGATCAGCGTGGTGGTTTCCCGTGACGTGAGCGGCGAGGCGGCGTGGGTCTTCCCCCGCTCACCGGCGTGGTCCCGCTCCGGATGCGGGTCACGTCGTCGGTTCGCGTCGTCGCCGGCCACCACGTATGCGACAAGCCGTTTGTCGTCGGGCCGGTCCTGCCGGACGATCACCTTCGCCTGCGTCAGCCGGGGATGGGCCGCGAGAACCGCCTCGATCTCGCCGGGCTCGATACGGAAACCCCGCACCTTGGCCTGCTCGTCGGCGCGCCCGAGGAACTCCAGGTCTCCGTCGCGCCGCCACCGCACCACATCGCCCGTGCGATACATCCGCGCCCCCGCCGGGCCGTACGGACTGGCGACGAACCGGTCGGCGGTCAGACCCGGCTGGCCGAGATACCCACGAGCCAGCCCGGGACCGGCCACGTACAGTTCCCCGGCCGCCCCCGTCGGCACCAGTCGCAAGTCGGGGTCCAGCACAAAGACACGGGTGTTCACGATGGGCCGGCCGATCGGCGGCGGCGTCGGACTCAGCGCCGAGAGCGGCTCGCTCATGGTGGCGCATACGGTGGCCTCGGTCGGACCGTACGCGTTGACCAGGCGCCGACCGGTCGACCACCGTGCCACCAGGCCCGGGGGACATGCCTCGCCGCCGACCACCAGGGTCATCGACGACGGAACCTCGTCCTCGGCCACGGCCGCCAGTACCGACGGGGGCACCAGGGCATGCGTCACCGCCAGGTGCCGGTCGACGAGTGCGGTCAGCGGCTCGGTGGCCGGGGCCAGTACCAGGGTGGCGCCGGACAGCAGCGCGTTGCTCATGTCCCAGAACGACGCGTCGAAGCTCGGCGAGGCGAACTGAAGAATCCGGCTGTCGGCATCGATGGCCAGCCGTTCGACGGTGGCCGCGTGGAGGGCCCCGATACCCGCGTAACCGACCACCACCCCCTTCGGGCGGCCTGTCGAACCCGACGTGTAGATCACATACGCGGGCTGCCGGGAGTCCACCGCCACCCCGGGGTCGGTCTCCGGATGTCCTTCCGTCTCACGCACGGTCCGCGGGTCGTCCACGATCAACGACGGACGGGCATCGCTCAGCATGAACTCGATCCGCGACCGCGGATACTCCGGGTCCACCGGCAGATAGGCCGCCCCCGCCTTCAGGACTCCCAGCACCGCCACGACGAGTTCGGGCGATCTCGGCAGAACGAGGGCGACGACCTGCTCCGCCCCTACGCCACGCTCCAGCAACGCGTGCGCGAACCGGTTGGCCCGGCGGTTCAGTTCTTCGTAGGTGAGCGACACGTCCCCGGCCACCACCGCCACCGCGTCCGGCGCCATGGCCACCCGCGCCTCGAACGCCTTCGACACGACGTCCTCGACGCCCTCCGCCACCCCGCCCGAACAGCCGTTCAACAGCCGCGCACGCTCGTCGTCGGCGAGCACATCGATCCGGCCCACCACCACGTCGGGATCCGCGACCACGGCTTCGAGCAGGCGCGTCCAGCGGGCGACGAGCGTTTCGACCGTGACGGGGTCGAACAGATCGGTGGCGTATTCGACGGCGCCGACCACCCCGCCACAGCTGCCGTCCGGCCGATACCGCTCACGCAAGTTGAAGACCAGGTCGAACTTGGCCGTCCTGATAGGTGTCGCAACGGTGGAAACGTGCAGTCCTGGCAGGTCGAACTCGCCGAGCGGCACGTTCTGCAATGCCAGGATCGTCTGGAACAGCGGGTTGTACGACAGGGTCCGCGCCGGGTTGAGAGCCTCGACCAGGTTCTCGAACGGCATGTCCTGATGCGCGTACGCCGCCAGCGCGTTCTCCCGTACCCGGCCCAGAAGCTCGTTGAACGTCGGATCGCCCGACGTGTCGGTACGCATCACCAAAGTGTTGACGAAGCAGCCCACCAGCTCGTCTAGTTCCTCGTCGGTGCGGCCGGCGATGGGGCTGCCGATGGGAATGTCGGTGCCCGCGCCGAGCCGGGTGAGCAGCGCCGCGAGTGCGGCCTGCAAGACCATGAACATGCTGCTGCCGGTGCGCCGGCACATGCCCGTCAGCCCGGCGTGCAGCTCCGGGCCCAGCTCGACCCTGACGATGTCGCCGCGGTGCGACGCCACCGGTGGCCGGGGCCGGTCGGTCGGCAGCCGTATCTGCTCCGGCAGGCCGGCCAACTGCTCGGTCCAGTACGCCAGTTGCCGGGCGAACAGGCTGTCGGCGTCGGACTCCTCGCCCAGCAGCTCCCGCTGCCACAGCGTGTAGTCCGCGTACTGCACGGGCAGCTCCGGCCAGTCCGGTGCCGACCCCTGGCAGCGCGCCGCGTACGCGGCGGCCAGGTCACGGGCGAGCGGCGTCATGGACCAGCCGTCACTGGCGATGTGGTGAACCAGCACCAGCAGCACCTGCTCGTCGGGGCCCAGCGTGAACAACTCGGTCCTCAGCGGCATCTCCGTGCCCAGATCGAACCGGTACCCCGCCGCCTCGGTCAGCCGGGCGCTCAGCCCCGCCGCGTCGACCTCGCTCACCCGCAGCTCGGGACGGGCCTCCCCGGCATCCAGGATCCGCTGGTACGGCACCCCGTCCACCTCGGCGAAAACCGTCCGCAGACTCTCGTGCCGACCCACCACGTCCGCCAGCGCCGCCTCCAGCGCCGCCCGGTCCAGCCGGCCCGACAACCGCAACGTCAGCGGAACGTTGTAGGTGGTGCTCGGACCTTCCAGCTGATATAGGAACCACAGCCGACGCTGGGCGAACGACAGCGGGACCTTCTCCTGGCGCGCCACCGCCTTCAGCACCGGACGCACGAACTCGCCCCGGCCGAGGAGCCGTACGAGACCGGCGACCGTCGGCGCCTTGAAGACGTCCCGCGCCGAAAGCTCCGCGCCCAGCAACGACCGCGTCCTCGCCACCAGCCGCATGACCAGCAGCGACTGGCCTCCGAGGGTGAAGAAGTCGTCGTCGACCCCTACCCGTGGCAGGCCGAGCAACTCGGCGAACACCCCGCACAGTACTTCTTCCTGGGGTGTGCGCGGCGGGCGCAGTGTCACCAGGGCCGCGGAGTCGGGCGCGGGCAGCGCCCGCCGGTCCAGCTTCCCGTTGGCCGTCAGCGGGAGGGTCTTCAGCACGACGAACGCCGTCGGCACCATGTAGTCGGGCAGCGCCCTCATCGCGAAGTCCCGTACGGACGCCGTGTCCAGGTTCGCCGTCTGTGCCCCTTCTCCGGCGGGCGTGGCCGGGACGAGGTAGGCGACCAGGCTCCGGCCGGAGCCGGGCTGGTCCTCCCGGACGACGACCGCCGTCTGCCTGACTCCCGGGTGGCTCAGCAGAACCGCTTCGATCTCACCCGGCTCGATGCGGAAGCCGCGGATCTTGACCTGGTCGTCGGCCCGGCCCAGATACTCCAGCTGACCGTCCGGACGCCGACGCACCACGTCCCCGGTCCGGTACATCCGCGCTCCACCGGGTTCGAACGGGCACGCCACGAACCGGCCGGCCGTCAGACCCGCACGCCCCGCGTACCCGCGCGCCAGCCCCGCACCCGCCACGTACAGTTCGCCCGTCGCCCCCGCCGGTACCAACCGCAGCGCCGTGTCCACCACGTACAGCCGGGTGTTCGCCACCGGCCGACCGATCGGCACACCGTCGTCGGCGCCCGCGAAGACCCGGCCGCCGGTGGCATCCACGGTCACCTCGGTCGGGCCGTACAGGTTGTAGACCTCCACCGGCAGCAGCCGCGTCACCCGGTCGACCACGCCCTGGGGCAACGCCTCACCGCCACACAGCACCTGCCGCAGGCTCGTGCAGCGTGCCGCGGCCGGCTCGTCGACGAACACGTCCAGCATCGACGGGACGAACTGCACACACGTCACCTGCTCGGTGGCGATCACCTCCGTGATGTAGTGCGCGTCCTGATGCCCACCGGGCCGGGCCAGCACCAGCCGCGCGCCCACCGTCAGCGGCCAGAACAGCTCGATCACCGATCCGTCGAACGTCACCGGCGTTTTGAGCAGCACCCGGTCGTCCGGGGTCAGCCGACAGGTCCGCTGCAGCCAGCTCACGTAGTTGACCAGGCCGCGGTGGGGTACGACGACGCCCTTGGGCCCACCGGTGGACCCGGACGTGAAGATGACATAGGCGGGGTGGAAGTCACGCAGCGGGCTGGTGCGGTCCGCGTCGGTGGGGCGGGTCGCCGGCAGCGTGGCCAGGGTGTCGGTCATCGACGGTTCGTCGATGACGGCGACCGTCACGCCTCCGACCGCGGGCAGGGCGTCGGCGGTCGCGGCGGTGACGAGCGCGAGACCGGGACGCACGTCCTCCAGCATGTAGGTGATCCGGTCGGCGGGATGATCCGGATCGATCGGCAGATACGCCGCGCCGGCCTTCAGCACCGCGAAGGTCGCGACCATCATCCCGACACCGCGCGGGACGGCGATCGCCACGGTGTCCTCCGGGCCCACCGCCCGGCCGATCAGCCAGTGCGCGAGCCGGTTCGCCCGCTCGTCCAGCTCCCGGTAGGTCAGTGGCCCTTCCTCCTCGTCCGGACCGACCAGCGCCACCGCGTCCGGGGTGCGTTCCACCTGTGCCTGGAACAGCTCCAGCCAGCTGCCGTCGGGCAGTTGGTCCGCGGAGCCGGTCCGTTCCGTCAGCAACAGCCGGCGTTCGTCCTCACCGAGCAGGTCCAGTTGCCCGGCCCGTGCCCGCGGATCGGCCACGGCCTGTTCCAGCAGACGCTCCAGCCGCGCCGCCAGCCCTTCCACCGTCGGCTCGTCGAACAGGTCGGCGCGGTAGTCCAGCCGAAGCACGACTGCGGATCCCGGTACCACGGTGAGCGCCAGCGAGTAGTGCGGGGAGTCTCCTCCCGTGGTGGCGACGGTGAACTTCACGGCGGAGGCGGAGTGCTCCCGACGGGCGTGCGGATAGTTCTGGAAGACCATCACCGTGTCGAAGAGGTCGCCGTTGGTCTCGGTGTCGGCGAGCTGCTGGATGTGGGAGAGGCCGAGGTGCTGGTGGGGAAGGAGGGCCGCCTGTTCGCTCTGGATGCGTGCCGCGAGTTCGGTGACCGGCTCGTCGGCGCGCAGCCTGACCCGGAGGGGGAGCGTGTTGATGAACAGGCCGACCATCGAGTCGACACCGGCCAGTTCGGCCGGCCGGCCCGAAACGGTGACGCCGAAGACCACGTCCTCGCGCCCGGTCATGCCGGACAGCAGCAGCGCCCAGCACATCTGCATCACGGTGTTGACCGTCACGCCACGCGCACGCGCCCACGCCCCCAGCCGACTGCTCAGGTCCTCCGAGAACCGGTGGGTCACCAGTCCGCGCCGGACCACACTGCGGGCGACCTCATGCCCCGGAGCGAGCAACGACGGGGCCGACAGCCCCTCCAGCGCCTCCCGCCACGCCGTCAGCGCCGCGTCACGGTCCTGCCGCGCCAGCCACTCCACGTACGAACGGTAGGAGGCGGCGGGGGGCAGCCCGGCGTCGTCCCCGCCCCGCTCGTACAGCGCCACCAACTCCCGTACCAGCAAAGGCAGCGACCAGCCGTCCCAGAGGATGTGATGGTTGGTCATCACCAAGCGGTGTCGGCGCTCACCAAGACGCAGCAGAACAAACCGGACCAGGGGCGGCCTGGCCATGTCGAACCGGCTCCGGTACTCCTCCTCCGCCACGGCACGCGCCCGCTCCTCGCACGCCTCCGCGCTCCCACCCGAGACGTCCACCTCTCGCCACGGCACCGTGACGTCCTCCGCCACCACCTGTACGGGACCGCTCGCGCCCATCGTCAGGAATCCGGACCGCAGATTGGGATGGCGTCGCAACAGCGTCACGGCCGCGGCGCGCAAAGCCCCCGCGTCGCACTCCCCCTCCAGGTCGAAACACATCTGCCTGTTGTAGACATCACCTCCCTCGTCCTCGTATTCCGCGTGGAACAACAGCCCCTCCTGCAACGGCGCGAGCGGCCATACGTCCTCGATCCCGAATTCCATCTCCGGATTCCTTTCGTGGGAGTGGGAGGGGGTGTTTCACATGCGCCGTCGGTCCCCGGAGTTCAACGCGCGCCAGACGTTTTCGAGATCGCCGATCTGCTGCTGGTCGAGCGAGACGAGCGGCATGTCGGAAGGGGTCCGGCCGCCGGCGTCGGGGTGGCTCGCGCTGGTGATGACCGTGGTGAGCGAGGTACGCCACAGTGCGGCCAGGCGGCCGATGTCCTCGGCTCCGAGGGTGCCGTCGGGGCAGGACAGGGTGGCCCGGAACTCGGGACCGTCGCCGTCCTCGTAGGCCACGGCGTTGATGTCGAGGCCGCCGCCCGAAGCCGCCCGGGACGACTCGGCTGCGAGGCCGTGTGCTTCCGGGGCGCGGGTCCACATGGTGGTCGCCGCGGCGGATCGGGCGACGCGGCCCAGGTAGTTGAACGTGATCTGCGGGTGGGGCAGTTCGGCGAGACGCTCGGCGGTGTCGGGGTTGAGGTAGCGCAGCAGGCCGTAGCCGAGGCCCTTGTCGGGGGCCTGGCGTACCAGCTCCTTGACGTGTTTGACGGCCTGGCCGACCGCCGCGCCCGCGGTGACGTCCCGGGTGGCGTCGAGCGGGCCGAGGTCGAGCCGGACCGGACGGCACACGGTGAACCAGCCGACCGTGCGGGAGAGGTCGATGCCCTGCGGCATGCTGTCGACGGCCTGCCGACCGTGGCTCTCCAGCCCGACGACCAGCGGAGTGCCCCCGCCCGCGCGCGGTCCGCGCCAGCGCTGGAACGCCATGGTCAGGGCGGTGAGCAGGATGTCCTCGACGGTGGCGTGGAAGACCGCCGGTATGTCGGTGAGCAGCGGGAGCGTCTCCTCGCGCGGCAGCGTCACCGTGACGGAAGCGGCTGGGCCCGTACCGGCCTCGCTCGTACCCGGCAGTGGTTCGGCGTCGCCGAGGACGGCGGACCAGTGCGCGAGTTCGGCCGTCCGCCGGGGCCGGCGGGCCTCGGTCGTGAGTGCGTGGGCCCAGGTGCGGAACGAGGTGGAGACCCGATCGAGCGTGCGGACACCGTCACGGTCGTCGCCACCACCGGCCAGCTCCCAGGCACGGGCCAGGTCCGGCAGGAGAACGCCCCAGGACACGGCGTCGACGGCGAGGTGGTGGATCACCAGCAGCAGACGCCCCGGCTCCTGCGGACCGGCGTCGAACCAGACGGCCTGGACGACGGTGCCCGAGTACGGGTCGAGACGGCCGCGCGCGGCCTCGGCCTCGGCCCGGACGACCGCTTGCCGTTCCTCGCTCCAGCGGCCCGCGGGCGTGCCCTGGGCCCTGCCGTGCGGGCCGGTGACGTCGACGCGGGTGAGGCAGGTCGCGGGGTCGACCGAGCCGCGCGGCGCGATGTCCAGTTCCCAGGGCCCCGACGGCCCGGTGGTGATCCGCAGCCGCAGGGTGTCGTGGTGGTCGAGCAGGAGCCCCAACGCCGCCGCGAGGCGGGCCTCGTCCGCGTCCGGCGGGACCACCACCAGCAGAGCCTGGTTGAACTCCTCGACGGGGCCGCCGCGTTGCAGACGCTCGTACATGACGGCCGTCAACGGGACCGCTCCGATTCCGTCGTCGGCGCTGCCGCCGTACTGCTCCTCGTCCGCGATGTCCTTGGCCACGGCGGCCAGCCGAGCCGGTGTCTTGTGTTCGAAGACGTCCCGTACCGAGACCGCCAGGTTCCGGGCCCGCACCTTGCTGACGAGCTGGATCGACAGGATGCTGTCCCCGCCGACGGTGAAGAAGTCGTCGTCGACGCCGACGCGGGGCAGGCCGAGAAGTTCGGCGAACAGCCCGCACAGCACCTCCTCGCGCGGGGTCCGGGGCGCACGGGCGACCGTCGTCGCGGCGAAGTCCGGCGCGGGCAGCGCCCGCCGGTCCAGCTTCCCGTTCGGCGACAGCGGCAGTTCGGCGAGGGCGACGCACAGGGCGGGCACCATGGAGTCCGGCAGCAGCCCCGCGACGAACCGCCGGACCTCCGCCGCGTCCAGCGGAACCACACCCGCGTCCGTCGCGGTTGCCACCGCGGCGGGCGCCCTGCCGGGGCCGACGCCGGTTGCGGCGGCGGGAACGAGGTAGCCGACCAGCCGCCTGGTGCCCGCGGAGTCCTCGTGCACCGTGACGGCCGCCTGGCCGACCGCCTCGTGGCGCAGCAGAGCGGCCTCGATCTCGCCCGGCTCGATGCGCACACCGCGGATCTTGACCTGCTCGTCCGTCCGTCCCAGGTGCTCCAGCTGCCCGTCGCCGCGTCGGCGCACCACGTCCCCGGTCCGGTACATGCGCTCCCCGGAGCCGAACGGGCAGGCCACGAAACGTTCGGCGGTCAGAACGGCGCGCCCGGCGTATCCACGCGCGAGCCCCTCGGCGGCGACGTACAACTCCCCCGGAACGCCGGGCGGTACCAGGCGCAGCGCCGAATCCAGCACGTACAGACGGGTGTTGGAGATGGGCCGGCCGACGGACACCGCCTCGCCCGGGAGCGCCCGGCAGGCGGAGACGAAGACGGTGGTCTCGGTGGGACCGTAGGTGTTGTGGACGGGTGTCCCGAGCAGTTCGGTCACGGCCGTGACCGTCGCCGCGGGCAGCACCTCACCGCCGCACATCACCCACTTCAGGCCCGTGCAGCGGGCCGCGGCCGGCTCGTCGGTGAACACCTCCAGCATCGACGGCACGAAATGTACGGCGGACACGGCCTCGGCGGCGATGACCTCCGCGATGTACCGCGGGTCCTGCTGACCGCCCGGTTTCGCCAGCACGACGGCCGCGCCCGTCGTCAGCGGCCAGAGCAGTTCGATCACCGAGGCGTCGAAGGTGACCGGCGACTTGTGGAGCATCCGGTCGTCGGGCGCCAGCCGGTACTCCCGCTGCAGCCACTCCGTGAAGTCGACCAGTCCTCGGCGGTGGATCACCACGCCCTTGGGCAGGCCGGTCGAGCCCGAGGTGTAGACGACATAGGCGGGGTGGCCAGGCAGCAGCGGACGGGGGCGGTCCCCGGCGGTGGGGTCGGTGACCGGCAGCGCGCTCAGCGCCTCGGCGACGGCCGGGGAGTCGAGGACTTCGACGGTCACCTCGTCGACGGCGGGCAGTCTCCCGGCGGTCGCGACGGTGGCGAGCACGAGCCCGGGACGTCCGTCCCGCAGCAGGTGGGTCACGCGCTCGGCGGGGTGGTCGGGGTCGACCGGCAGATAGGCGGCGCCCGTCTTGAGCACGGCGAGGATCGCGACCACCATGCGTACGCCGCGTGGCACGGCGACGGCGACGACGTCCTCGGGGCCCGTGCCGCGGCCAAGCAGCCAGTGGGCGAGTCGGTTGGCCCGCTCGTTCAGCTCACGGTACGACACCGGGGCGCCCCCTTCGTCGGGGCTCACCAGGGCCAGCGCGTCCGGGGTCCGGGCCGCTTGGGCCTCGAAGAGCCGGGCCCAGTCGGCGTCCGGTATCGGGTACGCGGAGTCGTTCCACTCCGTCAGGAGGCGGCGCTCGTCGGCTCCGAGGAGTTCGGCCGCCGCGAGCCGTGTCCCGGGGTCGGCCACGACCTGGCCCAGGAAGCGCTCCAGGCGGTCGGCAAACCCTCTCGCGGTGGATTCCTCGAACAGGTCGGTGCGGTAGTGCAGCGTTCCGCGGATCCCGGCAGGGGTGCCGCGACCGTCGCCGTCACGGGTTTCGGCGAAGTTGAAGGACAGGTCGAACTTGGCCTCGGTGGGGAAGACGTTCTCGTACCGGGCCTCGACCCCGGGGAGGGACAGTGGTGGGCGGGCGGTGTTGTCGACGGCCAGCATCACCTGGAAGACCGGGTGGTGGGCAAGGCTGCGGGCCGGGTTGAGCAGGTCGACGAGGCGCTCGAAGGGCAGGTCCTGGTGGGCGTAGGCGTCGAGGTCGGCGTCGCGGACCCGTCGCAGCAGGTCACGGAAGGCGGGGTTGCCGCTGGTGTCGGTGCGCAGGGCGAGGGTGTTGACGAAGAACCCGATGAGCCCGTCGAGGGCGTCCTCCCCCCGTCCGGCGACCGGAGCGCCCAGCACGATGTCCTCACCCGCGCCGAGCCGGGTCAGTACGGCGGCGAGCGCGGCTTGCAGCACCATGAAGACGCTGGCGCCGCTCTCCCGGGCCAGGGCCGTGATCCCCTGGTGCAGTGCGGGCGACCAGTGCAGTTCCAGTACCGCCCCGTCCCGTCCGGCCGTGGCGGGTCGCGGCCGGTCGCAGGGCAGGTCGATGCACTCGGGGGCCCCGGCCAGGGCACGCCGCCAGAAGTCCGCCTGTGTCTGCCCGACGACGGGAACCTCGGAGGTCGCGCTCCCCTCCGTCCGCGAGCCGAGGAGTCCGTGCTGCCACAGGGTGTAGTCCGCGTACTGGACCGGCAGCGGCTGCCACACCGGTACGTTCCCCTCAAGACGTGCCCGGTAGGCCGTGTTCAGCTCGCGGACCAGTACGCCCATGGACCAGCCGTCCGCGGCGATGTGGTGCAACAGGATCAGCAGAATGTGCTCGTCGTCGGCGGTCCGCAGCAGGCGTGCCCGCAACGGGATCTCCCGGGTCAGGTCGAAGGGCCGCGCGACCTCTTCGGCCAGAAGTCGCCCGACGGCGTCGGCGTCGGCGTCCACGTCCGAGACCAGCAGCCGCGGACGTACCCGGTCCGCGGGAAGGATCCGCTGCCAGGGCTTGCCGGCGTCGTCGGGGAAGACCGTCCGCAGGATCTCGTGCCGGTGTGTCACGTCGGCGAGCGCGACCTCCAGGGCTTCTGGGCTCAGCCGGCCCTTCAACCGCAGGGCGAGCGGAAGGTGGTAGGCGTTGCCGGAGCCGTCCAGGTTGTCCAGGAACCACAGCCGGTTCTGCGCGAACGACAGCGGTATCCGCTCCGGCCGTGTCGTCTCCGCCAACGGCGGACGCGGCGGAAGGCCCCGTCCGGTCAGTCCGGCCAGGGTGGCGGGGGTGGGGGTGTGGAAGATGTCGCGGACGGTGATGTGGGTGCCGAGTTGGGTCTGGATGCGTGCGGCGAGGCGGATGGCGACGAGGGAGTCGCCGCCGAGGGTGAAGAGGTTGTCGTCGATCCCGACACCCGGCAGACCGAGGAGGTCGGCGAAGAGGGCACACAGGGTTTCTTCCTGCGGGGTCCGGGGCGCACGCGAGGTGGCCCGTGCGGCGAAGTCGGGTGCGGGCAGCGCCCGCCGGTCCAGCTTCCCGTTCGCCGACAACGGCAACTCGGCCAGGACCACACACACCGCGGGGACCATGTACTCGGGCAGCCGGCCCGCGGCGAACTCCCGGACCTGCGCTGGGTCGGGTGTGGTGTCGGGGCTGGTGGGGACGAGGTAGGCGGCCAGGCGCCGGATACCGGAGGCGTCCTCGTGCACGATGACGGCGGCCTGGCCGACCGCCGGATGGGCGGCTAGTACGGTTTCGATTTCGCCGGGTTCGATGCGGAAGCCGCGGATCTTGACCTGGTCGTCGGTACGCCCGAGGTAGTCCAGCCGGCCGTCACCGCGGCGGCGCACGATGTCCCCGGTCCGGTACATCCGCGCGCCCCCCGTTTCGAAGGGGCAGGCCACGAACCGGCCCGCGGTCAGCCCCGCACGCCGGGCATAGCCGCGCGCCAGTCCCGCACCCGCGACATACAGCTCCCCCGCCACCCCCGGCGGCAACACCCGCAGCGCACGGTCCAGGACGTACAGGCGGGTGTTGGCCACGGGCCCGCCGACAGGGACCGGGCCGTCCGCGGTCACGTCCCGGCACGCGGTGACGTCCACGGACGCTTCGGTGGGACCGTAGAGGTTGTGGACGGGCACGTCCAGCCGGGCGGTCAGGCGGGCCACCGCGGACGCCGTCAGGGCCTCCCCGCTGCACATCACCCACCGCAGACTGGTACACCCGGCAACGGCGGGCTCCTGCGCGAACACCTCCAGCATCGACGGCACGAAATGCGCCCCCGTCACCCCCTCCCCGCTGATCAGGGCGGCGATGTAGCGGGCGTCCCGGTGCCCATCGGGCCGGGCCAGCACCAGCGCCGCACCCGCCGCCAGCGGCCACAACAGCTCACGCACCGACACATCGAACGTCACCGGCGTCTTGTGCAGCAGCCGGTCCCCCGGCCCCACCGGAAACTCCGCCTGCAGCCAGGACACATAGTTGACAACCCCCCGATGCGGCACCACCACACCCTTCGGCCGCCCCGTCGACCCCGACGTATAAATCACATACGCCGCACGCAACGCAGCCACGCCCTGGTCCGCGGGATCCACGGGGGCAGTTGCGGGCTGCGCGGCCACCTCGGCAGCAGCCGCACCATCCAAAGCCACCACCGGTATGCCTGGCACGGCGGGCAGGCCGTCCGCCACCGCACTGGTCGTCAGCACCAGGGCGGGACGCGTGTCCTGGAGCACGAAAGCCGTCCGGGCCGGCGGGTGAGCGAGGTCCAGCGGCAGATACGCCGCCCCTGCCCTGAGTACGCCCAGGATCGCCACGACCATCTCCACACCCCGGGGCACCCCCACCGCCCCCCCCCCCCCCCGCC